>JBLHRL010000035.1:0-27029 GCA_047625975.1 Arenicella sp.
TCAGCTAAGAAACGCTTACGAATACGAATACTTTGAGGCGTGATCTCAACCAACTCGTCATCATCAATGAACTCAAGAGCCGACTCTAAGGTGTGTTTGATTGGTGTAACCAAGCGTAAGGCTTCATCAGTTCCTGATGCGCGCACGTTAGTTAACTGCTTACCTTTTAATGGGTTAACGGTTAAATCGTTCTCACGAGAGTGTACACCAACTACTTGGCCTTCATACACTTGTTGGGTTGCTGTAATCATCATCTTGCCACGATCTTGTAAATTAAAGATCGCAAAACCGAGTGCTTTACCAGTACCGTTTGATATCAACACACCGTTCTTGCGCTGACCAAAAGATTTGTTTTTCTTCGGCGCATAACGATCAAATACGTGATACATCAAGCCGGCCCCTGAAGTCATGGTCATAAAATCAGTCTGAAAACCAATTAAACCTCGAGAAGGAACCAAGAAGTCTAAACGCACACGGCCTTTGCCATCTGGCGTCATGTTTTCTAAATCAGCGCCACGTTCTTGCAAGGCCTTCATAATGGTGCCTTGGTGTTCATCATCAACATCAATTGTCACAATTTCGTATGGCTCATGAATCTCGCCGCCGACGTCTTTGAAAATAACTTCAGGCCTTGATACCGCTAGTTCATAGCCTTCACGACGCATATTTTCAATTAAAACTGATAAGTGTAATTCGCCGCGACCAGATACTTTAAATTTTTCAGCATCTGCCGTGTCTTCTACCCGTAAGGCAACGTTGTGCAATAATTCTTTTTGTAAACGTTCACGTATTTGACGAGAGGTAAGATACTTTCCTTCTTGACCGGCAAATGGTGATGTATTCACTTGAAAAGTCATGGTCACCGTAGGCTCGTCTACTGTCAAAGCCGGTAGAGCTTCAACTGCAGCACGATCACAGATTGTTTCGGATATGAATAATTCGTCCATACCAGTTACTGCAACGATATCGCCAGCGTGAGCTTCTTCAATTTCTATGCGTTCAATGCCTTTAAAACCAAAAATCTTAGCAATACGACCATTGCGAGTCTTGCCATCGTTATTAACAACAGTAACCGGACCGTTAGTTTTAATTGAACCTTGCTTAATTCGACCGATACCGATAACACCCAAGTAGGATGAATAATCTAACTGAGAAATCTGCATTTGAAACGGCTCATCAAGTTGAACCGGCGGTGGAGGAACGCGATCAATAACGGTTTGGAACAACATATCCATATTGTCGGTAAGGTTAGTATGATCATCAGTGGCGTAACCATTAATGGCTGATGCATAGATGACTGGGAAATCTAACTGTTCATCAGTCGCGCCCAACATATCGAATAAATCGAACGTCTGGTCGAGCACCCAGTCAGGGCGAGCACCCTCACGGTCGATCTTGTTAATTACCACAATCGGCTTCAAGTCATGCTCGAACGCTTTTTGTGTTACGAAACGAGTTTGTGGCATTGGACCGTCGACCGCGTCTACCAGTAACAGCACCGAGTCAACCATTGACAGAATACGCTCTACTTCACCGCCAAAGTCGGCGTGGCCGGGTGTATCAACAATATTGATGCGATAGTCTTTCCAAGTAAGGGCAGTTGGCTTCGCTAAAATAGTGATGCCACGCTCCTTCTCAATATCGTTACTGTCCATAACACGTTCAACCAGTTCTGCACGGTCATCGAAAGTGCCAGATTGCTGAAGAAGTTTGTCTACTAAAGTAGTTTTACCGTGGTCAACGTGCGCGATAATCGCAATATTACGTAAATTCATTAGATATCAAGAGGTTGGTTAGCCCAAAAACAAAGCGCGATTATAGGGTAAACACCGCTAATTACTAGCGCTTCAAGCGCTTTAATTGAACTAGCGCTGCGGAATTGACGGTTATTTTCCGACGAAACTTTTGTTTATAGACAAAAAATTTAGGTATCCATCCAATCGATCTTACGACTTCGGGAATCGCACCGAGAACTGACAGTATTGACCGGGTTGGTTCTGAACCGATATAGCACCTTTAAGACGCTTAGAGATCGCACGTAGTTCAGACAATGGCTTATCGTTATCAGCGATTGACACCATATTATTTCGAGTCGTAAAACCGGGCAGAAAGACTAGCTTGATTCTCTGCTCGGGGGCCAATGAGTCTGCCGCTACTGAATCTAATAATTGCAGACTTCGTGCTCTACTTAGAATATTACTGCCATCTAAACCTTCGCCATTGTCCCACACCGATACCACCCAACTCGCATCTTGCTCTACCATAGTAGCGCGAACAGAGAGGTAATCGGTCTTGCCTGCAAGCAAGCGCTGCTCAGCGGGCAAGCCTCCATGCAAAATACTATTACGCACCAACTGTTCAGCAATCAACTCAGCCGCATCTCGCACTCTTATAGGAATGTGATCGGCATCGAACCCCTTACAACTGAGTAGCGCGCGATGACCAGAAAATTTGACTTCCTCGGCAACCACCGACTCCAAGTAGTGATCAAAATTCGACAAATCTTTATCAGCAGGCAAATCGGAAGCGATAGCAATTTCATCATTCAAGTGGCCACTAGCTCTCTTCCACTGCCACAAAAATACCAATAACAATAATAAGCCAACCGCGCCAGCAATCATGGATAGTGTGCCTAGCAACAGCAGACGCCGAGCGTAGGCAGTACTAATCTTAGAAGATAGTGAATCGAATTTAACTTGGGCAATCCGTAAGTAATTCTCATTTAGCAGGGCCACGCTAGCCTTCACATCAAATGTCGCTGGCTCTAAGTAGTACGCTAGCGGTTTAGCGTCGAAGTTGACGCCCAAAGGCCTAAGGTCGCCACCGAACTCAATTTTTGAGACTTGTGTTGACAAGTGTTCAATTTCGAATTGGCTCATTGGCTGATGAATACGCCCAGATATCGACGCAATCATTGTTCGATATGCCGAAAGTTCGAGAGTCGCGCGATACAGTGCAAGATGCACCGCAAGGCACACCGCCAAATAACTAAGCAGTAGCAACCCAAACCACATGAATTTTTTTGGCATAAGCAAAACCAATCAACCTAACCACTGAACCGAATTCTATGATAGCCGATCAACCTGATAATGAAAAATGGAAAAATTACTCAACCAATCAGGGGCGGTATACGGCGGCATATTAGCTCGCCCGAATTAATACAAAACCTACCGTTTAACGGTATCAACGTTGATATTTCCGGTCGAAACTGATGTCTGTAACCCGTGATCGTTATCCGGCGCGTATGGGACAGTACCTCTTTGGTTAACTCAAGCCGTCAATGTAGATTAAACACCGCTATCAAATAAGCGACCTAATTATCTCCGGTAAGGCAACCAATAACAGAACCTCGAAGAGCATCGCTTACAAAGCCGGCTTGTAGCTAAAACATAGCACATCTCTGAGCTAGGCTACCGGCTGCAATAGATAAGCATTCTCTAGCGCCGCAAAATCACCTCTCAACTTGCCACTTACATCACGACTGCTTAATAGTGATATAGCGTAAATCTCGCTGTAATGCTTAGTGATCTCATCCATTGATATCGAAAACGGAGGCCCCACCATCTCGGGCGAATGATATTCGAAGACAATCAGCAATTGCAGGGCTTTGGCGGTAATATCAGCCAAATGACGAGTATATTTAACTCGCATTTCGATTGGCAATGCGACCAGCGAAGCGCGATCAAACACAGCATCAACAGTACCTAGCAGGTCAGCAGTAAGTACAAAGAAATCACCGATAAACACATCTAACTTATTAACGCTATAATGCTTTAATGAGCCGCTCTGCACGATCTTCGGCTTGCTCCCGAGTTCGCTAAAGAGCTGGTTTACGGCCATTTCACTTAGCTCTATGGCCACAACGCTATAGCCTTGGCCCAGTAGCCATCGAATATCAAGCGTTTTCCCGCACAATGGAACAAATATGCGTGTTGAACAGCGCAGCGATAAAGCATTGAGGTTCTCTGCTAACAGAGAGCTCCCCGCACTTTCGTGCCAGGGTATATCGCTAGTCGCCCAGCGCTTATGCCAAAATTTTGAATGCATGCAGCTACCTCCCTGCCCCTCAATAAGGCTTATTTAACTCTACTTGTGTTGCATCCTAGAGATTCTCTAGACCGTTCGTGCTTATCAGAGACGGCCACTTGCCTATTTCGATTCCTTAGCTGTAGGATAAACCGACAAACACAGCCGAGCTTAACAACATCACCACTAACAATACGAAATACATCACCGAAATCACCAGCAAAGACAAAGCTGTGACCCAGCGTGAATGCTGATAGACGACTCGTATCGACCGAAAGAGATAGAAAGGCAGGTAGACCAACCACAACATCTCTAACAAAAGGCTGACCCCGTCGTTCAATGTTGAATCAAAAATCAGTGTCATCACGACAACCATCAACACTAGGCTTAGGGACCCTTTTACTTTTGATTTAGAATATTTTTCGATCAAAAACTTGCGCAGATGGCGATAAGCGTAAATCGATAGAGCTAACAAGAAACTGAGCCCGATGAATATTTCTAGGCGAGGCCAAACTCTGACTATTTCAGAAATGATGCAGGATGCGCTGATCGCGGCAAATACAAAAGTATGATTGTGTACGATGTAAATAAGGTGCTCTACATAATGTTTTCGGCTTGGTAGATACAAAATTTTGAACAGCAAAGCGACAATCGGTAAAAATAAAAACAGCACCGTCGGTAAAGGTTCAACAAACTTACTTATAACTGCTTCTGTATTACCAGCGGTAACATCACGCTGGATCGACCTGATCGCGCCTTTTATTTTTTGTTCTAATTGGTTTTTAACCTCATCAGAAAATAAGCCTGAGGGAATGCTTAATTTATCTATCGGCGAATTAGCTTCAGCCGCTACCGCGTCAACATCGTCAGTTAAATCAATTTCTTGGGTTATTTCCGTGCCTGGAGCAGTTTTAACGTCAATATTCCAACCACCATGACTATTTAAGAAAGCAAGGAGCGCGAAGGCGACAATACTGAATAGTAGATACAGACGAATTGGCGACATATACTTCTGCCGCTTGCCAGATATATACGCGGCGGTTAGCTGACCAGGTTTGAAAAGTAATAAGCTGATGCTGCGCCATAATTTAGACCCAACACCGAACACCTCATGGGTCAACTCACCGGTTACTGAGCCTAGTGTCGGTACCCGGGGCTCCTCTCTTTGTCCACAAACGTTACAGAACCGCCCCAATAGTTCGGCCTCGCAATTTGCACATACTCGGTGCTTTGCAAAGGCCGCCTCGGCAATCGACAACACTCTCCGAGTAGCGCTAAAATGGCCCCCGAAATGTCGATTACTTTCAGCTCGCATTGCATCGGAATGGTTCTCGAGATAATTGTCCAGAGCCTTTTGGTCACTCAGCCGATATTGAACGCAGCGATGTTTTTGGCTCACATCTTCGACGTCAGGAATCGATATTGAGGCTGAGATAAAACCTCGAATCGCCAGCATTTCTTCAGTGTGCCGATGCAGCCACTGATCAAAACGCTCGATCACGTCGACATCAATACTCAGGTTAACTTGGTAGATCACCGAATGCGGTTCGATCATTAATTTTGTATCCTGAGATTGACTAGATGCCATGGTTAAACATTAACATTAAATGCAGCATTTACACCACTTCAGTTTGGCGAATCAAGCGTTTAACTCAGTACCAATCCGATCGCGGCATTACACGAAGCCGGCTGTTGCGGCAATTCTCACCCTAGAATTCTATCAATCAACGGTGGCTCAGACCAGAGCACCGTCGATCATTGCGTTAATCTAATTTTAATCTTAGCGTCAGGTCCTTTTCAAATACTGTTCATATGATGGCCGCAGTCAAAATAAATCTCTGCGATAAACAATATGAAAAAGTTAACGTGCTCTTTAGACCTTTTGCATAAGTCTACGCCGCGCACACCACCGTCGCATTCAAGAAAGGCGATGTTATCGCTCGCGTAAATGTTGCAATAGTGAGACATAACGATTCGTCGTCGGATATGTTTGTTGATGCCGCCGATCTAGGTTTCGGTGTAATTGTCGATGACGACACACCGCTAGGCTTAAATTTCCCTACTTTCTAAGCGACAGACTGACTAATGAAGTGCTTGCAGCAACACCATTTACGCATGATGTTAATTTTGAAATAAACGATCCACTAAGAACTGAAAACCTAGTTGGTAAAGTGACTCACCTACCGCCCACGGTAACGGTGACGGTTAACTATTACCCGAATGGCCCTGACAGCCATAGATTGATGTCGGCCTAAGCTACACGTTTATTTACCAAGAAGGCTTCTCTGGCGCTAATGAATTAGCAGGCTTAGCCGAATTATCACTTCATCACTCGTTCGGCCTAGCCGCACAAATAGGGGTCGACTTTTAACTTAAGTGGCACTGAATGCACGGTAGGCTTCATCGAAATTGACCAGATGGTGCCGATGCTATCTCCGGGCTATCGCTACTGAATATATTACTAACAGCTTAACTATTTCAACTTTGAGTGCATCGACGTAACACGATTAAATGTGTCCTGTTGCTAAATAACAAAGGAACAAAATTATGAAAAAAAATCTAATCATTCAAAGGTCCTACTGACGATTTCCATTGGCGGTGTTTTAATTATGTCGGCACCGGTTTCCGCAAAACAGGTAAGCAACTCTATGGTCAAATCACAGCAACTACTTTGGAAACCAATACCGATACTAAAGGTTTTGACTCACAATCTCCGCGTGACATTGATCAAGGCTATGGTCTTAATCAGGGTGTTTTTGGAACCGCACCGAACCGCGACTAAATGAATTTATGTAACATCCATTTTCATGCCAATGCGGAGCATAAAGGCGCTAACTTTACTACCTACGCAGGCAATGGCGAAGGCAAAGGTGCTGATACAGGCTTTGTATACAATGGCCAACTAAGCAAAGCGCAACTCAAATCGTTTATCGGCAAAGTATGTGGAACTAAAGGCGATTCCTTGCAGTCAACTGAGACTCTAGAAATTCACTTCGTTTATTCTTGGGCGTAAATCAAACCGAGGCCAACATTGGATGGGTGTCTTGCCGAGAGTACAATCAACCCAGGCTTACGAGTTAGGGGCCAAGTAATTGTGTTAGCAAACGATGAAAAATGCGATAGATTTTAATAATCTAGCAAAAGTGAGCTCTAGTAATGAATATTATCAAGCTGATAATATCCAAACAGGCAAGGGTATTCCAATCGAATATTTAGGTTCAACTTCGGGGCCTTGGTTTAACCAAGCGGCGTCACCACTACAAGTAAGCTGGAGCGTTAGGCGTGAAGTCGTTGTGGTCGATATTAATTCTGTAAAAGGTTGGTATAACAACAATATTTTTGCTGAGGACCCTGCTCATGGTGTCCTTAAACTTGGTACAAAACCCTAAGTTACTATCGCCCATTAACTAATCGTCTTAGTGTGAAAACTCAGACGATATCCAAACCTTACGTCTTAAGCGAATAACATAGAGAATTTGCCAAACGGCCTAAAGCTTGCTCCCAATTTGTCTATTCACTTTCGCTAAGCACTCTCTGTGGTAACTGAAGAGGCAGAGTCGGTCCTTGCGTAAGCCAGCCTTGTTGCAGAGCAAGCTTTTTGAGGGCCAGCCAGCGCACTTCAGAATAAGGGTGGCTACGAAAAATTTCAGCGACGTCGAATTGATCTTCGCTCGCCCCTTCAATTTCGGCAAAATGTTGAAACAAAGCATATGCTCCACCAATATGCCCATAAATACTCACCAAGGCCGCTGCAGATTCGGCATCGGCAGCGGCCTCTTGATCTCGTGAAAATTTCAGCAGACTTAAGTTGGCAGAACGGCTTATTAGCCAATTTCCGGCTGAGCTGCCAGAAGCACCGCTAATCGATGCCGCTAGCGTTGCCATAGTTAATCCCTTGCCGATGGCTACGATAGGGTGTCTTAGCTTCACATGAGCTAGCTCATGCGCCATCACTGCTGCGAGTTCATCCTCTGACCCAAGCTTCGCGAGTAAACCTTCAAAAAAGACGATATGCCCGCCTAAGGTTGCGAACGCATTAACCTGATCAGAATCACTATAGTGCAGCGTTAATTGCATACCTTCAGGCAAATTCATTGCGGGTGAAATCTTGTCTGCTATGAGTTGCAAATACTGCTTTCTGGCAACCTTAAGGCGAAGTTCATCTGATAATAAAGCCGGCTCTAAACTCTTAGCAGAGCTGTTATATAAGTTGCCGTCTAAACCCTCTTCACCAAGTAGCTCTATCAAATTAACGCTCTCGGCCATCTTTTGCTCAAACTCAAATGGAATCTGCTTAGCCAAAATGCCTATCAACAAGTTAATCACAACAATACTGACAATCACAAGCATAGAAACGCCTAGCAATAACTGCAAAAATTCTTTCAAGGGGTGTTCAGAGGAATAATTGATTCCCTCTTCTATCGGCGGATTTTCATATTCCATATGTTTTTAAGACCCACTTTTTTTGATCGGATATTATATAGAAGCCTATCTACGGTTTCTGCACTCGGCTCTTAGACTCGCTTTATCGCGCTGCCGTACACCAGCACTTCAATTGAGCCAATATTGCCACTCGCACCCTTTGAGATAGACGCAGTTTCGAACTTAATATTGAAGACTGTATTTGCGCCCATTGCAGACGCATTAGACTTCATTCTTAATACGGCTTCTCTTCGACCACGATCTAGTAGAGTTTCATAGCTACGTAAGCGACCGCCAAACAGCTTTCTTATATTGGCCACAAAAGACTTAAAATAATCGACTGATATAACCACGTTACCGTGCACCAGTTGACCACCTGTTTCTGAGTCGGGGTCGGGGCTAAAGCGACTATCGAACAGCATAATGCTTTTCATTTCAGCTTCACGTTTGAAAATCGACTGAAAGTGCTGTTTCTCACGATACGAGCCAAATCCGTAGCCTAACGCCAGCAACACAACAACAACAATAATATTAATCATGTCAATCATATCAAGGCCTCGCCTGCACTTTAACGGCTAAAAATTTGATGCTGACAGCCATTAAATAGAGTGGCCATCGAGCACTACCGCCGTGCCATAGGCAAATAGTTCAGCCGCACCTTGAGCAACGGAGGAAGTCGCAAAGCGAATGTTAAGCACCGCATTAGCACCAAGCGATTCGGCCTGCGCTATCATACGTTCGGTCGCTTCTTCTCGCGCTTCAGTCATTAGTTCTGTGTAGGCAACAAGCTCACCACCAAAAATATTTTTAAGCCCCGCCATAATATCCCTACCAGCGTGTTTAGCCCGAACAGTACTGCCTTGAACTAAACCTAAGTGCTTCAATATAGTTCGTTGCGGAATAACTTCCATATTTGATATCAGCATTACTACCTCTATAATTAGTGTCAGACGTTATTTGGGTCTTCTATACCAATAGATATAGTCATGATTTGCCGTTTTAACAAATCTCATCCCTTTAGGTCATATTTTAGGCAAACATTGACACCGCCAGAGTGATGCTAATTATACCAGCCTAGCGGGTTAAGCATGTGCATAGCATTGTAAAAAAATGCGCTGTTTTTTACGCTGTTAATACTTTATTTAACTACGTCCCAAGTGCCGTCGTTTTTACGACAAGCGTTGCCTGTTAAAATCTCGGTTTGACCTTCTATTTCAACCGTCTGACGAAACTCTCTGCAAGGGCTATTCTCTTGAAAATAGGTTCGTGTCGGTGTCACTGAATAGCTTTTGCCATCAGGATCTTGCCAACTACTTGTTTGGCCAGTTTTGTTCTTCTCAAAAGCGGTGCTACTTTTTTTCAAAAATGAGCTGGATACGAAATAACCTGCGGCTCCACATGCGGCTGTCCAACCGTCTTTACTGCCGTGACCCTTAAATAGCTGATTGCATATTGCCGCGCCTAACAAACCTGCACCCAAAGGTAAAACTCGTTCTTTATTAAATACTTGACCATCTGGCACAACTTGACCGTTCTGGTTAACCGCGCATGCGCTTAGCATAGTCGCCATTGAAAGAATCGTAATTACTTGTTTGATAATCATTTTATTGTCTCGTTGTTGCCTGAACTGATGATACATAAATTGTTGTTTAGAGCTGCTCACTTGTCAGATTTAAGGACCGGCACTACTACAGCTTAATTAAGCCACTTTAACCATACACAGTATATTTTATTTCGATCTTGGCGTGACTATTATTGCAACAAGTTTACATTAAGGAAAAGCCTTCGAGTAAAACTGACTTTTTAAAATATCGACTCTACAAGACTTTTTGTAACGTTAAGTTTACATTTAACAAATTAAGACCGACCATAATGTAAAATAAACCTTACTTTATGACAAGTGAGTTCGACATATGAATAAATCAAAAATAAACTTAGATAGCTGGACTGCAAGAAATCGAAAAAATAGTGTTCATCTTAAGTATTGGAGTGCTGCTTGGCTCGTTTCAATGGCGTTAGCTGCATTCGGGCCGAAATATATTTGGGATTTCAATGCTCTACTAACGATTTTCGCAGTGATCATCAGTATTGAAGTCGTCGGTACAATGATTGTGACTACCAAGAGGTATCTGTCAGGATTGGACGAAATGCATCAGAAGATATTTCGTGAGGTATCGGCAATAACATTAGGCACAGGGGTAGTCTGTGGAAATAGTTACGAGTTGTTAGAGGATATAAAGCTTATTTCTTTCGAACCAGAGATTTCACACTTAATCATTTTGATATGCCTTACTTTTCTTGCCGCGATGATCGTTGGACATCGTGACTACCGATGAAAAATCGACTAAAGGTGCTTCGTGCGGAACGAGATTGGACTCAAGCTCGCTTAGCAGTTGAGCTTGAGGTTTCGAGGCAGACGATAAATGCGATCGAGAAAGGTAGATTTGACCCTAGCTTAACTCTGGCATTTAAGGTGGCTGGCCTTTTCAAAATGTCGATTGAAGAAATATTTCAATGCGGTGAATAGTGATTAATTCGAATAAAGCGATCACTATCGAATTTTTTAAGCTACCGCCCTATCGACTAACTTCCAATAACCAGGGCGGAAACGCCGAGCAGCCAAGCGCTTTGTATTCGGCTTCGCTCCACACATCTGCACCGGCATTAGCCTGCAAGAACAATTGCACATGAAGAGTGCAGCGAGCGAGCAATGTCGGTATACCTGCATCCTCCGCCAGACGTAATTTAAGCATGTTTGTGGTCATCGGTTGCTCCACCATGCGTAAACCGTCGTCTGCCGCCGTATCCAGCAGCATCAGGTTGGGTTGACCGGTATTCCAGCTTTGCCACGTAGGTAAAACTCCCTCGCGCCCTTTACCCGGCTTTCCAGTTCTAGCAAATTCAGACCAGTAACTGCGCATTTGCGCGGCCAGCACGTCGCGACCGGGGCTATTGTCTTGATTATAAAGACCAGGCGCAATTATACCTCCGTCAAAGTCATCGAAGACATACGCTACTTCAAGCCCGTGGGCTGCGCCCAACAGAGTGCTATAATCCACCAGCATACTGTTACTGCCTTCATCCCAATCCCAACGGTAAGCAAAAACTGGGTTCGAAGTATTAGCCGTGATGATATTCGCGACGCCGTCCACCGCCATCGCTTTCCAGTTATCGCTTATGTAAGCCGCCATAGAGTTATAAGCAAGTTCATTCTTGATGCGCGGCAGTATACCAAATCGGCGTTCGACGAAATCTGGACTCTGAGCCATAAACAGCTTCGCTTCGTCGCGATTGCTGCCGGTAATCAATGGCACACTATTGTAATTTTCAGGATTGGCAAAAACGCTATAAAGCGTTTCTTCGGGCAACACTGTGCCGTCACGAATGCCCTGTGGTGCTGGGTACATGCCTGCGCCGGCATCAATACCTTCGAGAATTTGGTCAGCGCTACGAGAATACATAAAAGTTTGTATTTGTTGATCAGACATGGAATCAAGAACCACTCTAGCCGCCATGGGATCGGCTGCTCGCCCGGCATTTTGAAGCTGCAGAACCAGCCATTCGCTAGAGCTCAGTTTCTGCCCAGGCTGCGCGGCATCCTGGTAGTTCTCAGCTCGCCAGCGTGGTGTTGTCGCCACCGAGCCACTCTGAGAAATAGCTTTGTGAAACAGCCCTTTGGCCAACGGCGATGCCATTAGTTGGTAAACATTAAGCCCTCCTGCTGATTCACCAAATATTGTGACGTTTTCAGGATCGCCACCAAAATTGGCAATATTATCTCTTACCCAAGTAAGCGCCGCGATCATGTCCAGGTTAGCGTAATTGCCACTCGCATCCAACAGGTCTCGCTCTGCCCCACGCAGAGCGGGGTGACTCAT
The DNA here is from genome assembly GCA_047625975.1 of Arenicella sp. Lineage (GTDB taxonomy): Bacteria > Pseudomonadota > Gammaproteobacteria > Arenicellales > Arenicellaceae > Arenicella. The sequence continues at coordinate 12,327 of JBLHRL010000035.1, forward strand.
CCAACCGAAAAAACCCAACCGATAATTAATAGTGACTAAGACAATTTCTTCGCCACCGGCCAGTTTGCTGCCCGGATAAGTATTTGCCGTGCCGATAGTGTTGCCGCCGCCGTGAAGCCACAACATCACTGGCCGCTGTTTGGCTCCGGCATCTTGCTGTGAGCTTGGTGACCAGACATTCAGATACAAGCAGTCTTCGCTCCCAACGACTCTGCCGCTGTCATCTGGCAGGCCATCAAGAGGGCCAGAAAGCTGTACGCAAGGGTCACGAAAAGCAATCGTTTCCTGGGTATCAGTCCAAAGCTCAACGGCACGTGGCGCACGCCAACGAGCGTCGCCAACAGGTGGTGTCGCAAATGGAATACCAAGCCAGGCATAGGTATTATTAGCATCAGCACTACCGATAATAGGTCCGCTGCTTGTCTCGCGTATCGTGTTGGCGTCTGTCAGTCTTGGCACCGCTTCTTGAGTAGTAGAAGGCCAAAAGGTATAAATGGCCAGTCCGGCAACCATCACGAGCAGTACTTTGACACTGATTTTCAAAGATGAAGTCCTATTTTTAAACGTAGAAGTTAAGCTGTAAAATCGTATTTTAACACGTTCTCGAGGGTTGAATGTAAAGCTTCAGTACTACACCCGATTGGGCTGGGAACCCTGTCGCTATTGCCACTTTTCAAGCACTGCCTTTAGCTTGTTGATAGTATTAAAATTACGCCCCGTAGCGGCCACACTCGAACAAAGTTCTATCTTTGATAACAACTTAGAACGGCTAATACCCTCCGAAGAATATAGATAAAACACCCGATAATTCAGCTGATAACCCTCTATAACAGTCGCTAAAGCTTCTAACTTTTTGACATCCATTTTCGGCGTTCCATTGCAAAAGAAGAAAGGTACAAACCTCTCCGCGTATCATTGGTTTGGGGTATTAATAACGAATGAGTTAAAGTCTTATTCGATGAGGATTAGAACATCTGGCCTAAAACTAAATTTGGTCTATATTAGCAATCTCACCTTATCTTTTGGATAATTTACCCACGCTGGATTGTTCGCCAATGTAAGTACAATATTGCCGCTTTAAATATAGGTCCTGATATTCTTAAGACTATCTAGTACAGTTTATAGTAGTGAGAACGAGCCACGGTTGTCATGAAACCAGAACCTATTAGACTCGTCAACTGGAAAAATTGCTGGTAAGAAAATGATTTTGACCAGTTTTGGTAAAAGTATAAAAAAGCAAGACTGAAATACAATAGAAAACTATTGCCATAATTTGTGCCAATAAGTAGACTACTATTACACAAAATCGAGTCTCTTTTTATGAAGAAATATAGCTTTCATTCCACCGAATTTTTAATCGCGATCTTTGTTTCATTGCTGGTTTCTAGTCAGACGTTAGCGTCGAGTGATAAATCAGCTTCGCCTAATATCGTTATGATTCTGGTCGACGACGCGGGCTTGATGGACTTTGCTCCTTTTGGTGGTGAAGCGCATATGCCAAATATCCAACGTTTGGCTGACCAAGGTGTTCGTTTTAGCAATTACCGCACATCGCCACTTTGCGCTCCTTCTCGAGCGATGTTACTTACGGGGGTTGATAATCACCGCACGGGTGTCGCTACGATTCCGGAGGTTATACCGCCTGAACATGAGAGCCAAACGGGTTATACCCTCTCGCTTGAGCCGGGTGTAAGAACTATTGCTGACCATCTTCGCTCGGCCGGTTACCGTACCTATATGACTGGCAAGTGGCATATGGGTAGTCGCTTGCAAGACCTTCCAGTTAGTCATGGATTTGATCGTTCCTTCGCACTCGATGCTTCAGGCGCCGACAACTGGGAACAACGCCCTTACATAGCGTATTACAACACCGCACCTTGGTTTGAAGATGAAAAACCGGCAACATTGCCAGACGATTTTTACTCATCAGAGTTTATTGTCGATAAAATGATTGAGTACATGGCCGCTGACGTAGGTGTTAATGGCCGTATGGCGCCCAAAAGCAAGCAGCCGTTCTTTGCCTATTTAGCCTTTCAGGCGATTCATATTCCGATTCAAGCGCCGCGCGAATTCACCGAAAATTACGAGGGTGTTTATAACGATGGTTGGCATGCACTTCGGAAAAAACGCTGGGAAAAAGCCCAGCAACTTGGTTTAATCCCTATTGGCGCAGCGCTTGCACCAATGCCAAAAGGTTCGCGAGACTGGAAAACTCTAAGCGACAAAGAGCGACGCTACTATTCAAAGGCAATGGCGGTTAATGCTGGCATGCTAGAGGCTATGGACCATCACATTGGTCGCTTAATCGACTGGCTAGAGCGTAATGGCGAGCTCGATAATACGCTGTTTGTTGTTACCTCAGATAATGGCCCTGAGTTTAACGACATGATTACCACCCCCGGTATAGGGCTTTGGAAAGCGATCAGTGGCTACAATAGCGACATCGACACCATGGGTGAGAAAGGTAGCTTGGTATCGATTGGTCCAGAGTGGGCGTCTGCCGCCGCCTCGCCAAATAAAATGTTCAAATTTTACAGCAGTGATGGTGGCATCCGAGTGCCGTTGATCATTTCTGGGCCGTCTATCGCCAACGGAAAGACACAATCATCGTTTAGCATGGTCACCGATATTACGCCGACACTACTAGACTATCTGAACATCAAGGTTGTAGATGACAGCGGTGACATAGCCATTACTGGCCGTAGCTTAAAACCGGTACTCGAGGGCATTAGTGATTACACCTATAGCCCTACAGATGCGGTCGGCTTAGAAGTCGCTGGTAACGCCGCCCTGTTTAAGGGTCAATATAAGTTAGCGCGCAACCTGATTCCTTATGGAGATGGTGATTGGCGCTTATTCGATATACAAAACGATCCGGGTGAGACTGACAACTTAAGCCGGCAGCGCCCCGCTCTTTTCCAGCAATTACTTAGCGACTATAACCACTACGCCGCCACCCACGGCGTTCTGCCTATGCCCGCCGAATACGATTCGCTGCAACAAATTAGAACCAATACGTATAAGAAATTAATCAGCGTATATAAGTTTCATTTGATGCTATTGCTAGTGTTGATCGCGGCACTTGTTGCCTACTTAGTTAGACGCGAGCGATCAATATAAGTATTGGTACTATTTTTACCAAAGTTATTAAGTCTAGATTATTAAAGTTGGATAAAATTTAAAGTGAGTCGCTAGAATTTTGTTGGCAAATTAAATAGGTTAAACGATTTATGAAGAAGTTTTTAATAGTATTATTCGGTGTCAGCGTATTGTCCTTATCTGTCTGGCAAAGTCGTCTTGATCTTTTAATATGGGCTGCGCCAACGGTTATTAATACACTCCAACCGACCGCACCAAATCGCCCCATAGTGTGGCAACAAGGGCCAACTAAAGCGATTCTACCACCAAGCGAACGACCGCCTAATATTATTCTTATTTTGGCCGACGACCTTGGTTTTAACGATATCTCATTATACAACGGTGGCGCTGGCGATGGTTCAGTGATGACACCAAATATAGATAAAATTGCAGCACAAGGAGTGGTGTTCGAAAACGGCTATGCGGCAAATGCGATTTGCGCGCCCTCTCGAGCAACACTACTAACCGGTCGATATTCAACTCGCTTCGGTTTTGAATACACGCCTATATTTAAATTAGGCCCGCGAATATTTCAATGGATGGAAGAGCTAGAGCCCGGCCCATTGCCGTTGCTGGTTGATACCGACGCCGCTGCCGAGCTGCCGTCGATTCAAGACCTTGGCATGCCAAGCGAGGAAATCACCATTGCTGAGGTGCTCAAAGACAAAGGCTACTACACTGCACATATTGGTAAGTGGCATGTTGGCTCCAACGGGGATAAACGACCTCAGGCGCAAGGCTTTGATGAAAGCCTGGATATGAGAGGTGGCCTTTATATGCCAGAAGACCACCCAGACGTGGTCAATGCAAAAGTTGAGGGAGCGGCCATCGATCGCATGATATGGGCAACCGGCCGTTACGCTGTTCAGTTTAACAGTAGTGAGAATTTTGAACCGGATGGTTATCTCACCGACTATTTCACTAATGAAGCGGTAAAAGTAATCGATGCGAATAAAAATAGACCGTTCTTTTTGTATTTGGCGCAATGGGGCGTGCACAACCCATTACAAGCGGCCAAGGCTGATTATGAGGCGTTATCACATATCAAAGATCATCGTATGCGGGTTTATTCGGCAATGATTCGTGCCTTAGACAGAAGCGTAGAAAAAGTAACCAAGGCGCTTGAAAAAAATGGCTTAGCTGAAAATACCCTGATTATATTTACTAGTGATAATGGTGGCGCTGGTTACATTGGCTTAGCCGATATCAATAAGCCTTACCGAGGTTGGAAGCTTACCCATTTTGAGGGCGGCACGCATGTTCCTTTCATGGTTAAATGGCCTAAGAAAATTGCGCCTGGCGTGCATATGTCGGCGCCTATTCACCACTTTGATCTATTTCACACTATTGCCGCAGCGGCCAATGCCACGGTTCCCAGCGATCGCACATTAGACGGTGTTGACCTTCTGCCGTTCATCAACAAAGAAGTGAGCGGCGACCCACACAAAACGCTTTTTTGGCGCCAAGGGTATCAGCAAACGGTACTGCATGAAGGCTGGAAAATGATTCGAACTAAACAGCCCGACAAAGGTAGCGACGCGCCTAATAAGAAGTTTTTATTTAATCTCGATAGCGACCCTACTGAGCAGATCAATTTGATCAATCAACACCCTGAAAAGCTAATTTTGCTCGAACAATTGCTTGCTCAGCACAATAAAGAACAGATTGAGTCGGCTTGGCCAAGTACGACACAATCGCCTCAGCCTATCGATAAACATGGAGATCAAGCCTACGAGCAAGGTGATGAGGTTACGTATTGGCCAAACTGATTAGAGCTAAAAATCTAAGCAACCAATTTCGACAGATTGCTTGCTCTAAAACAGAATCTTAAATAGCTAAGACAAGCGAATAGACCCTTGGGAGTTCGACTCTCTATACGCGACCAGTAACATCTAGAATCGCCTTTACGCATTTATCGGGCTGGTCTTGCTGCAAGAAATGGCCCGCATCGGTAATTGTTCGATGCTCGACACCCTTGCAGCCAGGCACTTGCTCTAGAAATTTCTTGTCGCCGCCAGCGGTAACAGGGTCATTATCCGCAAATGCCAACATAAATGGTTTATTGAATGAACGTAATACTCGCCAAGCCGCTTTATTTTCTTCTACTTCAGGTTCGTTGGCGAAAATTGGCACAAGCATCGGAAACTGACGTGCGCCCGACATAAAGCTTTGATCTGGAAACGGTGCCTCATAGGCCGAAAGTATGTCAGGCGAAAGAGAGCCTCTCGCGCTAACTTGCATCACATCAGTAATTGAAAAATCTGGACTTTCCGCCGCGTATTTACGCCAGTAGAGAAACCCAGGAATACCCCACTTAACTTTAAATTTAGCCCCCAGCTGCTCTGCTCTGACTATTTCAATTCGCGGATAAATCCATTGTAGCAGTCTCCCTAGTAGCGGCGGAACTGGGCCAGTGGGTAAACCACCGTTGGCTAAAACAACATGACTAAATCGCTCTGGAAATGCGGCGACTAGCCTGAGACCAATCAGACTTCCCCAGTCCTGAAGAAACACCGTAACATCAGTAAGTTCCATCTGCGTAAACCAATCACTCATCCAGCTTACGTGTCGAGCATAGGTATAGTCTTCTTGCTTAGTCGGTTTGTCTGACCGGCCAAAGCCGACTAAATCAGGAACAACCACTCGAAACCCAGCCTCTACTAATGGTGGGATCATATAACGATACAAGTAAGACCACACAGGCTGACCATGCATAAGCAGCACAATAGGGCCGTCACGTGGGCCCTCATCAAGATAGTGAACGCGAAGTTGACCGCCTTGCATGTCATCAATGGTTAGATAGTTTGGCGAGAAAGGGTAGTCTGGTAGGTTTTCAAACTGATCATCAGGGGTTCTTAAAAAGTCCATAGTGGTAATCTCTTATGTTGCTCTCTCGATACTGTTGTTTCAGTAGTTTGGGTCTTTTAAGCGATGTGTTTATAAACACAAGTTTATCGCTTTTTAGCTATGCTAACGCTAGTTGTAAAATCATCGCCAATAACGCTAGGGCCATTGGCACCAGTATTTTAGGCCCACCCATCATTGACCAAGGCGCTGACGGGAATCCCAATGTTTTCTGTAGCGCATCGAGCTTCAATTTATGGTGCTCGCTATTAATAGTGCCTAACAACATTTCCAAAAAATCTCGGCGACTGCGGTATCGAACCATACCAAAGGCAGTCCAGTCATTGGCCGTATCGCAGTTTAAATTTTCAATATTGGTACTCGCCGCACGACCAAACATTACGGGGTGCCCTGCCTTCTTTAAAAGTTGCCCTAGAAATATCTTTTGATAGGCCTCGAGCTTGGTTCGTGATTCTTTAAATGGTTGCTTAAGGTGCAGAAGGTTAACCATGACAAAGTCTTTGCCATCATCGTTACCAAAAAACACACCAAGACTTGCCGCCAGCTCGGGTGTTATTGCTGAGCCTTTTTGGTAACGAGTGATCAGTGCCTCAACTTCCTCTGTAGTAACTTTTTGACGAAAACCGACGTACCAACAATAGAAAAGTCCATAGAGCGCGATAGCGACAGCATAGATAATTAGTGTAAACATGTCTTTTCCCGAATCGTAAAATTATTGAAATTATGACATAAGTTATGCCACAATGTAAGGTAAGTAAATAACACTAATTACTCGGAACCCGACTATGACTCGACTATCTCAACAGCGACTGACTCTAATCGGCGCGCCAGGCTCACCGTATACGCATAAAATGATTGCCCTATTGCGTTATCGACAGATACCTTACCAAGTGATCTGGGGCCAGCCGAGCATCGAACTAGGCAAACGTGGTATCGCTAAGCCTAAAGTAGAGCTACTGCCTACTTTTATTTTCGACGATGAAAATGGCGAGCCAAAAGCGGTACTTGATAGCACGCCAATAATTCGTCGGCTAGAGACGCAGTGGCAAGATCGATCAGTAATCCCTAACGACCCCGTATTGGCGTTTATGGACTATCTAATCGAGGACTTCGCCGATGAGTGGGCGACAAAGTATATGTTTCACTATCGATGGCATGGCTCAGCCGACGCCGATAACGCCGGCTCACTTCTGCCCTTTGGTGTGAATAACGGCTTATCCGATGAGCAACACTCGCAGTTTAAGAAACTCTTCAGCGAGCGACAAATCAACCGCCTCTATGTTGTCGGCTCTAATGATGTAACCGCACCCGTTATTGATGCTAGTTACCGCCGCTTTCTTAAGGCTTTGAGTGACCATCTGCGCGACAACCTATTTATCTTAGGCCAACGGCCGTCTGCTTGTGACTTTGCCCTTTATGGGCAATTAACTCAGCTGGTCGGCTTTGACCCCACGCCTCGTGCAATTGCTGAAAGCCACGCTCCGCGTGTGGTCGCATGGGTGCAGCGCATGTCTGATCTAAGCGGTTGCCAGGCGGTGGAAAATGGCTGGCACTCAAGCGGCTCAATCAGCGATTCACTGACAGCCTTATTGAGCGAGATGGGTCGTGTGTACGCACCTGCGCTACTGGCGAACGCCAAGGCCTTACAAGCAAGCGAGAAAACATGGCAAACCACCATTGATGACGTACTGTGGACACAACAAACCTTCCCATATCAAGGCAAATGTCTACAGTGGATACAACAAGCTTTTGCGAATCTCAGCTCATCAGATCAAAGCAAGACACGAGAACTCCTTAATGGAACCGGCTGCGAAGCATTGATATTGTCCCGCTAGCGGCGACACTTATATTGGCAACACCCTTATAAGAGTTTACTAGTTATGATTTTGTCGCTATTGCTAGGTAGGCTGATCATGCTGCCGTCTTGACCAATGGTCACCCCTCCTTTGTAGGCGTTATCAACGCCCTTTAAAAAGGCGGTTTTAGATCCAGGGACTATCAGCGCCGGCACAATATGATGAAAAAGTAGATGCTTAACATTGGCGGCTTGTGCGATTTCGGCCGCTTCTTTAGGGCTAGTATGATAATCCAAAATATCGTGAGTGATTTTCTCGACAGTGGCGTTTCCTGCGCTAGCCGCGCCGCGATTCAGCGCCATCACTAAATTAGGGGAAAGTGCTTCATGAACCAATAAGTCGACACCTTGCGATATGCGTTGCAGATTCTCAGACTTCGACGTATCACCGCTGATCACTAAAGACCGGTCCTTATAATCAAAGCGATAGCCTACCGCTGGCGAAATTGGCGCGTGATTAACCGTGAACATAGTTACCGTCAAACCGTCTTTTTCGAGTACTAGGGTCTGCTCACCTTGTAACGGCATGGCAACCTCGATTGCCAACATTCCCTTGCCGGACAAGGGCGCAACACTGTCACCATGATGAGCTTGTCGGTAGCTGGCGTCTAAGTCATAGGCCATATTGAAACCTGTAACGATTTGAGACACACCTTTGGGACCGTAAACCGGCAACGGAGACGTGTTAATGCCGTTGACCCATCGCTGCATGGCTAGACCGCCTAAACCATCGATGTGGTCGGAATGAAAGTGAGTTAACAGCAGCGCATCAATATTACCTTGGGGCACTTGCATGGCCGACAGGTTTCGACTTCCTCCAGTACCAGCATCTATCACCAGCATCGTTTCACCAGCGATAACCAGCGCACAGGGTCCCGAACGTTGTGGGTCAGGAAGCGGTGAGCCTGCGCCACAAAGAACCAAGTGCAAACCGTCTTGCAGATCAGTGGTTATGTCGTTAAGCATGCGCTTGGAGGCAACAATTTGATAAACCGACTCAGACAAATCCCCTCTTTTTACATATACGAGGCAGGCCATTATTACCAATAACGCTGACATAATTTGCAGTTTTCTATTTTTCAAAATGGCCGACATGTAAATTAATAAAAGTAGAACTGAATTATGTCATAACTTGTGACATAGTATCAAATGTAGAAATAAAAATTAACAGGTATCGTCGCCATGCAAGCATTGCTGAACGGGCTGTTGCCGCAAAATGCCAACAACAACTACCAGGGTCAGAGGTTTGCACTTTGGGGGTTCACTTTGCTGACATTAATGACCGTTGCACGTAGCTTGGTACATATTTTCAAGACTGACGGCGGCGCGCAATCGATTGCGACTATTCCCCTCGATTCATATACCGACGCTGGAGCCGCAACAGTAATATCAATGTTCGCATTTTGGGGCATAGCTCAGTTACTACTCGGTTTAATTTACCTGGTCGTGCTGCTTCGATATCGGAGCTTAATACCATTGATGCTGTTAAGCTTGTTTACCGAATGGAGCTGTCGTTTGGTGTTGGCTCAAATTAAGGTAATCGAGACCACCAGCCAGGCTCCGGGCAGTATCACTGCGTTAATTTTTCCGCCGATACTATTACTGCTACTGTGGTTTTCTTTACCTAGAAACTCGTAATACCAGTCTAGTGGCTAGCAATCTGATGGCTACTACCTATATCAATAACACTAAACTCTTTAGAGGATCATTAATGAACACAACACTTAGAATTCTTGTCGGTTTGCCGGCACTCTTATTTATTTTTATTGGCCTGCGTTGGGCAGTTGACCCTAGTGGCGCAGCCGATATGTCGGGAATGCCGTTACTGACTGGCTTGGCGCTCAGCTCTCAGATTGGTGATTTCGGAGCTTTATTTCTAGGCCTAGGTAGCATGGCGTTATATGGCTCGGTTAAACAAAGCCCGAGCTGGCTTTATCCACCGGCAATCGTGTTACTGGTTATCGCTTGCTACCGGGTCATCGCTTGGTCATTTCACAGCGCGCCCTTCGCGGTCACCGAGATAATCGTAGAGATCGTAGTAGCAACGCTATTGATATTGCTGGCAAAAGGCTCGAGTAAATAGTTGGATATGACCGAACAGAGTGATGCTCAACTTGATATCATTCTGTTTTGGTTGCCCTGTGATTTGATCGACTGGAATCACAAAAAACCTCCACTGCGTGGCCTATTTAGGCACTAAAGAAGCCATCAAGCCTCGGTTGGCCGGTACTTTATTATCCAATAATTCGAGCCAGATATTAGCTAGCTCGTCAGCGCCATAAAACCATTGAACATCAACATCGTCTTTAATAGCGATAGTAACTTCTGCGCTGGCCTGCATTGCTTTAAGCCAAGCCACACCTGGACCCCAGCTTTGGTCTCGCTTGGCGATCTGGGCCGGTGCAAAGAAAACACTTGGTTTGGCACCGGGTAATTCTCCGGCGTCACCTCGACTCTCCCAATGGCTTGCGCCGACCATGCTGCTATTGACCATCTTATCTTGTAGGTGGTTATGTAGCTTAGCTCTCAAACTAGCATCGCCAGACATATCGATGTAGGCCGCAGCTTGCTCAGAATCAATCGAGGTTTCATCACCGTAGACTACGATTTGATCACAGCAATTCAATGACTCAACAAAGGCTTTATTCCGTTGCGATGTAATACCAACAACTTTAACGTCAATATCGGCGTCACCGTGCAGTATTTTAGCTAAACCGAAACCCGTTTTGGACGACGCGGAACCAATCAACACTTGGCCAGCACCAAAGAAATCGTTATCAATTAAGTAGTCGTATAAGATATACGAGGTAGCAAATAGCGGAAACATAAGGCAGCGTTCATTTTCTAGCTCGGTCATTACTGCTGGCTCAGACGCTGTGCGAGAATAACCGTTATAAAGCGCTGGCAGCTCTTTACGGTAAGGTGTCACATCAACAAAACGGCTTTTCGTAACGTCGCTTGGCGTAAGTATTGTGTGAGAATCCATTGGTAAAAAGCCCCAAAGACGATCGCCTACAGGTATCTCCTTATGGGTTGACGCAACTACATTGCAACAGCCCCATACCGGCACTTTACCCCAACCATTCTCGCCGCTTGGATAATAGTTCCAGTAACCAATCATGTCGCCGACCACGGCATAGGTAACGTTGTTAGCGGTCAGGCCAAACTTATCAATTTCGACCAAAACCTGGCCATCGGCAAGCGTCGGCAAGGTTAGTTCTACCACTTTAGTTTGACGTAGATCACTGCGATTAATCCACAGTTGAGTTGATTCTGTCATTGTATATTTCTCTTATTTAAAGATATCTAATGATTAAATTTCGGTCGATATTGGTATAAAATAGCATCGATTTTAACTCGGCTAAAGGTTTTCTACGCTAACTTTTTAAGCTGCGCTCATGATGAAAACAACCGAATTGAGGATGATACCTGAAATTGCCTTTTTACTGCGTTTGTCCATGGTGCGCATTTTATCCCAGCTCTCATACGATAACGCGATAACCAGCAGCTCGAACATCGGCTCACTCAGCTTTTTTGCTTCTGGCAGAAAATAGACTACCTGCTGCTTAAGCTTTTGACTAAAAGCACGATACTGTTTATCAAGTTGCGAATAACGCCACTTCTGCACCAGGGTCGCCCTTATATATGGAGAGTACTCGCTGTAGATTTTCATCCTAATCGACACTAACTGAGCAATTCGATTGCTAAGATCATCCTCAGGCGACTCTACTGGCTCTTGTTCATAACGCTGATAAAGCAGCTGATCACCGGCAATAAACAGAGCCTCCATTTCTGAGAAATGTCTAAATACCGTACGAATGCCTAAACCTGAGCGGTCGGCGACTTCCTGCGCGGTCGGCACTAAAACACCATCGGAGTACAGACTCAAAACCGCTTCAATAATATTAGAACGGCTACGCTGCGTGCGCTGTGCGCGACCATCTGTTGGCAAATTTATCTGTTTTTCTAATGGCATAAAATTTGTCTCAACTTACGCGTTGTTAATGTTGGTTTTATTAACTTCCATCTGGCTTTTAGTCTGGCGTTGTAAGCTACTGACAATAGCCTGTTCTATACGGTCCAAGCGATCCTGGCCAAAGACAGTCATATCGTTAAACCTAAAACACGGTACACCCCATTGACCATACGAATATAGCTCAGCAAGGTTGTCTTGAGCCCAAATGCGCCAACGGTTGTCAGACAAGTAGACCTGCGCCTGATTCCAATCTAGACCGGCTCTAGCGACCAGTTTTGAAAGCCCCTTGTTTGTATCTGATCGAATACCCTCAGACCAAACCCCGCGGGCAACACTTTCTAATAGTTCAACTTCTTTATTTTGGCTTTTTGCATACTCAAATAAGGCATAAGTATTTTCAACCCCTTTGCCTAGTGGGTCAGCAATAAAGCCGAACGGTATGCCATACCGAGCCGCTTCACGCGCAGTGTCTAAAGCGATATACGTACTCTTTAGCTTGGGCACTTGCATTCGCCGCATGACCATCGGCAAAACAGGTTTAATCACCAGCGGAACACCATAATGCTGTGATAATTGTCTAACCCTAATCAGGCCTAGGTAGGAGTAAGGGCTTCGCGATGAAAAGAATACTTCTATCGGGTTATCGGGCTGTTTTATGCTTTGCTCAGCCGCCACTTGTTCGGCGCTCATCATCGTGCAAAAGCTCTGATGACTTCGGTCAAACACGACCTCAGACTCAGCCTGCTGGGCAACGCCAAGGTGATTCAAACGCCGCTCAAGATATTGCAGTCGATTGATACCCCAATACCATTCGCCACCGTAGTGCAGCATAGCGCTTAAATAGTGGCCACACTCTTTTAGCAGAGCCTCGTTGGAGTGTAAATGATGTTCAAAACATTGATGGTTTTGAGTAATCGCTGGGTCTAATAACAAATTCAAGGATGCCTCATCACCTTGCCAATACGCTCTAAATAAGGCCATAGCATTATCTAGATAGCCAGGCTGTAATTCCCAATGCAATAGTTGAGAGCTTATCTGTGCGTCTCGCTGCGAGGTTGTTGCCGGCGCATTGCTCGGAAAATCGACCAAGTCACTGTAAAGGTCGCTCAAGTAGCCGCAGTCTTCGAATGCATTTTCAGCCCATAATGCTGCCGCTGGGTACATGTCGTTTTGCAGGTTCAAGACCGTTCGAAAATCATACTCAATAGAATAACGCTGCTCTAAACGGGTCAATAGCTGAAGCAAAACATAGCTATGGGCGTCGTTTATACGTAAATAAACGGTTACTCGATGAGGTTCACCGAGCCGAGCACGTTTTTTCTCAGCCTTAATTCGCTTGGTAGCCAACCTTTTAGGGCTGAACATAGCCCGCGCTACGTAAGGAGCAATCGTGTTGCGCATAGTTAGGTAACCGCTGTTTTAATATGACATATTTTATGCCATTTTATAGTAATTTATTGCTTACCAATAGGCTGTTATCGTATCTTAATGGAAAGCCAAACGCTCGGCCCTAGTCAGCGACCTCTTTAACTAGACGAAAGCCAATATGGTTAGTTGAAAAGTCAATCTCCTGCGCCTGCCTTGCGGTCGGCCGATAACGTTTACAAAAATTATTCGCGCAGAGAAACGAGCCACCCTTAATCAGATGACTCGATTTAGAGGTGGGTGTGTCGGTCCATTCCCATACATTACCAATCATATCGTATAAGCCTATTTCGCTTGGTGGAAAGCATGCTACTGGAGCGGCGCCGTTAAACCCGTCTGCCGCTGAGTTTACAATCGGAAAGACACCCTGCCAAGTATTCGCAATCGGTGTTGAGTCGCTATTATAAGCACCACTTTCAGGCCTCGTTGGATCACTTAAACCCAACTGCGCAGCGTATTCCCATTCCAGCTCAGTCGGCAGTCGTCCGCCAGCCCATAAGGCGTAGGCTTTAGCGTCCCGTAATGACACATGAACTACTGGATGCCGAGGCTTGTGGTTAATGCTGCTGCCTACCCCTGAAGGGTGCCTCCAATTCGCGCCAGCGCTTAACCGCCAAGCCGGTTGCGACTCAGCCGAGTCGCTTGAGAATACCGCCGAGCCGTTCCCTGCGACATTCTTTCGACTTCGCTCGGCATCGGTAACGTAAGCAGTACTAGAGACAAACTCAGCGAATTGTTGATTAGTCACTTCATGAATTTGAATCAGAAACGCTTCGACAGTAACCAAATAGGGTTTGCCCTCCTCTGGGTAAACTGGTGCGTTCGACTTGGTGAACTCGCCTTGGGGAATAAGCTTAAACGCTTCAGTACTATCAGGCGTAGCATTAGAGTAACAAACAACATAGGGGTTATCACTTTTAGTACAGCCAAGCAGCGACATCATTCCTAAAATCAACAGAACTCTGACAGGCTTTAGCATAATGAATAGATTATAAGGTCAAGTTTATTACGATTGAAGTTTATCAGCACCCAGTGGAATTCGAACACCATTTAGTTCGACATATTGAATATGTAAGTGAAAAGATACGCGGATCACCTAGCTAGCAATTATTCAACGAATGATCTCAAGTACGTTTTGCTCTGGATCAACAACCTAAAGCGGGTCTGTAGCCAATTTCGTATAATTAAATATTCGACCCACTTTGACACCTTTGTTTTGTAAATATTCTTTCAAAACAGCTAGGTCTGCGTTGCTGAAAACTCCAAATTTCATATTTGGCCTTACGTTTGATACTCGAATAGATTCAAATCATCAAATCAATTAAACGTTATAGACGAGATATAGCGGTTGTCGCTTTCTAGATGAGTGTTCAACTCACACCCAAAGCGGTCACAGATACGCTGCACAATACTCAACCCGATACCAAAACCTATATTTTGCTGA
>JBLHRL010000036.1:0-26673 GCA_047625975.1 Arenicella sp.
CCAAAAAGGCATAGAAGTGCGCCACACAGGGCTATAGTTTTTACATGCTTATCAATCATAGTTTATCTACTTAAATTTTGGCTTAGGACTAATTTTTTTGGCTTAGGACTAATTTTTTTGGCTTAGGGCTAATTTTTTTGGCTTAGGGCTAATTTTTTTTGCTTAGGGCTAATTTTTTTGCTTAGGGCTAATTTTTATCCCTAATATCAAAAAATTCGGCACAGGTACGTGAGCTGTTCAGACTCAAGGAGTTTTTATTAGAGCTGACATAGACTGTATCTAAATGCACAGTGTCCCAGCGCGGTAAAGCAAGAATGTGATTTGGTGTAAGCCTATACTTATGTATAACCGGCAGCGTAGTTTGATCCCGATAGACCAAAAACATCGTAATGCAGCCGTCCACATTAGACACATCAACACCGGCTACTTCGACAAAGTAGATTAGGTCAGTCATTGAATCAGCGCGTTCGTCTGCTGGTTTACCCTTTTTGCCAACGACCATGCTGGGCCGCATATAATTTGCATCGCCTTTTACATCTAATTTGAGTCTGAGTACTCGCTGCTCGATGCCAACACCCTGTTGGCAGAGGTGTTTTGCCTCGCTGGCTTGCTCTGGATCATTGACAAAATCAGGTTCACGGGTCAAAAACTCAGTTACTGATAGTCGAAAGCTAGGTTGAAGACCGGATTTATCGATTAAGTATTGACGCTCTGCTTGCTCGTACGCAAGTGACGACTGCTGCTGCTGACGCTTCGCTAGACGATTGCGCTTTCGCGCATGTTGATTGCTTTTACCAACAACCCTCAACAGCTTGTAGATGCCTTGCGTCAGTCTCTCTAATTCAGATAAATCACTGCCTTTATTGTCGCTTTTACTGATTAAATATGATTCGCTGAGGCCAATCAAATAACCAACACCGCTATGCAAATGTTTATTGATTTTGATCTTCGTACTCTTCAACCATTTTACGTGTAACTTCTTCAATATCAGCACGTAGCTCTTTAGCATTGGTTGGCGCGTAAACCGAAATGCGTGAATAGCCTTTATCGGCCATTAATTTTCGAAATTCAGCTTTTTCTTTGGAACTCATACGTGGCATTGTTGTGACCCTATGGTTGATTGAGACATATCATAACGCCTTTCGCGTAATTCGCTACGGGAACTTGATCCTGACTATAGATTGAGTGTGATTAAGCATCACTTAACTAACGCTAAATTAGAGTTAGGATTCGGTACTGTTTTCAGTCTTATAGACCTTAAAACCACGGCGTTGATAATTATTTAGGGCAGACGGATGATCAAGCGAGCAGGTATGCAACCAAACTCGATCAGTGCTTGGAATGGCCCAGGCTGATTTAACGGCCTGGCTCAAAAAGTAAGCTCCTAATCCTTTGCCGATGAAACCCTCAGCAAGGCCAAAGTACATTATTTCGGTATTCCCTTGAGGGTCGGTACTCAATTCAAAATAACCCGCGATCGCACCTTTAAAATAGCCAACCCATGTCCTTAGCTGAGGATTCTCAACATACTGTTGCCATTGCTGGTCAGTCAGTGATAATTTTTCGGTCCACTGCCAAGCACTACCAACTAAGGTATATAAAAACTTATTGAAACGAAATTCATCTATTTGAGCCTCTATTATCAGCAAATCATTGGCATCAGTTTTTTCAAGCAGATCTCCGGCTGACTTCATTTCTAAATAATAGGTTATAACTTGCTGCATGGCGCCTCCTTTTGGACATTGTTGACGTGATAATGACGGCAGCCGTCATTAGTCATACTAATATATTGGTGCCGAACCGATATTAGACACGCCGTATAGTACTGAAAATAGTGTAATTACGAGTGACATTATGTTGCAATGAGCACGAGGATTGCTCCATCTGGTTATTACCACACGGGCAACTCTAAACACTTAAAGTCAAACGCTTCAACTGTTAAGCAAGCGCTATCAATTGATTTGGTGTTGCTAGTGCTGTTAATCCGCTTGATTATCAGACATCTAGCTGGGCCTAAGTGACTTAGGCCCAGTATTGAGACGGTTGTCAGCTACGCTATTTATCGAAGCCTACATAGCGAACAAAATCGCTATTATCTGCGCGCGTTGAACGCACCTCATTAGCTAGGAACTGATCATCGGGGTAACCCATTGCAATGCAAATCATGATGGCCTCGTTATCGGGTATATTGGCATGTTCGTGAACCACGTCAGATTGCATAATGCCTTGCCCGTTGATCACACAACCAATACCTCGTTCCCAAGCTGCGAGAACAATACCATAGGCTAAAGAACCCAATGAAAATTGACTGATTGCCGCAGGCTCTAACGACTTATCATAGGTCAATACTAAAGAAACTGGCGCATCAAATTGGCGAAAGCCACGCAACATCCAGTCTGTACGCTTCTCCTTGTCATGTCGCTCTATTCCCATAATATCGAAAAGTTGCACCGCAACATCAATTTGTCGCTGCCGATGCTCGCCATTGTATTCTTCTTTGTAAGGGAAATCTCGTGCCTGAGGTTTGCCGGCTAAGGTATTGTTGGTGTTACCTTCTCGAATTCGTTCTAAAGGCTCACCAGCAACCGCATGCACACGCCAGGTTTGCGTATTGTAAGATGACGGAGCCCATTTCGCAGCGTCAATAATGTCATCGATAACGCCCTGAGGGACTGGCTTATCTAAGAAGCCACGGGCGCTTTTTCGTGATTTGGCAAACTCGGTAAAATTCATATTAGTATTCTATTTTGATGTCTTAAAAGCTAAGCGTATCACCTAAACACTGAAAAAATAGTTAGGGTTATCAAAATACGTGGCAACTTTCTTACCTAAGTATAATTTCAGGACATTGATTGCTCGGCACTGCAAGATTCGCAACATTTGGGCCTATTCCGGTAAGCTCAACAACAATTTGGCTGCTCTGTTGAGCCATAAATTTTATATCTATCTCGTTAGAATTATGGCCTAAAGCAGCGTCACACTGAGTCAACATAGCCAGGGACTCACGAATCGAAGAGTACCGATCTTGATCAAGTAATAACGAGGATATGCCCCTGCAACCGTTGCCATGAAGACACGCGTCACCGGCTGGAATTCGAACCCCTAAGTCGGTGATATCTTCAATCAAAAAGGGCAAACGTTGATCTAATGGCGCAGCCAACAACCACTCGGCTAGGTCTAGATTTGGCTTGCTGCGACTAAATCTCTCGGCCTTACTCATTCTGATTTTATTACAACTCAAAACCTCAGGTAGCGGCTCTAGCTGAGGTTGCCTAATACACCAATCTCGAATGCCATTTGGCCCGCCGAACCAACACATAAGCCTGAATTTGAGCTGGCTGGTTAGAGGCTTAAAAAGGTTAATCAACTTAGTTTGGTAAAAAAACTTAAATATGCCTCTCAATAATTTCGAGCGCATACTTATCAGCTCAATGTAGCAGCCGTCTTCAAACGATATCAATGCATTATGAGTCGGCCCGTTATCGCCACCTAAGCTTACGGTAAACCCAAGAGATTGATATTGCTCGATTGCACCTATCAGCGAAGGCACAACGACAACAACATGATCCAACTTAAAGCCGCGTGTGCTCATGCCGCTATCCTCAAACAGAAAGCGACAAGCTCGACTACTGTGTTCGAGTTAAAAATTTTACGCTTCCGGTTTTATAAACCTTAGCGTCATTCGGTCACTTTCACCGATCGACATATACTTATCTCGATTTTGATCACCTAAGCCTAAGGTCGGCGGTAATCTCCAAACACCCTCATCATGGTCTTTAAGATCTTTAGCATTGGCATTGACTTCTGACTTACCAGCTAGAACAAACCCGGCCTTCTCAGCGGCTTGTATTACTCGAGACTCAGGAACGTAACCCTTTTTTGCCCAAGCAACGGCTTCACCATCAGCGGGTGCACGATGCTGAACCACACCCAATACACCTCCGGGTTTAACTACTTTGAAAAAATCCGAATAGACCTCATCCACTTGCCCACCTCTAACCCAGCCATGAGTGCTACGGAAGGTTAGAAGCATGTCTACTGAGTTTTCTTGCCAAAGATTTCTCGATTCCGGTGGCGAGTAATTCGCTACTTTTATTTGGCCGTATAACTCAGGCTGATCTTTGATTTGATTCAATAGTGCTTGGTGCTGACGATAACGATATTTAGCTTGGCCCTCGACCTCAACATCATAACTACCGGCAATATAGACGCCGGTATCACGCATTGCCGGCGCAATAACCTCGGTGTACCATCCGCCGCCGGGGCCAATCTCAAGTACCGTCATATTTGCCTCTAAACCAAAAAATGCTAATGTTTCGACAGGATTGCGATATTTATTTCGCGCCTTATTTTTATCGCTACGGTGCTCGCCATTGCTAGCGGACTCAAGCTTAGACCTTAGTTCCGCGTCTGCAGCGAACGCCAAATGTGTTGAAAACACTAGAATAGCCGACATTATTGGGATAATAAATTTCTTCATGCTTAGACCACCGGATCCTTTAATATTGTTTAAAATAAAACTTAAGTTTATAGCCACCGAGCGCTACTGCCAATCATTTAATGGAGTAGTTATCTACTAATAAGGTAAAGCCTACAGGCAAAACGTGACGATCGAATAAAATTCTGTTTTACTCACAAAGCAAATGTTTTCTCGCACCGGAGTATCAATCGTTTTCAACTTAGCCTAACGTGGCTAGCCGCGGCTTGTTTCAACGATGCTGGCCACAAGAGAGGCTAAGCATGTAATGGCGCTGCCGTCTCAGAAACGCCAGCAACGAGTGACCGAGTTAATACTCAGCCAACGTTATCAAATATAGCCTTAGTACTCTAAGACTATTTTTCCAAAGTGCTGCCCTGTTTCCTGATAACGAAACGCATCGGCTAACTCGGCAAGCTCAAAAGACTTATCTATTACCGGCTTCCAGCCAGTTGTGTTTATAGCCTGCACCATATCCATTTGCATTCGGCGACTGCCTACGGCAATACCATGCATGTGCGCGTGCTTAAAAAACATTTTGGGTAGAATGAAATCGGCTTTTCGGCCGCCGAGAATGCCAATCAAGGAAATATGACCGCCGTAACCGATTGCTTCGACTGATTGGGGTAACGTCGATGAGCCACCGACATCAAGTACATGATTGACTCCGCCGCCAGAGTGTTTGCTAACCGTTCGGCCCCATTTTTCGTCAGTCCGATAATTAATAACATGATCCGCACCTAGCTCATCGAGTCGTTGCGCTTTCTGGTCGCTTGAAGTGGTCGCATAAACATAGGCACCTGCCGCTTTCGCTATTTGCAATGCGAATATCGACATACCGCCAGTACCTTCTACCAGTACTGTGTCACCTGCTTTAAGATTACCTTCCACAACAAGCGCACGCCAAGCGGTTGCCGCAGCGCATGGTAAAGTAGCAGCTTGCGCGTAACTATAGCCAACTGGGATTTCAGTAACGGCCATTTGATCTACACACGAAAACTCTTGTGCAAAGCCGTCTATATGTTCGCCGTTTACTCGTGCTGCATTGAATTGTGTGGCTGTGCCTTCAAGCCAGTCAGGAAAAAAGGTAGACATAACTTTGTCGCCAATTTGCCATTGCGTCACATTGTCACCAATAGCGGCAATTTCACCAGCTCCGTCAGACATTGGAACCCGATCACCCGACACGGGTATTGCCCCAACAGCTACTAAGTAGTCGTGATAATTTAGAGATGTTGCGTGCCAATTAACCAGTACTTCATCAGGTTTAGGCTGCGTTGCTTGACGTTTGATAAGGTGTAAGTTATCGAGACCGCCCGGTTGTTTAATAACGACAGTGCGCATAGTAATCCTCTTTTTAATAATTATTTTTAGGCTAACAATAGCCAACAAGTATAGGACAAGCTTGTTACAAAAAAGTTTAGGCCGTTGAACCTAACAAGCTTATAGGTTATTTAATCAGCGGCAGAGGATTTAACTAAGATAGAGCTCATTGTACTGCCTGCATTTCTGTGCTTTGAAATCCGCTGATACTCAGCCGATTGCATCCAAGCAAATGCCGCTTGTTTCGACGGAAACTCAATAATAACCGAACGCGTCGCTTGCCACTCACCAGCGAGCACCAGCGGCTCTTCGTCGACGCTTAAAAGACTACCGTCAAATTTTGCGAACACCTCATCAAATTGACTTTCATATTTTGCATATTCATCACGGTCGTGAATAGTAAGTCTAGAGAGTATGTATACAGCCATAGTTTTTAATCGCCTAAATAGTTGACCACTTACGCTATCACAGCCTGGATGAAAGTTTTAAGGTTGTTCGTAGAAACATAAGATGTCGAATAATCACTGAACTCAAAGTAAACTTTCTTCTCCCCTGAATCGGCTAAGCCGTTCAGTTAAAATCTAATACTGCATACCCAAAACGATACGGGCGAGGCTGGTTCCCTGTCGTTGGGTGGGCCGTTGTAAGCTTATCAGTCTTCAAGAGCCGTTTGACTAACTTTTCGCCGGCATAGATTTCTAGTACGCCATTGGTACCCGTTCAATTTTGAACCGTACGGCCAAATTTATTCTGCGTTTCTTGGCTACATGCAATGCTGGTTAATCCGATTGTTGCAACAATCAAAAAAGTCTTAATTTGGATCATAATTTATAACTCTCTTATGTCTGAATATTAGCTAGTGCGGCATGGATCATAAAGCTAAAGCGACTGCTGCTGCTATTTCAGTGCCAGATTGATTTTTAAACTATGTCTTCTGAGCTGCTTAAAGTTTTGGGGTCGGCTAGCACTACAGAAAATCCTCATATTTCCATCAGGCTTACCTACAGTAGCTTTGCTACCTTTTACAGACTTAATCAACCAGTCTAAAAAAAGGAAATTTACAATGAAGTTTATGTCATTAACATTAACCACACTGCTAGCTCTATCTTGGTCTGTTGCTAACGCCGAAATCGAAATATGGAAAGATTACAAACCTAGCGAAGAAGTTTATTCAATTACCACCATTAAGGTCGATTCGAATATGGAGGAGGTCTACCTAGAAGGCATCATGGGATCTTGGGTGTCTTCGTTGGAAATATCAAAGGACTTAGGTCATGTGCAAAGCTATGCTATATATACAAGCGACTTGCCTGCAAGCGGCGACTTCAACATGATTCTGGTGGTAACCTTTGCTAACACCGCAGACTTAGCGCCTAATAAAGCTAAGTACCAAAAAATGATGGCCGAAATGACTAAGAAGAAGTCAGATGAAGCGACCGAGTATGCGCGAACTAACTATCCAAGTATTCGCACCATTACAGGTGAATATCTGTTTAGAAAAATTGAAACTCTAAAATAAATTATTCTTTTTATTTTTACCCGATAATGGTGAACGTAGAACTTGAATTGTCTCCATTATCGGGCTTTATTTTTGCAGGCCATCCGTACTTCTGCCACACAGAAACGAGCTTTGTTTGTTCTACAAATTCGATAAAAGCTGGGTGTTGCCTTACACCTTTCGAGGTATCTGTAGGTTCCCAAATTCGAGCAATCGTATAGCCAAGGTATGGGTTTGGTTTTTCCAAGATACTGCGTAAAAATAATTGCGGTTGATTTAAAAACAAAAAGCTAATCAAGGATGCGGCTGTCGGTTGAGCCGTTTTGTCATTAAGGCGGCGCCTAAGTGAATATCCGACAATCACCTTCGCTATCGGCGATTTCTCAAAATAAGCATTCAGCACTAATTTACGTATCAACGGCGAATGCAATTCGGCCGCATCAACGGGGCCTAAAGCAGAATAATGCTGCTCCATGAATGAGATCGCTTGCTGAGCCTCACCACGTGCAGCCATTAGCTGTGAGACACCAAAAGCGGCCGCACCAAAGCCAAGATTAAAGGAGCGTAAAAAAGATTTCTCAGCCACGTCAAAATCCCCCATTGCCATTAATACTCCGCCATAAGTAGTGTGCCAGAGCCCACAAAGTGGATCGATTTCGATCACTCGTTGAAAATAGGGCTTAGCCTTCGAGTATAGGCCAATAGCCATCAGGCCAAGCCCCATGCCAGCCATAGTTTGAATATTATTAGGGTCTAGTTTTAATGCCCGCTGATAGGTTTCAAGTGCAGAATCAAACTCAAGCTTGCGCATAAGGTGCATCGCTTTAACCAATAAGGCAACACTCGAGTCAGGGTTCACCTTCAGCGCTTGCTCAATCGCCAAGCGACTTTTTTCTATATGTTGAGCCCACAAAGGGGTCTTCGAAAATTCAGGTAAAATAAAATGAGCCAAGCCTAACCATGATAAAGCTTCGCAAAACTGCGGGTCGATATCAACTGCTCGTTGAAGATAATCAATACCAGTTGGAATGGTATTTTGACCATTCAGTCGATGAGTTAATTGTTTGCCACGCAAAAACAGTCGATACGCCTCAGAACTTATATTTTGTTGCTTTCTTATTTTTTCAAGCGGCGCTATCTTCAAAGCGCGGGATACCTTATCGACGACCAACCCCGCTATTTTCTCCTGAAAACTGAATAGCTCGCTACACCCGCCTTTATAGCTATTGGAACACACATGAAAGCCTGTACTACCCTCTATCAGCTGAACCGTTATGCACAATTGATCGCCATCTTTTCTCAGCGAACCTTCCAACACATAAGCCACACTCAGCGCCTGAGCGATTTGCCTAATATCATGGTTCTTACCCTTAAACGAAAATGACGATGTGCGCCCGCTTATCTTTAAGCTAGATAGGTGAGTGAGCTCATTAATAATTTCTTCGCTAATGCCATCGCATAGATAGTCAAAGCTTTGATCGTCACTCATATCAACAAAAGGCAAAACGGCAATGGACAGCGATTGTGGGAGCACTGGCAGGATATCGCTATCGCCAATACTAGTTAGCGTTGCTTTAAGGCTGTAACCTCGCTTAGGAATTGTTTGAATGTAATGCTTGATGTCCGAACCATCGTGAAATGCTTTTCGGAGTAATGAGATAGCACGAGTAAGGCCTTCATCAGTGCCACCGGCTCGCCCCCAGACACTGTCAATAAGGTCGTTTCTAGAGACAACCTCTCCATGCTTCATACGCAGCTCATTCAGCACTTTCATCACCTTAGGCTCAATCGTAAAATCAAGCCCTTGGTAGTTGGTGATTAGAGACGCGTTGAAGTCGACATTAGCACGGCCGATTCTGACTCGCCCAAAGTCACTCGTGTTTAATTTTGCACAGTTTTTAAGCATAGCTCAACCAACATCACTCCTAATCAGTTGTCCAGATAAACTAGCACAAAGCAAAGGCAAGGTTAATAGTAAATAAGTACTAATTGAATCCTCTATCAGCGCTGGCTAAAAAACTCTGGTGAGGCTTACTAATGATAACCTTCTGACAGCGGCTATGGCGACTCTTGCCTCAGGGCGTTTTTTTCAACACCGTTTGGCAATCAAAATAACGTCTTCAAAAACACCATACTGAATTTTACACAAGGCTAATTTATTCACCAATACTATGTTTAGCTTAGCGTTTGCCAGCCGTGTTTTCTTTTGTGCCTAGATGTGAACAGTTATTTATTATTGATCCCTGAGATAAAGAGTTTTTTGAAGGGCATTCCAAGATGCTTATCGACACCTTACTGGTACCCAAGTAAATAAGCGCACACTGATCGAAGAAATTTGTATCTACAAACAGCGACCAGAGTAATTAGTGTCGGCCAACAGATCGAGACGACCACCACCTTGTCGATTTCCATTTCAACAACATTAATATTATTAATCGTTTTACTGATATCCTTACAACCGTCTCAGCGGCGGCTCCAGCCTGAGATAGTAAAGCGAGGAATGCTTTCGGCCCTGCGAGCTTAAAAGAACGTATGAAATACTAACCCTAATTCAATTCAACAGCCCTAACATTTCTTCAGCCGTCACAAGCATCAGTTTGTAAATATCAACTTAGCTTTCGAACCTATTATCCAAAGTCATTGGCTTTCCGGTTAACATTAATGAATTCATAACGTTTGCGACTCCCCTTACGCTCTCTCGCTGCCCCAAGTCTGAAAGTGACGCTATGAAATCAGATTGAATTATCTGTAAAGTATTATCCAATTGATGCTTAAAGCCGCTTGGCACTTCGCCAATCATAACGCAGGCCAACATCAGCTTCGGTCCGTGAGCAACACAAATCAAATGGTCGCCGACTCGGAAATCAGTAAGCATAGACGACCGATCGGCGGAAAACGAATCCTGCACAAAACTCTGAATTGCTGAAAACATTGCACTTATTGCATCACAGTTGAACATCCAACTGTCTTTAGACGACACCTCTTCAATCTGTATACCTGACTCCCGATCAATCAATAAGATGTGCTTTATTTGATAGCCCTTTGGATTTTTTAAGGGGCCATTAACATATCTGAAATGACTGAACTTTTTTGGACCGAAAGCCGAAACCGAATCTAATGCTTCGCGGAGTAGCCGATATGGCTCGCCACTGAGAAACGCTACCAATAAAAACCTTCGTCCTTCAAAGGTCGCTACTAAAGCGGCAATCACCATTACAATTAACTCTGTCACAACCTTTGCTCCTTTGGCTCTATACGTCTTAATTTATGGTTATCATTATTATCATTTAATCAGGTACTGTCAACCTATATTATCATTATTATCATTATTATCATTTTATGCGAGAACCAAAAATAGTACCAAAGGAATCATGTTTTTCCCGGTTATTGCTGCTAATACCCTCAATACACAGCTCATTTGCAGCACTAAGCAATCACATAAAAAACTAAGGCAACGACAAGCAATGGACATTTCGATATCAGCGTTGATCGCGTAGCGATTATTATTAGCTATCGGTTTACCTCCAGTCATAGTCTAGACACCTAGGCCGCGATCCTTAGTGCAACGCTTGCTCGCAAAACTAAAAACCCTTATTAAGATAATCGAATGCCGGTCACTGGCGGACCACTTAGTTTTAAACCAAACGCTAGATGATTCCAGTCTCAAGCGCGCGCAAGACTGCACGAGTGCGATCCCGCACACCGAGTTTCGACAGCACGCTTGATACATGATTTTTAATAGTGCCTTCCGACTTACTCAAAGCAACAGATATCTCTCGATTACTATATCCACCGGCAACCAGACGCAGCACTTCGGTTTCTTTAGGCGTAAGTGACTGCGGCTCTGGCAAGAATTCGAAATCACCTTTTTGAGCTTTTAGCCCGCGCAATAGCGTATCGGTAATTGCTGGTTGCACGATTGTCTCGCCTCTGTGAACCGCTTCAATCGCGGCAATCAAATTGTCTAAAGACACGTCTTTAAGCAGGAAGCCTTGAGCGCCCGCCTGTAAGCCCTGCAATACCAATTGATGATCATCAAAAGTCGTCAAAATAATTACAGGAGTCTCGACTTCGGCTTTTCGCAGGCTCTTAATCGCGTCGATGCCATTCATCCGTGGCATTCTAATGTCCATTAAAAACACATCGGGACGGTACTGTTCGGCGACGCTTACCGCTCGCTCACCGTCATCGCCTTGGGCCACAACCGAAACCTTATCAGATAAGCTTAATAGGCTTTCGATACCACTGCGCACCAAGTTTTGGTCGTCGATAATTGCTACTTTTATTGTCATCTTAGTTGGGTACAGTCAATTGCAAGTTAAAACTTGGTTTCGAGTCAATCTGCAATTGGCCACCGATTCGCTCTGCGCGCTCGCGCATGCCGATCAAACCATTACCCATGTTTAGATTATCGCAACCGTCACCATCATCGGTGTAACTCAACGAAACCTGCTCACCCTGCTTGGTCGCTATAATTGTCGCGTTACGCGCACCACTATGTTTCAGCGTATTGGTGATCGCCTCTTGAACTAGGCGCAGAAAAACCTCAGCCGTATTTACATCTCCGAGTTGCAACTGCTCGTCTACCTGTAATGAAATCTTCAATCGAGGAATATCTTTAATACTAATTTCTAACAATTCGCGCAGTTTAAGTGCCGGCATCTCGCGCAAGGCGCTCACGGCCTCACGAACATCACTGAGTAGTAATCTTGAAAGCGCATGGCATTGGTCAATTTTTTCTTTGGCCTCGCCAATACTGATATGACCCGCCACCTGAAGATTAATCGTCAATGCGGTCAAATGATGACCTAGTAGATCATGCAGGTCTCGCGCAATTCTAGTGCGTTCACTTTCACGTGAAGCTTCAGCTAATAAATGCTGGGTCGCTAATAGTTCACGATTAAGCTGCTGAGTTTTTTCATTGGCATGTTGCGACTCCTTAGTGGTGGTCGCTGACAGCAGAGCGAACACATGAAAAGTACCTACTAGAAGAGTCTGAATCAACGGATTAGAATGCTCCCAAACCGCATAACGAAGCAAATACCAAGCCACATTAACAATTAATAGCAAAGTCCAGCAGCTTTTGGCGGTTAAATAGAACGGGGTACAGGCTACCCAAATGATGGTGTAAATGAAAAAAATATCGGTCGGAACACGCCAACTGAGAGTAAAAATAAGTCCCGGCATCAACCACAGGGCGATGCGAGAAAGGCCGTCTCGGCTATCGTTAACCGAATGACTGGTAACTAGATAGACGGCGATGACAATCAACGACTGCCAAATCATTGCTTCTATAAACGGTGGTTTTTGCCACATCACTAGGCCGCTTATAACGGTAATCACTAATGCGGTGCCAACGCCGCCTAACATTTGATAAAAATCATTATGAGTATTCATGACAACATTATTCCCTATTCTTGATCGTACTGCATAGGCCAAAAGTCATGGTTTGAAACCATTACCTTTCGCACTTATAAAGTGTTACTGACACCGCTAATATGATTACCGATCATTTATCCAGACAACTATCGCGTTTTCGGAGACACCCATGTCATTCGCCTATCAAGCTCTACTCTTTATTCACGTTGCTATCGGCTTTCTATCATTGATCCTTTTTTGGATTCCAGTGGTTACAAAGAAGGGCAGTCCTCTGCACATTCGCACCGGACACTGGTACGCCAAGGCTATGTATATAGTCGGCTTTAGCGCGCTGGTATTGGGATTAATGCTAATGATCGACCCGATTGCGTTCAAATTCCCTGACAACGACTTTAGCGTTGAACGAACGGTTAGGATTGCCGAGCAACTGCGCTCTAACGGCTTATTTCTTTTAGCTATATCCGTCTTAGTATTGGTTGGAGTAAGGCACGGTTTACAGTCGGTCAAAGCGAAAGGTAATCAAGCATTAATGCGTCGCGCCGACAGTTTAGTAATCAACATAGCCTTATTGGCCGTAGGTATATGGCTAGCGTTAACTGCGACTGGCGGCTCACCGATGAGCGTTTTGTACTATATATTTGCCGCCCTTTGCTCAGTCACGGCAATCAGTAACTTACGCTTTTGCCTAAAGCAAAAAGTCACCCGTGGCGAACAAATAATCGCACATATTGGCAGTATCATTGGTGCGGGCATCGGCTCGCATACAGCATTTTTCGTATTTGGCGCCAACCGATTCTTATCCGAGTTATTGACTGGCTACGTGGTCATTGTTCCGTGGATATTACCTTCTGTGGTTGGCACCTTGATTATTTTTCAACAGTCGAGGAAATACCGCCCGCGCAAAGCCCGCACGACAGCTTGATCCATCAGAATGAGCCGTGTATAGGTCTCTTCACATCTGACAAAGCGGCTTAACACGCTATCTGATATTGTTTATTGAACATAAAAGAGGTTTCAAAATGAAAAATAAGATAGACAGACGATCATTCGTAAAATTCGCAACGGGTTCGTTGCTAGCCATTCCAGTGTTAGCAAATATAAACTTAGCTAGCGCCAATGACCCTGACCGCTTATCCGAAGACGATGCAATGGCAAAGGCCCTTGGTTACAAGGAAAACACTACCGAGGTCGACGCCAGTAGCCACCCGAACCATAAAGATGTGCAAAATTGCCTAGGCTGTGTGCTATACCAAGGCAGCGATCCTGAGTGGGGTGGCTGCGGAGCGTTTCCGGGTAAAAAAGTAGCAGGCCAAGGTTGGTGTGTGGCTTATGCACCGAAACCAGCCTAATAGTCTAACGGCTAATACTGACGATTTTTCGCAAAGACCTATATAAGAGGGTTTTGAAATTCCGGAGTTAACAGTTAGGGGCTTAAAAGTTAGAACCTGCTAACAGAGGCTAGTTGTTTAGACTCATTAGAGTGGTTATATCTCATTCTTAACTGGCTGGAAGCGATGAATTAATCATCGCACCCCTCTTTGGTATTAATTTTAAGTGTGTCCTGTAACTCAAGTGCCTTCAGAGGCTGTTCATACTTTTTACAAAAACTGGTAACCATCTTAGATTAGACGTTCATGTCTTTACGAAACGCCCTGAAACCCGATACCGTCTTATTAATCATCGCTTGTTGTTCAGGGCAGTCAAAAATGCTGATAGTCACTTTTAGTAAGCGACTTTGAAATAACAGTTTAATGACACTTTAAAGTCGCTCTATTTCTCGCACAGTAGCACCGGATCACCAGACTAAAAGCCTTCAGTTGAGGTGCTTAAAAATATTTTGAACAGTATATTGTGCTATTTTTTTAAGATCGTTTATTAGGTAATATTTCGGCCTTTAACAAATTTTTCGGCGGGTACTGGTGCTGCTTTATCGACCTTACGCGACTATCAACAGTTTTTTTTGGACTGCCCATTTAGAAAATTTTCGGCTGCAGCGAGCCTCTGCAAAAATTTTCAGAATATTAAGATTAATCCAATCATTAATAATTCCAAGGCTAAAGTGTCACAAGCAAAAAATCAATCACTGAGTCAACTCTGACCCAGCCCATTATGTCTAAATTACCCTTAAGCAACTCTAAGAAGAGCGTCGACAAAAAACAGTAAAGCAGATTGTATTTCGACAGTTCGGCCTGAATGCACTAAAAACTCATCCCTTACAGCTTGTTACCATAGTCGTAATTTAGGTAGCCTGTCGCACGATCTAAATTCGACTGTGCCGAAAAATTAGGTAGAGTATGCTTACCGATTATTATCATTAGCAATAATAGAGCTTATCTAGCTTTTTACGTGATGCAATTAATCTCATAAAGGCAAGAAAGGTTTGAACCAGCTGAGTTTACTCAACGCATCCAAATCGGATCTTACAAATGAATATTTTATATAGCTTAGTTTTTATCTCGGCAAGCATGTCAGTTTATGCTCAATTGAATCAACTTGACTGGCTTTTCATCATATTCAAACCGTTAACTACCATACTCATTATTGTGGCGTTGACCATGTATGCAAACAGACGCCAGCCGCGTTACTACCGCACCGTTTTAGCGGGTCTCATTGCATGCTTACTGGGCGATGTGTTTTTGCTAAATGACAATTACTTTATCTTCGGCTTGGGCGCTTTTTTAATTGCGCATTTACTCTTTTGCTATTCCTTTATAACGCTCGGCGGATTTAAGTTCTACCTAATACCGCTACTTATACTAGTCGCAATTTCAACATCATTTTATCTATACCTGTTGCCGACACTCGGTTCATTCGCTACGCCAGTAGCGATTTATAATAGCGTCATTGTGTTGATGGTTTGGCAAGGTGTAAGTTTGGTGATAAAACATAAAAACTCTGTGACTAGATGTGTTGCTGTCGCCGTAGTTCTGTTTATGATTTCTGATGCAGTCATCGCTCTAGACAAATTTGTTGTAGGCTTCAGCTGGTCAAGTGCGATTATTTTGCCGTTATATTGGTTATCAATTTCAATGCTGTCCTACTCGGCAATCATTGTTAGACAAGGTGCTCAACGTAATTCTTTAAGGTAGGCTTTGAAAACTAGGTTGAGTCATTACTCATTACTTACTCAAAGCGCAAACGATAATCCTATTAAGCAACGCTGAATAAATGAATCGGGAAAAACCGAAAATTCATAATTTAAACTATAGTTTAGTTACTTTTTTATGGCCATTGATTATGTTGTGGCCATTGATTATTTATAGTTGTTAAGCAAAATCTTTATGTTAACGAAGTCGCTAGCGTTATTTAACCAGACCTACCTCGATGCTGCTAGTAAACACTATCTAGTTAATCTTGTCACCTAGCCTATATTTTGTCATGATATATTAATCTATATTGTAATAAGCTTATTACTATATACATTAATTGAATCACAATCTGAGCCAAACATACCGTGACTGAGCATAAGCCAAGAAAAGACCGTGAACTTTTAGACGCCGCAAAAAAAATCGCTCGAACACTAGGGATTTCTATGGCCGCACCCATGTTTGTTTGGCTTTTTATTGGTTTTATTCCTTTAGTTCCATCGATCGTTGATGTGTTTGGTATGAACGGTCTCCGAATACCAACCGGAGTTGTCATTGGCGGTTTGATGCTAGCGGCTTTCGGATTCGAAGATTTTTAAATCAATGTATCGAAGCCTATTTAAAAAAAATGCTATTCGCTGTCGACGAATGAGCTTTACCTAATAATTGGAGAGTATCCTATGTTCAAAATATCAGATTTTTTTATTTTACTAGCGGTCGCTGTTTCGTTCGCTGTTTCTGGATTTTCTTACTTTACCGGCTATGAAACACAGGGCCTGTTTACAGCAATTTGGGTGCCATCAATCTTAGCGTTCGGAATCTACTTTAAACTATCGGTGTTACTTGCTAGGGGGGAGAAGAAATGAGCTCTAACTTCCTTTTAACAATCGCCATCATTGTTTTCACGCTGATGTTTATAGGCTTACTCCTAACCTATAGAGAATTCCACCAAGGTGCTCCAAAAAAACAGGAGGACGGCAAAGAAGAGCTTGCTGAATCGCCGCATAGTGATGTTTAATAAAGTCGCCCTTAGTGATTAAAAACTATTTAAACGATATCTTCGTTGAGTAGTTTTAAGGTTAGGTTGAGTAATATTGTAGGGCGGCGATTGCTCGTTGTTCGCTATGAGAAAAGCCTTTTTAACGGAAATCATCTGCTAATTTGATGTTAAACATAAAGCGACGCACCTTTCTTACCAGTCTTAGTGTAATCAGTAGCTTTAGCCTTATGGAATCAACTCGAGCGCAAGATCGTTCGTCTTTATTGGTTAGCTACCAACACGGAGTCGCCAGCGGAGACCCGTTGCAAACGAAAGTTATTCTGTGGACGCGCCTAACTGTTAGCGCTGTTAATGGTGGCAGACTGGTAAAAAAATCAAACAATAACGATCTGCTTTTAAATGTGCTATGGCAAGTTTCTGTCGATGCAAAATTTGAAACTATTGTTAGCCAAGGCATCGCTAGTACTAGCGCACAACGTGATTACACTGTCAAAGTGGACGCTGACAATTTAAAGCCGAACAACCGCTACTTTTATCGCTTTCTATACAAAAAGTCAGTCAGCCCTACAGGACATACTCGCACCCTTGCTAGCGCCAGCAGTGACCAGCCTCTTAAGCAGGCAAAACTAGCCGTCGTGTCTTGCTCTAATTACGGCCATGGTTATTTTAATGTCTATCACCAAATTAGCCAACAAAGCAATCTCACCGCGGTGTTGCATTTAGGTGATTATATTTACGAATACGCAAATGATGTTTACAGTGACCCCAAACTTGCGAAACAACAGAGAAGTATTTTACCACTGACGGAGATAACGCGTTTAAACGATTATCGTCAACGCTATAATACCTATCGACGTGACCCGCAGCTTCAAGCAGCGCACGCAGCACACCCATTTATCTGTATTTGGGATGACCACGAGTTTGCCAATGACAGCTGGCACGACGGCGCTGAAAATCATCAAGTAGAAGAAGGCGATTGGTATCAACGCCGCCGAGCTGCGACTCAAGCTTACCGCGAATGGCTGCCCATTAGAGACCCTATAAATCAACATGACAGCGAAATCACGTATCGTCGCTTTGACATCGGTTCACTGGCTAGTTTGATAATGCTCGACACACGAATCGTTGGTCGTAGTAAGTCAGTTGATTATCTCAGCGAGATCCTATGGCAACAGTTACCGTTCGACATGAGACCACTGCGACGCCAACAAAACCCGCTAGTCGTTACTAGCCAAACAGTATTAAAAACACTGTCGGGCGACGACATTAAGATGGTAACCATACCATTCGATGTATCCAAAAGTCCGCCTCAACCGGTAGTAGATTGGGCGCTGCTATCAACACTCGATTTAACTAACTTGCCTCAGCCGTATGCCCTCGTACCAGACGCAAAACGTATTCAAAGTGAATTGCTTGATGATCCAAAGCGGCAGTTACTCGGAGACACCCAAGAGCAATGGCTAACGTCTGAACTGCGTGACTCAAAACAAAAAAACATACCGTGGCAAATACTTGGCCAACAAATATTGATGGGAAATCTTTGTATGCCTGACGTGAGTGAGATATTGAACTATAAAAAAGGCTTATCCGCATCTACCGTCAATACAATTATTGGCTTGGGCAAGCTAAAAATACCGTTCAATACCGATGCATGGGATGGCTACAACGCTACTCGTCAACGGGTATTGAAGGACTTTAAGGAGAACGCCAATAATGTTATCAGCCTAGCTGGCGACACTCATAATAGCTGGGCATTTGATTTAATTCCCTCAGGCGAGACTGAGTCGGTAGCGGTTGAAATGGCGACTTCAAGCATTAGTTCACCGGGCCTAGAAAGCTATTTATCTAATGATCAGCCGGAACAACTATCACGCCAATTTGTTGAACATAATCCTCAGCTTGTGTATCAAAACTCTCATCAACGAGGGTGGCTAAAATTAACCGTTACAGCTGAACAGACAACCGGGCAATGGAATTACGTAAGCACCGTGAAGAGCACCCAATACACCGCTATTCGCGGCCCCTCATACAGTGTTGATGTTGGCGCGCATAAGTTGCATTTAAGTGACGAGAGCGCCTCTAGCTGAGCCGACCTTTAGTGGCTTCATAGGCAATCGAACACCTGCAAACACTAACCTGCTAGTGCGATTTTTTTGGCCTAATCAAGATGTCGCTTTCTAGTTTAGGTCTGCTTAAAGAAGCTCTGAATACGCTCTGAATACGCTCAAATAGAATATTATCGGCGGTATTATGTTCAGTTATTTGGCCGTTAGAATTAATTAAAAAATTCGGCTCGAAGAATCAAGCCGTTAGGGTTATCTCTATCTATCTTGACACTTTTTTTGAGCCAACGAATAACCTTCGCTAACCTAAATGCAACCCTCTTAACAAAGCCCGAAAACTATTTCGCAACACCATACTGTTGCTAGATTTAGATCTGCAACTACTCGTAATCGTTTAAAGCTTTGGTATGAAAATGGCCTAGGTCTTCAGCGGTTGAGGGTAAACACGTCCAATGACGTCAACACCATGATTACGCCCTCGTTGTTGCTTTCAGACAACTCAAGTATTCGCTGCAAAAAAGCACGATGCATTTCGAAAGAAACTAAGAATCAATGCCCTACTGCCATAATCACTCAGGCTAAACTCTTCTCCATGAACATCATTTACCAGCGAACAAAGACTCTCGATTTGAGCAATAATCTTCATCTTTGTCTAATTTTCATCGGGTCTACCTGAGGATTGACAGCACACCCTCAAAAAAAATTCGAGTGTGAATGTCACTTGGGCAATTATGAGCTTAGGTACATTCAGACCTTTTAGAACATGATTAATGACTTAGTTAAGTCTTACTTATTGATTCCTATTAGAAATACTTGGCATCGTAATCTCGGCTAAACCCTTCAGCTTCGCTGAGGATAATCCAAGGCTGTTCAGTAACCGACAATCCGTCGACCGGTTCTTAGCGAGGTTACGCCCTTGAGGTATTGTTTAAGGCAGCACAACCATATTAGTCGGCAACAATTCGTTGTTTATACATTTCCTCGTAATAAGGGCGACTCTCATCGGCTACCCGTTGCTGTTGTTTATTAAGAATGATCTTCTTCGCTTGATACGGCGCAAAGCCAGTCGATTTTTCTACATTTTGATACCAATGAGGTGCCCAAGCACCATCACTATCGCGAGGTCCTGCAGGCCAACTAAGCATACCTTTGTCGAATTCAACGCCTAATGTATGACACAATTTTAGTAACATGTTTTGCGGATTATCGAGCACGTCGCCAGCGTCAATCACCGGTGGTTTGTAGCCTAGAGCTGACACTACTTTGTCGTACAATTCTTTCTGTTTGGCAAAACCAATATCGTCCGCTGTCACTGACTTACGTTTGACTCCATATGAGGCTACAACCTGGTCCGGACTGCGAATTAAAAACGCATGTGTCAGTGATGAAAACCAATCTTGATCAATGTCGGTAACCATATGTTGGGTCATGTGTTTTTGGTATTGAATATGCTGCCCCGCAGCCAAGCAGCTATCTAAAGGGCGCTTAATAACCTCGTCCCAGTCCGACGACTGACTCGCTAACACTTCGGCTTGCATTGGGTGAACGATGCCAGTAGTGGTTAAATAAGCCGCGTAAAATGGCTCGTCAACCACGGCTGTATCCGCTCTACTCTCCCAGCAACGCATCATTGCGGTTGATATGTTGCGTGGGCCAGACCACATCGCGATCCGCACGATCGCCGACTGCCGACTAAGCAAGACGGCACTCCTCATCAAGTAACTCGATATAGAGTTGTTGCAATCGCTTGACCATTGGTCCTCGGTTATCACCATCCACGGCGACGATATCTTCGCCAATGTCCCTACCGTCAATGCTCGTTACTGGTACTAAGCCAGCAAAGGTGCCGGTTACAAATGCTTCGTCGGCGCTATAAACGTCCATCAAAGAAAAATTGGTTTGCGCGCTCTTAATTCCCTCTTTTTCACAGATACTCAGAACCGCACCACGAGTCACACCGTCGATACAAAATTGACCGGTAGAGGTAATCACTTGGTCATCTTTAACGATAAAGAAATGCGTGCTATTACAGGTCGCGACAAAACCATGAGGGTCCAACATCAACGCCTCTGACGCCCCAGCCTTGGTAGCCTGGATACAAGCCAGTATGCAGTTTATCTTAGAATGACTGTTAAGCTTGGGGTCCTGTACATCTGGAAACCCTCGACGTATATGAACGGTAAACAAATCAATGCCGTTACTCACCGTCTCTGGTAATGCTTCTTTGTACTCCGGAACGATTACGATAGTCGGCGGCGTCACAGTTACTCGAGGGTCTTGATACGGCGTTGATTTTGTTCCACGACTGATCATCATTCGTAAGTGAACACCGTCACTCATATTATTTGCCGCAAGAGTTTCATCTAAGCGGCCAGCCAAATCATCTTTACTAACACCTGGGTGAAAATCCAACGCCTTTGCCCCTGCGTATAATCGATCTAAATGTTTTTTCAAGAAGGGGATCTTGCCATGATGAACTCGTAAGCCTTCCCACACTCCGTCACCCAACATAAAAGCGGAGTCAAATACTGATACCTTAGCCTCATCTCGGGGGAACAGCTCTCCGTTGATGTTAATTAATATCGATTGATTACGGTCGTCGCCTTGATAGGCATGAGTAGAGTGTCCCATGATTATTTATAAATGATTTATGTTGGTTAGATTAGCGACAACGTTAACACTTACTAAATTAAATTTGCAATATTCGACGCTCCAAGAGTAACTACAACGATATGATGCTGTATTGCGATTAAAGCAAACCAGTTCTAGGCGCGTTAAAAGAGCAAGTGCTATTCGTCAACACAATGTGAATAAGCAGGCCATCAGTTCACTTAAACAAGAACGACCCTTATGAAACACGATGTAAAAGAAATAGACGCGTCGATTTGTGAGGGCAAGTTATTTATTAAATCGATTCGCAGCTAAATTCTAGCGGCTATTTCATCTCGTCAGTCGCTGTAAACAGCTACCGACGATCAGTCTAAGCCAATCCTTACTCAGCATCATCTGATAGTAAGAGTAGTGTCGGGGTACAATACTGCCACTTACCGAAAACCCAAGAATCCACCGCCGAATAGCATACTTGCGAAACGATTCTACTATCGCCATTGGTTCTGAAAAGGCTATTGTCTACATCAACCCCAATGCCTACAATCATAACCGCCTGACGGTTGCCACAGTAAAGATCCTTACCGCGCCCTGGCTGCAAAACGTTAACACTTTTCACCAAGTTGCTTCGCCGAGCTTTATTTCGATGAACACGCTTTATATGAGGTTGTTTAAGACTTTCTGGAGCTGTTCTTTACCCACCGATAACAGCGTTTCCCCTCACATGAGAAAAACATCGACTGATAGTCTTTGCAATGCGATCAAATAATGACTCTACAAAGCGTAGCTGCATAGATTGGTTAATGGATTGGTGCATAGATTGAACCAAGGTTTTACTGGCGTTGCCGTCTAGTGAATTGATAGAACTCACATTATTATATTCAACAATGATTGACGACTTACCATTAAATTCAATATTGGCATTCAAAGGAGCTTGGGCGAACTCGATTAATATGTTTGTTACCTTAGCGGAGCCAACGGTAAAGCAAATAAAAAAAGTCGACTAAAATTTTATTTACTCGATGAAACGACCTTACACCATTTCAGTTAGATTAAAAAAACGATTCATTCAGAGAAACATAACTCCTCAATAATCGGTTTGCCAAACACTCATTCTATGCTGACGATGTTGTCGTCAGAGCAAATCAATCTAACTAGAAATGGCCATATTTACATTAACCTGAAAAGCCTTCCAAGCTAATTTTTTGGTGTTAGTGGCCGTCAACGCATTAACAAGTTGGAGTCTATGGGAATAAACTGAGTTGCCGAATTTATTAGCGAAACAGCGGTCAACATTTCGACCCCATAGACTTCTACCGTAGAACCTTTCGTTGTTCTAATTCGCTGCGCCAATAAGTCAAAGTCGCCATCACCTGAAACGAGAATAATAGTGTCACTTAGTTCTGCATATTCCATTGCATCTAATGCAATACCAACGTCCCAATCGCCTTTCGCCGAGCCGTCCGAGCGTTGAATAAATGGCTTTAGCTTGACCTCAAAACCTATTGCTTTAAGGATATTTTGAAATTGCCTTTGCTTTTCATCGCCACGCTCGACGGCATAAGCAACGGCCTTGACAACCTCTCTACCGTGCGTCACTAAAGACCAAAATTTGTTGTAATCGAAGTGTCGTCCGTAAGCCTGTTTAGTCGTGTAATACACATTCTGAACGTCAACTAAGATTGAAATTTTTTTTATCAACATTTAAATAAACACTATGAGGACACTTTAAAGACAAATTTGTCGTGTTATTCGACCGCGGCTAGCTTAGAATTTAAACGACGACGTAACTCGCCCTCGTCGGCGGCAATGAAGGTAATATTCAGCGGCTGACCATCGGCGCTTAAGAACACCGCCTGACCATCAACTAACTTATAACGACTTGCAAACGCATGCCCTTTAGGAGTGGCTAGGTCAGCTACTACAAAATCAAGTCGTGAGTCGTAATCACTCCTTACTTTGCGCAAGCGATTAAGCGCGTCACCACCCCTCGGTGAAAAATTTTCATAAGCAAGAACCAGAACCGGCTTACCTTGACCAATAATAGAAAGATCAGTACCAAGAGGTTTTCCGCCACTCATTGCTACCAAGTAACCCAATATGCCCACGGCGAAAAGAGATGCCGTGCTAACCGCGATTATTTTAACCATCGTTGTGCTACTTCCTACGTCAAATGCGACCGACCAAAGATCCGTCGTCATGGCCTCTTAGAGTAATTTAACTCCAGCTTCGCCATATCATAGAATCATAAAGTTAAGCCGATTAGTTAGCAATAGCGGCTTAGTTTTTGTTCGCTAAGATTAGCGATCTAGGCGAATTCAATCGGTCATATGCCGATTCATTTTCAAGCTTTATTTTCCGTGCTACATTTATGCATGAAATCAATAAACAAAGAATATTAAAATTAGCTCTTGGTCGGATTATTTTAAGAGCATGACTTCTTATTTCTTTAGTTACCTAAGCTCGGTTTTTTATGTCGGTCGGTAATGTCGATATCTGGAGATAAATATGTGCGGACTCATTGCAGCGCAAACAACTCGGCCCTGGTTAACATCAGAGCGACTAGAGACGGCTTTAGCTAGCATTGCTCATCGCGGGCCAGACGGCAAGGCACATTGGTTTTCCGACGATCGTTTGACGGTTATGGGGCATGTTCGCCTGAGCATCATTGGGCTTAATAATGGAGATCAGCCATTACGTCACGATCGCGGTGACCTAAATGCCGTAGTGAACGGTGA
The DNA here is from genome assembly GCA_047625975.1 of Arenicella sp. GTDB lineage: Bacteria > Pseudomonadota > Gammaproteobacteria > Arenicellales > Arenicellaceae > Arenicella. The sequence goes on from JBLHRL010000036.1 coordinate 24,172, forward strand.
ATTTTATGGTTATAAAGCTATTCGCAATCAACTGCGCGAGCGGGGGTATCAATTTAAAACCGAATCCGACAGCGAAATCGCACTTCACTTGTACGATCAATATGGCCTTGATTTTGTCGATCATTTGCGCGGCGAATATGCCTTAGTCATTTCTGACCGCAGAAGCGGTGAGATGATCGCAGTGCGAGATCGTTTTGGCATCAAACCACTGTTCTACGCTCAGCTAAACGGTGAAATATTCTTCGCCTCAGAAATTAAAGCCTTACTGGCACTTGGCGTACCGGCGCGGTGGGACACGGCCGGCGTAATCAGCGAGCTGGCGTCATTGCGAGGTGATGCAACCATGTTTGAAAACATTCGTCAACTACCATCAGGCTGCATACTCGTAGCTAAAAATGGCAGTATCGAGATCAAGCAATATTGGGATAACGTTTATCCAACACAGGCCGAACTAGCCGATGATACCCGCAGCGAGACTGATGTAGTCACGGGCTTTCGAAGTGTTTTAGATGACGCCGTTAGCCAACGCTTGACAGCCGATGTCGAGGTCGCTTGTTATTTGAGTGGTGGTTTGGATTCCTCCGCCGTTTTGGGCTTGGCACAAGCAAAGCTCGATCAACCTATTCGCGCTTTTACCATTGCCTTTGAAGGAGAGTTTGACGAGTCCCCGTTGGCGGAGAGAACCGCCGCGTTCACCGGATCCAATTTTCAAGCCGTAGCGGTCTCGCCGAAAGACTTAGCCGACTCATTAAGCGAGGCGATATGGCATTCCGAGAAACCGATTTTCAATGCCAATACGGTCGCCAAGTTTTTGCTTTCTCGAGCTGTAAGAGATGCCGGGATCAAAGTGGTTTTCACTGGTGAAGGAGCCGATGAGATGCTCGCAGGTTATGCATTCGAACGGCGCGATCTAATGCTCTATGGCGGGAGCTATAAAACCGAACACGAGAGACAAGCCGCAATTGCCGCGTTGATTGAAGGCAATCCTTTGTCAAAGTCCATTATGTTTCCTGACGGCGCTAGTGCCTCAGGATGCGACTTAGTGCGTAAGGCGATGGGCTTTTGTCCGACCTGGATAGAAAATATATCGAAACAGTTTTTACAACTGTCAGAATTAATGGGGACTGATGCGCCGGGTGTGCTGGATCTTGAAGCGCCTTATAGAAGCATGCTGTCTGAAATTGATTTGCCCGGCCGTGTGCTCAAACGCGATGCGGTGAATGTATCGTTATACACTTGGCAAAAAACTATGTTGGTCAATTTTATATTGACCGTGCTCGGCGATCGAATGGAAATGGCTCACTCGATTGAAGGCCGCGTACCGTTTCTGGATCATCATGTTGCTGAATATTCGGCCGGATTACCGCTGGCATATAAAATTCGAGAAACGACTGAAAAATACGTGCTGCGAGAGGCTACTAAAGACGTCATCACAGCCGAACTCTATCAACGTCAAAAGCATCCGTTCATAGCGCCCCCTATGCGCAAATCAAAACATAATAAAGTCAATGACCCTTTGCTTCAGCACTGCGATGATATTATCCGCTCAAGCGTATTTGCTGACCAACCATTCTTCGATCCAATCAAAGCGCGTGCCTTTCTAGATTCCTTGAGCAAGATGGATAACGCGATGGTTGATCAATCATCGCCGCTGATACAAAGAATGGCGACAATGAGCCTTATGCAGCAACGGTTCGGGATAAGCGCATAACATTAAGATCGACCTATTCTAACCGTCTTTGTGAGTATCCGCGATAGTCACAAAGTCTATTCGGTGATTTAGCACTCGGTGCGATAAAAAAATTATGGCTAATGACGTTACGAATGATCAATAGTTCCGAAAACTAACTAGAAGACATTAAAATAATAAAAGTCAATAATATTAACTCCAAAAAAAACGCCATCAATACGCAAAGACCTATTGTTGGCGGTTTTAGATTGCCATTCACCGTACACCCAAGACGGCGCGTTTCACCACCCGTTGCTCAAGACCAATCACCTTAGTATCGTCTATGAACGGGTATCGTCTATGAACGGGTATCGTCTATAAACGGGTATCGTCTATGAACGGGTATCGTCTATGGACAGGTATGGCTTCCAGAGGCCTCATCGAAGCCGAAGGTTCTCTAGTATAGTTACCCTAGCACCGTTATCGGGGTAGCGAGCCTTGACGTATATTTTTATCCGACTCAGCCTATTGCCGTTTAGCGTCGATTACCGCAACAACTTGATTCAATGTATATTTGATTCTGATGCCGCCATCATGAGGTCGATAGACATTACCTCGAAACGGTTCGGCAATAATTTTCCCCGTTGAATCGACTAGCCATAGATTAGGCATCCCATAGTGTTGGCTTTCATTTTCTGCGCGAAAAGCACCATGCCATTGTTTAACTGAATTTAACTTATTACTTAAGCGACCTTGCTGCTGGCTAATGAGAAGATTGAAGTCGTTATCATAAAGTGGTTGAACCGGAATTATTCCTTGTCTAAACGATGCCT
>JBLHRL010000037.1:0-26602 GCA_047625975.1 Arenicella sp.
CCGCATGAACTGAAGGGTTTGTCAGTCGAAGAGTTGGCGCTGGGTAAGCCTTACATTGCCGATCTCTTGCCTTGAGCCGCAGGCGCAACACTATGCCGCAGGCGCTTTGCCTTGAGCCGCAGGCGCAACACTATGCCGCAGGCGCTTTGCCTTGAGCCGCAGGCGCAACACTATGCCGCAGGCGCTTTGCCTTGAGCCGCAGGCGCAACACTATGCCGCAGGCGCTTTGCCTTGAGCCGCAGGCGCATCACTATGCCGCAGGCGCTTGGCTCCTAAGCTTTAATTGACTTAAACGGCGGTACCTTTAGTTTTCAGAGTGAGATTAAATATTGAACACTTTGCGGAAATCAAATTTTCCGTTTTCGTCCAACATAGCCGCTCTATATCGGCGCATACCCTTGATCCATCTAGACGGGTCATTTGCTCGGTTGCGATAGAAGTCAGCTACTTCTGGGTGCGTGAGAATCATAAAGATTTCTTCTTCGATCCCTCTAACGATAGTGTCGGCGCAGCTTTCGGGGGTGATCACTCCTTGTAATTGTTTACCGCGCGCTTCGTCTGGCACCGCCAAAATATTGGTATTCACGTATTGCGGGCAAATTACCGAGACTTTGATTCCGTCATCAGCGTGACCAATGGCCAAAGACTCGGCAAACGACACGGCGGCATGTTTGGTCGCACTGTAAGCAGCATCCGCAATTTGCACCAGTAAACCGGCGGCCGACGCAGTATTAACTAGGTAGCCTTCACCACGCTCAATCATTTTCGGTAACAAGGCTCGAGAAGCCCATACATGTGACATCACATGTAGCTGCCAATTCTTTTGCCACACATCGTTACTTGCTGAAGCGGCATGATCTGGCTCACCAACGCCAAACCCCGCGTTCGAAACAAATAGGTCTATAGCGCCCAATTGTGTTTCAGTTTGGCTGATTAAGTTCTGAATTTCTGACTCACTACTGACATCACACTCAATGGCCAAACCAGAAATGCCGGTTGCAACCAACTGCGCGGCCTCAAGATTCAAGTCTGACACAACTACCTTCGCGCCTTTATTAGCTAAAGCTCGGCAAAGCGCCGCGCCAATACCGCCAGCTCCGCCAGTGACAACAACAATTTTATTATTTAGATTCATCTGCTATTTATAACACCAAAGACGTGACGTTCACAGCAGAACACATTTCCTCAACAACCCTGACGCTATGGTTAACCTATGCACTATATTAAACAATTACAAACCAGATACTGAGATGATAAAAATAGCCATCTACGGCGGTAATGGATTTGTCGGTACGCGAGTTGCTGAGGAATTGGTGAGTCGAGGCGCCTGCGGTACTTGTCTAAGCCGCAGTGGCCACAAACCACTTCACCTCAAAGATGAGAAGTGGAGTGAAATCGTGCGCTGGTGTAAAGGCGATGCTAATGATCCTGATATTCAATTACTTGAACGCATGGATGGTTTAGTCAGTTTGGTTGGCTCACCGCCATTACCTACTTTTTCGAAAGAAGCCTACGACCAACAAGTGTTTATGAATGGCACAATTAATGCCAACGCGATTAAACAAGCGGCTGAGGCTGGCATAAAACGAATTGTTCTAGTAGGTGCTCAAATCCCATTTGTGATGCGTCGAGATAGTTTTGGCTATGCCAAAGGGAAAGAAATAGCGATGCAAGCCGCCGAAGATTTTTCTAAGCTATCTAGCGAACATCGAGCGATCGTCATACAACCGGGGATGATTTTTGGTCGCCGTTACTTAAAAAGTGGAAAGGCGATTCCACTCGATAAAATTTTTAAGCCATTCTCGTGGATAATGCCATGGCAGTTTGTCAGTGTGGAACGAGTAGCCAAGCGGATCGTTAGTGAGATGCTTTGTGATGACCCAAATAAGGGTCAATTTATTGTTATAAAAAATAGTCAGGTTTAGACCACTAAGACTAAATCTCTGCTTAACCTAATAGCCCCCTCAGGTGTACACTCGTGGTAATTAATGATTACCGAAAACTATTACGAGGAACACTATGGACACTAGAGCAGCTGTTGCCTTCGCCGCTGGCGAACCACTTAGCATTGAAACCGTACAACTAGACGGCCCACAGGCTGGTGAAGTACTAGTTGAAATTATGGCCACTGGCATCTGTCATACCGATGCTTTCACCTTATCGGGAGACGATCCCGAAGGTGAATTTCCGGCGATTCTTGGGCACGAAGGCGCGGGCATTGTTCGTGAAGTTGGCGCGGGTGTTACCTCATTAAAGCCTGGCGACCATGTGATACCTCTCTATACACCCGAGTGTCGTGAATGTGATTATTGCCTGCACCCAAAAACTAACCTATGCCAAGCTATTCGCTCGACGCAAGGCCAAGGTTTAATGCCAGATGGAACGTCACGTTTCTCATTTCAAGGCAAGCCACTGCTTCACTACATGGGCTGTTCTACGTTCGCTAACTTCACCGTTTTACCAGAGATTGCGTTAGCTAAGGTTCGCGAGGACGCGCCATTTGATAAGATTTGCTATATCGGCTGCGGTGTAACCACCGGTGTCGGCGCGGTAGTTTTCGATGCCAAGGTTGAGCCCGGCTCTAACGTGGTTGTGTTCGGCTTAGGTGGTATTGGGCTAAACGTAATTCAAGGCGCGCAGATGGTCGGTGCGAACAAAATCATTGGTATCGATATCAATGAAAGTAAAGTTGAAACGGCTAAAGCGTTTGGGATGACCGATTTTATTAACCCTAAAAAAGTTGAGAACTTAATCGAAGCTATTTCCGACCTAACCAACGGTGGTGCTGACTATTCTTTTGAATGCATCGGCAATGTAAATACTATGCGCCAAGCGCTTGAATGCACACATAAAGGTTGGGGTGAGAGTATTATTATTGGTGTCGCTGGAGCGGGCCAAGAGATTTCGACTCGACCGTTCCAATTGGTCACCGGCCGAGTATGGCGCGGCACCGCATTTGGCGGCGCTAGAGGCCGCACCGATGTACCGAAAATTGTTGATTGGTATATGGATGGAAAAATCAATATTGATGACTTAATAACGCATAAAATGCCGCTTGATAAGATCAATGATGCATTCGATCTGATGCATGCCGGCAAGAGCATACGTAGTGTCGTAGAGTATTAATTAGCCAACGCTAGCAGCACAAATTAAACAGGCCATATCGACATTTGTTGATATGGCCTGTTTAATAAAAAATCGACATCAAAAAGCTAAAGCCCACGTTTAGCATCCAATGACATTGTGTCCTCGGACTTAAATGCTATTAGTACTAGACTGGCAAACAAAAGAGTCCACGAAGGGAAGAATGTGAGCCTTGCCGCATCAGCAAGGTAGAGACCAAATGGATCTACTAGGCTGGCAATAATGGCCGCAGCACCGACTAAGTAGAACCCCAGCTGTCCTCCATAAGCAATGCTACGAAAAAGGCCCAATACCACCAGCAAGCCAATCACCATTTCAATCGCGCCGACGCTATAATTGACTAAGTCACCGCTTAATAAACCGTCATAGTATTTATCTGATACACCCACTGCTTTGTCTTTAACACCGAGCTTCAAAAAGCCCCATAGCATTAAATAAATTCCAGTTGAGAGTCTTAGTAGAAGTAAAGAAATTGCTTTCATTTTTTATCTCGTGATTGTTTGATTGTTGTTGTTGGTTGTTGCTAGCGCGGCCAGCTAAACTATTTAACCAACTAGTCACCGCAACCGGCTCCCTTCTTCTGACCCGATGAGTCGGTAAAGTCTTTCCAATGAACCCAGCCTTTGGGACATAAAAACCCCCATTCTCGTTCTTTTGGAAAGGTAAAAAATAGCGTCACTGCAAAGCGGCTTTCGAGATGTAAGCGATGAGCATACGTTGCGCTACGAAACTTTGGTACAAACGGCCATAAACGGGCCTCGCCCTTTGGTGTCAACTCGCGCACATGCCCCCACAACACAACACCTATACTGCGCCAGGGGTGATCATGTAAAGCACGGTCTTCATCACTACCAACGTAACGGTGCAAGTAAAGATTATGACGACCGGCTTTACGACGCAGATGCCATCGGCTCATGTAATCTTCGCCGATGACTTCGTCTGGCTTGCGCCATTTGAGGTTAACCATACAAACTTACTTCTGAGATGCGATCCAGCTACTAACTTTGCGATCAAGCATACTCAATGGCAATGCGCCGCCACCGAGAATAGTATCGTGAAACGCCTTGATATCAAACTTATCACCAAGTTCGGTTTCTGATTTTTTACGCAAACGCTGTATATCGATCATGCCGACTTTGTAAGAAGTAGCTTGACCAGGCAACACCATGTAGCGACGAATTTCGGTACGAATAGTTTCCAATGGAGCAGGAGAGTTTGCTGAGAAAAAATCGATTGCTTGTTGCTCACTCCATTTCTTACTGTGCATACCACTGTCCACAACCAACCGGATTGCGCGCCAGATTTCACTGCCTAAACGACCGAAATCTGAATGCAGGTCGGTGAAGGTATTGGGCATTTCTTTTGCCAACTTCTCAGAATATAAGGCCCAGCCCTCTGAGTATGCTGTGAAGCGCGCTTGAGTCCGAAATGTTGGTATGCCAGTTAACTCTTGAGCTATTGCGATTTGCATATGGTGGCCCGGAAGACCTTCATGATAGGCAATTACTTCAAGCTCATTTTTTGGCATGGTGCTCATGTCTGAAAGGTGGGCATAATAAACACCCGGGCGCGAGCCATCTGGTGTTCCTGGGTAGTAATGCTGAGGTGCGCCGTCTTGCTCTCGGAACGACTCAACCCGTTTCACTATGAGGTCGCCTTTTGGCAAAATGCCGAAATAGTTCGGTAACTCTTTTTTGATGTTATCAATCGCAGCGGTGGCGTCATCGATGTATCCCTTACGACCTTCATCGGTATTAGGATAGTAAAACTTCTGATTATCTTGGCTATCGCGAATGTAGGAGAAAAATTCTTGCAAGTCGCCTTTAAAGCCGGATTCGATCTTTAACGACTCCATTTCTGCACGCAAACGTTTCACCTCAGTTAAGCCTAGTTGATGAATTTGCTCCGCCGTCAAATCAGTAGTGGTCATCGAATTCAAGCGATATACGTAATAAGCATCACCATTCGGATTAGCATGCACACCTTGCGATTGTTCTGAGGTGTTATCGATGTCGGCATCTAGAAAGGCGATTAAGTTCTTATACGACGGTGCGAATTTTTCGATCAGTGCAGTCTCGGCCAAGGCCAATAACTCGTCAGCTTGCTGTTCAGTAATTAATTCAGACTCTTTCAAGCTGGCAATCTTTACACGCACGTCAGCCAATATTGATGAGTCTATTTCTGATTCGGTGAACGGCTTACCGGTGATGATCGCGACAGCTTCATCGCGTACCACTTCATAGGCAAACCGTGGAGGACGAACGCCTTCAGCGGCGGCTAGTTGAGCGCGTTCAATCAATTGGTTGATAGCTCGCCCAAGCTCACCTAAGCGAGATACGTAAGCTTGCATATCTGACAATGATTCAACTGTGTGAAAACTCAACATGATGGTCGGCAAGTAAGTATGCACGCCGTTCATTTGGTTAAAAACATAACCGCTACGCATAAATTCAGCGCCCTTCATGGCTTGATCATATTGATACTCCCAAAGGTCGTAGGAGAGCTTCGCAGCATCAGTCAATTGCTCATAGTCGAAGTTGTCTTTCATCTCAAGGACTGAATTTTTCTTCCACTCTAGCTGTTTAATTTCAGCCGCCTCGCTCATGTCATCGATCTCGTCGTAGCGATCTTTGCGGCCTAGAAAAGTGAGCGACAATGGGCTCATCATCAATTCAGTCTCATATTCGTGCTCGAACCATTGATTTAGTTTTTCACTGGGAGACTGTTGAATTGATTCAGTCACAGTATCGGCCGCCACTAAACTAGGGGCACCATTTTGCACAGCCGCTTGGTCACCGCAAGCCGCAAGCGATAGGCCTATAAATATTGTTAAAAGAGTATGACGCATGGTTTTCTCATGTTGTTTGGTGTTAATTAAAAATATCAAACCATCGGTAATTGCTACCAATAGTTATTATTCGATAGACACAATAAGCACAACTTATTTGCCCTCGTATTCTATTCAATCTGGCGAGTGGGCCTCTGCAAAGCGAAGAAGCCCAGCGTAGCCAAAGTTCTGCCAACATATTAACGGATCGGTTTAGTGCTTGCTAGTAGTAGCTGGGCAGTCGATTGTTAAGGTATTATCGAGAACTCAAATAGCAGCATCGCGATTGCTGAAAACGGTTGCAGCAACACTAGCTTACATTAGGCCACACTACTGGCCAACGATTCTCTAAAACGCTGCTCGGCGATTTGCTCAGCGACTACGCTGGTGCAAACTTGCTGTTCGCTGCTTAGCTCGAAAATCGTTGTCAAGGTGTCGCCAATTTTTTCAATCTGCTGATGACAATCGATTATAGAGGTATTTTGGTATTGACGGCAGATCTCGATGATACCGCCGGCATTAATAACAAAGTCAGGAGCGTAAAGCACACCTCGTTTTCGCAGCATCTCTCCATGTTGTGGTACCGCAAGCTGATTATTGGCTCCGCCAGCAACGATTGATGCACTCAATTTTGCAATACTTACATCATTTATAACGGCGCCCATAGCACAAGGAGCAAAAACATCAGCATCAAATCCGACGATGTCCTCGACGGCCACTTTATGTGCGCCTAAATCTTGTGCGGCACGAACATTACTTGCGCTTATATCGGCAAAAAACACCTCGGCACCCGCGGCGATTAATTCTTTACTAAGATGACGACCGACCGCCCCCACACCTTGGATCGCGACCCGTGCGCCATTCAAACTAGCTCGGCCAGACTTATGCCTAACCGCTGCTCGGATACCACAAAAAATGCCGTGGGCCGTCAGCGGTGATGGGTCACCGCCAAATTCTTGCTGCTCATTAATGCCCAATACATAGTCAGTTTCGCGCGACATTAACCTTAAATCATTAACGCTGGTGCCTGAGTCTTCAGCACTAATATAAAGGCCGTTTAGCGAATTAATGAATTGCCCCATTCGACTCAGCATCGCCGGCGATTTCTGCGTCGCAGGGTCGCCAATAATAACCGCTTTGCCACCGCCCATCGGCAAACCCGCAAGTGCAGACTTATAGGTCATGCCGCGACTCAAACGCAGCACGTCTTCAAGCGCTTCGGCCTTACTCGCGTAAGGAAACATTCGGCAGCCGCCAACAGCAGGGCCTAGATTGGTATTATGTATTGCAATAATAGCTTGCAGGCCGGTGGTCGCATCATCAATAAAGACGACCCTCTGATGATCATCGTAAGACGGCGATAAAGTAACGTCCATGGTGTTTTCCCAATTCTTAATATTTGACATAAAGTGTTCTCAGTCTCGCTAAGCGACGTTAGCAACTTCAACGTTAATCGAATTCAGCGCAGATGCTGATTTTGTATAGCGAGCCATTTGCTGTTGCAGCCTAAGTTGGTACTGATGGTAGTTTTTTTCTTTGACGTGGCCATAACCACGAACACCTAAATACAAATCTATAATTTCACTCGCTAACTGGCGGTTTTGATCGTCCAAGCTGCCCAGTAAAAGATCGATAGTGAGGTTTAGCTCTTTGATTAATTGCACTTCCAGTTTGCGCTCGTCGGTATAACCAAAAATATCAAAAACTCCACCCCGCAGGCCTTTCAACTTCGCCAGCAGCTTAAACGCCGAGAGCATATAAGAGCCGAATTCAATCTTACGAGGCTCACCTTTTTTGCCCAACAGTTTAGACAAAACAGGGGGCGCTAAGTTAAAACTAATTTTCGGTGATCCTTCAAATGTTTGTTCTAATTGCGCTTTAAAGCGACCATCAGTAAACAATCGTGCGACTTCGTACTCATCTTTAATCGCCATCGTTTTGTATAAAGCTTTAGCAACGGCTTTACTGAGTATCAACTCATCGTCGGGGCTTACCAAAACAGCGGTTTCGGCAAGTACAACTTTATCGACTATAACTTTATATTGTTCAGCATAGGCTACGTTTTGATAAGCGGTTAACTCCGCAACTCGATGATCGACAATATCGTTGACTCGCTCGAGTGGCGTAAAACGCTTTTCAAGTACGCCTGACTCTTGCTCTACCTCGGATAAATTTAAGAACGCCCTACGTCCCCAATTAAAGGCCTGTTGATTAAACTCAACTCTTACTCCGTTGAGCTCTAGTGCTTTGTGTATAGCCTTTGCCGAAACCGGCAGCAAGCCTTTTTGATAGGCATAACCAACGAGAAATAGATTAGTTGCAATAGGGTCACCAAGTAAACCCTCGGCTAATTCGCCGGCGGCAATAAAGTCGGCACGCCCTTCTCCAAGCTCATCGACGATACTGCTTATCATCGCCTCTACTTGAAATATCACGTCGGGGTTATCAATAAACTCGGCGGTGGCTGTAACGGTATCATTAACCACTGCGTGGCTTCGCTGATAGTGCATTTTTGCTAACGCATCGTCTGTGGCAGTAACCAATAAATCAGCCCCCAGCACTAGGTCGGCATCGCCAGCGGGAATGCGTACAGCATGAATGTCATGCTGATGCTTAGCGATACGTAAATGGCTCACAACGGGGCCAAATTTTTGCGCTAAACCTGTTTGATTCATTGTTGCAACACCTTTGAATTCAAGATGTGCCGCCATAGAAAGTACCGCCGTTACGGTCAGCACACCGGTTCCACCGACACCGGTTACCAACACATTCCAAGGCTGATCAAGTGATGGCTGCTTTGGCTCTGGCAATGCGACATTCGACGGGTCTTTCGGCTCTGGGCGTTTTAGTTGTGCGCCGGTGACGGTAACAAAGCTTGGGCAAAAACCTTTCACGCAAGACAAATCTTGATTACAACTTGCTTGATCTATTTTGCGCTTGCGACCAAACTCAGTCTCCTTAGGTACCACCGATAAACAGTTCGACTTAGCGCTACAGTCGCCACAGCCTTCGCAAACCAAATCATTAATAAAGGCTTTTTGAGGTGCGGCTTGCAAGGTGCCTCGTTTACGTCGTCGACGCTTCTCAGTGGCACATACTTGATCGAATATAAGGACCGTGGTGCCTTTGGTTTCTCGCATTGATTCCTGAACCTCAATCAGTTTAGAGCGGTGACTTACGCTAACAATTGAGTCGCGTAAGGTAGTGTGCAGTTTCGGCTGTTCGGCAACGATCTCGATCCGTTTAATACCTTCGCCTTTTAGCTGCATAACCAATTCCGGTACGGTCAAACTGCCGTCGACTTTCTGACCACCCGTCATCGCGACGGCATCATTGTAGAGAATCTTATAGGTAATGTTGGCTTTGGCCGCAACCGCTTGGCGGATTGCCAAGATGCCTGAGTGAAAATAAGTACCATCACCTAAATTTTGAAAAATATGTTTGGTCGTGGTGAATGGCGACATGCCAACCCAGGTAACGCCTTCGCCACCCATATGAGTGAAGTTATGTGCTGGCCGAGATTTACTCCAAGTGCTCATATAATGGCAACCAATACCTCCGGCCGCAATCGAACCTTGCGGAACCTCGGTCGAGGTATTGTGGGGGCAACCGGAGCAAAACGTTGCTTTGCGTTCAGACACTACTCGAGGTTGCGCCAGACGACATTCTTTTTGGTTGATAAATTCAACCCGCTGATCGATTACGTCACTTGAGTAAAAGGGTTGAAGGCGCTTAGCAATAACGCGAGCGATCATCGCTGGGGTTAACTCGGAGAGGTTGGTTAGAAGCTCGTTACCGCTCTCATCGTACTCGCCAACAACTCGGGGGCGTTCATCAACCGACCAATTATAGAGCTGGCCAGTGAGTTGATCTTCCATTACCGAACGCTTCTCTTCAACCACTAAGATTTCGTCCAAGCCAGTTGAAAATTCATGTGTTTTCACCGGCTCTAATGGCCAAGGCATCCCAACCTTATAAACACGAATGCCAATGTCACTAGCAAGTGCCTCGTCTAGGCCCAGGTCGTCGAAGGCTTGTAATACATCGAGGTAACTTTTACCTGAGGTTATAATACCAAGCTTGGGGGTCGGTGTGTCTATGACGATTTTATTCAGCTCGTTTTCACGCGCGAAAGCCAAGGCCGCGTATATTTTATACTTATTGAGTCGCTCCTCTTGGTCTAAAGGTGAGTCAGGCCAGCGCACATTGACGCCGCCTTCTGGCATCTCAAAATCTTTCGGTAGGCGAATCGAAACACGGCCAGGATCGATCTCCGCCGAGATTGCCGAATCCATATTTTCAGTAATCGCTTTTAAGCCTACCCAGCAACCACAATAACGCGACAACTCCCAGCCATAGATACCCAGGTCTAACACTTCTTGAACATTCGACGGTGCCAGCACCGGCATCGACATACTCATAAACAGATGTTCAGACTGATAGGGGAAAGTAGAAGATTTACATCCATGATCATCACCGACGACGGCAAGCACTCCCCCATACGCCGAGGTTCCGGCGGCATTAGCATGACGAAAAGCATCAATACTACGATCAAGTCCCGGGCCTTTGCCGTACCACATACCAAACACACCATCGTATTGGCTGCCCGGCATTAAGCCAACTTCTTGCGAACCTCGTACCGCAGTCGCGGCGAGGTCCTCGTTGATGCCTGGAACGAAATGAATATTGTGCTTATCTAAGTAAGTCTTAGCACTCCACATGGCTTGATCTACACCACCTAAGGGTGAGCCTCGATAGCCAGACACAAATCCAGCCGTATTGAGCCCGCGCTCAAGATCGCGCTGATGTTGCAATATCGGTAGACGAACCAGGGCGTCGATTCCGGTTAGATAGGCTCTAGCCGTCTCTAAAGAGTATTTGTCGTTCAACGACACATCTCTTAGCTCGACGGTTTGCTCACCGTCGAATTGCTCTTTTGCCTCTAAAGGGTCCGCTTTTGACGGTTGCTGCGAGTGACCTGTGGTCATACTCCATCCTCAGTAATCGTTTTTTTGTAGTTTCAAAAAGTATATCCAGATAGAAGTGCATTTTTTATTCTCAGTAAGTCGCAAAAAACTACTATTTAGTCTAAATTAGACTCATAAATTATCTTAACAGAATAAATATTACTTTTATGACAATAGAACTGACATCTCAAGACATAAAAATCTTAGAGTTGATGCAGCAAGACTGCGACCGAAGCTCAAGCGAAGTGGCCGAAAAATTAAATATGAGCCAGTCGCCCGCATGGCGTAGAATCAACCGATTAGAGCAACAAGGAGTGATCGAAAAAAAAGTAGCGATTCTAAACAAAAAAGTGTTGGGAATGGAGTTGGTCGCCTTCACGACCATTAATCTAAGTCAGGCTGGACGTAAAAATATGGAGATGTTCGAGCAAGCGATAAAGCAGCTTGATGAAGTGGTCGAGTGCTACACCATGACAGGCGCTTGGGACTATATGCTCAAAGTTGTTGTGAAGGACATTCGCCACTACGAGAAGTTCGTACGCAGCCGATTGTTAGAGGTACCAATGATTGGTGAAGTGCATTCGCATATCTCAGTAACTGAGATTAAGAACTCCACTGAGTTGCCGTTGCGCCAGCTTTAATTGAAAGCCCCAGCTTTAACCAGAATTAACTAAGCTACCGTCAGCCTTCATAGCTCATTCAGGTTCTCTAGAATCCAATTCGCTCTTTGCATTGTCTCTTTACGTAAAGAGTTTTCCATCTTTTCTAAATTTCGATAAACCATTCCAATACGTGCATTTTTACCAAACTTATCTTGATGCCGTTCCATAAAGTGCCAATATAGACTATTAAAAGGGCACGCTGAGTCGCCTACTTTTTCCTTTACTTTGTAGTGGCATCCTGAGCAATAGTCACTCATCCGGTTTATATAAGAACCACTAGCGGTGTAAGGTTTACTAGCGATTAAACCACCGTCAGCGAACTGACTCATACCTCTAGTATTAGGCATTTCGACCCATTCGATCGCATCGATATAAACACCCAAGTACCATTGATCAACTTGATCTGGATCGATACCGGCCAGTAAACAAAAATTACCAATCACCATCAATCGTTGGATATGGTGTGCGTAGGCGGTTTCTAAAGATTGCGTCAGCGATTGCTGCATACACTTCATTTTAGTATCACCAGACCAAAAATAATCAGGTAAATTTCGGCTAGCATCAAGTGCATTGTCGCTCGCGTATCGTGGCATGTTTACCCAATAGATACCTCTAACAAACTCGCGCCAACCAATAATTTGACGAACAAAGCCCTCAATTTGGGCAAGACTAATATCATCTGGGCGCGATTCAAACTCGGCAATTGCTCGATTGACTACGGTTAACGGACTGAGAATTTTAGCGTTAATCGCAAACGATAATCGCGAGTGATACAGGCTCCACGCGTGCTCGCTATTGGCTGTCATTGCATCTTGAAAACGACCAAAATTTGGCAAGCAATACTGGCAAAAATAATCCAGTAGTTCTAGCGATTGCTTGCGTGTTATTGGCCAGACTAAAGTGTCACCGATTTCGCCAAAGTGTGAGACTTGATGCTTATCAAGCTTAGACAATAGATCGTCAATTTGATTCTCGAAAATGAGTGGCTTGGGTATCGCAGGCAGATCGGTTTTCTTCAATTTGCTACGGTTCTCTGCATCGAAGTTCCATTGCCCTCCGAGTGGTTCGTCGCCGTCCATCATAATATTGTGGGCTTTTCGCATTTTACGATAAAACCCTTCCATACGAGTTCCTTTACCTGAGGTAAAGTAACGCTTTAGCTCATCAAACGGCACTATAAAGTGCTCGGTATCAACGCGTGTTTTACTGATACTAAACGCCTCTAGGTCCAGCTCTTGCAGCTGTAACCACAAACGATATTCATCGGGTCTTTGGTATTCGAAATGTGTGATCCCATATTGCTCACACAGCCGAGTAATTAACTCAGGTAAGTCGACAAACGTAGCGCTATCATCAAGTTCAAGGTGCAATACATTATGGCCTGCCGTTTCAAGTGCTTTAGCAAATGCCCGCATCGCTAAGAAGAAAGCCGCTATCTTTTGAATATGATGTTTTACATAACTCGCCTCTTGATATTGCTCAGCAATAACATACAGCACACTCGCGTCTTTATCTCTATACCACGAGTGTGATGCATTTAACTGATCACCTAGTATCAGTCTTAGGGTCTTAACTTTATTTGTCATAGCGTTAGTCGGTTACCCGATCTTTTGATCTGCTGTTACCCTGACAACGTTTTGAACAAAACTTTACGTCATCCCAATTTTTTTTCCATTTCTTACGCCAGCTAAATGGCCGCTGACAAACTGCGCAAACTTTGCTCGGCAAATTTATCTTACTGTGCGCCATAAAAGTTACCTTACGTGCCGATGTAGAATGCGTCTAGCTTCACGTTTGACATCAGCTCGTTTGCGCCAAGCCCATAGGCGATCACTCGCCTGTCGGTAGGTGACCGATGTGTCGGCTATAGGCTGAGGATAATCTTTACCAATATTCAGCTCGTACATTAGCTCTTCCATAGCGGTCAATGTCCAAGGCTCTAGTAATAAAGGGATCGGTAGCTTTGCTAATTCGGGGCACCAACGACCAATGAACTCACCTTGCGGGTCATGCTCTTTGGCCTGCTTTGTCGGGTTGTAAATACGAATGGTATTTATACCAGTGACACCGGCTTGCATTTGAAACTGCGCGTAATGAATCCCCGGTTCAAAATCTAAAAATAGACTCGCCAGATGTTCAACTCCTCGACGCCAGTCTATTTGTAAATGATGACTTAAAAAGCTGACTAACATGGCTCGCATTCTAAAGTTTATATAGCCGGTTTCGATCAAGCAACGCATGCACGAGTCAACTAATGGATAGCCTGTTTGGCCTTGCTGCCAGGCAATTAAGTCTGAATTTGACCGCTCATCATTACGGTAGGCAATTGTCTTATAGCCAGCATTCATATGCTCAAATTGCATATTACATTCGCTCTCAAATTTTTGAATGAAATGGCAGTGCCAATGTAAGCGAGAAGACAGCGCAATTAAGGCTCTACGCCAGCCGCTACGATTCCAATGTTGCAGTACGCATTGATACATTTCTCGTAAACTGATGTTGCCCCAAGCGAGATAGGGTGACATTCGAGAGCAGCTCACTTGGCTTTGCAACGGTTTTGAAATTAAGTAGTGATAGTCTTTACCCCGTATTTCAAAGAAATCGTTAAGCACTTTTTTGGCCTCGGTGGGCCCGCCCACTTGCATGGCGGCGTTAGCCACTTTCCAACAATCAGGTAATTTACTAGTGTCAAATTTATACTGGATCAGATTAAGCTTTGAGAGCTGATTATCAATTAACGATCCTTTCATTACTTGTTGCCAATGTTGATCCCAAGAATCACGGTTATTACAGGGCCGAACAACGGCCGCTGTTTGGCTCTCAACCCAGTTAATACTTTGCTCGTATAACCACTTAGACACGGACTTGTCGCGAGCAAAGGTATTCGCTAAACCGGTTTCTTGATAGGAGAATATCGAGTCTATTTGGTAATGTTGAATGACCTCACTCAACACTTCGAGAAGGCTACTGTTAGCCACTGAAACCTTACCCGAAATCATTCTATTGATGTCGACTAAAGACTCAGTCACAAAGCGCCAGTGCCGTTCGCTATAATGCGAGTCGTACATCTGCATTGGCTCGAACACATACAGCAATAGTGTTGGTAAACCCGCCTCTTCTGCAAGCTTTAGAGGCGCATGGTCGCTGAGTCGTAAATCGCGCTTGAACCATACTATATTGATCTTTTGACGGCCGACCACTTAGATCGGCCAATCGGCCGCATCGACCGAATCTAGTGGCACGAGGTTATGATTACCTTTCCACCGTTCGATGTATCGCCCTTGTGGGTCGAACTGCTGTGTTTGCTTTTCAAGATTAAAATGCCTTTTTTCTCTAGCATCGGCGCCAACCCCGGCCAAATACTGCCAATTGCCCCAGTTAGCTGCAACATCGTAATCTATCAAAATACTTTCAAAATATGACGCGCCATAACGCCAGTCTAAACTCAGTTCATTAATAAAGCAGCTAGCCACAATCTGACGGCCACGATTAGATAAAAAGCCGGTCTCCTTAAGCTCGTTCATACAGGCATTTACAATTGGATATGGCGTTGATCCATTGACCCACTTTTGAAACCTTTCAGGATAAAAGCTGTTCAACGGGCTGAGCCCTTTTACACCAGAAAAGGAGAATAGTTTTTTACCGTGCTTGTTGGCATACCATTGAAAATATTCTCGCCAGAGTAATTCGAAATAGATCCAGTAGGTTGAATCATTAGCTTCTACTTGTCGTTCATAGTCACCTAAAGCCGAGAAAACTTCTCGTACTGACAAACACCCATTGGCTAACCATGGCGACAACTTACAAGAGTTATCCCAACCATCGATGGCGTTACGTACCTCTTTATAATGCAATGGCTTTGTGCTGGAGAAATAGCTGGCTAGATGTGAGAGGCCAGCACTCTCGCCACCACAAAATGAGCTACCTTTACTGACTGGTGCGAGCCACTCTTTTTCGATACCAATTTCGATACCTATACCAAGAGAAATATCCGCCGCCGCTGAAGGTTGAGGCGGTAAGTAGCTCAAGGGCGTAATTGGCTTTATCGGTTTACAACGGCTGACTGCATTTTTAAACTTAGTAAAGGTTAACGGCAAATCAGCTAAAGAAAATGGCAGATCATCAATTTCAAACAGTGTGTGGGTAGCGATCGAGTGAAAACGCTTGCCCGGATATTTATGCTGTAACGTCAGCCATATGTGATTTTCGAACCAACCGACATTGTCGCTGCGAAAAATATCGGTGATACCAAGTTGATCAATAAGGCGGCTTAGACTCTCTACAGGCTGCTGGTGTATGTGGATCAAATGTTGACCAACGCCACTCAGATTACGCTCTAGATCTATTAACGATTGTTGTAGAAACTGCTTCTTAGGTTGACCAGGGTTTGTCATCGAAAAGGGCGATGACTGGCCAGTAACAATGCCTGAAATGTAAACGCAAGAGAGCTCATCGAGCAATAGATTAGCTCGCATTAGTGCGGGGTTGTCATGCAGCCGCAAGTCATTAGTAAAGCAAAATAAGCCAGTGTGTTTTACAGTCATATAGTTCTCGAATTTGCCATTAATGCTACCCTAACCTAGTCTCGGTCAACAGCGCGTCGGGCTTTTATCCGAGGGGCAAATAAAATTTAATTTATCTTCCTAGCTAGGCGACGATGGCGGTTTTGTGAGACCGTTTTGGTTCTATCTGCATCTTTATTGATGAGTTGCTATTTTCTAGCCGCCACAACACACGACCTACACCACGATCAAAACGCAGTAATTTAATTCAACAGGAGAAAAATTATGATACCTCGTTTACTCGCCTTACTACTGACACTATTAAGCGTATCGAGCAACTCAATTGCCGGTGAGAAAGAAGACAGGTTAATTGCCAAGCTGACGCTAGCGTACGGTGGCGAAGCACTAAAAAACCTTTCAAGCTATACGATTGTAGACCACTTTCTAACACCAACAACCGGTCAAAGCCACAGCCCGTCGCTAGTCGAAGTGTCACGCAGCAAGCAAGTTTTGACGGTCGATATTAAAAACAACAGAGCGACCTACGACACATGGAACGACGGTCGCTCTGGTGCGTTTCAAGGCGCCGTTATCAGTGACGGCGAGACCGCCTATAGCGTTAAATATCCGGTCGCAACATACGGCCAAGCCAACGACCCACATGTGTTTGCTGGTGGATCAATGAGAACCTCAGACACGGTGCTGGCCTATGAACTTAGCAAGGCATGCGATAAAGCGGTGCTAAAAGATGATGCGAGGTTCATGAACCGGCTACATCACGTTATCACTATGCCATTCCCTAGCAGCTCTGATCTAAACTTGTACGTCGATGCACAGACCTCGTTAATATCAAAAATGGTTCGTGAAAACCCCAACTTGGGCGACCTGTCTTATGTATTCTCGGGCCACATCAAGATTAGCGGGCTCGTCTCAGCGACGAGCATCAATTTCTTTATCGCCGGTCAACCAAGCCTTATCAGCACTAGACACTCGCTGACATTCAATCAGGCACTAACCGCATCTAGTGTTACATTGCCCAACGACTTAGAAGCAGAAGGTGAACGCATCGATACCACTGAAATGGTCATCAACAAGATATCTGACCGGCTATATCACATCGGTCAAAATGGTGGCTTTTCATTGTTCGCTGATACCTCTATCGGCATTGTCGCCGCCGGGGGGGTTACCCCGGACTGACCGCACGTCTAGACAGCTTTCATAACGCCAGTGAGCGCTTTAAGCCACTTAGCCAACAAGTGGTCACACATCATCACTCCGACCATATTGGTGGCTTAGGCGAGGCGGTTCAGCTTGGCGCACGTTTGCTGACCGTGGCTGAAAATATTGACACCATTAAACAATCGATTACCCCAGAGCCGAACGACAGTGCCTTTTATCGCTCAGGCGCCAGAACCACCTTGGGTGATGCTCGAAACACCATTGAGGTGTATGAAATTTCAACCTCGCACGCGGAGAAATTTCTAGTAATGTATGCACCTACAGAGAAAACGATCTTTATTGCCGATCATTTTGGGTCGCCGTTTGCCACCGGGTTACCGACAGCCAGTTTGAGTAGCGTAGAATTACTGAATCAACTGAACAAGTTAAACATTAGCGTCAACAAAATCACCACCGCGCACAATGCGAGAATTTTCACAATGAAAGAGCTTCGGGACTCGGTTGCACGATATAAAGAAGTTACCTGCAGCGCTAACAGACCTGTGTGTTGATAGCACTAGGTCGTTACAGCTGCCTCAGCTAGTGCATTGCTTGCACTAGCTAGGTGTCCAGCGAGGCGATTTGATCAATGATCTCGGCAGTTCCCTTAGCGGTGGCGAGATCAAGCTGCTCTGCCAATATCGCGGCCAGTGTTTCCATCGTTGTCATCGGATTACCCATGACAACTCGGAATACAGAAACCGCTTCGCCACCATATTTAGTTTGTGAGAAGCGTGTTCTCGAGACAAATGTTTTACCGGCTTCGCGTTGTTGCTTTTGCATCCGCGAGTTGACCCGGTCGAGTATCTGATTAATTTCCTTTTGCTGTTGATGAGAAGAGGCGTCAAGCTTGGCTTGGACCTCAGCGGGTACATAACGATAATTGAGGATATTCAACTCAGGCTCAGTGATCAGCTCAAAATCGGCGTTAGCATCAATCAGTCGAGCGAAGGCTTTAGCCTTTTCAATATTTTGATCGATTAAAATTTCGTAGCCCTTACGGCCAATAATATGAAACGCCGCGTGCACTAACATCGCCATGCCTGGGCGGCTACCTTCTATAGAGTATTGACCCAGGTCTTTTGATCCCGCGCGTAAAATATACTCGGCGTGATGCTCTACCGCCCCAATCGCAGCCGGGTCTTTGAATACAACCATACCGGCGCCCATTGGCACATAGAGCTGCTTATGCGCGTCAATCGTCACCGAGTCAGCTAACTCAATACCTTTCATCACATGCTTATGCGTATCCGACAATAGTGTAGGGCCACCCCATGCAGCGTCGACATGAAAGTGTGTGCCAAATTCAGCGGCTATTTCGGCCAGCTTATCCAATGGGTCTACTTGGCCGGTTTCGGTGGCACCGGCAATGCCAATGATAGAGATAATGCCGATATTATTGGCCACTAATTCAGCGCACTTGGCACGCATCTCAACGGCATCAACTTTATGATTGTCATCAGTCTTAATCGATATTACATTGTCACGACCGATGCCTAGTACGTCAGCGGCCTTGCCCAATGAATAGTGCCCGCGCTCTGAAACAACGATAGCAACACCGTCGTAACCGGCGTATGTGAGCGACCGAGCCAGCCCCTCTTTAGCAATCCCTCCAAACTCTGAGTTTGGACGAAACATTTGGTTTCGCGCAACCCACAACGCTGAAATATTGGCGGTCGTACCGCCAGCGCAAAAAGCACCTAATGCTCGTCGGCTATTGTGCAAGTTTTCTGTGTAAAAATCATCGTCACGCTCATAGACTAGGCTGTGTAGCATTCCAAGAACTTGTCGTTCAAGCGGTGTGAAGGCTTTTGAAGTTTCGATTTTCACCAAATTTTGGTTAAGTGCGACCATGATGCGAGACAATGGCAACATGAAATAAGGAAGAGGCGTCGCCATATGACCGACAAATCCAGGGGCCGAAGTGTTAACCGACTGAGCCACTAATTTATCGAGAACAAATTCAGTATAGTCAGAAACAAATTGCGGTACTTCAGGTATCAAAGGGCTTGAGAAGTCTCCTTCTATTGCCTTAAGCGAACGTTCCTGAGCAACAATACGTTCGCCCAAAAAGCCGATCAAATTAGCCGAAATTTCTTTATCAATTGCTCCCAATGTACTATCCGGCGCTTCAGGCACGGTAAAAATACGATACAAATTCTCTAAGCTAGCGGTGGCCAAAGCATGAGAATCTAGCGGGTCTTTTAGTTTGGAGGAAGTTGCTTTCAAGGGATAACTGAATTGAAGAGTTGATGTTTATCATAGAATATCGCTGTTGAGGCGACAAACAACTTAGAATCGAAATTCTATAGAGGCTCTTTATGAAGGCGAAAGTTTCAATTTTATACCGGTTTAGGTTTCAATTTGACCTAAGTTCGCATCTAAGATGGTGCCATTAATCACCGGATTTTGGCTAACAAACCAGATAGTATCGGCGATCTCACTCGGCTGGGCTAAGCGGCCGTGGGCAATGGTTGAGGTGATCTGCTGATACACCTCGGGACGAGCGCCTAAGTGCTCGCTTAACATCTCGGTCTCTGTAAAGCCTGGGCAAATTGCCGCAGTGTGAATCATACTGCCTGCAAGGTCCTGACATGTGGCCCGCATCTGCCCGATTACCGCATGTTTAGAGACCACATACGCATGAGTATTGGCAACCGCTTTACGGCCAAGAGTCGAGCTAATGTAAGCGATTGATGAGCCCTGTTTCATTTTCGGTATTAATAGCGAGTTAAGTTCAGCGGGTGCCACCACATTTAATTGTAAAACACTTCTGAATGTCTCGGCGTCGATAGTGGCTACAGTTTCTTTGGTCATCATCGCCGCATTGTGAACCAGTGCAATTTGCTCAGGCGCTCCAACGTCGTCTATTAAAGCTTCGCCATGCTCTGCTGCCCAGCTATGACTAAGTAAGTCGACCGCAAAATTAACCACACCCTTAACATCACACGCCGAACGCGAAAGGTTAATCACGCGGTAGCCTTGAGTCAAAAAATGTTTAGCCGTTGCAAGGCCTATGCCTTTACTCGCACCTGTAATTATTAGAACTTTGCTCACAACTTAATCTCCTCGGGGTTGACCTGAGCCAACACTCGGGAACTCATCGAGTTCGAGGTAAGGCCTCAGTTTATACACTAATAAATAAATAATGGGGGTGTCGGCTAATGCCGAGGCCATTTTAAATAAGTAATTACTCAACATTAAACCCAGCACCACGCCAAGCGTCATGTCCCCGGCTAGCAACACCGCCCCGAAGGTAACGCTAATAACGACTACCGAATCAACCGCCTGGCTGATCAAGGTACTACCGTTGTTACGCAGCCAAAGATGCTTGCCCTTAGTTTTTTTCTTGATCCAATGAAATAAATACACATCCACGTATTGAGCAAGAATGTAGGCCAACATTGAAGCAAACACTGCGCCAGTAGTATTCGCATAAATCAAACTGAATAACTCCACGGAACCGCTCACGGAAGAGCCATCTGGCAGTCCGACATCGCTGGCAAGCGACAACGTTTGCCAAGGCGGTTGAATCGCCAGGTCGATTGCTGGCAATGCATTGCCCAGCCACATTATAGCCAAGATGAATCCATTCAGCACTAAACCAACGGTAACCATAAAGTTGGCACGGGCGCGGCCATAAAGTTCGGAAATCAGATCAGTACACAGAAACGTTAATGGGTACGCCAGCACGCCCACCGCCAACTGCATCGGCCCGACTTGCACAAAACGCGAAATACCAATCACGTTTAATAAGGTCATTGCGCACAAGAAAAAACCAGCTAGCAGCAAAAAAACCCGTTCGCGACGTTCTTGAATGGCGGTGCTTGGAATGGCGAATTCAGACATTATCGACTCCAGCGAGAAATACCCCATTGATTCGGCCCAGACGAGACTCTCATTTCAAACGCATGAATCTTTAACTCATCAAGATGTTCTTGATCTTTAATCATCTGTTGCAAAAAATAATTTGATAACGCTTCAATGGTTATATTTTGAACCGGCATCAAGATGGTATCGGTTTTTAATAAAGGCTGGGTAATACCGTTATGCTCGATATGATAGAAATCGCTGTCTTCAGAAATTTTCAGATATGGCGACCGATCGGCAATTAAAGTGTACTCATCATATTGAGCACACAGCTCTTTCAGAATTTTCTTATAAATAGCATAGTCAAAACAGAGTCCGTTATCACCCATCTCACCGGTTATTTCGACCGCAATACGCCAGTTGTGGCCATGCAGTCGTTCACGACTAGTAGCCGAAAAAATTGTAAAATGAGCGGCCGAAAAATGAAGGTACGACTTTTCTATTTCGATAGAGGATAAGATTGGCATGTTACGAAGTTCTATTAACTAGTTTAGTGATAGTGATTAAGCGGATCAGCTTAGCTTATGAAAGATATTAACAGCAGGGGTGTGAAAAATCTAAACATGCGACTCATTGTGCCACCGATTAAATCACAAAAAATTATCCAAACTATTGACCAAAACCATTCTTAGCAACAGCAAACAAGAAACACCATGAATCCATTAATGAGCAAAGAAGCGTTGGCTTCTATCGATTTATCGCTTGTTCTAGAGCTACGAACTCGACCGTAATCTCAGTCTCGAAACGTCTAAATGGTTGATCGTCCATGGTCATTTGGAACTTGACTCGATCACGAAAAGAGCCCTTTATCATGCGCTTCTTAGTCACTGAATCTTGTGTACTTTGCCAATCGCCAACGTTGTGAATCGTAGTAGCGCCGCATTCGACATACTTGGCGAAACCATTTTTATAAATTTGCGTGTTTTCATGGTCACGTAAATTCAACACCCCACATTGCTTGTTCTCACCGGCTGGCTCACCGCGCCAAGTTGATGCCTTATTAACACCTCTGATGAGATCGCCTGAATTAAAACGCTGCAACTCATCGACTCTTAAATTTCCGTCGACTGAGATTAAGCCGCGGAAATCCAATAGGGTAACTTTACTACGCGGATTATATCTAAGCTCTATTCTACTGCCGTGTTTGCCGTCAAGAACGTATTGATGGCGCCCTGCATTCGGACCGTCTTCAAAGCTAATAAAGAGCCTTAGCGTATCGTTCGAAAGCTGATCGATCGAAGTCTCAGACTTGTCGTTGCCGTCACCGCAGGCATTAAGTAACAGAACAAACGAAAATATCACACACAACTTTAGTAAATTGAGTCGAGATAAAGCCGGCGTCTTGGATAAGTGTCTTTTTAGTGGCGTCATATTAATCGGTAAAAAACTAGATAACTATTGAATAACTATAAAATGCTATTAGCAGTATAACTCCAGAGCAAAAAGAAGATGTTTAATATTTGTAAGACCGATGAAAAAGCGACACACTGCGAGCAGAAATATGGCCTACAACGACTATCAGAATCAAGCTTCGGGTAGCATTGAAGTCTGCTATATGCGCCCCATATTTTAGATTATGCTGTCAGATATTTTTGCTAGGTGATCACACCTTTACATCGACCTCAGCCCAACAACCCCATAGAAAATAATCAATGACCAGCAAAAACCACTCTGTTCTTTTACGTTTAGGCCGCTTCTTACTCAACTACAAAGGCACTCTGGTGGCCGCGGGATGTGCACTGGTGTTTACTGCAGGCATTACCCTGGCAATGGGGCAAGGCGTTAAAATACTAATTGACGACGGCTTCGTGGCGGGCTCGCTCGAGCAGTTAAACAACGCAGCCTTATTCATTGTTGCGATTGCCATACTTATGGCGATTGGCACCTATGCTCGATTCTATTTAGTCTCATGGTTAGGCGAGAGAGTGTCAGCGGATATTCGCCAAGCGGTGTTTGATCACTTAATCACTCTGCACCCTAGTTACTTTGAAGAAAACCGAAGCGGCGAAATTATGTCGCGACTGACTACCGACACAACGCTTCTGCAAACGGTTATTGGCTCATCAGCATCGATGGCACTAAGGTCAATTCTAACCTTTATTGGTGGCTTAATATTATTGCTATTCACCAATTTAAAACTCACCGCGTTTGTATTGGCCGGTGTGCCAATAGTGCTGGTACCCATATTGCTTTATGGCCGCCGAGTGCGATCACTGTCGCGCGCCAGCCAAGACACTATTGCGGATGTTGGCAGTCATGCCGGTGAAATTATTCAGCAAATCAAAACAGTACAAAGTTACACTCAAGAAGCCAACGAACGCAAAGCCTTTGAGGGTCATGTTGAAGGCGCATTTAACATCGCCCGCAGACGTATTAAGCAACGCGCGATGCTCATCGCCGTAGTCATATCACTGATCTTTAGCGCCATTGCCGCGATGTTATGGGTTGGCGGCAATGACGTCATCAACGGCGTTATGACTGGTGGAGAGCTTGGAGCCTTTATTTTCTATGCGATTGTGGTAGCCGGTTCAGTGGCAACTATTTCAGAAGTCATCGGTGAAGTCCAGCGAGCCGCCGGTGCGGCCGAGAGGTTGCTCGAACTTTTGTCGATTAAAAGTGCCATTGAACTACCGGCTAGCCCGAAAAGTATCGATAACATTGGGGCGCGAATAATATTCAATAACGTCACCTTCAATTACCCATCTCGGCCTGACCAAGCCGCCCTAGAAAACCTGAGCCTTACCATTGAAGAAGGCAAATCCCTAGCCTTAGTCGGGCCGTCAGGTGCTGGTAAATCGACTGTCTTCGAATTGCTTCAACGGTTCTATGACCCCGATCACGGCCGCATATCTCTAGGTAGTATTGATATTAAAGACTTACTGCCTGTCGACCTACGTTCGCAGCTCGCGGTTGTTGCTCAGCAGCCAACGTTGTTTAGCGGTGATGTGATGCATAATATTCGCTATGGCAGACCCGACGCGACAAAAGAACAAGTTATCGAAGCCGCTAAGTCCGCCAATGCGCATGAATTTATCGAAAAGCTACCCGAAGGCTATGAGAGCTTCTTGGGTGAACAAGGGGTCCGTTTATCCGGTGGCCAGCGTCAGCGAATAGCGATAGCCAGAGCGATTTTAAAGGACCCAAAGATATTACTACTCGATGAAGCTACCTCGGCCTTAGACGCTGAAAGCGAACACCGAGTTCAACAGGCATTAGAAAACTTAATGCAAGATAGAACCACGGTGATTATTGCTCATCGCTTGGCAACAATCCGCAACGCTGACTCTATTGCCGTTATAGAAGATGGGAAGTTGGTTGCTCAGGGCAAGCATGACCAACTACTTGAGAGTTCGACTTTATATAAACGCTTGTCTGAACTTCAGTTTCAAGAGCGCTCTGGACCGTAATAGCGCTATTGCAACTTACTTAAGGTAGCACCTTGATGAATGGCTTTACGATAACAGATTGATATACGCCATTAACCGAATATGGATCAGTGTCAGCCCACGCTTGCGCATCTTCAAGTGATACGAAATCGACAACCACCAAACTGCCAGTAAACCCGGCTTCAGTTGGTTCAGAGCTATCCGCGGTTGGATGAGGCCCAGCGACCAATAACCGATCATCATTATTGAGTTGTTTTAACCGCTCAAGATGCGCAGGTCGGTGCAACTTTCTTAACGGCAAACTGTTCTCAACGTCCTCACTGATTATTGCATACCACATTAATGCAACATCCCTGAGTTGGCGGTTTGCGACTCTTCAACTCGCTCAACCTGAATGTCTCGGTAACGCTCCATCCCCGCCTCAACCATTGATTGGGCAATATCGATTTTATCCATTGGCATTAGATCAGCAACTTGATCGGAAATGGTAATCACCACTAATGGCTCTTCTGGGTTATCCGAGTTACGCAATGCAATATCGCCGTTGGCTAGCTGTACCAGTTCAATTCTCGCTGCTGTTGGGGTGTCTGACATATTTTTTCTCGTCTGCGTGACGCAAAACCGTTTTCGCGACGCTCATTAGGGATGGTTTATAGTGTCTTACAATAATAAAAACAAGCCGATAGGGTAACTAAAGTATGAAAAATTGGAAAAAGTGTGTTCTTGCACTGCTATTACTACTGGTAATTTTCATTATCTATATGCTACTCAATATCCGCAGCCTGTCGGTCGAAAAAATTAATGACGATATACACGTTATTCGCGGCGTAGGCGGTAACACTACAGTACTCAAAACAGATGCGGGGACGGTCGTGATCGATAGCATGACGTTCAAGATGCAAGGTTCGTTAATCCGCGAAAAAGCCGAGCAGCTAACTGGCAAAGAAGTTGTGCTACTAGTGAACACCCACTATCACCTAGACCACACTCATGGCAACCCAGGTTTCAACGCTGGCATGCAAATCGTATCAACCGAAAGAACCTTGTCTCACCTTAAAGTTTTAGATGCCGATAGCTGGCAAGGAGACGACGCAAAGCTATTGCCAAATGATACTTTTAACGATAGAAAGCAGTTTAAGTTTGGCAATAAAACCATCACCCTTTTACACCCTGGTCTTGGCCATACTGATGGCGACCTAGTCGTGTTGTTTGAAGAAGATAAAACGATCGTCACCGGCGACCTATTTTTCAACCAACATTACCCCAATATCGACCTTGAAGCGGGCGGTTCGGTACACGCTTGGCCGGCGACAATCGACACCATATTGGCGCTAGATTTTGTCACCGTGATCCCAGGTCATGGTGACACAACGAATCGTGCGGGCTTAATTGCTTTTCAACAGATGATGCGTCAACTTTCACTTATCGGCAACACAGCTACGACGAATAACATGACCTTGGAGGCCACTCTTAACTCAAGCGGATTATCGGCAGACGCGGGCTATAAGCCGATAAAGGTTGCAGGCTTCTCCTTAGGTCTAGATCGAGAATTCGTGCTCAAACGAGCATGGGAAGAAAGCACCGGTAACTTTGAACGACGAAACTAATCCTTTAATACTCAGCGAGCTAGGAATTTTGATCTAGGCCTTTGAGCTACTAACATTATTTAAAAGACTAATTATGAGCAACAAACTAAAAGCCGTTTTCTTCGACCTCGACGAGACACTTGTTGAAAACAAAATCCCGGTAAAAGAACTATTTGCGAGAATGTACTTCGATTTTGAGGAGCAACTTGGCTCTAACAATAAAGATATTTTTTTCACCGCGTTGCGACAAAGAGCCGCCAACCTTTGGTCGACTATGTTTGAGACCCAGACAAGCCCAGAGCAACAATTTATCAATTGCTTTGCTAGTTGCGTGCAAGCCACAGGCGCCGCCGACGGTAAGCAAGCTCAAACTATCGGGCAGAATATGTTTGACCACTATGAAAGCCTGAGCTCTAACAACGTGGTATTTCACGATGGCG
>JBLHRL010000038.1:0-26282 GCA_047625975.1 Arenicella sp.
TTTGTCTTAGCAATTTGTCTTAGCCTGTTGTTCTACTAACGTAATCACTCGGTATCGGCGATATGATCGACTTTATTATCATGTTGCTAATTTATCTATTGTTAAAAAATAGTGTAATAAAAAGCTTTAGGCGTTGGTTTTGTGAAGTGGTGTATAACAATAGTTGGGCGATGTCTTTCTCTTTAGTGACTAGTTAAAGGTTCTTATGCAAAATTTTGTTTTATTGGCGATCTCACTATTGTCTTTATTCGTTCAATCTCCGTTGGCTTTTGCATCGGGTGGCGCAGGAGCGAGTAAGCAACAACCGCAGCGCCAAGTCGATCAGGCCTACGAAGGCGGTAAATCGATCTTTAATGGCCGAGCAGAAGGCAAACTCTGGTTGCGATACAGCCTTTAAGATGTATTGCAGATGAGAGTCTATGGTCAGTTTAATTTAAATAAACGAACTCTATTCCCAGCAACTCGATCTCAAGGACTTCATTTTGCACCTTACTATGACCTGTTTATTTTGAAAAAATATCAAGTCATTGAATCTTTTGTGCATACGGTCATAATAACGATGCATTAACGTAGGCTTAAAGGACAGGTTATGAAGAATTTAGTAATGCTGATATTGATGTTAGTCGGCATCGCCTTTATCGGTAAGGTGGTAGTTGAAAAGCATTATGAAGGCAAGTTAGATGAAGCGATTGTCATGATCAGAGGGTTTGTTGATATTCGCTACCAAGATATCAAAATGGGTCTCGACGGCTCTATTGTGATTAACTCTTTGAACATTACCCCTGCTGGTCTTGATGAAAGTATCGACATCGCAAGTATTAAAGCCATCGCTTCTGACCCTATGTTTCCGTTGAAGGGTTTGGATATATTCCTAAACGGTAAATTTCCCGACACATTTGAACTGAGCTTTCAAGGCCTATCAATGCCTATCCGTTTAGTTGAAGAGTCGCAAAAAGCTTACTTTAAAAACCTATCCAAAGGTCAAGAATGTCGTAATCTGGCTTCATCGTTTAACTATACAGGTGCTGGTTACTCAAGAATTGATAGCGATATTCGAGTTGCCTTCGATTTTAGCGATGCTGACAACGCTACTGTTAATGTTGAAATTTTTGACCAGATATCAAGCACAACCTTGGAATGGGTGTTCAACGCCAATGAAATTCAGAACGTTGTTACGCGCCAGTCAGATCAATTGCCTGTAAGTAGGATAAATGTCGCCATTGAACTCGAGCCAGCAGCTGCAGAGAAATTTGTAAATCACTGCGCCAAAGTTTTTAGTATCACTCCCGAGGTTTATCTTCAGAAAGTGGTCGGTTCGGCTAAGTATTCGCAAAATACCTTCGGCGCTGATCTCGGTGTGGAAATGCGCACTGCTTTGGTCGCCTTCATGAAGGGTGGTGCGCAATTTAGCATAAGCTCTAAACCTAGCTCTCAGTTGAAAAAATTTGAACAGCTTCAGTTTTATACGGCAACAGATATTTTGCGCTGGATGAATTTGAGCATTTCGCTAGATGGAAAAAAGCTAGCCTTATACACATCTGTATTTGCCAAAGGTACTGATTCTGAGCCGCAAAGTGAAGACGTTGCAATATCGTTAGCGCCGCAAGCTAAAGTAAAATATTTTTCCGCTTTGGCTTCAAATGCCGATCGTTACTTTGGTCGAAGAGTAATCATTAACCGCACTGATCAGCGCAAACCGATAGCAGGAAAGCTTACGGGGATTGATGCAAATGATCGTTTAATGGTTAAGAGCCGTCGTTACGGCGGATCAATGGTTCTCACGGTAGGTGTTGAAGAAATTGAAAAATTTCAAGTTTTTAATAATGAGCACTAATTTAGGCGGTCACTGAATGGTCGAATCACAGTTAATCGACGACTTTACAATTGAGCTTGGGCGGGGCTCTGAAATAGGCTTGGCGCTATCACTAGCGACGATGATGTTTTCAGTGGCGTTGGGCTTGAAGCCCTCAAGTTTTGCTTTTTTACGCTCGACACCACGAGCGTTTTTGATTGGTATAATCGGCCAGCTATTAGCCTTGCCTATATTAACCCTAGCACTTTGCGTATTGATTCAGCCGATGCCTTCGGTGGCCTTGGGTATGATTTTGATAGCGTGTTGCCCCGGTGGTAATGTTTCAAATATATTGGTGTTACTGGCTCGAGGAAATGCGGCTCTGTCGGTGTCGCTGACGGCGACGTCAAGTCTTGCTGCTGCATTCATCACACCGGTCGCCGTATTGTTCTGGAGCGGGCTATACCCGCCAACCGCCGAGCTGCTTACCCGTATAGAGTTCGATGCGATCAGCTTTCTGATGCAGACCTCTATTATCTTAGCCTTACCGTTGCTGTTAGGTATTTGGGTTAACGTGTATGCGCCGAGTATTGCCAACCTAATTCGCAAGCCGTTGGTGCTCTTTTCGACGGCCACGTTGTTGCTTTTAATTGTGCTCGGAGGTGTTCGATACTGGTCAGCATTTCTATCGATTGGTGTGGGATTAATTGGAATAGTCGCATTGCATAACGCCTTGGCTTTCTCTGTTGGTAATTTTTTGGCGCGCATCGGCCGTGTAACTGTAGCCGATAGACGAGCGTTAACCTATGAAGTAGGCATTCAAAATTCCGCTTTAGGCATTGTTATTTTGCTCACCCAAATGGGGGGGATGGGTGGCGCGGCAGTGGTCGTGGGCCTTTGGGGTACATGGCACATTGTTGCTGGCCTTCTGTTAGTAATAATATTTAGGTTGGCCGATAAGTGGAGTGCTACTTGACGGTTATTTTTCGGCAGTCAATTGACTGAGTTTTACAGTAGTTAAATTGAAAACAAAAAGGTTGATCACTCATGTACGACATAAAAATAATTAATGGCTCAATTGTTGACGGTACGGGCGCAAAATCTTTTCATGCAAGTGTTGGTATACGTAATGGGCTAATTGTAGATATAGGTGATGTGCCGGGCGATGCTAAGCGCGTTATTGATGCTGAAGGTGCTTTGGTAACCCCGGGGTTTGTTGACATACACACCCATTATGATGGTCAAGTATCGTGGGATGAAGAGTTAATGCCATCGGTAAATCATGGCGTTACAACTGCGGTTCTTGGTAACTGTGGCGTTGGATTTGCGCCGTGCCGTGCGGGTGACCGGGACCAACTAATCAAATTAATGGAGGGCGTTGAGGATATACCTGGTACCGCCTTACATGAAGGTATTAAATGGGACTGGGAGACCTTTCCTGAGTACATGGACGCGATTGAAAAGTTGCCTCATACTATCGACTTTGCCGTTATGGTGCCGCATGACCCACTACGGGTATATGCTATGGGCGAACGCGCTATGTTTGATGAGCTAGCGAATCAAGATGAAATTGCCAGTATGCGCTTAATGGTTCGGGAGGCAATGGAAGCTGGTGCTGTTGGTTTTTCGACGGGTCGAAGTGATTCGCATAAGACCGCCGATGGTGATTGGACACCAGCCAGTGAAGCGGCGCAAGACGAACTAGTCGGCATTGCTGAAGCATTTCAAGGCTTAGATTTTGGCGTATTGCAAGCGGTTAACGATTTTGACATGTTGCGTCCAGAAGATAATTTTGAACATGAGTTCAGCATTATGGAAGCTTACTTTAAAGCGAGTGGTGGTCGGCCTGGATCAATGTCGCTAATGCAGCGAGACTTCGCCCCGGATGACTGGTTAAAAATTATTGCTGGTAGCGATAGAATGAACGCTGAGGGTTTGGATATTAGTCTGCAAGTAGCGCCACGCGCGATCGGTGTATTTAATGGTCTGAATTGTACTTTTCACCCATTGATGGGGCACCCAAGCTACATCGCCATTGCCGATAAAAACTTGTCAGAGAGGGTGGCTATTATGCGAGACCCGTCTTTCAAAACTCGACTTTTGTCGGAGTCTCCGGTGACGATTGCGGGTAAAGGCTCAGCGGTTCCACCAATGGTCGACCTTCTGATTTCACAATTTCCGCAATTGGCCGAAAAACTGTTTAAGTTAGACCACAATGGCGTGGTTGATTATGAGCAAGGCAACGATACGTCGATTGCCAGTAAAGCTCGTCGAGAGGGTCTCTCGGTATGGGAAAAAGCATATGATATTATGCTCGAAGAGGATGGCCATGCGTTAATTTATTTCCCAGTGTTTAACTATACCGAAATGAACTACGATAACGTTTACACCATGTTGAACCACCCAAAAGCTTTGCCAGGGTTGTCTGATGGTGGCGCGCATGTTGGTACTATCTGCGATGCCAGTTTCCCCACCTATTTACTCTCTTATTGGACTCGAGACCGAAAAGTTAAAAATCGCCCGTGTATTGAACTAGAGCGAGCAATACAAATGCTAACAGCTGATGGCGCTGACTATCTAGGAATGCATGACCGTGGCCGCTTAAAGGTAGGTAAAAAAGCCGATATCAACATAATAGATTATCAGGCTTTAACCTTAGGGGTTCCGCGGATGGTGCAAGACCTTCCGGCAGGTGGCCAACGACTGCTGCAACCAGTTACCGGTTATAGGGCTGTTTTTGTGGGTGGCGAACAAGTAGTTGCTGATGATAACGTTTTAGCTGCTCGACCAGGTAAGCTGGTACGTATGGGCGGTGCAATTCAGCCTTAGTAGAACTAGAGGAGGGTCTGCTAAATCTATTGCCTTGATTCGTTCTGTTGCAGTATTTTTTCTTCGGTCTAATAGTAAAGGTTTCGCCACTGTTCCTTATCTACTCGGGTTTGTTGGCTCTGCATTTCAAAATGCTAAGGCTCGATTCCGCTGAGCTTACATAGATCTGACTATCTCTTGAAAACGCGACGACCGGTGTTTGTATTATTTCGGCGAATTTTTCGACCTCAGCATGTGACTTAAATTCTGTATCGGTTCGGTTTGCTTCTAAGCCGATATTTATTTTTTGCACAAGTCGGCGCGAATCAAACCACGCACATCAAAAATAAATTTAAAGGTTATGCGATGAACAATAATTGATGTGTTAATCGGCATAATAATATCCGACATATTAATTAAATCGAGGGTTAAGCTTAGATGGATTTGTGCTGGGAAGCCATAGGTAACTCTCTTAGTAGAATAGTCTTGAGCAATCTAAGTGTGAATTTCAATTTTTCAGCATCGGCAGGTCGCCTTTTGGCCTACTGAAAAGAAGAGCGATGCTGGTCTAAGTCAACTAGCAAGACAGAGATATCTTTGTGCGCGTAATAGCCAGCAAGATTAGTTGCTATTGTGGTTTTTCCGCAGCCACTTTTCGGGTTAACGACTAAAATGGATCTCATATATTGAACCTCATATAAGTTTGGCGGATCAGTGGGGGTAGGTTATTACTAAGCAACTGTTTAGCATTAGAGTAAGAAGATAGCGAAATAATGACAAATACTTCCGCCAATAACGAATAAATGCCAAATTTCATGGCACCATGGGAACCAATGATCTAGAACGTAGAATACTACTCCGGCTGTATAAACGATGCCGCCGGCTATCAAGAAGCTGAAGCCTATCTCTGACATTCCGGCCATCATTGAGTCTAATGTGAATACGCATGCCCAGCCCATCATTAAATAGATCACGATGGGAATGATTCGTGGACCCTTGATTGGTAAATTCTCGATCACAATGCCTATCACCGCTAATGACCAAACTGCGGCAAACAGCCACCAACCGGTCGCACCTTTAATCGCGACTAGTGCAAAGGGGGTATAAGTGCCTGCGATGAGTAAGTAAATTGCTAAGTGGTCAAGGCGCTGAAACACACTTTTACTTCGACCTTGAAAGCTGTGATAAAGGGTTGAGGCGAGATAGAGTAAAAACAGAGTAACGCTGTAAATACTATAGCTAACAATCTTCAGAATATTACCTTCAACCGATGCCAACGTGATCAGAACCGATGCCCCTACCAATGCAAACAAAGCCGCCACTAAGTGGCTCACACTATTAAAAATTTCGCCTTTGTACATTCGCTATAAATTTTAATCAGTTTTTTATTAAAGTATTTTAGTTTATTGGCTATTCTAAGTTTCGAATGCTGTTTTATAAATGGTTTTCAATGGCTTTGCTAAGACTTCTCGAACCAATGGTTCAAATTGCTTTAACGATAATTTTGGCTTGCTATCGTCAAACGCTAAGTCGTCGTAGTTATTTACAAAGCGAAGAGTGTGTTGGTAGTGAGGGTGGTCTTGCAATTGCTCGCGCATATTTCTATCAAGACCTAAGTGGTGAAAGAAATTGTAGCCTTGAACGATTGCATGATGTTTGATCATCCATAAGTTTTCGTCACTTATAAACGGTTCCAAGATAGCGGCCGCAACATCGGCATGATTAGTGCTGCCTAGGGTGTCACCAATATCGTGTAGCAGTGCACAGACGACATACTGTGTATCTTCACCTGCTTCAGCGGCTAATTCGGCGGTCTGCAAACTGTGCTGAAGACGATCCACTGGAAAGCCGCCGTAATCTTCATCTAAAAGTTGCATATGAGCTAAAATTCGATCTGGCAATTTATTGAAAAATGCCATTTGCTCGCCCATAATCGATTGCCAGTCTTCGGCGGTGCTGTCCGACATCTTACTAAAATTTGCTTGCATTCTATTCTCGCCCATATAAATATTTTTATTTCACCACATATTAAACAATTCGGGTGCGCTTGGTGTGTACAGTTGCCACTTATAATTTTACTGTATGATGAATTGTATTGAAAACCAAGCCGTGGCAAAAAAATTGATTCAATTTAGACTAATGCTTATTTTGGCATCACTTATTTGTCTGTTTTTCACCTCAACGGTGCGTGCTCAATGGCAAGGCATTGATCTTGAATGGACGCTTAAACGCGATCGAAATGGAATTCAGGTGTTTTTGAGTAAAGTCCCTGATTCAAAATTTCGAGCCGTGCTGTCGGTGATGAAATTAGAGGCCAGTACGCAGCAATTGGCGGCATTGGTGATGGATTTAGATAACTGCCCGAACTGGGCGGCGATGTGTAAGTCAGCCGAGATTATCGAACCCATCTCGCCAACTGAAAGCTATGTCTATTCGATCAATGATGCGCCTTTTCCCGTGAGAGATAGAGATGTCGTAGCTCATGTTGAATGGTTTTATGAGAAGCCTAGCGGCAGAGTGATTATGCGAAGCGACGCTATCTCTGGTCGTCTGCCAGAGCGAAAAGGTTTGGTTAGGGTGCATCAAGCATCATCAGAATGGCACTTCACACCGCAAGCAGATGGAATTGTGCTGGTCGAAAATTATGCACATATCGACCCCAATGGTAAGCTTCCGGCATGGATAATAAATCTCTTAATAGAAGACTCTCCGTATCAAACACTGAGTAATATGCGCAAGTTAGTACTAAAGGGCGCGTATAGCAACGCTGAAGTTGCCTTCATTCCAACGCCGGCTAACGCTGCCGAGCTAAAAATAAATTAACCAATCAAGCTAACTATAATGCTCTTGACATAGACTCGATTGGGTTGATTTACAATCCATTAATAACACATCGCTAGGCAAGCAATTATTTAAAACAACTCCCAAGGTACTGATTATGATTACACTTCATCATTTACGCGTAGGACGCTCACTTTTCACCGTATGGTTACTAGAGGAAGCCACTGCCGAATATGATTTGAAGGTCTATTTACGCGACCCTGAAACTATGCGTTCGCAAGCTGATATCAAAGCGATACATCCCCTAGGTAAAAGCCCGATCA
The DNA here is from genome assembly GCA_047625975.1 of Arenicella sp. Taxonomy (GTDB): domain Bacteria; phylum Pseudomonadota; class Gammaproteobacteria; order Arenicellales; family Arenicellaceae; genus Arenicella. The sequence goes on from JBLHRL010000038.1 coordinate 7,705, forward strand.
TTGAAGATGGCGATTTAATGCTGACCGAATCGGGTGTTATTACTAATTATATTTTAGAAAAATATGATACAGAGCATAAGCTACACCCGTGTAAAGATAATTTGAAGCAATGGGCGATTTACAATCAGTGGGTGGCCTATTCCGAAGGGTCGGTATTCGCGCCGTTGCTATTGAAAATGCTAACCCTTCGAAGCGGCCTTGACCACCCAGTAATTACGCCATTTAGCGATGCCGAAATAAAACTTCATTATGGTCATATTACCAATCAATTAGCCGACAATGATTACATTCTTGGGGATCAATTTAGTGGAGCTGATTTTGGCACTTGTTATGTTGTATCAATGGGCGAGCGCTTAGGGCAACTAACTAATTATCCTAAGTTACAAGCTTATATGCAGCGGTGTATGAGCCGACCAGCATTTCAACGAGCGGTAGAAAAAGCCATCGAGTAATCGCACCAATACCAATTAGGAGCGGCAAACGACTGGGCTTTCGCGGTTAGGTATTTACAACAGATGATTCAATAATATAAACGCGTCTCGAATATCGAAGACAAAGAAAAAGCAAATCACCGCCGTGATAACCCCAAAACAAAGAGTCAAGCCCGAGTGTTGCTCCATGAATGGCCGTTTGGTAACTAGCTGACATAAAGTAGGAGACCAAAAAAACTAGGTGAACCGAGGTAATGAATCCTGGGTAATAGGGCAGGCCAAATACACTACCGGTGATTGCTGTAAAAATTATTCTAGCGGCAAATTCACCGAGAATCCTAGGGGCTATAACCTTGTTGTTAACGAAAAAAGCCCAGCTAAAAATGATGTCATCATCAACCCAAGTCAAATTTAAAATCACTGCGGGGCGTTATCAAACCTTTTTTGTCGAACAACGGTATTGCTTGATGGCCATGTTCAATTTCTTGAGCCGAGGGCCCGCCGATGCTAAAAGCCAGTAAAAAATACAAACGTATAGTGAGATCATCTAATCCATGGGTCTGCTGCTTGTATTGAATGTTTAAGTCTTCGTGGCTCAATTAGTGTTTTAGCCGACACCTTTTAGCGTTAATATGGGTCTCCGTCAATTGTCTTCTACTAAGTATTGAGTTATTCGGCTCAAGCTAAAAATTGCCTCTATCCGCCAAATGTCGATTAAATTATTTCACCGTTATATAGGCTTATTGCTTTGTTTAATCATGCTTTCGATTAGCCTGACTGGCGTCGTATTAATTTGGAAAAAGGAATACCTATGGTTGAGTGTCGATGGTGCGCGTGAGTCGGTCGATACTAGCTTACTCGCCAAAGCGATTGAAAATATTGAAGCAAGTTATGCGGCTGATGAAGTCACATTTGTGCAACTTTATAGTGAAGACCTGAGTATCCATAAAGTGTTCCTGAGTGGCCGCCGTTACGCTTGGCATACTCAATATGGCGATAAGGTTCAGGTTTGGTCAGGTAATGAGCGATGGGAAGATTTTTTTCTAGACCTCCATCATCGCTTCTTATTGGGTAATACGATTGGTTTGAATATCGCCGGGTTTGGCGGCTTATTAGTCTTACTCTTGGTAGTGCTTGGGCTTACACTTTGGTGGCCAAGGCGTAAACTCATTGCGCTGGGTATCAGGCCGAAATCGTTCAGACATGGCGCATTAATGATGAGTCACGCGAACACCGGAGCGATATTTTCTTTGCCGATTTTATTGCTCACGATCACTGGGGTCATCTTGGTCTACCCAGTGGAGTCTAGGCTGGTATTGCTGGATAGTACTGGGCTCAACGGCCCAGCAATTGTTGAAAAAAGTACTTTTGATGCAAGTGATGGCTTACCCAGTTGGGCTGCTGTGATTGAGTTAGCCCGTCAAACCTTCCCCCAATCAAGCATTCGTTCGGTGCAACCCAGCTCTACAAGATCACATAAAATATCAGTCAATCTACAGCAGCAAGAGGGCTGGCACCGACTCGGCCGCAGCTCTCTGAAGTTTCATGCTAACGGCGACCTTAGTATTCAAAACGAGTTAGCGCAATTGACGGCAAAGCGGATATTTGATTTTTCATACCCGCTTCACACGGCTAAGTTAGGGCTTGTTTACCGACTTTTTTCGACCCTGGTCGGTTTAGGGTTAGCGCTACTTAGTTTGCTTGGCTTGGTTTCGTATTTAAAGCGCTGGTCCTAGTCGCCGTAGCATATGACCTCTATTTCTAAGTTATCGAGCGTATGGAAGTAAAAGTTCGAGCTAGGTGTGGAGTTTGAGCCATGGTTCTGATGATGACGGTGATTGTGTGGTTTGTAACCTGCAGCCACAACTTTTTCTTCAGTCGAGGCTAAATCATTAACAATTATGCCTAAGTGATTTAGGGTTTTGATGGTCTCGAAGTCGTTATCGTCAGAGGTTTTCACTCGATCGTTTGTATAGATCGCAAGGTAAGAGTCCTTGCCTCCAACGTGAACCGTGTAACCGTTGTCCATTGCCTCCCCGGACCAACGAACCTGCCAGTTAAAAATGGTGCACAAAATTGCAGCCATAGCATCGGGGTTACTGACCGTTAGGTTGGCGTGTTCTAAGTAAGCTTCTTTCATGATTTTTCCAATTGAATGTTACGTTAGAAATAAGTTTAATACCTCAAGTTAACTTGAGGTAAAGAGCTTTTTTGAATATTGTTTAAGTATGCTTAAAGTGAACGCTAGTAATAATGTTATGCAATCAGGAAAAGTTTCGTTACTCAGTATTGGCGACGTCGCTAAGCGCACGGGAACCAACGTCTCGGCGGTTAGGTTTTATGCCGATCAAGGCTTGATTCCAGTCTCTCGCAGTAATAGTGGGCATAGAGTATTTGCGCGAGCGGTGATTAGAAGGGTGTCGTTTATATTGATTGCTCAGAATCTTGGTTATTCGCTCAAGCAAGTACGACAAGCTTTGGATTCCCTTCCTGATAAGCGTACACCAACAAAAGCCGATTGGGCGCGACTCAGTAACGCATTTAGTAAAAAAATAGAACAACAAATTGAAAGCCTTAGAACGCTTCAATCTAAGTTGGATGGCTGCATCGGCTGCGGATGTTTGTCGTTACAAAGCTGTCGTCTTTACAACCCTAATGATACTGCTGCCGAATTTGGCGCTGGGCCAAGATATTTGCTTGGCGACCGTTACTCGCCTGATAAATAAAATGCCCACTTGATACAGATCAAGCGAGCATTGTGCCTAGTGTGACCCGAACTAGTTGGGCCACTTACCGCTCGGTAAATTAGCCCCGTGCTTGATCGGCATATTGCCTAATTTTCTGACGGAATCACGGCTTCGGTCGGAACCACTAAGTCAGACTTAGGGAAATCAGAGAATGGAAACGGTCGCTGGTCACTATTAAACGTTACATAACGCAATATTCCGTGTGCGTAAAGACTAAGGCTGTCGCCGAAACTCAATAGTTGTGCATTCGGTGCGCCGCTAATCAATGTGAACGCACACTGGGCAACTACGACTGCGGCTATTAACAGTTGTAGCATGTAGAACACGAGCCAAAATAACGCAACGAATAGAACTCTTATCCAGCCTGCGTTGCCTTCATATTGGTTTGACATAAACACCTCCTAAATTGATTATATTTTATATCTAGGGGCATTCGAAAAAATTTAAAGCTGATTCGACCTAGATTATTGTGATGACGCTGTTGGTAAACCGTACAGTGGCTAGTCTGATACTGGTTGATGCATGCGATTCACTTTGACAGGTTTGTGCTTACGCTGTATCATTATATGTCATATATATCATATAAATAAACAAAGTCGCCTTTATTTTTGATATTACTCTTTTTTTCAAGTGCTTATACAAGGGCAACTTGCCAGCCGACATGAGCATTAGTCTTGTAGGCACAGTTCGGACAAAGCCCTTTGGAGGGTGCAGTATGAAAATCACAAACTTTCGGCTTTATTCGGTAAAACCACGATGGCTCTTTCTTGCAATCGATACCGATGAGGGCATTACTGGTTGGGGAGAACCGGTAATTGAAGGTCGTGCGCACTCGGTTGCCGCTGCTGTCGAAGAGCTCTCTAAATATCTGATTGGTAAAGACCCCCGTCGTATTAACGACCATTGGCAAACAATGTATCGTGGAGGCTTTTATCGAGGAGGCCCAATCTTAATGTCAGCAATTGCCGGTATTGACCAAGCACTGTGGGATATTAAAGGTAAGGCGCTCGGCCAGCCAGTGTATGAATTACTCGGCGGTTTAGTTCGCGATAAAGTTAAGACTTACTCTTGGGTTGGCGGAGATGACCCTGCTGAAGAGAGTCAACAGATGCGAACTTTAATGAAAAGCGGTTGGGATACTTTTAAGTTAAACGGCTGTGGTCGTTTACAGATGATTGACGGACACAATGCCATTGATAAGGTTATCGAACGGGTAGCGACTATTCGCAACGACCTTGGTAGCTCCGTTGATTTTGGTTTAGATTTTCACGGTCGTGTGTCTGTGCCTATGGCAAAAGTTTTGTTACGAGAACTCGAACCGTATCGTCCACTATTCGTTGAAGAGCCGGTGCTGGCTGAACACGCTGAGCAGTATTCAGAATTGAGTCGCGGAACCAGTATTGTTTTAGCCGCCGGTGAACGTATGTATAGCCGTTTTGAATTCAAGCGCGTATTCGAGGCGGGCGGCATTGGTATTATTCAACCTGATTTATCACATGCTGGAGGTATTACCGAATGCATCAAAATCGCCTCAATGGCCGAGGCCTATGATGTAGCACTAGCGCCTCATTGCCCGCTCGGGCCAATAGCCTTAGCCGCGTGTCTGGCCGTCGATTTTGTTTCGTATAACGCTGTGATTCAAGAGCAGTCTATGGGTATGCACTATAATAAGGGTGCCGAGTTGTTAGATTATGTACACAACAAAGAAGATTTCAAAATTACTGATGGTTACATTAAGCCTCTACCCAAGCCTGGCTTAGGAGTTGAGGTCGATGAAGATTACGTAATGGAAATGGCCAAAGAAGGCTGCGATTGGAAAAACCCAATTTGGCGCCATGAAGATGGCTCAATAGCTGAATGGTAGTGGGTATGAATTTCATCTGCCTGTCCTCAAACATTAGTCTCGTTAGCGAATCATATTATATTGTTTCGCGAGTCAACGATGTTAGCGGATTTATAAATACTCATTAGGTGACGTCTGCCACCACGTATGTCTGATCGCTCAATCGCCTCTAATATAAGAATCTTCGGAGCTATTACGATTCACCGCCTCCTTCTTTGAGGGCATCGACAATAGTTATCAGTGCGCTATCCATCAATAGGGTCGCATTATGAGCGGCTTCTTTGGGTTGATTGGCGACGATCGCGTCATAGATGCGTTTGTGGGCATCATGATTGCCTGCACGCACACCGGTGCGCATATTGGTAAACCGAATACTCACTCTCAAGGTGGTGTCAATAATGCGCCCAAGCTGAGTGAAAAACCGATTTTCGCTGGCTTCTAAAATGCTTAAGTGAAAGGCGATATCGGCTTCGAGAGGATCATCTAAACCGCTTTCAGCCTGTTTCATTCGATTTAATGCCTCGCCTATTAAAGTGATTTTATCGTTATTTTGACGTTGAGCTGCAAGCATCGCAGCCTCAGGCTCGACGGCAACGCGCAATTCGGCAAGCTCACGTAATAATTTTAAAGATGGGTTTGAGTCCCGCATCCAACGTAGTATATCGGCATCGAATAAATTCCATTCAGATTCAGGCAATACCCGAATGCCTTGGCGTGCTCTTGAGGTTAGTAACCCTTTGGCCGCTAGTGATTTAACCGCTTCACGCGCGGCACTGCGGCTAACTTGAAGCTGCTCACATAGCACTGCTTCACTGGGCACGGGGTTGTGTTCACCGTATTTACCGGTAATGATAGCACTGCCTAGAGTATCAGCGACTTGCTGAGTGAGATTCATGCCTCGATTCTGACGGTTCATTTGATGGCCTTGCTATGGTTGATTGGATTTATACGGCTGATTGTATATAAATGTGATAATTGCTGCAATTTGCTTGATGTAAAGCTTTGTAGTAATCGATATGTCGTATTTATCTTATAATATTAAATAGTACGCTTTCGAACAGCCTAACCGCGCTGTAAACTGATGGTCTGCGTAATAATCGTGAACACTTAAACCTCTTTGCAAGGAACTCCAATGACCGCTCATATTCATGTTTCAGGCGACTCATCATCGTTACCTGTCTTCTCATTGTCTAACGGCCGAATTAGCTATCTATTTCGTGTCTCGCAAGAAGGGTTTTTGGAGCACTTACACTTTGGTGCAAAGGTTGCTCCAGCGAAAAATTATCCTAGTCAGCCAAAGCGCTTACATCGAGGCTGCGTGTTAGATTTTCAAGATTCGAAATACTACAATCTAAGCGATGTACCGCAGGAATATCCGTTATTCGGAACCGGTGATAATCGCAACCCTGCGCTGCATATAATAAACTCGAGTGGAAATAGCACACAGGTGTTTCGCTATGCGAGGTATGAAATTGTAAGCGAAAAACCTTCGCTTGACGGCTTGCCTAGTGCTCGCGGCGGCAATAGCCAAAGCTTGATCATTTACTTAGTTGATGAGGTAACCGATTTAGCCCTTGAACTCAATTATACAGTGTATGACGAACATGATGTTGTTGCCCGTTCAAGCCGAATTATTAATAACGGTGGAGAGCGAGTTACCATCACCCAGGCGATGAGTAGTTGCTTAGATTTACCCGCTGCTGACTACGACTTATTGCATCTAAAAGGCACTTGGGCTCGCGAATTAAATCAAGATCGAATGGCCGTTCCACAAGGTCGCTTTGTAATCGAATCTTCAACCGGCACCAGTGGCAACGTGCATAACCCTTTCATTGCGGTAATGGATCAGAGCGCTAACGAACAACAAGGCAGAGTGTTCGCCAATGCGTTTGTCTATAGTGGAAATTTCTCTATAAATGTAGAGCAGGGTGAATTCGATTCAGTGCGAATTACTACCGGCATTAACCCGTTTAATTTTCAATGGCACCTGGACGCAGGTGAGTCGTTCACTACGCCTGAATCACTGCAAGTATTTAGCGATGCTGGCCTCAACGGTATGAGTCAGACTTGGCACCAGTTCATTAAAGAAAAAATTAGTCCAGAGCAGTTTCAAGGCCAGCCAAGGCCGACCTATTTAAATTCTTGGGAGGCGGCCTATTTTGATATTGATGAACAGAAAGTGCTCGAGCTTGCTGACCGAACTAAAGCGCTAGGTTTGCAGATGTTAGTTGTTGATGATGGCTGGTTTGAAGGCCGTAATAATGACACCACATCGCTGGGCGATTGGTATTCCGATAAAGTTAAGTTTCCAAATGGCATAGAAACGGTTGCCGGTAAGGTTAAGGCTAAGGGGCTTAAGTTTGGTCTCTGGTATGAACCTGAAATGGTTAACCCAGAAAGTAAGTTATTTCGAGATCACCCTGACTGGATAATAGGCGTGCCTAATCGAGTCAGCTCGAAAGGGCGCAATCAGCTAATACTCGACCTCTCGCGTGCTGAGGTACAAAACTATTTATTCGAACGTATCGACAGCGTCTTAAGTTCGGGAAACATAGACTATGTAAAGTGGGATATGAATCGAAGTATGACCGAAATCGGCAGTGCCGGTTTGCCCGTTGATCGTCAATTGGAAACGCCTCATCGCTATATGCTTGGTTTGTATCGACTGGTTGATAAAATTGTGACCAAGCATCCCACGGTTCTATTTGAAAATTGTGCGTCTGGAGGTAATCGCTTTGACCTTGGTATGTTGCACTACATGTCGCAAGGTTGGGTAAGTGATATGTCAGAGCCTATCGGTCGCCTACCGATAATCAATGGCGCCTCGCATTTGTTCCCGCCCTGCGTTTTGGCATCCTATATCTGTCCAGTGCCGAGTCATTTGAACGGTCGCCAGGTGTCGCTCAAAACGCGTGCTGAAGTTGGCTTTTTCTGCGCGGCACGGGGTTTGTCACTAAAAACCGAAGATGTAGATAAAGACTTTGAGGCCCTAAAATACTATGCCAAGCTCTATCAAGATACCGCAGACGATGTCGTCAATGGTAAGTTTTACCGAATTCAGTACCAAGACAACGAAGTTGTATGGCAGCTCAATTCGGCCGATGGCAATACTATTTATTTAGGCTACTTTCATATTCTTTCGGCCACTAACCTACCCTTTAGAAAAGCGCGCTTACTGGCGCTAGACCCTGCAGCTCAATATTCTTTGCTTGACAGCCGGCCAGCGGAGGTTAGCGTATCATTTGGCGGCGACGCGTTGATGAATATGGGTTTAGACATGCCATATGTATGCGCTATGCAACCAGATCAAGCTGACTACTTGGAGATGGGCGACTTCGCTTCTCGCTTATTCATACTTAACAAGGCCTAATAGCATAGCCAAGGGCTTGTCCTATGAGGTCGTCTTAGCCGTTTATCTGGATAAAGCGAATGTCAGCGTACCAGCGGTCAGGAAAGCCTCGCCAAGGAGCATCAACTTGCCGCCGTTGCCTTTAGTTTGGGTCGCTGATTTTCCTATTGGCAAGTAGTCGCCAGCGATATTTTACCGTGCTTTTTCAGATACCATCATGTATTTATATTTAGACTCTAGCTGTCTGAACAGTTTGGCGACGCCGTTTTCGAATCCAGTTACATCATCTTGATCGCCGGCAAAAAGTATGATTGGAACTGGGATGTTAGTCAGTGAATCAGGTTTATGCACCGCTTACTCGCCGCCCCATGGCGCAAATGAAACCATCGCTTTCCAATGTGGGTAAACGCTATCTCGTTCAGCGGTACGACGACTAAAAACGTTTGCCAATGGTTGCTGTGATTGCTCCGGAAAACCTAAAGCAGCTAAATTTTCGGGCTAAAGTCATAGCCGCCTTCAATCGCATGGGTAGCTCCATAGCCGCCATGGAATATTCGATAACGACAGCTGACTCAGCGTTAATATGAAACCAGAATGGCGATGATGCTGTGCTTATGTGGTCAAGTAAAAATTGCTGATCGCGGACTCTGTTATACAAGGTGCTGGGGAAGTCGGCTAACAAATTTTTACTGAAACCAACTTCCCTGTTGCTTGAGCCGGTATGATCAATGCTGGCAACGACATAGCCATGGTTGGCAAGATGGTCGGTTAAATAGAAGATCATGAGGCGATAGCCAATGTCGCCATTAGACATCATAATTAGGGTAACTGGCCAACAGCGTTGTCGATTACTATGTCTCGGTATGCGTTACCTTGAAGCTCAAACGCGGCGCCCGAAGGAGTTTGGACTTAATCGGTGGTTTTTTGCAGTTGCGAGGTTTTTGCGTTAGCTATCTTGGTTGATCGGTACCCAACCTCAAGTGTTAGTTCCCGGTCAGACAGGTTGATGAAATCGTTCATATTAAGTTCAGTTATGGTTCTTACCCCAATACTGTATTTTCCCGACTGAGCGAGGATCGGTGTAACACTGGGCTGTTTGGTAAACAATTCCCCGGCAAAATATGAGCTAGTAGACATTAATGAAATCAGTGATGTGAGCGGCGTTTGAGTCGCGAGCATAAACAGTTGGTCGGGCTCATCGTGATGTCTTACTTACTCGGTGTATACTAACGAATGGCAGCTCTTTAAGTCGCGGAGCTGAGTAACAGACATAAAAGTGTGAGGCATCGACTACGATGTAACGCATCAAGCTTAAACGGATTATGAATAAAAATACAATACTGGGCTCAGTGCCTAGCCTTTGGCGCCAGCTTGGCTGCATGTTTACCTTAACCGTAAACCTATTTGCACCAGTCAGTTTTGCACAAAACAGTCAAGACGCATTATTCATGCCTTCGGCTTTTAACGCCTCCACTAGCGCCCTATTTGCTAGTCAGACGTTTGAAGATTATTACGATCAGGTTTATCAAATTCGGGTCGTGTCACCAAAAGCTGGAAGTAAATCATCGATCGGGTCAGGGTTTCAGGTCTCTAGTGATGGCTTAATTGTGACTAATTACCATGTGGTTTCATCGTTTGTTCAAGCGCCTGAAAATTACAAAATTGAATATCAATCACACACTGGTCAGAAAGGTGATTTAGAGTTATTAGATTTTGATGTAATTAATGATCTAGCAATATTGAGACATTCATCGCCTAGCTCCAGCTTCCTCAGTTTTAGCGATATTTTGCTCAGTAAAGGCGAGACAGTTTACGCACTTGGTAACCCTCGAGACTACGGTACGAGCCTCGTCAAGGGGCCGAATAATGGCATGGTCGAGCATAGCTATAATGATCAAATACTATTTTCAGGCAGCTTGAATCCAGGCATGAGTGGCGGTCCAGCGGTTAACGCCATGGGTAAAGTAGTTGGCGTAAATGTGGCAACAGCGGGCAGTCAGTTGAGTTTTTTGGTGCCGGCGAACAATGCTATAGAGCTGGTTGATAAAGAAAGAGTGATTGCGCCGGCCGATTATCAAGCTGAGATCTCGCGTCAGATAAAGCAATGGCAGCGACCACGCATACAACAACTGCTTGATCAAGACTGGCCAGTGGAACAATTTTCTGGGGTAGATCTATTCGGTGAAATTCGAAAAGATTTTCAATGTTGGGGGCAAACTAATGAATCGAATAAAGAACGCAACATTGCCTCAGTATCGAAAAGCTGTCGAGCTGCCAATTCAATCTATTTGGATGCATCTTTAAGTGCCGGTGAACTCTATTTTAGTTTTGATCAAGCGTCAGCGGTAAGCCTCGGGGCGTTGCAATTTACCAGCGCTATTCGTCCATGGATGGCGGCCAATAACACATCGACTTATGAGCACTCGAGTAATTATCGTTGCCATGTAGACTTTCTTGAGGGCAATCAAAGCAGCCAACAATTTGTTCGCGCTACTACCTGTGTAAGAGCCTTTAAGAAACTGCCAGGTCTTTACGATTCACTGATGATGATTGAACGCATCGATGGTTTGCATCAGTTTGCCAGTCACCTTTCTATCTCCGCTATCGAGCCTGATCAGATATCCCTACTTAATCGTAAGTTTATGGAGAAGTCTTTATGAGGCGGTTAGTGTTAGAAATCACGGATAAACAAGGTGTGCGTATTGATCAACTCAGCCTCGGCGAAAATGGTATCTCAATTGGTCGAGCGTGGAATAGCGACGTAATCATTCAGGACCGCTTAGTTGACCCTGACCATTTGCGCTTGAGTATTAACCCAGAGCACACAATTATAATTGATGATGTTAGTAGCACCAACGGTTCGAGACTCGACGGTAAAGCCTTAAACGGCTCTAGTCGGGTTTATCGGCTTGGAGATGAAGTCGCTATCGGCGACACTCGGATTAGAGTATTTGATGCGAATGCCACGGTATTGCCGGCTGCATTGAGATCTAGTTGGTTCTTATTCGCCGAAAAATTTAGCAGTATACGTGCTCTATTGGTACTCACTATGCTTGCTATGTTGACGCAAGCGGCGCAAGTTTACAGTCGCTCGATTGAACCATTGAAATTCGAAAATCTAGCGTTGGCATCTTTTAGTGTTGTCATGCTGCTGTTAATTTGGTGTTTAGTGCTCGGGTTTATTGCCAAATTATTTCGTGGCAATAACAATGTTAAAGCACTTTGGGCCTTAGGTTGTATCGCTGCGCTAGTGATCAATCTTGTCGGCCTATTGCTACTGCTTATACGCTTCAATTTACAAAATGTGGGTATCGGTCAGGCGCTCTCGATATTGATTTACGGGGTCGTCTCCATATGGCTGTTAGTGGGTGTTTTTAGTTATACAACGCACATGCAAAACTGGAATAAATGGTTAAGTTCGTTATTAATCGCGATTAGTCTCTATTCAATCACTGAATCGGAAGAATACCTAAAAGAGCCTCATCAAAAATGGAAATCGTCGACCAACACTGAGCAGGTAACGCTACCACCGGCGTTTCTAATTCGTCGTGGGGTGTCAATAGACGAATATCTAATGGCCGCCGATTCCTTATACATAGATCACTAACTGCCTTGATTTTTTGATGCTCACCTAGTCTTTTGGGTCGGTACGGTCAATGCGGTAGATCGATAAAGTTCCGCTGCCCTCATTTGCGGCAATCAGTAAAGGTTGTGCGCTGGGGCTGTCGGCCGCAGATATAAACACTAGACTCTCTGGAGCGATATCTCCGGCCATCGGATCAGACCTTTCAAGATGCGGGCTAATGGTATTTAGATAATCGACAAAGAATGAGTTTTCGGGCTCAGTAATATTATACGTCATGATTCCTCCAGTGCGCTCAAGGCCAATAAAAGCGTAGCTTGAATCGCCAATTTTACCGATCGTTAATGCTTCTGGTTCAGGGCCTTTATCATCGCTGCGACGATCGCCAAGGTTAAATAACTTAGGGTAGTCGCGGGCGGTGATCTGTTCAAATTGTGACCCGCTGTCATAAATTTGTACGACGTCTTGATTCCATATAGAGAATGATCGAGAGCCAAACGAATAGAGTGTATCGATGAGGCCATTTTGGTCTGGGTCGGCACCCACGACAGATACTTTTAATCGTCCAAGCTGCTCGTCATATTGCAAATTTTGACTTTTCAATAGCGGTTCTAGGTTCAAATCTTTAACTCTGCTTTGCTCCGAAAATCCTTCATAGTCTCTGGCGTCGCCTTCGTTGGCACTGACAATATAGAACTCTCCTTTGGCCTCATAGGTGGCGATTGAGTCTGGTTGGTACATACCTTTGACGGGCCAAGACTTAATGTTGATTTGCTGGTCTTTGTCACTGGCATCAAAACCATTAAGCTTAGCCGAATGGTCTTGATAACCCAAAGCATAGAGCCGCTTGACCTGAGCGTGCTTAAGGCTGACCTCGGCTAGCGCATTATTTTCCTGAAGGCTAACCCACGCGGTAGTCGAATCCGGTGAGATACTAATGTACTCGGGTTCAAGGTCCTGAGCGACCGAGGCGTTTTTGCCAAAGATGCGAATATTAGGGTCAATGTTATCGCGGTTGAACTGTTTGAAATCGGCGGTTTGTACTGACTCTTGGCTAAGTGCCTTTAGGTCTTTTTGTAGTTCGATAATACTTATTGAACCTTCCGGGTCGATGCTATAGTCAGCGTTCGGCTCGCCCTCGTTTGCACTGAGCAAGTATTTGCCGTCGGCTGAAAAGGTGACCATGTCCGGCATTGGGCCAACTGTAAACTTATTAAGCATTTCACCGCCGGTACTGAAGAGCAAGATCAATCCATTGTCTTGTGGTCGCTTTGCCGACACCGCAATTGCAACCATTGTATTTTTCACGGCAACACTGTTTATGGCGCCATATTGGGTTAGATTTATACTGAAATCTAACTTTGGACTGTCAGGTTTAATCAAACTAATAACATCTACCGAACGGTCATGACTATTGGTCACAAACACTCTTTTTGTAGTGGGGTCGAAACTGGCTATTTCAGCGGCGCCGCTATTATAAGGCCCTAACTTATAAGCGCCTAAATAGCTTAGTTTAATGCGCTCGCCTACGGATTCGTGCTGATCGTTAGCATTCACCAAACTCGCCCAGTACAACAAGAAAAAAATCGCTAAGGTTAATAATATTAGTCGGTTCATCGTTACTTGACCATTGGGATTGTCCTTTAAAATTAAACAGTAACTGAAATAAGTTACGTTATCGTTACAAGCCCAAGGTTGCTAAATGTTTAGGGTTTTAGAGGGTTGGCGACTATAGTTGTGCTTCATGATCAAAACCAAGTTAAGCCGTAACTCAAAGTGCAACTTACGTTGCAATTATAGAGGCGTCGCGGTGCTTATAACCAGTCTCATCAAAGATCGCCGTGACAGTATATTCAGAGTTAAAGTCTTTAGTTAAATTAGCCGTACCTGTGTCGCTAGCGCAGCTATCGTTGGTGGGTATGTCGGCAACCGATGTGTTAATCGCCGGTCGAGCGAGTACGTTGGATTTGGCTGGTATGAGTTTGGGGGTGAATACTTGGAATATGATTATTCTATTTTTTATGGGTATCGGTTTCGCAACTCAACCGCTGGTAGCTAAGCGCTTTGGTGCTAAAGATGAGCTAGGCGTGAAACATCAATTGCATCAATCGATTTGGATGTGCTTAGTGTTGGGCTTAATCGCAACGGTGGTAGTTTGGTTGGCCGCTTGGGGTTTTATGTTTCTCGACTTTGAGTCTGAGATGGCAATTATTGCGCGCAACTTTTTGTTTGCGATTAGCTTATGCGCGATCCCAATGAGCTTGATGCCAGCGGTGCGCGGTACCTTGGAAGGAATGAGCTTAACGCGAGTAGTATTTTTTATTAACTTCGCCGCTTTCCTAATTAATATCCCTCTCGACTACGTCTTAGTGAATGGTTTGTATGGATTTCCAAAGCTCGGTGGAGTGGGCTGCGCATGGGCTACTGTAGTGCTGATGTGGGGTGCCTTTTTAATCAGTATTTGGGTGCTAAAGTCACATGCTAATCTTAAGCATAGAGCGCTGTTCTCGGACTTTGAAAAGCCACAGATTCAAACTATCAAAAATACCTTTAAACTTGGTTTGCCGATTGGTGTGTCGATTGTTATCGAGCTGGCTATGTTCTCTGGTGCGGGGATAATGATTGCCAAATTTGGTGTGATTGAAGCTGGCGCGCATGCGGTGGCGATCGTCGTCGCGTCATTGAGCTTTATGTTGTATACCGGTCTAGGTCAGGGAGTGACTATTCGCGCCTCGCAATTATTAGGCGCCTCGCTTCCGGCGCAGGCCTGGAATGCTATCAAAATAGGGACACTATTTAACCTCGCGATATCGGTAATTTTCTGTATCGCTTTTGTGGTGTTTACAGAGCCGCTGATTCGTCTATTTACCAGTGACCCAGAGGTTATTCCGGTAGCCGTGGTTTTATTATATTTTGGCGCTGCGTTTCAAATCGCTGATTGCCTACAGGTGGCAATGGTCTGTGCTTTGCGCGCCTATCATGATACCTCTAGCCCTCCTAAATATCAGCTGCTGGCATTCTGGGTTTTTGGTTTGCCTATCGGCGTAGGCTTGTCATTTTATGGCTGGTGGCCGGGATTAGAAGGCGCTAAGGGCATGTGGTTCGCGATGGTCGTTAGTTTGTCGTTGGTTGGCCTTTTGTTGCTGCGCCGTTTAGCTCAACATATGCGAGAATTTAATGCTAAGAGCGACGTTCCAGCGACGCTAGAGTGAGCTTAAGGGCGATTTTAAAGTTGTTTTAAAAAGAGAGGAAAAGATGGGTATTGTTGTCTGTATTACGATGTTGATAGGCTTGTCTGTGTTACAACCGACTCCTTGGGATAGCGCCAAGCAGCTAGAGCATGGGCCAAAATTTTTACTCTTTACCGCCGTGTCGTTGGCTGTCTTTGGCTCATGGAATGCCGTTTATGCTTACCTGAGTCTTGATGGGTTCTGGTCATGGGTCTCGCTTGTCTCTGGCTTGGCGATGTTATGTGCAAGTTTTTATGTCTATAGTGAGAGGCATGCTGAGGCTGGCGCAGTAACGCCAGTCACTTTGCGGCGCAAGGCTACGATCGCGATATTGGCAATTAGCTTTATACTGTATGCGATCACCTTAGTTCAGTTGAACCTCGGTTATTCTATTATTCGCTAGTGTTATAGGTCGTTTTTCTAATGGCTAGACTTAACAACCTGCAGGATATGGATACTGGCAGGACATAAAAAAGGGTAACGATAGCGTCGTTACCCTTTTTTATTTGGCTGAAATTTAGCTTAGGTGGCGAGTTTTTCTGCAACCCATGCATCGACCTTAGCTTCCACTTCATTCAGTGGCAGAGGGCCATACTTTAGGATCTCATCGTGGTATTCGCGAATATCGAAGTTGTCACCTAGTGTTACCTTGGCGGCAGCGCGTAGTTCAAGAATCTTTAGCATGCCTATCTTGTAAGCCGTTGCTTGTGATGGCATTACAATGTGTCGCTCGACCATTTTGACACCGTCTGACACGGCATTCGGGGTGTTGTCAGTGTAGTAAGCAATGCCTTCTTCACGAGTCCACTTTTTAGTATGAATGCCGGTGTCCACAACTAAGCGGCATGCTCTCCAGAGTTCCATCGCTAGGCGACCAAAGTCAGAGTAAGGGTCTTGGTAGGCACCAAACTCTTTTGGTAGGTATTCAGAGTAAAGTCCCCAACCTTCGATATAAGCAGTATAGCCACCAAATTTTCGAAACTTAGGCACGCCTTTCAATTCTTGCTGGATAGCGAGTTGCATATGATGTCCCGGGACGCCTTCATGGTAAGCCAGGGCCGCCATTTGGTAAGTCGGCATGGCTTTCATGTCGTATAGGTTGGCGTAGTACAAGCCTGGACGTGAACCGTCTTCCGATGGGCGTTGGTAAAATGCTTTACCAGCGGATTGCTCACGGAACGCCTCTACGGCTTTAACGTTTAAGTCAGCTTTTGGTTTTGTGATGAACATTTCATCGAGTTTACCTTTCATATCGTCAATTAGAGCTGTCGCTTCGCTTAAGTAGCGAGCCTTACCTTCAACCGTATTTGGGTAATAGAATTGATCATCATCACGCATAAACTGCATGAATGCATTCAGGTCGCCATCAAAATTAACCTTATCTTTAATAGTGCGCATTTCATCGTGGATGCGAGCTACTTCTTTCAAGCCAATTTCATGAATCTGCTCTGAAGTAAGATCAGTTGTAGTCGTGCGTTTTAGGGCAACGTTGTAGAACTCATCGCCGTTTTTCCACTTCCAAATACCATCGTCGGTAGTGGCTTTAGTCTCTAGCTCGGTTAAATGCGCGGCAAGTTTTTGATAGGCAGGCTTAACTGAACTAGTCAGTGCTAAGGTAGCGGCATCAATTAGCACCGCTTTTTTCTCGTCGCTTAATTCGCTTCCTTCTTTTTCACTCAGTGTATTTATTTTCTTGGTGAAGTCAGCAAGCAATGCACTTGGTTCACCATCGTCAAATGGCGCACCTTTGATGATATTGTTGCTGTCTCGAATAACATGCGGGAACACAAACTTCGGCGGGATGATATTGGCCGCTGTTCGGGCTTCAATATTAGTAATTAACTGATTGAATAATGCCGTCACGCCATTTAAACGGGCAATGTAGTTTTCCGCGTCGTTAACGTCGCCAATACGATGTTGGTTAATCAGCAATGAAACCACTCCTGAGTGTCGACCAAACATTTGGTTGACTGGGTAGTTATATAAGCGCCACTTGTTGTCGGCGATTTCGTTTTCCATCGACTGGACAAGTAAGTCGTAGCTAAGCGCCGTGGCCTCATCGAGTTGTGATTTATCGAAAGCTTTTAGCTCTACTAGCTGAGTTTTAGTAATTTCCATCGACTCATTGGCATAGGCTTCCGATAAGTCATCCCACTCGTCGGCACGGTCTTTGCGGCCAAGAAAGGTAAGTGACTCTGGGCTACGTGCCACTGACTCTTCGAATACACGCTCAAAGAAAGCGTTGGCACGTTCAGACTCAGAAGTTTCTGATGCAGCCGCCACTTGTTCGGCAATCGCGGCTGATTTGGTTTCAGGGGCTTGGCTTGCCGTTTGGTCTGACGACTGATTGCAAGCCGAAAGTAATAGAGCAGCAGCAATGGCTGCCGAATACGATTTAAGCACGGGGTATCTCCGATAGGTTATGTTGTGCGCTTAGTGTAACAATAACTGAGGAAGTGAAAAGTGTAAGTTGTGTGGTAATGTCTGAGACATACAATTCTGGCAATAGCCACCGATCACTTATACACACATGAAAAGAGACAGTTTGTTTTTACTCGCTCCCGGTTTTGTAGGGAATGGCCAGCGAGAGTACTGCCCCGAATGCGCTGAGCTTTGGGGTTTACTTAGTTACTTTCCAGCAATTAAAGACAGCGTAGATGTTTGCTACCAACCTATTTCGCGGCCTAGGCCTGAGATTGTCAATCGGCTTGGCGAGCAAAATCAAAATTGTCCTAGTTTAGTGTTAGCCGCCACTAGCCCCGAATTTGAGACTTGCGGTATACAGTTACGCCAAGGTCTACGTTTCCTCGACAATGTTCGAGATATTGGTCTGTATTACGCGCAACGATTTGGTACACCAGTACCGCGAGGCGGTCACCGCGCTTAGGCATTGGCTTATCGCGATTTGATTTCGAATATTATGCAGCCTTAAATGACAATTCAGATCTGGTTGCTCTACTAGCTAACTGTGTTGGTATTCATGAGTACCCCGGGGCCGAGCCACTTACGGATGCTGTCTAATAGTTTGGGCAATAGTTTTGTTCGCTAACCTCAACAGCCGCAGGTGATTTGAGCGCAAATTTTTTACAGATGATTGTGGCATCGCTCGGTCTAGTAACGGTATTGAATTCGTCGCAAGGTGTTTTTTCGAGGATTAAATGGGTTGGTGTTTTGTATCTCGCATATCTCGGCCTAACGCTGTTTTTTTCGACTTAAAGCGATTTTTTGAAGGCCAAGTTGTGTTCATTATCGTCGTTTCATAAGCAAGGTTTTATTACCTCGGCGGCGAACCCGAAAGGGGGTATATTTTTACCGCCTTGTTTCCGCAATTCTTGTCTCCTGACCAGTTGCCGCCGCCGCTTCTAACTTTGAGCGCTACTTATCTTGTTTTCGAT
>JBLHRL010000039.1:0-26100 GCA_047625975.1 Arenicella sp.
GCCTATCCTAGGCGGCATTCACCATGATGCCTCTGAGTGAGTTCGGTAAGGCCTCAGTAATTTCTACATCGACCAAATGACCAATCAACGAGTGTGAGCCATCAAAATTGACCACACGATTATTCTCAGTGCGGCCAGAAATTTGAGTTTGATCTTTGCGTGCTGGTCGATCAACGAGCACCGTTTGCACTGAACCAACCATACTCTCACTAATACCAAAAGCCATTTCGGTAATGCGCTTTTGCAAACGCGCTAATCGAGCCTTCTTAACCTCCATCGGTACATCGTCGGCTAAATCTGACGCCGGGGTACCCGGTCGAGCGCTGTAGATAAAGCTAAAGGACAGGTCGTAGCCTATCTCTTCAATTAGGTTCATGGTGTCTTCGAAGTCTTGGTCAGTCTCACCGGGAAAACCAATAATGAAGTCTGACGACATACTAATATTAGGTCGAATTTTACGTATCTTAGCGATAATTTTTACGTAATCGTCGGCTTTATAACGGCGTTTCATGGCGGCCAAAATTGAATCTGAGCCCGACTGTACCGGCAGATGCAAATGATTCACCAGCTTAGGCACATCGGCATACACGTTAATTAAGCTATCGGTGAACTCTAATGGGTGTGAGGTGGTGTAACGAAGTCGCTCGACACCTTCAATTTCAGCCACATAACGAATCAGCAGCGCGAAATCAGCAACTGAACCGTCGTGCATTTTCCCCCAGTAAGCGTTGACGTTTTGGCCCAGTAGTGTGACCTCTCGAATGCCCTGCTCGGCCAAGGCATTAACTTCAGCCAGCACATCGTCGAACGGACGCGAGAACTCTTCACCGCGGGTATAGGGCACCACGCAAAACGAGCAGTACTTACTGCAGCCTTCCATGATTGAAACAAAAGCGGTAACGCCGTCGACTTTAGGCGCCGGTAAATTATCAAATTTTTCCATTTCTGGAAATGAAATGTCGACTGGTGAGCTGTGGTTCTTGCGTACCTCGTCATACATTTTAGGTAGCTTATGCAAGGTTTGTGGGCCAAAAACGATGTCAACGATAGGCGCTCGTTTGATAATCGCATCGCCTTCTTGAGACGCAACACAGCCGCCAACACCAATTACAAGATCAGGGTTTTTAACTTTTAAGTGCTTCCAGCGACCCAATTGATGGAACACTTTTTCTTGCGCTTTTTCGCGCACTGAACATGTGTTTAGCAAAAGGATATCGGCCTCGGCTTCAACTTGAGTCGCTTCAACACCATGAGAATGGCTTAGCGAGTCGAGCATACGATTCGAGTCGTATTCGTTCATCTGACAGCCAAAGGTTTTAATAAAAACTTTTTTTGGTATGACGCCGTCGGCCAGTACCACCTCGGCCCTTGAACTAGAAACGGGCGCAGGGCTCTTAGCCGCCGCTGACGCTTTCGGCGCCGAATTATTTTCAACTCTGATTTTAGAAATAGATGATTCGGTCATGACGATACTCAATTGTGCAAAAAGCACATGTATATGAAATACTTTCGTTTAAAAGTATTTGGGGTCGGTATTCTACCGATATTCGAACGATTTCCAAATCTCTAAAGTCGAAAACTGACCTTTAAGTCTCCTTAGCACTAAAAACTTGCATTGTTAAGCTAAAATTCTATTCCGGCGATGCTGCTGGCACGATGACCTAGACTACAGAAAAGATGGTTAACCTCGGGTGTTTGCCGATACACCTGGCGGTTGTGGTTTATGAGTCTGTATCCGCGCTCGGGTCAATAATGGTTCTAAAGGTTAAGTTTATGCGGCCTGCGGCTTTGGCTCTTTTGGGAATATGGTGCTGCCAACAAGACTGAGTGGTTCCGCGCATCGTTAACAAACTGCCATTTTCAAGTGACATTTTATGCTTTTCGGATTTTTCCACTTTATGCCGCAAATGAAAATCGCGCGGCGCACCCAGGCTCAGCGATGCAATAACCGGATTACGGCCTAGCTCAGGCTCGTCATCACTGTGCCAACCGTTTGAGTCTTGGCCATCTCGATAATAATTGACCAGTACGCTATTAAAGCTATCGCCTGTGCGCGTTTGTATCTCGGCTTTAATCTCCAGCAACAATGGGGTCAAGAAAGAGGCCTCCATAGTGTGATTCGAATAAGAGTAACTCATCCAAGGTTCACCGAACCAACACGTCAGGCGCGGTGCCAAATGCTCTTTGCCATAAACCGTAAGCCGGTCTTGTCGCCATTTTGTTTGCTCTAGAATTTGCTCATACAAAACCCAAGCTTGGTCACTTTGGTAAAACTCAGGCCGATATTCGACCTCTGCCTCAAAAAGTTTCAAGACATTTGTCTGGCTAGTGAACATTGATGACTGATATTGCTTAGTAGGCATACAAAATATTGAGGTAATTGTTCTATACTGCGTCGCTAAATTAGAAGAGACCTGAGCGTAAAGGTTGCAAAAGATAAAAACCTTAGTTTTCTTTCTGCGCGATAATTATGCTAAGGCCTATTGAAATATACCAACTTTGGAATCTGTGCAGGTGAAAAATGCAATTTAACGGCAGCGACAGCTATATCTCAACCGACGACCTAAGCCTCGCGGTAAACTCATCCATCATTTTACAACGGCCTCTTTTGATTAAAGGCGAGCCAGGCACAGGTAAAACCATGTTGGCCGAAGAAGTGGCAGCCTCTTTGGGTAAGCGCTTAATTCAGTGGCATATCAAGTCAACCACCAAAGCGCAGCAAGGCTTGTATGAGTACGACGCGGTATCACGTCTGCGTGACTCACAATTAGGCGATGCCGATGTTAACGACATTGGCAATTACATCGACAAAGGCAAAATGTGGGAAGCCTTTGAAAGTGATGAGCAAGTAGTGCTGCTCATCGATGAGATCGACAAAGCCGACATCGAATTTCCGAATGACCTGTTGGTCGAGATCGACAAGATGGAATTTTTTGTTTATGAGACTGGTGAAACGATTAAGGCCAAGCATCGTCCCATCATTATAATCACCTCCAATAATGAAAAAGAATTACCCGATGCCTTTTTACGTCGTTGTTTCTTCCACTTTATTAACTTCCCTAATCGCAACACCATGGAACAGATTGTTTCGGTGCATCATCCTAAAGCGAAGCAAAGCTTGGTTAAGGAAGCACTAGATGTGTTCTTTGAAGTGCGCTCAGTGCCTGGCATGAAAAAGAAACCATCAACCTCTGAATTAATCGATTGGTTGAAGTTACTAATGGCCGACGACATTCCAGATGAAATTTTAAAAGATCGTGACAACCATAAAGCCATACCACCTCTTTATGGCGCACTATTAAAGAACGAGCAAGACGTTCAATTGCTTGAGCGCCTAGCGTTTATGCATCGTCGCGAAACGCGTAACCAATAAGCCTGTAATTCAAGATGCTGCTTAATTTTTTCCAAACTCTACGCCGTCAAAAGTTACCAGTTACCTTTCGGGAACTGTCAGACTTGATCACCGCGCTAGAACACCACATTGTCTTCGCCGACATGGAGCAGTTCTATTATCTTGCCCGCACCATCATGGTCAAAGATGAAAAGAACTTCGACAAGTACGATCGCGCGTTTAAGGCCCACTTTAGCGAACTTGAGAAGGTCGACGACTTCATCGAAACCCTTATTCCAGAAGACTGGCTACGGACTGAGTTTCTTAAAACACTGACCGACGAAGAGAAAGCTAAGATCGAAAGTCTTGGCGGGCTCGAAGAGTTGATTGAGACCTTCAAGAAGCGCCTCGAAGAGCAAAAAGAGCGTCACGAAGGTGGCAATAAGTGGATCGGTACTGGCGGCACCTCACCATTCGGCAATGGCGGCTTCAACCCAGAAGGTATTCGGGTTGGCGGCGAAGGCGGCAATGGAACAGCCGTTAAAGTTTGGGACCGACGCGACTTTAAAGATTTAGACGACAGCATTGAGCTCGGTACACGTAATATTAAAATGGCATTACGCCGTTTACGTAAGTTCGCACGCTCAGGTGCTGAAGACGAATTAGATCTAGCCGACACCATTCACTCAACCGCACACAACGGCGGCCTGCTTGATATCAAGATGGTACCCGAGCGACGTAACGCGGTTAAAGTGCTATTGCTGTTCGACGTAGGCGGTTCAATGGACCCTTACGTGAAAACCTGCGAAGAATTATTCAGTGCCGCGCGTATCGAATTTAAGCATATGGAGTACTTTTACTTTCATAACTTTATTTACGACGGGCTATGGCAGAACAGTGAAATGCGCTACGACGAAGTAACCGCTACCCATGACATCTTACGTAAGTACGGTAGCGATTATAAAATCATCTTCATTGGTGATGCGGCAATGGCAACCTACGAGATAACGCATTCAGGTGGCAGCATAGACTTCATGAACCGAGAGCCTGGTGCAAACTGGCTAAAACGTTTCAATGACAACTATGACAAAATGGTCTGGTTAAACCCGACTCCTAAACAGTATTGGCAGCACACGCATTCGACTAAAATTATTCAAGAATTGATGGACGACCGCATGTACCCACTAACGCTGAAGGGCATGGAAGAGGCGATGGGTTTCTTAAGCCGATAGACTTAGACTAGTGAGAAGATGTAACTGACGCCTAGCTAAGTAGACTAATTTAGCTAGGCGTTTTTATTTTCTGCGCCTTGCGTGCTCGACGCAAGCCATTCTGATGACGCAGCTGGTCCATAGAGTAAATACCCAAGGCTAACCATATAAGTCCAAAGGCAATCATTTTCTGTGAACCAAAAGATTCACCGTAAATAAATACGCCAATTAGCAGCTGTAGGCTTGGCCCAATATATTGAGTCATGCCTAAGGCTGTCATGCTTATTCTCTTTGCCGCGGAGGCAAATAACACTAACGGCACAAGCGTAAACAAGCCACCAAGCACTAGCAGCCATGCGTTGGTGGGCAGTGCAAGGAACTGCCCGCTGCCGCGTGATTCGATGTACAACAAATAAGCCGCGGCCGGTATCAGTAAGCACATCGTCTCGATCGCTAAACCGTGTGTGGCTGGCACACTGACTGACTTCTTAACCGCGCCATACAAGGCAAACGTAACGGCCAAAACCAAGGATATCCAAGGGAATACTCCATACGAAAACACTAGATATATGACACTAATCGCGGCAATCGACAAGGCGACAAGTTGACCTCGACGCAGCGCCTCACCAAAGATAACCACGCCCAGTGCAACGCTGATAAGCGGGTTCATAAAATAACCTAGCGAGGTTTCGACTAAGTGGCCAGTATTAACCGCCCAGATAAAAACCGCCCAATTGACTGACACCAAGACTGACGCAATAAACAGCTTAAAGACTAGTTTTGCTTGCAGTAGAAGCGCCTTAAAATCTCGCCACTGACGACTAACAACAATTACTAGAGTGACTAGAACACAGGCCCAGACCATACGATGCATGACAATCTCAACGCTATCAATATGACTAAGCTGCTTCCAAAATATTGGAATAAAGCCCCACCAGGTATACGCGGCAAGGGCGTAAATCAGACCTAGGTTGTTTTTCATAAGGCGGCGAGGTTTATCGATGAAAGGAAGGCAAGCCTACCATGTGTTAAGGTAATCGTAACGTTAAACACATAGATTAAAACAACATGAAAAAAACACTTATCGCAGTGATAATTAGTTTCTTGAATAGCAATGTATTTGCTGCGGATATTATTATAAAGTGCGGCGCTTCAGTCGACGTACAAAAGCAATCGTTAACCGGACCTCGTAGCTTCGCAGTCACTGATGGCCGCATCAGTTCGATTAAAACAACAAACCCATCCGCCAAAATTATCGACCTAAGCGACTCAACCTGTCTGCCTGGCCTGATTGATATGCATGTTCACTTAACGTCTCAAAGTAGCCCTCGCTCGTACATAGAAGGCTTTACTCTAAACACCGCAGACTACGCTTTTAAAGCGGTCAAATACGCAGAGTTGACTGTCGATGCTGGTTTCACAACCGTGCGTAACTTAGGCGATGACGGCACCATCACCAAATCGCTACGCGGCGCGATTGCCCAAGGGTTGGTTAGAGGTCCGCGTATCTTCACCGCGGGTAAATCGCTTGCGACCACGGGCGGTCATGCTGACCCAACCAATGGACACCGAGCCGATATAATGGGTGACCCTCATGCTAAAGACGGCGTTATTAATGGTGCGGCTGAAGCACGTAAAGCAGTTCGTCAACGCTACAAGGAAGGTGCTGATCTAATTAAGATAACCGCCACCGGTGGGGTACTAAGCACCGCCAAGAGTGGTCAAAACCCACAATTTATGGACGACGAGCTGGAGGCTATTATGGCCGCGGCTAAAGACTATGGCTTCAAGGTGGCGGCTCACGCACACGGCGCTGAAGGCATGAAGCGAGCGATCAAAGCGGGCATCCACAGCATTGAACATGGCACCTTGATGGACGATGAGACTCGCAGCCTAATGAAAAAGTATGGCACCTACCTTGTGCCCACTATTTTAGCCGGTGAGTTTGTCGCCGAGAAAGCCAAAATTGATGGCTATTTTCCAGAAATTATTCGCCCTAAAGCGGCTGCGATTGGCCCACAACTTAAAACCAACTTTGCCAAGGCGGTTAAAGCGGGTGTGAAAATTGCCTTTGGCACCGATAGCGGAGTTTCAAATCATGGTGACAATGCGCAAGAGTTTAAGCTGATGGTCGACAATGGTATGACGCCGATGCAAGCGATTACAACAGCCACGGTTAATGCGGCTGATCTGCTCGGAGAGTCAGACAACTTAGGGGCGTTAAGCGTTGGTAAGTATGCCGATATTATCGCGGTGAAAGGTAATCCGTTAGAGAATATTCAATTGCTTGAAAATGTTAGCTTTGTGATGAAAGGTGGGGTTGTGGTTAAGGCTAACTAAGGGAGCTAGAACTTTTACGGCCGTAGCAGGCTCGGTGCTTCTGAGCGCCGTTGCCTTGTCATCCTGAGCGCGTACTACCCGGTCATCCCGAATGCACTTCTCCGTCCTCCTGAATACCCGACCTCCAGCGAAGAATGACAAAGGGATATTCAGGAGCGCGACACGAACCATTTTTATAGACAGCCAGTAAATGGCTTATGACTCAGCGTCGTGACCTTTGACTTGTTGGTGGCAATCAGCCCCAATCCAAAATCACTTTACCCGACTGACCCGACTCCATCATTTCGAACCCAGCTTGGAATTCATCGACCGGAAACTGATGCGTCAACATCGGCGACAAGTCTAAACCAGACTGAATTAAACTGGCCATTTTGTACCAAGTTTCAAACATTTCTCGGCCATACACTCCTTTAATCTCTAAGCCCTTAAAGATCACCTTAGTCCAATCAATGGCCATGTCCGATGACGGAATACCAAGCATCGCGATCTTGCCACCGTGGTTTATATTTTCGAGCATTGAGGTGAAGGCCGATGGCACGCCTGACATTTCCATGCCAACGTCAAAGCCCTCGCTCATACCCAACTCTTGCATCACATCTTCGATGTTTTGTTTAGCCACATTGACTGCGCAGCTAGCGCCCATTTTACTGGCGAGCTCTAAACGGTAATCATTAACATCGGTAATTACAACATGCCGTGCGCCCACGTGCCTTGCAACGGCAGCGGCCATTATGCCAATTGGGCCAGCCCCTGTAATTAGCACATCTTCACCGATTAAGTTAAACGATAAGGCCGTATGCACAGCGTTACCAAAGGGGTCAAAAATAGCGGCTAAATCATCACTGATATTGTCAGGGATTTTAAACGCATTAAACGCAGGTATCAGTAAATATTCGGCGAACGCACCTTGACGATCGACTCCGACACCGAACGTATTGCGACATAGGTGTCGTCGTCCAGCTCGGCAGTTACGGCAATGGCCGCAGGTGATATGGCCTTCGCCTGAGACTCTGTCACTCGTCTCGAAGCCCCGAACTTCTTGCCCTATATCGACCACGTGACCGACATATTCATGGCCCACAATCATCGGTACTGGAATCGTGTTTTGCGACCATTCATCCCAGGCGTAGATATGCATATCAGTGCCGCATATGGCGGTTTTTTTTATTTTAATCAGTAAGTCATTCGGCCCAACCGTAGGCACTTCAGCCTCGGTCATCCAAATGCCTTTTTCTGGGTGTAGTTTCGCTAAAGCCTTCATTTTCGCAGTCACTAGCTAATCACTCCAATTTCTTTGCCTATTTTAATGAAGGCATCGACGGTAAAATCGACTTGCTCAATACTATGAGCGGCCGACATCTGGGTGCGAATTCTGGCCTGCCCTTTCGGCACCACTGGAAACGAGAAGCCGACCACATAAACGCCTTCTTTGAGCATGCGTGCGGACATCTCGGCAGCTAGCTTAGCATCACCCAACATGACAGGAATTATTGCGTGGTCGGCGCCGGACAGCGTGAAGCCAGCGTCGCTCATACGCGCTCTAAAATGGGCGCTATTGCGTCGTAAGCTATTACGCAAGTGATCGCCAGATTCGAGCAGATCGAGCACTCTTATAGAGGCTGAAACGATTGCAGGCGCTAATGAATTGGAAAATAAATACGGCCGTGAGCGTTGACGTAGCCATTCAATGACTTCGCGCTTACCTGAGGTAAAACCACCTGATGCGCCGCCCATGGCTTTGCCTAATGTACCGGTAATGATATCAACCCGTCCCATCACATCACAGTGTTCGTGGCTACCTCGACCCTGGTCGCCGACAAAGCCAACCGCATGCGAGTCGTCAACCATCACCATTGCGCCATACTTGTCGGCTAGATCGCAAATGCTTTTGAGGTTAGCGATAACACCGTCCATCGAGAACACGCCGTCAGTGGCAATCAATTTGAAGCGTGCCTCGGCCTCGGTAGCCGCGATTAACTGCGTCTCGAGCTCGACCATGTCGTTGTTGGCATATCGAAAGCGCTTGGCCTTGCACAGCCTTACACCGTCGATAATACTGGCATGATTAAGTGCATCGGAAATAATCGCATCTTCTGGCCCTAAAATAGTTTCGAAGAGGCCGGCATTAGCATCAAAACAAGATGAATACAGAATCGTGTCTTGCATACCAACAAAGTCACTTAACTTGGCTTCTAGCGTTTTATGAATGTCTTGGGTACCGCAAATAAAACGTACCGAAGCCATGCCAAAACCATGGTCGTCGAGACCTTTCTTAGCGGCTTCGACAAGTTCTGGGCTATTGGCTAAGCCGAGATAGTTATTAGCACAAAAGTTGAGTACTGAGTCACCTGAGGTGACATCGACCCTAGCTCTTTGAGGGCTAGTGATGAGTCGCTCTGCCTTAAAGAGCCCCGCCTCTTTGACTTCGTCAATATTGGATTGTAAGTGTTGGATAAAATCGTTCATTGCTTAAAACCTACTTATAGCCAGCCTTAGCTGAGTTAAATAATTGCCTCGACATAGCGAGTTTGCATATCGATATAAATTTCTTTAGCCATTTTACGTGCTTCTTCGAGCGACATAAACTGCGATGAAAAATCAGGAATCGCTTGATCAATCGACAGCTGACTGGCGGCGATGATATGTTGAATCAAATCTATTGGATTTTCAATCCCCATAGCAAATCGAATAGTGGTTGGAAAAATTTGCGCTTCAACTTGCTGCTCAGGGCTTAGCTCTGAATGCGTCGTCAATCCCGGGCAACTAACGATACTATTGGTTTGACCAAGACTAATCATGTGTGAGAAGGCTGGTTCTAGGCAATCAAAAAAACGATGAAATTCAGCATCGGGGATTTCTGAGCCCATATCAACAGTAAACAGACCTGACGGAAAGCCTAGAAATAGATTTTTCTGAGCCAGTGCGTAATTCTTATTGCCGCTCAAACCATTGCAGTTCACCTTAATCATCGGGTGTGAACCCATGAAGGTGGCGAACACCTTGGTGGTGATACATTTTTTCAGCATACGCACTTCTAAAGTTCGCATTCCGGCCATAACTTCAAACGCCGTATCGGCGTTTAAGAATGCGCCTTTGATGTAGTATACATTCCAGAACAGGGTGTTTTCCCAACCACTGACACCCTTGGGAATAAACATGTCTTCATTGCGCGCGATCACGCACCCAGCGATCACCGATCCGGAGCCCGTTAAGTCTTTAGTATAGCTGTGAATCACAAAATCAGGCCGTTCGTTAGTATTTTCTCGCTGCAACGGCTGGACTAAAAATGGTGTTCCTACCGTCGCATCTAATATCACTCTAATCCCAGACTGGTGTGCTGTACGACAAAGCTCTGGCACGTCTAAGACATAACCGTGGGGGTTGCACGGCGATTCAATATAGAGGTAAATCTGTTTACCGGCGGCTATGCGCTCTGCGTATTGCACTTTCACTTTAGCTAAGGTTTCAACAAATGCGCTTGAGTCTTCGCCAGAGAACTGAGCAACGGCGATATTAAGATTCGATGGCTTGGCGAACCAGTCGTGAATTAACTGATGTGCACCGCCATAGATGTTCTGGCTGGCGATCAGAATATCTTCATGCCCGAGCACGTGCGACAAGGTCGCATCGATAGCCGACATGCCACTATTGAAATTCCATGCTAGATACTCACCAGCATATGGGCCAGCTTCCAGGTCAACGATGTGGTTAGCAAGCGAGATTGAGGTTGGGTTAAGCAGCCGTGAATAAATATCGAGCATCATCTCCTTACCTTCAAAAGCATCGCTAATCCATTCGGCGCAGGCGTAGATATACGTCGCCGTGCGTGTGATCGCCGGTGTTGCTGAGAAAATTGCATTGACGTTATCAAAAATAGGATAAGCCGATTTGGCACTCATTGTCGACTGGCTGTAACCTAAAGCTTGATAGGTACTCCTGAACGGGTTCTGCAAAGTATCAAGCACTTTAGCCAATTGAAATGATAAGAATTTTTTAGCATTAAACAATGCTGCTTTTTCGGTGGTCTGCAAAGTTGCCATGCTGATCTGGGTTTCTTTCCACATCAACTCGATATTACCCTGACACTCGTACACTCGTTCTACCGTGCTCAGCAAGGCTCGGCCGAGTTCACCGTCTACTTCGATGTTAAAATGTGCTAGTTGCTCTGCGGCCAATTCTTTAACACTTGCCGCTTGGGTAGAGTTTCGTCGCGGCGAGAGCTTAATAGCGGCATCGAAAATCTCTTTCTGTTTATTAATATTCACACCAAACCGCCATATTATAATTCGTTAGACTGAGCCTTATCATATACAATATTTGCGATATCCTAACATCACCAAATTTAATTCGGAAACTGAGGCAAATGGGCGATATAGACCAAATAGACTTCGAAATAATCGCGGCGCTAAGGAACAATGCGCGGATCGCCAACAAAGAACTAGCTGAACAAATAGGCTTAGCGCCTTCGTCATGCTTAGAACGGGTTCGATATCTGCGTGCTCGTGGCTACATCAGAGACGCACATGTTGAGGTCGATCTGACCGCTCTTGGCTTGGGCTTACAGGCAATGGTGGCGATTCGCATGAACCAACACTCGCGAGTTGGCCTCGAAGCTTTTCAAAATTACGTGATCGGACTTAACGAAGTTGTAACCGTGTATCACCTAAGCGGCGCAAACGACTTCATGGTGCATATAGCCGTCAAAGATGCCGAAACATTAAGAGACTTTGTGTTGGATTCGTTTGCAGAGCGACCTGAGGTAGCGCACATCGAAACAGCCGTGATCTACGAACAGGTTAAGAATTGGAACTTGGTTGACCAACGAGGTGAGTGAGGCTTTCGGTTATGCGTCTAGCGACTTTACCCGCGGTGCACAGCGTGCGCTTGGAGGCAGAGGTTTGCGGATTACGTCATTACTAAGCTAAGGGCTTATTTAACAGCCTCTTACTTAATAATTTTCAAATGCGAGGTGTCACGTTTCGGCTTGGTTTTTGTATTCAGCTTAGTTGGTTTAGTGGCAATACGTGTTGGCCCACTTGGCTCTGGATCCGTGCCGTCGTCGTCCATGTCTTCGAAGAAAATACCTTGCGAATTTTCTCGAGCAAAAATCGCTAAAATTGAATCAATTGGCAAAAAGATATCTTGTTCAACACCGCTAAAACGTGCTGAAAAACTAATACACTCGTTATCCATAACGTGCAGTTGTACGGCAGACGAGCTAATATTTAATACTATCTGCCCGTCGACCACATGTGCTTCTGGCACTTCAACAGTTTCAGCTTCGGCATTCACCAAAACCTGAGGGGTAAAACCATTGTCCTCAGCCCACTCAAAAATGGCGCGCATCAAATATGGCTTGGTCGATGTCATTGTATCGGTCACCAGTTAAATCGACTAAAAGCCGCGAAGATCACGCTCAGTGTCGCTCATACTGTCTTGAAAAGCTTGACGAGCAAATAGACGCTCGGAGTACTCTTCAACAACTTGAGCTTGCTTAGGCAAGATTATATTTAAGGTTGGCAAGCGCCACATTAGAGGAGCTAAAATAACGTCAACCAACGAGTATTCATCGCCCATCGCGTAGTTTTGTTCAGCAAATAATGGTGAGATTGCAATCAAGCCATCTCGAATCACTTTGTGAGCGGCTTTGTCTCGCTTGTCTTCTTGTAAGGCCTTTACCGAATCGAACCAATCGCGGTTCAAGCGCATAATCATCAAACGCTGCTTTGCTCGTGACACTGGGTCCACTGGCATTAGCGGCGGATGAGGTAAACGCTCGTCTAGGTACTCGTTAATGATAAACGGGTCGTACAATATCAAATCACGATCAACTAAGGTTGGAGTCTCGTAATATGGGTTAAACTCGGCGAGCTCTTGGCATGTGTCTGAAGGGTCGGTGTAAACTACTTCACATTCAATGTCTTTCTCTTGTAAGACGATGCGGCAGGCATGACTCAACACGCAGTCTGTTCCAGAATAAAGCGTCATTATAGAGCGTCTGGTTGCGAGTGTATTCATACTAATTTCCTATTTTAAGTTTGGGATATAGAGTGCCGAACAACGTTATTTTATAAATATCGTTACGTTTTATGCATTCTTTAAAAATAATAAAACGCGACACGAGTAAGCCCACGCCGCGTTTTTTACTACCTAGCTGATGCTCTAATGAACGTCGCGCCAATACTCGGCCTTAAGCATCATGCAAAGAAGCAATAAGATAATTAAGAAAGCGAGGGTGTAAACACCGATAGTCTTACGCTGTAGCTGGGCTGGTTCGCCCATATACGCCAAGAATCCGACTAAATCAGCCATTGACTGATCAAACTCAGCCGGCGTTAACTTACCTGGATGAGATAGTTCAAAGATGGTATCGCCGACTATGGTGTGCTCACCGATAGCTTGAGAAGCGGCATGCGCATCAATAACGCCAAGACTGCCTTTCTCAACTTTCCCGACAACTTTTTGCACGCCTTGGAGCTCGTACATTGCATGTGGCATCGCAACGTTTTCAAACAATGAGTTATTCCATCCGCTTGGACTGCTTTCATCAAGGTAGAAAGCGCGTAGGTAGGTATAAATCCAATCTGGGCTACGAACGCGCGCAACTAAAGAAAGATCAGGCGGTGCAACACCAAACCAGTCCTTAGCATCTTTTTCAGGCATAGTCGTGATCATTAAGTCGCCTTCTTTCTCGGTAGTGAACATCAAGTTTTCCTTGAGCTGCCACAGAGGGATATCTAGGTCCTTAGCAACGCGGTTATAACGCGAATACTGAGCACTGTGACATGACAGGCAATAATTAACGAATAACTTAACGCCGTTTTGCAGCGACGCTTTGTCAGACATATTCATATGCACTTCATCAACCGCTGCATCATGGCCGCCAGCGGCAAACGCGCTGGAACCAATAACAGTAGCGGCAATTAGAGCAACCAATAATAGAGATAATTTTTTCATTTCAATGTCTCCTAATGCGCTTCGTAAACAATACGTGATGGCTCTGGCTTAGTCTTACCTATGCTGGTAAACCAAGGCATCAAGGCGAAAAACGCGAAGTACACAACGGTGCATATTTGCGCTAACAATGTTCTGCCAGGTGTTGGCGCATTCATACCAAGGTAACCCAAGACCAAAAAGGCAACTAGGAAGAAAGCCAAGGCAACTTTAAAAGGCCAGCTACGATAGCGAATTGAATAAACCGGTGAACGGTCTAACCAAGGAAGCAAGAAAAAGCATACGATCGCGGCCGCCATAAGGATAACTCCCCAAGCCTTTCCGCTACCGAAATGTAGGCCTAAAAAAACAGCCGCCGCTAAGAGGGTAAAACCAATTTTAGCTTTGATACTAATTTTGGCTCTTAACCATAACCATACAACGATAACACCGGTAATGATCTCAAGTGCAAACAGTAATGTTGTTGTGCTTGCGCGTAAGATTGAATAGAACGGCGTGAAGTACCACAGCGGTACGATATCAGGCGGCGTCTGTAACGAGTTGGCAGGTGCGAAATTATCTTTCTCTAAGAGTACGCCGCCGCCATCGGGCCAGAAGAATACGATTCCTAGATAGATGATTAAGAAACCAGCGACGCCGATCAAGTCTTTGATCACGATGTATGGGAAGAAAGCGATGCCGTCTAGTGGCTTGCCGTCTTCGTCTACGTGGTCATAAATATCTATACCGTCAGGGTTATTTGAACCAACTTGATGAAGTGCCACAAGGTGCAAGAACACCAAAGCAACTAAAATCAGTGGCATCAAGATAACGTGAAAGGCAAAGAAACGGTTCAACGTGGCATCAGAGATAACAAAGTCACCACGAATCCACTCGGTTAGTGCCGGGCCAACAAAGGGTATTACGTCAAATAGTGACAAAATCACTTGCGCGCCCCAATAAGACATATTGCCCCAAGGGAGCAGGTAGCCCATAAACGCTTCAGCCATCAAGGCTACGAAAATTACGCAACCGATTAACCAAACTAATTCACGTGGCTCACGATGTGATCCGTAGATTACACCGCGAAACATGTGCAGATATACGATCACGAAGAACATAGATGCGCCGGTTGAATGCAAATATCGCACTAGCCAACCAAACGGCACGTCGCGCATAATGTATTCGACCGAAGCAAAGGCTAAGTTAGCGTCTGGCTTGTAATGCATAGTCAAAAAGATACCGGTAGCGATTTGCACTACCAACATCAAAATAGCTAGGGCACCAAAATAATACCAAAAATTGATATTTTTAGCGGCCATGTACTCGGCAAGATGCTCGTTCCAAACTTTGGTCGCTGGAAAACGCTTGTCGACCCACTCCATTAGAGCATTGGCGCTCTTATGATTGTCGTGACGATGAATAGCCATTATGCAATCCTCCCTTCGTCTTCGCCAATATGAATGACGGAGCCTTCGAATCTATACGGCGGTATAGGCATGTTAGTGGTCGCTGGTACGTCTTTGTAGACGCGACCAGCTAAATCGAATTTAGATCCATGACACGGACAGAAAAAGCCGCCTTGCGAGTCATCACCCATTTGTGGGTCAGGACCAATTGCCAGCTTTTCTACCGGAGAACAGCCTAAATGCGTGCAAACGCCTTCCATTACCAATAGCTCTGGTTTGGCGACATCGGCACGCTGATTGTTTTGAGCATAGCTAGGTTGCATACTCGATTCTGAGTCTGCATCGGCTAGTTTACCTTTGATCTGGTCTAGACCTGACATCATCGCCGGAGTCCGTTTCAGCAGTACTACCGGCTTGCCACGCCATTCAACTTTGACCATCTGTCCGTCTTGAATTCTAGAAAAGTCGAATTGAACCGGAGCGCCGGCGTTCTTAGCGCGCTCACTTGGAGCCATAGTCATTACAAATGGCACTACTGCGACGCCAACGCCAACAGCGCCAAAACCTGCAGTTATACCAGTGAGGAAACGACGCCTCTTTTGATCTTCAACGGTCATGCCATCAGCATTTACGTCGCTAACGTTATTGTCAGCCATAGGTACTCCTAAGATTGTCTAAGCCGATTTGGCCTAGAATATTAGCTAATTTAAATTTTTTCGTGGCAAGCTGATCGTTGATTAACTCAAAAATCAAATAAGAAACTCAAATAAATCAATGAGTTAATGCCAGCAAACGAGCGTATGCAGTCTGAGCTTATAACAAAGGCACACAGCTATTCGTTCATCGGGCGCGATTGTACCAGATGTGTCAAGCCTTTGGCTCTTTTGAAAGACTAAATATTACAGGTATTTTAATCATCAATACACCCCAATCGTTACCCAAGTAGTGCTCGCATGGCCGCTAAGTGCGCTTGACCCACCTCTTCTTTGCGTTTTGGGTCTTGCGACAGCTTATCTTCCCAAACTATATGTTGCTCGTCTAACTCATCAAGGAAGCGACTTGGAGAGCACTCAATCAGCTCGCCATAGCGTTTACGTTGATTCGCATACGATAAGGTCAATTCTCGCTGAGCGCGTGTGATGCCTACGTAAAACAAGCGGCGCTCTTCTTCTACCATATCTTCTTCGATACTGGTTTTATGTGGCAATATTTCTTCTTCCATACCGACAATGGTGACATGTGGAAATTCTAGACCCTTTGAGGCATGAAGTGTCATTAAGGAAACTACATTGGCGTCTTCGTCGTCATTATTTTTCTCTAGAATGCCCATCAGGCTGATGGTCGCGACAACATCGGCTAATTTTTTATCGTCATCTTTTTTGACGATTGATTTAACCCAATTAAGCAAGTCTTCAACATTTCGCCAACGCATTTCGGCTTGTTCGGGACTGGCACTCTGTTTGGTTACCCATTCTTCGTAGCCAATGTCGTTCAAAATATCATTAATAAGCTGGATCGGCGGATCAATTAATGCGCGCTCCATCATAACGCCAAGCCAATGCTGAAATTCACGAATCGCCGCTTGTCGTTTTGGTTGCAAGAACTGGTGTACAAACGGACTTGAGATCGCGCCATAAAGACTGCAGGCCTCTAAACCTATTTTACCAGAGTCTTCCGAATCCGCTTTTGCAGTTGCCGCTAAAGCTTCTAAGGTGGATGCGCCAATGCCTCGGCGTGGGGTGTTAATTGCGCGAACAAAGGCGTTGTCATCTGAGGCGTTACTAATTAGCCGCAAATAGGCCATTACGTCTTTAATCTCAGATCGATCGAAGAACGATAGGCCGCCGCTTAAGTAATACGGTATGTGCATTTCGCGCAGCTTTTGTTCAAGCATGCGAGCCTGATGATTGCCTCGATACAAAATTGCATAGTTTTTATATGGTGCTTGATTCTGAAAGCGGTGCTGCATAAGACCAGCGACAACCTTCTCAGCTTCACGCTCATCGTTTTCGGCGTTGATCACCACAATTGGATCACCAATGCCAAGATCGCTCCATAGGTGTTTTTCAAACGGCCGAGGATTATTTTTAATCACGTGATTAGCTAAGGCTAAGATGCGGCCCATAGAGCGATAATTTTGTTCTAATTTTACTAATTCTAAGCTCGGGAAGTCGGTTTGCAGCTGGAGTAGGTTTTCTGGTTGAGCACCACGCCAGGCATAGATAGATTGATCGTCATCGCCAACCGCGGTTAAACCGTTACCATTAGAGCCGCCCACCAAGGTTTTAACCAGACGGTATTGCGCGGTATTAGTGTCTTGATACTCATCAACCAGCATATATTGAACACGTTCTTGCCACTTAATTCGGAGGTTATCGAACTTACGCATTAATTCATTCGGCAAATACAACATGTCATCTAGGTCAATTGCGTTACACGCCTGCAGGTAACGCTCGTATTCGCCATAGACATTAGCGGCCGCGACTTCAACAGGGTTAGTCATGGCCAAACGTTTTGCGTCCTCGGGTGACACTAAATCGTTCTTCCAGCTGGAGATTTGGTTGCGTACTCGGTCGACAATGCCATTGTCATCGAGGTCGGCCTTTAACAGTTCACGCACTACGAACAACGAATCAGCGGGATCAAAAATAGAAAAGCCAGGCTTACGGCCCGAAGCATCTACCTCTTCACGAAGAATTGCCATGCCTAGACTGTGAAAGGTAGAGACTGTAAGCCCTCTGGTGGCATCACCGTCGAGCAACTCGGTAACCCTAGCCTTCATCTCGCGCGCGGCCTTATTTGTAAAGGTCACCGCATAAATATTTTTTGGGTTTACAAACTTCTTGGTCAGCAACCACGCTATTTTGTAGGTGATCACTCGAGTCTTGCCACTACCTGCTCCGGCCAGCACCAACATTGGGCTCTCACAGTTCTGCACCGCCGCTCTTTGTGGAGGATTTAATTGTTGAAACAAAAACGGCCTCGCAAACAGGGCTAGATAAACATAAAGAGGAGTAGGTCAAGTTCTGATTCTACTGGCTGAGTGGCGGCAACAAAAGGGCTTTTGGGTAGTCGAGTGTTTTTTTAATTCGGCGGCGCCAAAATAGCACTGACAACAGCAAAAAATAACAAGCCAGACCGAGATTATGCACCTTAACAGCGAGACTCAGCGGCTCCCTGAGTCGCTACAACCGTGTATATAGACTTATCTTTGAGTGATACTCATTTAAATCTCTTAGAACGCCGCACGAAAACTCAACATAAGTCATTTTAATCCGAAAACCAGAGTGACGCATGATCGCTACTATCGACACATAAACCATATCAGCGGCAATAAAAAAGCCAGCATAACAATGCCGGCTTTTTCTACTATTAAGCGTCTAGCTAAAATCAAATTTATGGGTTAATAACAATCGCAGGATCGCCCAGGATTTGCCAAGATAGTTGAATGTCTGGATGATTAGCGTCTTCTGCTAAGGCTTTTTTAGCCGCAATCAATGCATCACCGATGGTCACACCCTTTTCGAATAATCGCTTATTTAGTTCTATACCGAGGCCTCGCTCACCTTGTGAGGTGGTCAATGACGACGCGCCTAACACGGTTACCGCACCGTATTCACCACCCAACATCAAACGATCGCCCATAGCATACCCGCGTGGGTCTACGTAGTAGGTATTCCAACAACCCCATTGAGTTACAACGGTAGGTTTGCCGATATTGGTTAATCCAGGTATATCAAGCACCGATAGCAAAGGCGGGGTAGTGTAAGCCCATGAATACTGAGAAGAATGACCGATATACTCAACTACCGAGACCCCTGCATTCATCACGTTGATCACTTTTTCGTGCGCCTCTTGATGCCCGTCAACCTCTGGAAAAGCCCTGAAGTCGTCACGCAAAGACGCGGCCCAATCAGCCGGCATGGCATTAATTAAATCTTGCGCATCAGAGGTGAAGTTAACCCCTAAGCCTAGATCATCTTTATCTGTCGCCATTAATAGTCTACCGACATAACCTTCTCTAGCTCGATAAGCTTTTATCTTATTGACCACATAACCAAGCTCAGTAGAGGTGCGCGCTCCGATTCGGCCAATAGCGACATCAGGCACGCCATCATCATTAACGTCACCATAGGCGGCATCTGACGGAGTTTGAGATATTAGCAAGCCTCCGATCTTAGTTTCAAGGTACTTAGTTGGCATTAAGCTGACTGAAGGATATTTGAAATTCTTATAATCATAAGTGTCGTTACCAACTAACACCACATAGCGAGTGCTCATATTGGCAACAGCATGCTTGATGTATGCGTCAATACCTTGATAGCCAAAATTGTGATTACCGTATTGTGCGTACACTTGGTTCACATCGACCACTTTAACTAAATAGTCTTGCGAACGAATGTCAACCAATTCATTAAGCGACTCGCCGATCAAACTAGGATGAGCAATAATTAAATATTCAGCGCGACCACTGGAAATATCGACTGCGGACGCTATGGCACGAACTTCAGGTACTTTGAAGCCACTGTTATCTAGTTCATTGCTGACAATAATGTAGTTACCAGATCGGCCGTTAGTACTAAAAACAATGCTGTCATCAATCGTCTGAACGCCGGTGATTTGACGAATCATACCGTCTTCATATTTACGATAAACGCTTGCGCTACTGACATTACTAATCAACGCTTGGTCAGCGTCGAACCAACCCTCTAGATAGCCGTTATTGTCAGCCATCTCGGTAGTACGGCTATAGGTAACTCGTAGTTGATTTAATGACATTTTATCGAATGGTACATCTACCAACGGACGATAATTAAACTTAAAGCTATTCGCACCCTCTTGAACCACGGCGTCTGTTGACACAAAATGGTCTACCGAATTACCGTCAAATTGTTGGTCACCAAGTAAAAAACCATTAACTAAGACCTCATAGTGATGGTCATTACCTTCGATATCCAGGTCAACAAAACCAACCATTTGAGCGTCAACTTTGGCGCTAGCATCACCATCAGCAACATTGTCTAAAACAAAGGTGTACGTCGGTGTTGCTCGAACACTTACGGTAAAGCCGAAATCCCAAGGATCGTTTGCAATCGGTGAGGTAAATGAATACCGGTTATTTTGATGCTCAACATGGGTATATTGAAACTGTTGCGACATGGGCGCCGTTTTATTTACCGTGTTGTACTGATTACGAATAAATATGCGTTGTCCATTGCGAATTTCTTTATTGCTTAAAGAATGAAGTGTAAATTTCTGCTCGTCAGTGTATCGACTGTCACTACCTGGTGCGTAGAACTCAATGTAGCCGCCTGGGCCAAAAAGTTTTGTTTTACCAAAACGGCTGTGCTGACCTTTGACCGTCAGCGCAACAGGTTCTCCATCTAGGCTCAAGCCAAAATTTCGCTTAGGAGAGGCAAAAAAGTCTGCGCCGTAGCTGGCCAGCTCTTCGTAGGTAATGCGATGCATTCCAGCTTCTTTAGTAACAAGATTTACTATTTCGATTGCCGAAGCAGAACTCATCCAGCCAAGGGCCGACGCCAGTATTACAGTTTTTAAGGCACGTTTTAAACTTAACTTTTTCATAACTATTCTCCGTCCTGCTCATCAATGTCGTTGAGGTAGGCCTCGAATTCGGGGTCGTGCTCCTCTACTTCGATGACACGTTGATTAAGCCGGCTATCAACTAAATCTTTAATCTCGGCAAAGCTTTGTACTGTATTTGCCTGCACTAGGCTCCAATCAAACATTTCTTTCTCACCAAAATTGGCACCGTACTCTTGGCCTACTTCAAACGGTCCACGAGCAATTACTTCTTCGGTATCTGATACGTCAACTAACGCAAACCATTTAGCATCGCTTTGAGCTTCAAATGCATACTGCTTAGCTTCAAAATCAGAGTTAACAGTAATATTGCCGACTAGCAGTTCTTCATTTAAAAGCTCCCAGCCTTGGCTAGTTCGAGCAAACACTTGGAAGCCTGCATGACCCACCTCGTTTGTGGTTTCCCATACGAAACTAACCGCGCCGCCCGATCGTGTTGCACTGAAGAAGTTCATGGTTACAGGAGTGGTCGCGAAACCACGCTGATAACCAAAATTGATACCCGTAACGTTAGCCCCAGCAGATAGAGAAATCGGTGTCAAAGCCGTGTTATCGCACAATGCAGCCGTATCTGAATCACAGACTAGGTCTGATTGATTAGTTTCTATAAAGACTAGATCAGGATCACCCGTTTGGCCGTAGCCATCAATACCGGTACCAGTCGGACGAACAACTACTTGATAGTTACCGTCTGGTAAGCCGGCAAAATTATAGCCACCGTCAGCACCGGTTATGGTGCTCTGGATCACGCTAAAGGTGCCATCATCTTCCTCGAATAATAGATCTACCGGGATGTTAGCGATTGCATCGATATCCGCTGCAGGAGCACCGACGACACTGGTATCTGGGTTGCCACCGAGCACCCCATCTAAGTCACCTGGGGTAATCGTCGTTCCCGCTGGTTCAACTAAGCCTTCGGCTTCGACGAAAATAGTACCGCCGAGCATATTATCACCAGAAACACCGAAGTCAGCGGCAAAGTTCGGCTGTGTAGAACTAAGCGTTAATGCGTAGCTCCAATTTTTAGCAAAGTTATCCGCCGCGTTACCGGTTACTAAAGTACCGTCTGCTGCCTCATCAAAACCATTCGCCTCGACCACTGTAACGATGTAATTACCGGACGGCAGGCTAGTACATACGTACTCGCCATTCTCATCAGTGACAACCGTACGAAGCAGGTTATCAATACCAGCCTCAGGTACCACTAAATTAGAGGCAATACTTGCATCGTTAGGGGTTTCGCTTTGATCTACGTCGGCCCAACACTGCACAGTGACACCTTCAATGCCCGGCTCAACATCGTCGGCGATACCATCACCATTAGTGTCGAAGAAGAAGCGATTTCCAATAGAGAAAAAGGCAGTGCTTGAGATAAATCCAGCATCTTGACCGATTACGTTTCGAAGCATGGCCGAATTGCGTAAATTAATCAGCGGCGGCAAGGTTTCTAACGGCACTAGATCAGCGGTAACGTTGATGTTATCGGTAATCACTACTTGGTAGTTAATACCCGTCGTTGCATCGCCTACAGCCAAGCCAACAAAGGTGTATTCACCGGTCGAATCAGTCGCTGTAGTGGCAAGCACATTGCCGACAACATCCAATAGATTAACGGTGACACCTTGTAACTCAGTATCGACCGTTGGGCTGACCGCACCGTGGTCGCCATCTTGGTCGGCATCAGTGTAAATAATGCCACTGATACTGCCGAGATCGGCCCCTGCTGGATCGAAACCAAAATTCAAATCGCCGATATTATTATCTTCATCTGACATCAATGGCACCGGATTATAGACGTTATCACCGATTGGAAAGTTAGTCGGCTGAACTTCGTTCAGATCGGCACCCGCGGCTGCATCGATGCCCTGACTAGACATGCTGTCATTCATTTGGTAAGCCACAAACAAACTGTCGACTAGCTCAGTGACAATGTTAGAAATAATCCATCTGCCGTCGGGCCCTGTTGTGGTGGTTAGCACCGGTGATGAGCCTGCGGGATCAGTGCCATCGAACACCATAATTGTGACGCCCGAAATCGGCGCTTCGTTGGCATCGAAATCGCCATTCGGCAGAACGTCTATCCAAACAAAACCAGACAACACTCCTGCGTTATTATTAGTACCGATTATTGGAGTTGGCTGATAACCATGAGCTACATCAGTAACCTTTTCACCTTCAGAGATACTGATCAAGGCAGGGTCAACGGTCTTATCAAGACCTACAGGTATATCGGCTGAATCGCTGTCGACTACATACTGCGCAGGTGTCAGACCTTTGAAGATGTATTCGCCGTTAAAGTCAGTCGTCGTTGTTGCTACAAAACTCCCATCAGCGGGCAGACACGTGGCACCGACAGTCGGCGAAGTACATAGATGCACCCGCACATTACTTAAGTCGAGCTCGCCATCTTCAGCCATGCCGTTTTGATTTTCATCGATGAATACTTCACCGGCAATTGAGGCGGTCGCTTCTTCGCGAATGTAACCAAAATCAACATCGGTTTCGTTACCGCCGTCAATCGTGCGGTCAAGCGCATCTAAACCACTAGTGATGTCGTAGCCGGCCAAACGAACAGCATTATCAGTCACCGCAACACTATAGTCTCCGGCAGACAAGCCTGAGAAAGTGTAGTTGCCCAGC
Organism: Arenicella sp.; assembly: GCA_047625975.1. Taxonomy (GTDB): domain Bacteria; phylum Pseudomonadota; class Gammaproteobacteria; order Arenicellales; family Arenicellaceae; genus Arenicella. Next base: position 23,469 of record JBLHRL010000039.1, read on the forward strand.
GCATCGGTTGTTGTGGTTGCCACTACCGCGTCTGAGTTCGCCAGTATAAAGCTTGGAGTAATTTTGACTTCAGCAATATCAAGTTGATTTGGATCGCTGTCGGTACCATTAGTATTGGTACCAGACTTCTGTATCCTCACAAATCTACCTGCTACACCACCAATGCTTACTACCGGATCTGCAGTAACACCTAGCGATGCTTCAGTTATTTGAAACTCAAAGTCTGCAACAGCGCGGGCGGCGCTCAGGTCATTGGTTTGGTGGGTATCACTTGGAAATGCAGTGTCTGCTACTAGCACAAACACATTGCTCAAGCGCCCCTGAAAACCGTCGTCACGATTAAAAATAGTGACCTCAGAAAGCAATTGAACTGACCCTAAATCTACTTCCCAAAATTCAAACTGAGAGGTTTTGCCTGTCGTTGCTAATGCTGTGCCGACAGGTGAACCGCTCGGATTTCCATCCACAGCAACTGACGCTAATCTAACGGCGTCAAAATTGGATGACTGGGTTGCAACCCCTGCTTGCGCCAAATTAACCACGCCTTCAAGAATATTGAATGGGCCAACAACGCCGCTATCGGCCTCATTAATCGTGCCATTTAAGTCGATATCGAACATGCCATCAATAATGGTAACGCCAGCTACCACGCCATCATCGGCAGCCGAGATACGGCTATCGCCATTGACATCAAGCATACCGTCAACCACGTCGTAGCCATTAATATCGTTGCGATCAATCAAATTCAGAGTAACGCCTTCAATGCCAAGGTCATCAGCGTCTTCGATTCCGTTTTTATTCGGGTCAATAAACACAGTGCCGCCCATGGTGAAGGTTCCAGCCGCGTCTTCGTAACCAAAGTCATTCCCAACTGAGCTTTCACCCAAGATTAGGGTAATGTCAGTTTGGTCATCAACGGTAACATCTGGATCTTCAGTCTGGTTGCCAACTGGAGCGCTCACAACCACACGATAGTTAGCCGCTTCATTAACATTAAAATCGTAAGAGCCATCAGCCGAGGTTAAAAACGTCTCGTTTACTGTAAACACATTAGAGCCTGGAGATGTTTCTCTAGTTAACGTTACAGTAACCGCTGATATGCCCGCTTCACCAGAATCTTGAGTAGAGCTACTATTCGGGTCAGCATAAATCGTACCCGCTATCAAACCAGCTTGGTTGTAACCAAAACTGAGTTGGCTATCAGTCACGCCACCGGTAATTGCAATGGTGTCAGACAAACGCGCTAAGGCTTCGAGGGTAGTGCCAACATAGTTATTTAATACAGTGTTTACATCAGTTACGGCAATCACGAACGAACTATTTGGCAAGCCAGTAAAGCTTATCTCACCGTTTGCATCTGAGGTGTTTGTCGCAACCAGATCTGGTTGGCCATCAGCATTGGCATCGTCGCCAATGCCGTCGTTGTTAGCATCGTTGTATAAATTAACAGTAACGTAAGCGATCGACTCTTCGTTTACACCACGTAAGCCGTCACGGTCACTGTCTACCCAAAATGCATCGACAAGGGTATTGCTACCACCGCTGTAAAAACCGAAATCGATATCGGTAATAACCGAGCCGCTGGCGTTCAAGTCAACCGGGTTACCAATGTAGCTAGCTTCACTTTGTGGACCAACGGTCGGTGTTTTGCCCGTTAAGTTAGGGTCCATTGGCGAGATCGACACGATATAGTCGGTGCCGAACGATACATCCGTAAAGAGATAATGACCATTCGTGTTTGTAGTCGCGGTGACAGTTACGCCAGCTGAATCAAGCAGATTCAGAGTCACTCCTTCAATGCCAGCTTCGCCTGAATCTTGGATGCCATCTTGGTTCGCATCGAACCACACACGGTCACCAATGGCTCCTGTATTGTTATTCGGGACATAACCAAAATTAATATCTTTGACCTCAACGCCCTGCACTATCAATACCGGACGAGGGTCTATACCGTTAGGACCCGCGGCATTTTGTAATCCGCTAGGCGCGGTGTCGTCAATAATATTAACCGTGTACTCGCCCGGGTTAATAGCGGTGAAGGAGTAATCCCCATTGGCATCAGTGACGGCAGTAGCAACCACTAAACCATCGCGAATTAGCTGCACCTGAACTCCGGCGATGCCGGTTTCTTCAATATCAAGAACACCGTCAAGATCTTCGTCAAGCCAAACGCTACCCGCCAGCGAGCTAAGCTCAACATAACCAAAATCTTGGTCTACATTACTGATGCCGGAGGGCAAGGTCAGCTGCGCGACACTAGGCGCTAAACCATCTGGGTCGGCGGTATTAGTCGCTGCGGCAGGTGGGTTAAGAACCGTAAGAGTATAGTCTTCGGTGCCATTGGTACCGGGTAAGCCTAGGTCAGCACCATCAGCGGTGATGCCATCGCCTTGCAAACCATCACCAAACAGGTAATCACCGTTAGCATCAGTAATTTCGATGCGGCAGGTTTGGGGTGTGCCGTTATCATCATCTAAGTCACCACACAACTGGACATTAATACCCGCTATGCCAGATTCACTGGCGTCGAACAGTCCGTTACCATTGATATCGGTGAATATCTTGTCGCCAATTTGGCCTGCAGGCAGCGCTGTTTGAAAACCAAAGTCTTGCGCCACATTAGTTTCACCGG
>JBLHRL010000040.1:0-25961 GCA_047625975.1 Arenicella sp.
CTAATTCTAACGCCTTGACACGATTCAGAGTAAACTAGTAAATGGTTGCTTTGCGACTGAGCCACAGCCAGTTAGATTGCGCTAGAGTTTCTACTAGCGTCGATGCACAGCATTGCTTGAGTGGCAATTGATAATATTTAGTAACAGATTTTAAAGGTAGAAGTAAAAGTGATCAGTCGACGAAAACTATTAACCAGTGGCGCATTACTAACAACCCTTGGTCTTTATTCTTACCACCGAGGACTTCGCTACCCACGACTCTCTTTTGAGCACCACACGCTCGATTCAGAACTGTCAACACCACAACTAAGTTTGGCCTTTGAAAATTGCATTGCCCTAGACAGCACCACATTAAGAGCAATTGCTCCAGAGCCTTTAGTTACCATTAGGCACGCAAAAGGCAACTCATCTTTCGAGATTATGAACCTAGCCAGCAATGCCACACTTGAAGTAGGCAAAGACGGCCCCAATTCTCAGCAGGTCGTTATCGACCAACAGGTCGAAGGAACTCGTAGACAGATTCACATACAGTCAAGAGTAGAGCAGAACCTAACACTTAAGTGGACTGTGCCAACAACGGATGGTTTCGAGTTTGCGGTAATGGGTGATACTGGCGGTGGCACTGAGTTAGCATGGACGCTGAAGCGCGCGCACCAACTCGGTGCCCAATTCCTCTTACACCTAGGAGATTTTAACTACACTGACGGCGAATACGACCTAGCTATTGAACAGTTCAACAACTCACAAATACCATGTTATGTCACTATAGGTAATCATGATTTTCATGACAATGGCTTAATTTATGACAAGTTTCTACAACAGATCGGACCGATGAACCATGCCTTTGAATTGGCAGGCACACGGTTTATTAATCTTGACACAGCCGCTGATTTTTGGCCCAAAGACTCTGGGCAGAGAGGTAAACTGTTGCAAAATCTAGCCATTGAAGCACCCTTTGTAGGTGAGCAAGTGCTTTTCACTCACAGACCATTAAAAGATCCTAGGCCACACGATGATCACGAAATTGGCGGTAATGGACAAATAGACTGGATCGCAGCGCAATCACGCAGTCTAGGAGTTTCAACCGTGTTGAATGGCCACGTGCACCATAGTGCTGAACTCGACTTTCAAGGTCTACGACAGTTGACCATCGGTGAAGGTTTAGGACATGAAAATCTAGTACGACAAAAGCCAGTAGCGAAGATTATGATGGCGCGAGTCGAGCCTGGGAAAAAGCTCGAACATCGCTGGGAAGATCTGAATATGCCGTGGTCTGAGCACCAAAGCTCAACCCATCTCGTCAAATTAACCCGTGATAATCGGGTTAAACAGCTAGAATGGTACAATGCCTTGTTAGCACCGGACGCTCTGTAGGCAGAGCCGTCTCGCGCAGACAATCCTTTTGTAGGAAATGCCAAATCCGCCTTCAATCGTGTCCGAAAAACCAGCCGTTTAGGCTGGCTTCAACCGAGCATCACAATATTCTAAGAAACGATCGCGAAACTAAGCCCGCCCTTATCTTGCAAGCGCTTCAAATAGGCGTCACCAAGTGCACTAGCTGGAGTCCAAAAGCCGCCGCCAGTCGTTAATGAATCTAGTGCTAGACAGACTCCAGACTCGGCAAGCATTTTCGAAGTAGAGCCATAACCGGGGTCACCGTCACCGAGTAATTTGGTAACCAAGGATTCACCGCTTTCGGTTTCTCCATTAAATTGAATGTGATAAAAACCAGGGTTTTCAGGATCCACTTTTGGGCCTTCACCTTGAGCCGGCAAAAAGATTCCTAAGAATTTTCTACCTACCTCTGTGACACTGGTCACCACTATAGTTTTAACTCCTCCGGAAATGGCCTTGGCCGACAAATAACCGCCAGCGCCCTTGCTAGTGACCATCACCTCCGAGTAACGAAAATCTTCGCCGTAAGAAAAATCCAATAACGCATTAGAACGACGAACTATTCGAGTGTTAACACCAGCCATCACAAATGGAGCCGTCCATTTATCTAGCACTTTACTAAATTTGGCACTCATCTGATCACCTTTATCAGGACCTTTAAAACTAGGGTCTGGATTCAAGGCATACGGATTGGCCAATAGCTTACGAATCGACTTATCCTTTACCGCCAGTTTGACAATATTCATCATGCTAGCGATAGTACCGCCGCTGATGCCACCTTTGGCTTTTATCAGCTGATAACAAACACTTCTTAATGGTTTGGAAAATGTCTTTTGAGCCTGTTGTTGGGTAAAAAACACGCCCATATCCGACGGCACTGAATCAAAACCACAACTGTGCACGATCTTTGCGCCACTTTTTTCAGCGGCCACTTGATGTGCGTCAATCATCTCGCGCATCCACGGCGTTTCACCGCACAAATCAACGTAATGCGTGCCCGCTTCAGCGCATAACCTAACTAACAAGGAACCATGTAGCGCATAAGGGCCAACGGTACTAATTATAACTTTGGTACTTTGTACTAATTCAAGCAATGAGGCCTCATCGCTACTATCGGCAAGTACGCCGTCAATACTAGCCGAGCTATCGCCGATGAAATCACGCACGTCATTCATCTTATCTGAATTACGCCCGGCAATAGCCCAGTTTAAATCGCCGTTAGAATAGTGATCAAAAAGATGCTTAGCTACCCATTTACCGGTAAAACCCGTGGCACCCATAATTACTAGGTCGTATTGCTTCTTAGATTGCTTCTTAGCCATTGTTTAGCCTTGTAATTTATTCTCGTTAATGAAATCGATGGTCACTTCTGCCAGCTTGACGCCTTTTTCTTCTTGCAAGAAGTGCCACCTCCCTTTTATTATTACATACTTCTGACCCTTAGCGCCGGGGATCACTTTCTTAAAACCTTGGTCGCCGCCGACGGTCACCGGGTCTTGATCACTAAAGGCTGTCAAAACGGCGTAGCCTTACGGCAGCACTTGCCAGGCCGTACCATTTGCCGCGGCGGCCGAGCCACCTGCTTTGCATCGCACCAACAGCGTAAACTGTCGTGCGCCTGTTTTATAACTTTTATCTGGATAAGGGGCTTCATACGCCGCTTTCACTCTATCGCTCAACTCGAAAACTGTGGTGCCATCAATAATTTTACTCAGTGGGAATTCTTCCACAGTCTGGGAGCAATTCTGCCAGCCACCACGCCACTAAAACGTTGACTGTATTCAGCAAACTAAACGCAAGCCAACAAGCCCATCAGTCCTCACACAACGGCATATTACGGATAGATCCATCGCCGTTAGCCAACCGGCTAAAACCAGTCAAGAAAGGAGCGAGCACATTTTATCAGGCCTCAATTAATATGAGCATCATCTTTCAGTAAAGATAGCATCATGAATGCTCACCCTGCATAAGCAATACTTTTGTCCGCGTATCACCCTCGCCAATATAATCTATTTTTAGCGCTGCGCTGTCGGCATTATCGACATAACGATAATACGGATCAAATCATAAGCAGGTAGATTATTGAATTGACTACCTAGCGTCCTTACATTTTGAATTTTATTGCCTTACCGTATTGCCCTTTAAATTGTATGTTAATCGGCAATGGTTGACCTAACGCGGTTGATACGCCGGCAACAACAACCTACTTTTAAGATAAGGTTAGTAGATTCTACGCTAACCAATTGTGCAGACTTGGCGGCGCTTTGATAACCATCAATATGAAACCTCCAACGCTTATTTGAACTGTATCAAACGTCTAATTTGAGAGCGAAATGGATTGCCTGTATTCTGGCCAGAAGGTACTCTTAAATGAGACTAAAGAACCTAATAATTTACAGCTTATTTTCCAAATTTTTTATTAATAATTTGGAGTATAGACTTAATAAAATTTTAATAATTGTCAGACTTACCAGCGTTAAAGGAGAATAAAAGAATGATCCCAAATCAAAACACATTACCGATGGAGATGTTTGCTCGTCAAGTTGAAAAAACACCGAATAAGATTTACCTGCGACAGCCAACGAATGGAGAATACATCGAATACACCTGGACAGAGGTGTATGACAAAACCTTGCGTTTAGCTCAGGCACTGGTTAGTTTGGGGCTGCAAAAAGGAGACCGTGTAGCGATAATAGCGACTAACTGTGCCGATTGGTTTATCGCCGATTTCGCAATTGTCGCCGCTGGTTTCATTCCTACGCCCATCTACTCTACCGCGGGTGTGAGTATTATTTCTCATGTAATGAACCACAGCGAGGCCAAAGCCATTATTGTGGGTGATGTCGCAAAGCCAAAGTTTGTTAAGGACTCGATTTCAGAATCCGTAATAACCATTGGTATGTCAACCAGCGCTGTGAATTGGCAATACAGCATGGCCGATTTGATGGCGAGTAATGAGGCCATGCCAGTTACTCAGATAAACAAGCCAATGCTAGATGATATTTTCTCGATTGTTTACACTTCAGGTTCAACCGGCAACCCAAAGGGTGTTGTAATCACCTTTGAAAATCTGTGTTTTTCAACAGCCGTTGCAGTCAAAACACTTAATGCGGGCGATGATGAGCGAGCGATGTCGTATTTACCGTTAGCCCACGTTACCGAGCGTAGCTTAGTCGAGTACTATAGTTTGTATTGTGGTGGCACCATCACCTTTAACGAGAGCCTAGAAACGTTCATTCGTGATTTGAGAAGCGCTCAGCCTACTGGCTTTATTTCCGTACCCCGTCTATGGGTTAAATTTCAATCGCAAGTGCTTGCCTCGATCCCGCAACGAAAGCTTAACTTAATGCTGAAGATTCCGATCTTGAGCTCGATCGTTAAAACTAAAATTAAACGTCAGTTAGGTTTTGAGAACACTGCCTCTTTCGGAAGTGGTTCAGCGCCAATTTCACCGTCGATCCTTGAGTGGTATCACAGGCTAGATATCGATATTGGAGAGGGTTGGGGCATGAGTGAAACGATGGGTATGGCGACCAGCCAATATCCCTTCAATTTCGAAAAGATTGGTACCATCGGCAAAGCAGTAGAAGGCTTTGATATAAAAGTATCTGATGCTGGCGAAGTGTTAATAAAAGGGCCAGCGGTTTTCCCTGAATACTATAAAAACCCTGAAGTCACTGCCGAGTCGTTTACGGAAGACGGTTATTTCCGTACTGGTGATAAGGCGGATATTGATGCCGACGGCTATTTTACCATTACTGGCCGAGTGAAAGATATTTTCAAATCAGGCAAGGGCAAATACATAGCCCCAGTGCCGATTGAATCGAAACTGGCTAGTAACCTTTTGATCGAACAATTGTGTGTGATGGGTAGTGGCTTACCGACGGCTATGGTGGTGATTGTGTTGTCGAAGGAAATCGCCGACGGCATGAGTAAAAAAGAGATCGAAAAAAGCTTGCTTGCGACTGTTGCAGACGTAAACGGTCAAAATGAAAAACATGAGGTTGTTGGTGGCATTCGCATTGTAGATCAGCCTTGGACCATAGAAAATGGCCTCTTGACACCAACAATGAAGGTCAAACGCGCTGAACTTGAAGAGAAATATTTACCCATTCTCGAAGGCCAGAAAGACACCGTTTTTTGGGCATAAAGTCAAGCCGTAGAGGGTTATTGACGTTCCAAATAACCTTCTAAATCTTTACTAAACTGCTCCGGCTTGTAGGCCTCATCGTTTTCAGTATATTGATAAGCTCGGTTGATGACTCTGCTTAAGTCCTGCTCACTCGGTAGGCTGTAACTTAAAGCGTCCATCGCCATCACTGCTTGCTCAGCCGCAATATAATCACGATACTCGCCTTGAATACCAAGACGCATTAAATCTTCAAGCATTTGACGTTTGTCTGCGTCATTCAAGCTCACTTTTTCAAACATACTTTGGCTAGCTACCGACAAATTTTGTAAATTAGCGGCGGCTAGTTGTAGTTGCTTGATCGACCGACTAGAAGCCGAGTGCAATGCTTTGATACCCCGCAACATATCGCTCTGCAGGTTGCTATCGAGAGCCCCGGTGAGGGCCGCGAGTATAATAAAACTACTATCGTTAAGCCTAATCGCACCTGGCTTCAGACCAGCGGTTGTGGGCCGCTGCTTCCACTTCAGATCAGTTAATGAATGGTGGCAGGAGTGACAATCGTAAAGCGCTATTTCCGGGTGGCCCTGAGGGTTATTAATTAGCGAACCTCCGAGATTTTTAGCCACTGATTGCGCGTGCACCGCTGAACCAACGAGCAAGCGACGAATCGGGCCGTCAGGATTTTTTCGTTGCAGATAATCTTCATCAACAACATAGTGCTCTGGCTGACGAATCGTAAAGGTGTCTAATTCAAAACCCAGACGGGGGTGACCAGCACCCATAATATTATGTTTGGCTAGTTTTTTTTCATTGCCGACATGACAACTTACACACAACCTTGTTCTATCAGCCAGGTTACCGGTAGGGTACATACCATCGGCTAGATTGCGTTCCAGACTATACGGCTTAATAGTATGACGGCTTAGCCATTTTTCAGAGCCACCATGACAAGCTTCGCAACCAACGCCATCAGTCATGTGAAACTCTTCGCCGCGCTGCTCTACCGCAACATTATCAGCATGACAGTCTAAACATACACCCGCTTTAGAGGCGTCTTGAATACCAAGTTTAGAGGCAATACGTTGAGACTGATCACTCAGTAAGGTCGAGTAAGCTTTTGAGTGTCTGTCGTGAAACAACCAAGTTTGATATTCATTTTGCAGCACATTGCTAGGTTCTTCTAGTTGCGTTACCGAATGACACGTTGAGTTACCACAGGTAGCCACGCCCATATGAGTTTGCGCGGCATACTGGGGCAACTCTACCTCGACATGATCCGACGCTGTGGCGCCAGGCATCAGATGTAGACTGAATAGAAGGCCCATTAAAAATAACAGTGATTGTTTTACGTTATGCATGAGTGACCTTACTGAGCATTATCCCGAGTCTTAGTATCGACTCTCTTCTGACTATCAACTTTATTATTCACAGTCCAAGGCTTGCCGTTCTCATCCAGATACAGCTTTCGCATCTCCTGTATGTTTAAAGGTCGCGACCCTAAACGCCCAAATACCGCTATTTGCCCGCCAGTTTCATCTACGGCCCGATCTCGATCCATACCCTTAGATAAGGCAATAGCCGGTGACGTTGTCTTACGCCAAGCAATGAGTTCAGGCTTAGGCTCCGGACTAAAGCCATAAAATTTCGGCTGCGAATCTGGTGACGTCAGTTGCACTACTTTGAGGCCGTTAATACCATCAGCAATGTACGCAAAAAGACTTGCGTTAGTACTACCAACAACGACGTCTCGTGCATCGTTGATTTGGCCGTCTGCGTCAAATTTCTGCAGCAGCTTGATATTATCGGGCTGCTTCACGTCAACAATAACCAAGCCATCCGAGCCGGCAGCGACATAGGCATAAGTTCGAGCTACATAGATTCGTTGCGCGTTATCCAAAGCAATTGTGTTGTCGCTCAATAGCGTGGCTCTCTTACCTTGAGATACATCTACCACTTTTAGGCCATCGGCATCAGTCACGAACAAATAACGAAATTGCAATGCTGAAGCACGACCATCATTGAGCTCGATAACCTGTTCAACTTTCGGTTGCAAAGGATTGTCTAAATTGACGATGACCAAACCGGCGTCAGCAATGATGTAAGCATAGTAGCCGCCAATAACAATGTGCTTGGCGCCGTCTAAGATTCCATCGTCATTCCAAACCAGTTCGGCCTCAAGAAAGTTATTGCGAAACTCGCCATCAACTAAGGTATTTACATCAACTACTATCAAGCCACTTTGAGAGTCGGTAACAAGCGCGTAATTATAGATTGGGTGAAATGGCTGCTCTTGGTTGTCAATGCGCATTAAGTCGCCTTGATTACGCTCTGGCGCGATATTTTGGTTGGTCGGCAATGCCATACAAGTAGCATTATCTGTCTTAACCTTGGTATCTTGACCAAGCGGACTAAAAGGCGCGGTTACAAATCTTAGGCTGTACCCCTTATTAGCGATGTTCGATACATCATAGGCGCGAAAACCGTTGCTACCTTCAGCCGCAAATAAATACTCACCTCGCAACTGCAAACATGATACTTGGGCTGATTTATGATCATACGCAGTCTGCAATTCTTGACCATTATCTTGGTGTTTTTGAAACCAATCCGGATAGGCATACTTTTGTAAGTAACTACCGATCACGGCTTGCGGCTCTTCCCACTCGGTCACCTGAACTGCGGAAATCGCTTGTTCAGTACCAACCCAAGCGTTGTAACCAACAAAATTAACAAAGTTAGTTCCCTGTAACAACAGCTGCGCCATAATCGCATTATTGTCATTTTTTTCTGACAAATGGCAATCATCACAAGTCTTTGTTTCCTCTAGACGCGTAGTATGCGGAAAGTGTGGCGCGAATGCCTGCGAACTAAAGCCACTAGCCGAAATGGGTGGCTGCTGAATATAGAGCTTTTCGCGGTTAGCATTAGTCGACGACAAAACTAAGGCCGAAGATGATCTTACTGGCGCAATACGGCCACCATTAATGCCGCCACGTCGACCCAGTTGAAACATTTGATCTCGTGCTACCTGAGGGTTATAGGTGGCGTAGTTTCGAGTTTCGCCACCTTCATAATGATTACGTTCAGTTTTCCAATTAGCTTCAATCGGCAAATGACAGCCGGCACATGAGGTGGTCCACGATGTATGACATGAATAACATTCCATCTCATCGTCGCTATGAGCTCGATCATCGACCGCAATGCCCTGCCCCCAATCTTGCTTATCGGTATCTTTACTGACGGTCTTAGCGAGTGCTGCTTTTTCGTTATAGCCTGAATGATTGGGGTTAATAGTATCTTTCACTAAAGACATTTCCCACTCTAACTCAGGGTTCAATAAAGAACGTTGAATTAGCTTTTTACCCATCCACTCGAAGCGTAACTTTCCATCTGGGTTACGTAATTTAGCTAGCTTATTGCCGCCAGGAGGCGCGGCCGGCCCTGAGGTAGCAAGGTTCGGATATTTGTCGGCGGTACCGTGGCAGTCTACGCAATCGATCTCGACCGCATTCGCAACCTCGCCATAAATATGACCGTTACCATGCGAGTCTTGCGAGAAATGGCAGTCGGAGCAATGCATCCCTTTATCGGCATGAATAGATGACATGTGTACGCCCTTCTTAAACTTTTCTGGATCGTCGTCACTAATTTCGCCACCTTCTGAATCGAGTAAAGTACCGTCTCGATCACGCTTAAATACCGCGCGAAAGTTCCAGCCATGACCATGATAATCAGCGAACTGAGTATCTCTTAGTTTAGGGTTCATCTCTGATACGCTGGCTAAAAATTCTGGGTCTGACCATTTACCACGAATCGCCGCTTCTTCAGGATTACTTTGATTAATTTTTCGGATTTCAGCATCGGTTGGGTACTGCTGTTCTTCTGGCCACATCGAAGGCGCATCAGATTCGTAGTCCCACATAGTATAGCCAAGGTAGGTATTTACGAACATATTGGGCTGGTGCATATGACATATCATGCACTGGGAAGTTGGTATCGCTCGAGTAAATTCGTGCTTAATCGGATGACCGGGTTCACCTTTAGGGATGGTTGGATCATTAGTTTGGGTATGACCACGATTTCCATACTTTGCAAATGGACCTGAGTGCTTTGGGTCTCGATCGTTGGCATAGATAACATGACAGGCGCTACAGCCTGATGAACGGTAGTCACCTGGATTATCATTGGTTCCAAGGAACCATGAAATCGGGTCATTAAGACGTGTTTTAGTCATATTAATGACCGGCACTGAAATACGTGCTCCGGTACCTGGGCCACGATTTGACTGCCTAATATCTGGCCGACCAGGCTCTTCTAAACGTTGTAGTTGGCCCAATGCATTGGGTATACCAGTCTCTGGGAACAGGTTACTTAAGTTGCGACCACCGCGCTCAAACACTCGAAAGATATCACCAGGCTTAATTGTTTCCCAAGCAGGCAAGGGAAGAAGGCTTGGTAACACACCATATTTCTTAACTAAGATTTCGGGTTTTTCAACTAATGGGCCCTGGATACTTGCCGGCAAACCTTCACGAGTATAAGCCTCGCCGAGAATATAATTTTTGTATGGCAAGATGCCATTGTTATACGAAGCACCGCCCCAAAACATTGCACTGGTGCTCATCAGGCTTCGTTTAGCCGCCTTAATAATAGGTAAATGACAAGCGCCACAGGCTTCTTCGGCAATTCGATAGTCACCAGGATTTACAAAGCGAACAAACTCGGGGCTTTCGGCGTTTAGAATTGTGTAGGCGTGCGGCGGGTTAGCACTAGAAGGATAATGCCATGTCTTTGGCAGCGTCGGGGTTACATGCGCCGCGTCCATCGCGGCGCGATAATCCGGTTTATATTGCTTATGAGGCTTACCATAACCGTCACCGTGATCGCCTTTTTTTGCATCTAAAGAATGGCTACCATCGGCGCTATCATCTGCATGCTCGGGTTTCTCAGCAGGGTACTCTTCACCCGCATGCGCTTCCGTCATATCGACGTCACGAAGATGACTGCTAATACTTACAAACGCATTGTGGTCAGCTGGAGCCTGTACCTTCGAATCACCGCCATGACAGTCGGTGCAACCCAACACCACCGCAGGATTGCTGTGCATAGTGTGCCGATCTGACGACACGTGACAAGTGATGCAACCCTCAGACTTAGTGTCAGCCATACTTTGAGTTTGCGACTTAGGTGCAGGCGGATAAAATGGATAATCAACTTCTTGTGGAGTCTCACCGCCAGCGGCCATCAGCTTATTAAGCCCGACTATCGACCAAAGCAACACTATTGCCAGCGGCAAGGCAAAGCGAATAGTCGTTTTGCCAGTCATTCTATTTGCGGCTACATTAACCTTATTGATCGTCATGTTTGTCTAATTAATTAATACGTTTTATTAGTAAGCTAGGATCAAATTGCCCAACACTGAATACGGTGTGCCGTCACCGTAAAGATCTTCGAATCCACTTCCTGGATTCAACACGGCAGCAGACAGTCGAAGTACAATATTTTGAGTTGCCCATGGGCGCCATATCAATGCCGCCGACAGGTCTTGACCGATATTCTTTCTTACCTGGCTTTGGTTTCTCGCAACTTCTAAGGTAGTTGTCTCGTCAAACCACATTTGATTCAGATTGAAAGACAAACGAGTTTGTGGGGTCAAGTCAAAATCAGCGCCAATGCCAAGCAGGGTTACGCCAGGGTTAGTAAAATTAGATTGTCCATGTTCTTTTGATGACCGCAACGACGGAATAATTGAATTTCGACCATTCAACGCGACTCGCCCACCACCAATTAACGGTACATTTTGACGAATAAAGAACGCCGTATCACCACCCGCGAACTGAGGGTTTTCAAAAATTGCATCGAAGCCCCCCTCATCTGTATCAAATGCGTCGTCATCGCCACTCGAATGCAAGAATGAAACTCGACCTCGAATCCAATCATAATCACGAGATGCTTCAGCGGCAAAAAAGTAAGCGTTTATATCAGTTTTTTCGTTTGTGAACACGCCATTGGTAGCGTCACCCATAGCATAATAAGCCGAGAAGGTAAGGTTATTGCGGCCGAAATGGCCATCACCACTCAAACCTAAATAAGTTACATCGTAGTCTCGACCGCGCTCAAAACCTAGAGAACTTGGGCGTGCGATAAATTGATTGTCGTCAAAAAAGAAATCATCGGCTTCGCGATTACGATTGTGAGTAATCGACGCTTGTGAAATAAAGCCCTTGGTGGGGAAATCTTGCCAATATAGGTTGGCGGTAAAAATATCATCTTCGCGCGGGTCGTCGCTAATATCATTCAAACCACTATTAGATTCTTTTTCAAGGCGTCTAAACCAAGCAATATTGTATTGAAAAATATTGTTATTACGGGTACCAAAAAACCTTATTCCCAATTGGTTATCTTGAAACAAGAAACCCCGAAAATCGCTGCTGAACGGCTGAATTCCGATCCGAAAACTATCGAAGTCATAACGGTCAGAAACGTTTCTAATATGGTAATCATAAAACGCACCCTGTAGGCCAATAAAACCCTCAGTACGCGTATCACCCTCTGTAGGGTCGGCTTTGAGTGCGCCAATTTCATCAAACACAGTATGATTAATATTAAATACAGTGATCAAACGAAACTCATGATCAGGTGGTCTAAATACCGTATCCCCTCGGTAGATTACATGCTCAACAATTAGGTTTTCATTAATCAGGTATTGATCACCCTTGGCGATTAAATCTAATTGGCCAGCTCTAAGAGTAGACGCATTGCCCACAGGTATGGGAAAGCGTCTCGGCTCGACCACGGTATCTGAAATTACTGATAGATTGTAAAACCAATCTTTACCGAATACCGGTCGGTCACCCTTAATCGGATTATTATTATTGTATGGGTCCCATTTATTCTCAGGATAACCTAACGACTCAACAATACGCCAGCGATCGGGTACCGGTGCTAAATCGGGTAAAAGCAACGCCTTTGGTGGAGCAAGCCTATTCGAATTGCAATAATCGGCTTCGAACACCAGTACTGGATAGGCTGGACGCCTGCGTGGACGACTGCTTGTTGTCGGTGCTTGGCTGCAATTGTCAACTGATGAGGTTGGCTCGACACCGGGTCTAACATCATTCAATGATGCCGCTTGCAGCTCTTCATCTGGGCTATTTTCGACCGCAGAAAATTGCTGCTCGAACACCTGATGCTCAACCGAAACTGCCTCGGCTGAAACAATCGGCTCAGCTGGCTTAGATTCAATTGCTACCTGGCCTGCTTGATCCAGTGTTTCACAGTGAGCCCGAAAGGTGACATTAAGTTCGTCCATCTCACAGCGCGTGGCTAATAGTCGAGGGATATAATTCACCACAGTACCAGACAAACCCTGATCAAGCGCCGCTTGCTCTGCGGTCGCAATACTGTCATACCTACCCGAGACCGTGAACCATCGATCGCTAACGGTACTCGACTCGAAGCAATACATTCCGTCATGCGTGTTCGCAACTGCCAGACAATGCTCAAAACCGTGAATGGTGGCTAATTGCAAAGTGAACCTCTTATCAACTTGGCCGTTAAGCCAGCCATAAGCCCGCTTAGTTTGTGCCGCTAGAATCTCACTCTTATTGGCCTCGCTGCTCGCCACCGACTGAGCTTTCACTGGCTGACTCATTAGCCCAATGGCAATTAATGCCAAACCCATGCTTACGCTTGTCTTATTGCTCTTTTTAGTATGCATTATATTAGCTTCAAGGTTCATCTGTAACAATATTAGAAGTTCTATTTGCCGTTACACGGAAATGCTTCAGTCGAATCTATAAAGGGCGCTTGCGGGCAATTTATATAGCGTAACCTTACGCCTTGAGGTGACAATGTATCGGCTCTAATCGAAGGGTCTGCATTGTTGATTGCTCCACCTAACTCAAGACCGGCGTTATGCAGCCCCAGAAACGAAATCATGTCATCTTGATCTACGCCATCGCCGGAAACACCAATAGCGCCTATTAATTGACCGCCACGATAAATCGGTACACTGCCTGGGAAAATCTGTATACCGTTAGGCAAATTTGGAATTCCAGTACAGCCTATGACCGCTGCAGTTAATCGGTTAAGCACCAAATTAAGCTGTAAGCCAACATTGAAGGGGCTCCAAACACTAATCGGAAAACTAAATGGCCCAGGCGGGTTGGCATCGATTCCGTCTGGGAAAAATGGTCTCGATAAATTGCCACCCGCTCTATCTGAAAATGCTATCCCGTCAGCCAGCGCTGTCGGCAAACCGAATGATCGAACCGTATTAACGAAATGTCCATGACCAGCATCAATCAAAATTTGCCCCGCATCGCGACGCGAGAAAAAAGCGGCGGTTCTGGCTTTCTGTAAGGACACATCGGTGCCAAAAATTGGTGCATCCGGGGTTCTAGCAATACCCAAAATCACACCGTTACTGTCAACGATTGAAATCGACACGCGAGCCGATGAGTCAGCCGGGTTACGAATTTGTGCGCGTGAACGCATTGCGACCCTTAACGCATTAGCGATTAACACGCGAACTTCGTTGGCGCTCAGGGCACCGTCATCAGTGCCAGCACGAGGCTTGAAACGATCTCCTAACACCACTGCGGGCACACCAAAATCATCACTCGCAACAAAACCTGAGGCTTGAGTACCAAAAGCAACACCGGACTTAATCCGGCCATCAAAAAAACCAGGGACGACAATAAGATGCCGATTATTTAGGCCGCTAGGGTTAGCCGTTCTCAAAGCCGCAATCGTCGTGTCCGAATAGCGAACTAACTTTCCATCAAGGGTTACCTGACGTAAAGGGCCAGGCGCTTCGAGCCCACGTGTGCCGGCGATTGCCAAGATCTCGTCAATTGACTCATCCAAATCCGATATAGAATTATCGATTGAATACAAACCATCGGCAATCACGCCGATGCCGCCGACAACTTCGCCCCCCTTATACAAAGGAAAACCACCGGGGTCGGCCGACAAACCAATAGGTGATGGCTTTGGTCCCTGAGTAGTGCCTGCTTCTGCGGTTAGATCCGAGCATTGGAGTTGACTAAATTGAACCCCAAAAAGAGGCCCTGCCGGTTGATTGAATTCACCCGGGTTAAAGTGCTCTTGCACAATTTGACTGGCCACTCTGGTGCTAAATGAGTTACCACCGCTAGATAAGTAATTGCCGGTAACGGCTTTGGCTATAGCGGCGAACGTGGCGGGAACAACCACACCTTCTAAGCCATTGCCCTTAGGAATTCCGCGTTGAGAGGAAATTGTTACTTCAACGGCCGCACCGGGCATTTGATACACACCGAGCACATTACCCGAGCGGTCGACTACGGCCACTGTCGCCGGAGCACCACGTGCATTTCCTTCGCTAACTACTAAACCGATAATTCGGCGCACATCGGCGGTACTCAAAATTGCCTGTGCAAACACCGCGTTGATCGGTAAAATTATCAAGGCAAAGATTAGCGATACCTGAAGCCTAGCGTTAGTAATCAACGGATATTTTTTCATAATGTGCTTTCTAGTTATCAACGTTTGTAGAAATTTTTGAGTCATCATCAAAGTGACGCTAGGGCTTGGCTCTATTCGACAGGCTAGCATTACTGACTAAGTGACCATTGCCCGTTTTTTGATGCTCTAAACTTATTTGCTCGATGATTTTTCGAGCCGATCCCGATTCCAACGCCTGACGCCAATCATTTTGCTCAGGCAAGTGAAATTGATGACACGAAACGCAACTACTAGGGGTCTTATTTTCATGCGTTTGTTGTCCAGTATGACAGCTTTCACATACTTCTAAATCAGGCATCAGCACATCACTAGCTTGCTCCGAATTGCTGGCGTCATGACAAAGCGAACAATCTGATGTGCGGTGACTATAGTGATCAAACTCAGATTTAGGCATCCATTGCTTAGTGATTCGAATCGGGTCTACACGCCATTTTGATAAATACTCACCACTGTCATCGATGCTGATTTCATGGCAAGTTTTACACGTCGTTTTTTCAAATATTTCAGCGGCAACACTATTCGCTTTACCCCAAGGTGTTGCGAGATTAAGCGCCTGTTCGGCGCGCCGAACGACGGTCTCGCCAGGCCGGCGTAAAATGAAATCACGCACTTCTTGCGAGGTCGGGTTTCGGCCTAAATTATCGCGCAGAAATTGGCGCGAATAATACTCTTCAAGAGTTAACATAACCGTATCGGGGTCGCCATGAGGAACCTCTCTTTGTGGCGCATTGGGATCGAATACCAATGTGTGGCAAGAACGACAATTGTTCTCCATCGTAATCGGTTGCATCAATTCACCGGCATCGTCGGTAACATGACAATCATTACACGCCAACACTTTATTACCTTCCGGCGCATCTAGACCCTCGCGATTCATATGCACATCATGCGGAAAGATAAGATTAGATTCTTCCAGCGGCTTGTCCGCCAAGGCGACGCGACGCATTGACCATGTCATTGAATCAGCCTTACCTTCAGAGACCAGCATGCTGACCTTAAATGACGGATGAGGTGAATCGCCCCCGCTACGCTGCTCTTTACCAAAACTATCTACATCCACTAGTTCGGTATCGACCGCGCCGGTCTGATCCATATCGGCATGGCAAGAACTACAAAGCTTATCATCATGCCGCACAATGCTACTCGGCTCGTCATGCTCTATGTGACAGCTAGCACAACGCGACCCGTCGAGTTTGGTAACATCATGAGCCGAGGTATCAAAATGATGATTAGTGTCGTCATGGCAACTCAAACACGAATCGTCTTGCACCACTTCGAACGCCTCAACATGGCATGCCTGACAATTTTGGTTTAATTCCGGAATTTGATGGGCACTTGATAAGTGGCCTGAACTCCAGGAATTATCAGACGGTAGCGGAGAGTCTCTAAGCGCCTTTGACGCATCTTCACTCATCAAACTGGCTATTGGCACTATCAGAAACAATACCAATATTACGATAAACAGAACCCAAGAAACCAACCTTTTACTGAGGCGAGTATCTTCCAGTGACAACTTATAATTAGGTTTTTTGTCGCTCACAGTTCAGTAATCCAGTTAATAGCAGTTAACAACATATCAGTCACTTTCATCGCCGTTACCAATAAAAGAAGACGACTATTACATGTGTAATTAGTGCCGCCAATAGTGCAAATGATATAGGCACATGTATGTACAGCCATATTTTCAGAATAGCTCTAATCTGAACGTCTCGCCTAATGCGCCTGAGAAGTGTTTGCTTGGCCGCAAAGTTAGCAATTAAACCTTGCACTGCGCCAGCCTCTTCACCGCCGCCACTCAATTGTGACAACCTATTGGCCAATACATCAATAACTAATGCTTGACCCTTATTCGATTGCGGCTTTTCTTGAGACTCGGGTTGAAGAGCAAATGGTACGCTGATCACCGAAGTTCCTGTCGCCGTTAACTGCTGCCACCAGCCACCTCCGATTTGGCAGCCTTCTATGGCACTTTCAACTAAATGACTTAAGTTTGGAGTGCTGGAGATGCGGCGACTACGCGTATCTATTTTGAGAACTTTGTCGAGCAAACTATCGAGCGTGTCGCCAGAACGATTAACCGTGAGTAGGTTTGGGTAGCGCACATAGACAAATAGACCAAAAAAACCACTCATGATCACCACTACCATCAACACGTAGGCCAGGGTATGAACGTTCATGCCGAATTGAAAACCACTGTGCAAAGTACCTACAACCAACAGCGCAGTTCCAAGGTATACATGTGCCGAGGTCCAGCCCTGAACTGTACCCATGTTGGAATTGTAGCTACGCTTTCTCATGCCTAGCAATAACAACCAAACGATCAGTAATGCACCAATCGTACCCAGCGTGTATCCCAACCATGTGCCACCATTTGGCATGCCAATCGGTTGATGCCATTGATAAACCACTACCGACGCTAAGCTAAGTGCTAGAGCGACCCAAAGATAGCGAGAGCGTCTAAAATTTAATATTGACTGATACACGATTTCTTTTTCTCAGTTAGCTGGTTAGTTGCATCGTATTAGTAGAATGGTTGTCTCGCAGCAACTCAATAGCGGAGACTTAACTGCCAAAACGGCTACCCACTAAGTCAACAAACTCTTTAGGGTTCAAACGCATTGCAGCACCGGTAGGGCATGCTCGGACACATGCCGCACCACCTGAATTATCTTTGCAAGCATCACACTTAACCGCTTTTTTAATGGTCGCGCCTTCGTCGTACTGTTTACCACCTGGCCCCGGGCCCTTACCCGTCAATAACCAATGCAATAGGCTTGGTTTAGGCGCTGGATTTTTTTGCAATGAAATGACATCGTATGGGCAATTACGCACACAGTTACCACAACCAATACAAGCTTCTTGATCAATAAATACCTCGCCATCGCTGGCGCGGTGAATCGCGTCTGGCGGACAATCTTTCATGCAATGAGGCTGCTCGCAATGACGACACGATATTGGCACATGAATATCAGCAAACGAAGCACCCGCTTCACGGTTTAAGCGCGAATTGCCATCGTGTGTTTCGGCGCACGCTTTTTCGCAATTATTACAACCAACACATAATTTTTCGTCTATCAATAGTACGTCAGTACCTTCGCCCAAACCTTCGCTCATCAAAAACGACATTAGCTCACCGCCCTTTGGCTGTGCCTCCATGCGCGCCTCAAGCGTTAAACGATCGCGAACATGAGACTGCACTTCTTTTTGCAAGCCGGGTTCTTTCTCTAATAGTGAAACGAAACTATCTTTACTCAAGCAAATAGTTTCCGTTCTTACATTGGCACGCACTGTATCTGTTCTGACACCGTCACCCATTACACCAGCTTCACCAAAATAGTGACCAACGGGCATATAAGAGGTAATCACTTCTTTGCTATTCGACTGCTTAACTGAGGTGACCGAGCCGATACGAATAAGGTGTACTTCGGCCCCTTGCTCGCCCTCAGAATAGATGTTTTGATTGGCATCAAAAGTCTTTAATTCTGTATTTGCGACTACTTCAGCCAATTCAGCGTGCGCTGTGTTTGGGGTGAATTTAGAATGCAGCGCTCGTAAAATAAAAGCCTCATCGAGCACCCGCTTAACCGACTCAACAGAGTTAATTAACTTAACCATGCTTCGACGAGGAGTTTCGACCACGACGCAATCTTCTCCAGCAAAAACGGTTGCGGTTCGCCGACGGCCTGAAATCAAACTCTGCTCACCGAAGAAACCACCAGGATTAAAGTGAAATTCACCAACTCCAGGCAATTTCACAAAAGCATTTCCATCAATCACAACAAAGAATGAATTTGTAAATTCACCTTTTACACAAAGCTTATCGCCCGACACCCGCTTAGAGACTTTACTGTCGAGAATAAATTCACGAAAGTTCAACGGGTTGATACCTTTATAGATCGGCGACGAGTCTTGTAGATATTCTAAGATCTGGTCAACCGACTTGTCATAAGGCAAGCCATCGAACGCCTCAACAAAAAGAGGATGATCAGCTGGTTCAATATCGTTACCCTGAATGTACTCGACTACTTCGTAGCCCTGATTCATAGCTTGCTTGATCAGCGGATAACCGCCAAGCGCGCCAATCACATACATTCCAGGCACATTCGATTCGTACTGGCTCGAAAGCTCAGGCAACGCCGCTGGACTGTCATTCGGAAATTCGATACCGAACGATTCAACCAATCTTCGAGGGGGAATCGCACCAAGACGAGCGATAATACGATCGACCGGCACAGGAACTTCCCCAGTAGGTGAACTTAAAACGAAAATATAACGGCTTTCATCACTCGGGTTTTCTTCAATCCTGACCGGGTTCGATTCATAGAAACATTCTACCTTACCGTCACTGATTGACGAGATTATCAAATCTAAGTTGCCTTGCTTGGCTCGCGCAAATTCGTCGCGACGGTTAATAATGCAAACGCTATTTTGAGACGCCAAGCCAATCGCATTTTCGATTGCTGCGTCACCCGCACCAACAATTGCGATACGTTCGTCTTTATATTCGTCGGGGTCATCGAGTTGATACTGAATATGTTCAAAATCATCACCGGGACAACCGAGCTTACGAGGGTTACCTTGCACGCCAATGCCTAAAATTATGAATTTCGCGCCGATTTTTTTGCCATTAACTAAGGTGATCGTAAAGTCGCCTTTGGAACCTTCAATACCGCTAACTTCTGAACCATATTGAATATTAGTGTTAGTCGAGGTCATACCCTCTTCCCACTTATCTAGAATATATTCTCGCGTTCCAGCCTCAAATTCGAGCGGACTCCGCAATGGCAGCTTATTTGGCGTGTCCATTACGTGCTTGCCTTTTTGATATTTCTGAATAGTATTCGAATGCTTAGGAGAGCCTTCTAATAGAACATGAGACAGCCCTAGCTCAGCTGCATGAGCTCCGGCACTCATTCCGCCAGGACCCGAGCCGATCACTGCAATGTCATATGTTTCCATCTGCCCCTCTCAACATTATTATTTTGCCTCTGTGAAATAATAACCGAATCGTATAACAATTTAAAGAAATAGATATACGTAGTTAAGACTATATCGTTGAGTCCCCATGTTTGACAAAATAGTTAGGCATAGGCGTTTGACAAAATAGTTAGTCAACGGCAAGATCAATTTGTAAAACAATCTTTTCATTCGAGCAACTCTAGCTACCAATGGCCGCCAAACCTTTTGCCAACGATAGTGAGCTCATCCATTTAGCCGCTCCAGCACTCAGGACTCTTAAGGCCATGCATTGCTCAACCAATTTTTTATTGAAGATTAACAAGGCATGTATAGTGTCAATAATCGGTACGGCGATGTTTGCCACAACGGCCTGGACTGACGCGCGCGCGCAGACTGAACAAGGGCAATCACTTGCAGCCGAAAAAACACTCGCTTTAGCATCAGCCGAACAAGCAACAATCAAACATTTAGGCGTTGCCAGTTGCGCCTCAAGCACTTGCCATGGCAGCACAGTGCCATTTATCGATTCAAATGTATTGCAGAATGAGTTTCGTACCTGGAACGAGCAAGACCCGCATGCCCGCGCCTACCAAACGTTATTGAGCCCAGAGTCTAAACGAATAGCACGTAACCTTGGCTTGTCGTCGGCCGAATCAGCAGGTGCCTGCCTAAGCTGTCACGCCGACAACGTGTCAATGGCTGACCATGGTGACGAGTTTAAGATTACCGACGGCGTTGGCTGCGAAACCTGCCATGGCGGCGCCGAAAAATATATCGAATCGCATACTGATGCTAGCCATCAGAATAATATTAAGGCTGGTTTAAGGAAAACGGAGAATCCGACAGTAAGAGCTGAGCTTTGTGTGTCGTGCCATATCGGAAACCACACCGATCGCAAGATTACCCACACAATCATGGGCGCGGGTCACCCTCGACTGAGCTTTGAGCTAAACACTTTTAGCAGCATTCAACCAGCACACTATAAAGTAGATGAAGACTACATTGAGCGCAAAGGTGAGCATAACGAATTACAGATTTGGGCCATTGGCCAATTAGTCGCCTCGGAACAGCTGCTGACAAATATTAAAGCGTTCCCACGATCAGGGTTATTCCCTGAGTTAGTACACATGGATTGCCTTGGCTGCCATCAGCCAATGAGTAAAGTTGATTGGGCACCGAACCCACTAACTAAGCTCTCTGCTGGCGCGCTTCGATACAATGACGCTCACCTATTAATGAGCTATCAATTGGCTAAGACTGTATCGCCAGGGTTGGCGAATCAAGTTCTTAGCAATACTCAAACATTTTTAAACAATGGCGTAGCGGCGCAGAATAGCGATCAATTGGCGTCGAAGTTACTTAACAATATTAAGGAAATTCGTATCGGCCTAGAACGCTCACCGCTGTCGCAAGTGCAAGGCGAGTCAATCTTAAACGCCTTGATCGACAACGGCTTAAGCGCCAGCCATCAAGGTTACGCCTCGGCGGAGCAGTCGGCTATGGCGATTAACTCGGTTTTAAGAGTAGTAAACCGTCAGCAACAAAATGGTCACGACAAAGCGGCTCTTTTAACCGGAGTCGAGACCATGTTCAATGCGTTAAATGACGCTGAACGTTATCGCCCAGAGGTCTTTGTTTCAGGGCTGAGAAAAATTCAATCATCACTGAGACAGTAACTAAGGAATTAATGTCAGGGTTTCTTGCCGCTCGCCTATTTTCAAACTAACGCCGCTAGAGTCAATAGACTCAACTCGCCAAGTATCGAGCATACCGCCTTGTTCTAACCTACGTATTTTGCCGTCGCCACTATTGGCTATGATTGCAATGCGCGCACTCTGAGAAATATTAATCGCGGCCAGTCGGTAGTGCTCAAGGCTAGGCGAGCGTAAGCGAGATCGGGCGCCTTGATCAAACAGTCCGACTAACATATTAGGCTGCGGTGTCTCAACCTCGGGCTTAACAATAGCATCACTAGTCGGCCGCCGAATGTTCGCCAACGAAACATCGCTAGAGTGCCAAATGGCCGCACTCAGGCTTACCTCTAGGCGACGATTTGCTTTGCTTGCGACACGCTCATTGTTGCGCAGGCTAAGCAGTTCAATATGCAGCCTAGGCCGGATGCCGGCTAATGAGCTTAATATTGCTTGCAACGACTCGGCCGGCGCTTGAAAATTTAATTCTAGGGCGCTCTTCGAGACACCATTCAGCGGCCTGTAATTGATAGGCCTTAATTGCGATATAGATATCGAATGCGTTTCTAAGCTTGCTTTGAGTAGCTCATGAAGTCGATAACTAGCCTCACTTTGCTTGGGCACGTAGATTAGGTTGCCAGCGTTAATCATGGAGTGCAGTTGAGATTTTATTGTGGTTTTTTTCCGTTCTGCTTGGCTAAGCTCAAGTTGCAATTCTAGCACCTGTTTCTGCAGTACGTTGGTGGCCTTATATTGGGCTTGAAAGTGGTCAAGCATTGGCACCAGTATGAATTTTATCACCAAGCCGATAGCGAGTATCAACAGCAAATAGGCAACCGCAGTATGGCGATCATTCGACATATCAGCGCACCTCCATGATGATGGCCTTAAGTCGAAATCGCTCATATTCTTGACCAGGACTACGCGATATCGTGGTCACAAATTCAGTCGATTTGAAAGCGCCTGATGTTTCTAGGTTAGCCTGTACTTGGGTGGCGCTCTCTGCGCTGGCGTCAAGCAGCAACTCATTGCCTGACAATATTAATTGATCTACGATTGTCGCTTCGGTCAAGGCGCCGGACACGGACGTCAAGGCGAATGCAAGGTGCTCGGCTCCGCGCAGCTCGATTTGCGCAATAACTGAGCCTGTCTGACCATTATCAAGATGCATGCCAGCAGTTTCTAAAGTCAACTGCTTAAGCTGCTGACTAAGGCTTTGTCGCTTCTGGTCTTCAGAGTGAAGCACATACAGATAACTTACCACCAAGCCGCTAAACATTAGGACGATTGTCGCGAATACGGTGATCTGGGCTCGCTTATTGCTGACGCGAGAGTCACCGCGCTGTTGCGCAAACACAAACTGCCCTAGAACATCAAATGCGATGCCACAGCAGATCAAGTCATTGCTGGTAATCACGCTTAGCTGATCTGACAACTCAGACTTAACGATAGAGTAGATGTACGTTTGATCGACGCTCAATGTAACAATTAATTCACTCGCATCGAATGGCAGCACTTCTTCGGCGATATCTGACAGCGGCAAACCGTGTTGCGCGTCGGGTATCCGTCTAGACATAACCTGCTCCGTCGGTGCCAGCAGATAAATATCTGCGCCTTTCTTGCAGAAATCAATTTCGCTGGCAGTCAATGTTTGTCCTGTTGCGTCACACAATACATTGTCAAGCACAGATAAGACTATTTGTACCGATCGAGCTTTTGGCAATGGATTGAGCAAACCCTGCTTCCACCAAGCAAAAAAACGAAAAGCTGTATTGACCGTATTAGACATAAAGTATTGACCAGCGTTTAAAGATAAGTTTATTGTTCAATTGTAACTAGGATCCTGAGTATTGAATATAACGGATTCAAGACTTTGCTAGCTTGCCTCGAGTTGTGTCTGCGTAGACATGATATTGACCACTCAAAGAATTGCTTGAACTTGATATAGCTGCCCACGCTGGTTAATTATTTTAATTATCTGCACTCGAGTGTAACGCTGACCGTGAAATTCAACCGAGGCCGAAATGCGATAGTAAGCCGAAAGCGTCGAGATAAAAAAGTCATTGCTCACTGGATTACTAATCAGGCTCGGCAAGGTGTCTTTTCGGTCCGCCAATAGTCGCTCACGCTGAGCTTTTAATAGCTTTGGCACCAGCGATAAGACATCCGCTGATGCGGCGCTAGGGTGGACTCCTTGTTGCTGATTATGAAGAGTAGTGATCGACAATAATGTCGTTACGTCTATCGAACTACCTCCCAACAAGCGGCGTAGCCGACGATAATTAGGTGCAGCGTCTTGCTCCTTCAGTGACCTTATTGACCCAATAATTGTACCGATATTTTGCGCTAAGGCTCCACTTGCCAACAAGGCCGGTTTAAGTAACTCTTTGTCTGCTCGCCAGAGATCGATAAAACCCGCTTCATTTTGTATCTCGACGACAACATCGACCTCTGGTGAACGATAAATAATTCGCTCCGCGGGTACCGCCGACGCCGAAACATGGCTTCGCGGTGAGGTCAAACTCAATGCTGCAAAACGTACTCCAGCATCGAGTAAATGCTCTGCCTTGAGCTGTTGAAGATCTAAGCTTGTGGCGCGTGTATTAGTCAGGTAAAGATTCGTCATTGCCACACTAATCAAGCTGATAATAGACAAGAGCAAAATTACCGTAAAAATCGCAAAACCTGACGTACGCGAGTGATTGATCATCGCGTATCAAACTGCCAGCGCTGCAATGCACCTTGCTCATTCCAACTCAATTCAACTAAGTCGGGTCTCTGTGTCTTATCCCACTGACGATACCTTAGACCGCCATGAATGTAGCCAAATTCAGCTTGATTAATCGAACTTAATAATCGTGATGCTTGCGCTTCGTCGTCGATGAAAGCCAACAAACGTTGGTCTTTAGAAAACACTAAACGAAGCCTGTCAGCACCTTCTAACCAAGCACTATCGGCGCTCGATAAGTCAAAACTAATAGAACTCTTATCGCCGATAAATTTTGCCTTTGAAGCAAATGCGTTACTCAAGGTTCGATAAGCTGAACGCAATTCGCTTTGTTGACCAACAGACTCAGCGACACGCAGTTTGGCGTCTGCAGATGACTCTATAGTTTGGTATGTAAACAATAACATTAGACTAAAGATGCTTAGCGCCAATAACATTTCAATAAGGGTGAAGCCGCTCTGTTGTGTAATCGATTGACTCAATTTTTGGCCCCCAGCTTACGTAGCGAGAGCGAGCCACTTTGTTGGCCGGGTTGGGCCTCCGGCCGGGCCAGTAATAATGTATGAAATTTTAACTCACGCGTACCTTGATTTATCCATACCGACAAGTCAGCCGTTAAAGGTGCTACTTTGTCACTTAAAGACGTCGATTTGGGCCGCAGCGACTGCTCACTCAGCGCTACCAGTGTCAGCCGCCAAGGGTAGCCTTCAACGCCCTCACCTCGAGTATATTCGCCAGTTTCAACTCGCTTCACGATCGCCATATTAGAGGCAAGTGCGCGTAGATGAGAATCAGCAAAGTAGCTTGCCTGCTGCATCTCTTGGGTCAGGCGAATGTGTTGATAAGCAGTATAATGAAGTTGTGCAACGCCACCAACGGCTAAGGCAAGAAGGCTTAAAGCGACCATCACTTCGATCAAAGTAAAACCGTTATTACGGTAAGCCAACGCTCTATTGATATTGCGCATTGATCTGCAAGCTAACATTGGCGGTTAATCTGTCGATCACGACAACCGTGATACGGCGCTTTGGATTATCACCTGACGGTAAAATAATATGCGCTGTGCGGCTGGCGGTACCGTCGGCATGAAACCGAGGCAACGATTCGAAATCGATACTTAGTTGATTAAGATCAGCCGGAAGTGGGCACTCGAAAGAGCCTAAACTGACTGAACGCTGCTGCTGCTGAGCAGTAACCGCACATTGTCGTGCGGCAACCACTACCTGTTCAACCAACAGTTGATCGTTACTCTTCTGGTACAGCGTCCTTAGGCCGCTCGGTAGCAGCGCGGCAACTAGGCCTACTAGCGCCAACACCAGCAAGATTTCAATGAGTGTAAAGCCAGCTGATCTGCAAACCTCTTTTCGAACCGTCACTCTCAAAGCGGCAAATCTCCCATGCTCTGTAACGCCGCAAAAACAGTGTAAATGATAAGCCCGATAACTAAGCCTAAAACCAAAATTAGAGTTGGTTCTACCAATGACGCCAATCTCTGAGCACGTCGACTAAAATTTTTTTCTAATCGCTTGGCTAACACCGCTAAAGTCGC
>JBLHRL010000041.1:0-25083 GCA_047625975.1 Arenicella sp.
TTTATCGCCTTACGGGCATCATCACTTACGTGCCAGCTTAGTACCTGCTTGGCCAAAGGATGCCCAACGTACTTAACCGGCGTATTGCGCTGTTGATAAAAAACCTCCTCAAACGGAAAAAGTGTGAGCATCAGATCGATCGCGCGCTTGATTTTAGTAATACGCTTACCGCGCCAAGCCCAAACAGTAGGGCTGACATAATGTACTGTTGGAATACCGGCTTGCTTAAGATTTATCTCTAGCCTCAAATTAAAATCAGGCACGTCGATGCCGATAAACACATCTGGGCGCCACTGAAACATATAGTCTTGAATTTTTTTGCGAATGCTGAAGATTTCAAAAACACCTTTTAACGCACCGGCAATACCCATGATACTAATCTTGTCCATTTCGGCCAGAGAAACAGCGCCTTGCTGTTTCATTAGTGGGCCGGCCAAGCCAACAAACTCGGCATCTGGGTAGCGAACTTTGAATGCCTTAATCAGTTCACTACCTAAGTAGTCACCCGATGTCTCACCTGCAACAATACCAATTTTCATGAGCTTATTAACCTCACTCGCCAGCCTCGACAAGTGGCGTAAGTTTAGCGAATAACGCCACGCTTAGAGTCCTTAATGAAATCAATCAACGCTTGCACTTTGGGACTATCCCAATCGTGTGTTGCCAGTTCATCGAGTGCATGAGCCATGGTGTGTCCAGATCGATAAATCGTTTTATAAGCTCGCTTTAATTCTAAAATAGTCTCTTTATCAAATCCGCGACGACGCAGGCCTCGTATATTAATACCATGCGTAATAGCCTTGTTTCCGGCGACTAGCATGTATGGTGGCACATCTAAGGTGCAATAGGTATTAACGCCGCAAAAGCTGTGCTCGCCAATGCGCACGAACTGATGCACCAAGGTATAACCTGCAAGCACTACATAATCACCGACCCGAGCATGACCCGCCAAGCTAGCGTTGTTCGAAAACAGTAAATCTGACCCTAAACGACAATCATGGGCTATGTGGACATAAGCCATGAACAGGTTATTACTGCCAATAAGAGTGATGCCTTCGTCATCCATGGTTCCGCGATTTACTGTAATGTTTTCTCGGAAAACGTTGTTGTCGCCGATTTTAACCTGAGTCGGCTCGCCTTTATAGGTGATCGACTGAGGTTCACTGCCTATCGCCGTGAATGAGAAAACCTGATTATTAACGCCCAATTCAGTGTGACCTTCAATCAAAACTTGCGACGCAATTCTAGAGCCATCGCCGATTTTTACGTTACGGCCAATCACAGAGTAGGCACCGATTGAGACATCAGCACCAATTTCGGCTCCCGTTTCAATCACCGCTGTAGGGTGGATATTCACACTCATAGTCTAAGCCTCAATATCTTTAAAGGTAAACATCAATTCAGCTGTGGCGGCAACATTACCGTCTACGGTGGCAACCCCTTTGCACTTCCACATATTCTTAATTTTACGCATCAACTCAACTTCAAAAATAAGTTGATCGCCAGGTTCAACCGGGCGTTTAAAACGTGCCTTATCAATTCCAGTGAAATAGTAAATCCGGTTCGAGGTGTCGATGTCTTCACGACCGTAACTCGCCATTAAGGCGGCGGCTTGAGCCAATGCTTCAATAATTAGTACCCCGGGCATAACCGGTCGACTTGGGAAGTGGCCTTCAAAAAATGGTTCGTTATAAGTAACGTTTTTGAGCGCTATCATACGTTCTTCAGGCACGGCTTCCAGCACCCGATCTACCAGTAGAAAAGGGTAGCGATGCGGTAAGAAATTTTTGATTTGATGTATGTCGAGTAAGGCCACTTGGCAGATCCTTTTTTAACTTGTTGTAGAACGCAAAAGACTCCCTTAATGGAAGCCTTTCAAACAGTAGCAGTCAATAGTATAGCTGTTTCTGTCGCGGATCGGGTGCAAATTATAGCACCCGATAAGTAGTGTCATCTGTCGAGACTCAACCTATGTAGGGGTAAGTTGTCGACCGCCGATTGATGACTATTGTGAAGACATACGCTGTAAGATTTTTTGCGTAATATTAACTTTAGGCCCAGCGTATAAAACACCACTTCGTAAGATTAAGTCATAACCTTCTTCTTCAGCAAACTTGCGCACTTCTTGGTCTACTGAACTTTGAATTTTACGAACCACTTCGTTACGACGAACATTGGCTAAACGTTCGGTATCTTCGGCCAATAATTGTAACTCACGACGCTTGCTTTGGAATTCAAGTTGTTTGTTCTTGTACTCATCTTCAGAGTAAATAGTACCGGCATTTTTGCTAATATCTTCTTGCAAATTCACCAGTGCGGTTCGCTTATCAGCGATGTCTTTTTCTTTTGGTGCAAACTCTGCACTCAACTTAGTAAATTCTTTTTGTACCACTGGCAACGACTCGAGAATGGTGCGTGCATCGTATACACCAATCTTAAGCTCAGCTGAGGCGATTGAAGCTTGCATACATAAGACCAATGCGGCGACTACGATTAAACTGCGTTTTAACATTTCTAAATACCTTTGATTTCTTAATTTTTAAATATTGTTCATCTCTACCGATTGTGACACCGCAGAAACGACTAATTTATTTTAATAACAACTCGTAAGAGTTGTCTCTGATTTTACAAATTGGACCTATTGAATTAATGACCCAACACTAAATTGGAAGCCTTCAGTTTCATCGCCAAGAATTCCGTTTAATGGATCAGCTTCAACTTCATTGAGCGGTACCGAGTAACTGATCGACAATGGCCCAACCGGAGAAATCCAGTTAAAACCGACCCCTGCAGAAAAGCGAATATCATCCAGTTCAATATTTTGTTCGTTGGAGAACACTTGGCCACCATCAATAAACACCTGCAAGCGTTTATCCAATGCACCGTCGCCTACAGGTAGCAGTATCGTAGCGTTTAGAAGCACCCGTTTACTGCCACCGAACGGCTGTGGAAAAGTACTAGTGTCTCTAGGCCCAAGCGATCGAGCTTCGAAACCACGGACTGAGCGTGACCCGCCGGCAAAATAGTTTTTGAAAAACGGGAGACCTTCAGTATCACCATAACCATCGCCATAACCTACGTCGGCGCTAAGCTTCAGTGCCGCCTTTCGAGTAAATGGGTAGTAATAGCTTGACTCGAGATTTAAACGATAAAACTCTAGATCACTGCCAGGAGCAGTGACTTCAGCTGATAAACGAAAATTTCTACCCGAGGTTGGGTATAACAGACTGTCGCGAGTGTCGTGCGCGAATGCGGTGGTTGCTGTAAACAAAGTATTCTCTGGGTTCTCAGCAATAAATTCACGAACTTCTGGAACTGAGTTGAAACCAACCTTTAGATCGATTTGTTCTATTCCACCGCCTAAGGAGAATGAATTATTCTCATTTATTGGGAACAAATACCGAACATTTAAGCCGAGAGTGTCGGTAAAAAACTCAGATGTGTTAGCACGCGACGAGTCAATGCGTCGGCCAGTTAGACCAATGGTTCGACTAATTCCAGTTTTGGTGTAATAGGGGTCTGTATACTGCAAACTGATTGATTCAACGATATTTGAACGTTGCACATTGAAATTCAACTGATTACCGGTACCAAACAAGTTTGATTGCGACACACTCGCCTGAATCAATGCACCATCATCACCAGAGAAGCCCAGACCAAATAGGAACTGGCCAGTTGGACGCTCTTTAACCACAACTTCAAGGTCTACTTGGTCTTCACGGCCAGCAACCGGCACCGTTTCAATTTCGACTTCATCAAAAAAGCTCAAACGCTGTAGACGAATCTTAGAGCGATTAACGCGGCTTGGTGAAAAGGCGCCGCCTTCAGTTTGCCGCAACTCTCGACGAATAACCTCATCGTTAGTTAGGGTATTGCCGACCACATCGATACGGCGCACATAGACTCGACGCCCAGGCTTAATATTGATTGAAAAGGCGATTGTATTTTCGTCTCGGTTAACGTCGGGTACCGGCACAACTTCGGCATATGAGTAACCTTCTTCAGCTAGGCGATCAGTAATAAATTCTACTGTATTATCAACGTCTCGGCGCGAATAAGTTCGGCCAGGGGCAATGAATACATAGGGAAGAAGCTCTTCTTCAGGCACCACAAGCTGGCCATTAAGCACGAAACTCGAAACCGTGTAACGCTCACCCTCATCGACATTAACAGTTAAAAATATACCGTCTTTCTCAGGTGAAATACTGACTTGATTAGAGCTTATATTAAAGTCTAGAAAGCCTTGATTTTGATAAAAACTGCGCAACGTTTCTAAATCTCCAGAGACCTTCTCTTTTGAGTATTGGTCAGCAGAACCCCAGAACTTCCAAAACGGAACATTATCAGTCGACTCGAATTCATCTCGTAACATCTTATCGCTAAAATATTCATTACCGACAATATTAATTTTCTTAATCTTCGCGGTGGGGCCTTCTTTTACATGCAACTTCACTTTGACACGGTTTCTAGGCAGCTCAGTAACCTCCGTGCCTACTTGAGCATTATACTTACCTTGATTTAAGTACTGACGCTTGAGCTCTTGCTTAACCTGCTCCAAAATATTTGGTTGAAAAACTCGACCTTCAATAAAATCGTTTCCAGATAGAGCCTCACGCAGAGACTCTTCTTTGATCAACTTGTTACCGGCGAATTCAATCTGAGTGATCGACGGGTATTCAATCACGCTAATAACAATGGCGGTGCCTTCTGTGCTCAGTTCAATATCCTTAAAAAAGCCTGTTTTATAGAGCTCGCGAATGAGGTCTGAAGAACCTGACGCATCGAATGTGTCACCGACTTTGACTGGAAGGTAATTGAAAATGGACCCTGCGGAGATGCGTTCTAAGCCTTTGACTCGAATGTCAGAGACCAGAAATGATTGTTGTGCAATTGCACTGCTCATCATTGCAGTCATCGCTAACGCCATCACAATTGATCTAGTGCTGAGTGTTCTAATCATAGAGTCCTCATAGCCCTTGGCTATTTAGTAGTAGTCGATTGCATCAGCTAAACGTTACCTCAGGAGACAACCCGAGCATTAGATTAGCAAAAGACGTTTAATTAATATCGTTCTTGTTATATTTCGCGAGGTCTCGATGCGCACTATATCTAGTAATGCCGCACACTTTCTCGCCAGTCGTAATTCTAATTGAATATTTTCAAAATATCATTATAAAAAGCAAGACTCATTAGCCCCGCTAATATCAACAAGCCAAATGGTTGAACTGCAAAAAATGCCTTTTGAGCTAGGCGCTTCCCCGCAAATACCTCGACTACATAGGTCGCTAAGTGCCCGCCATCCAACATCGGTATCGGCAACAGGTTCATAACGCCCAAACTAATGCTAATTAATGCCAGAAAATATAAATAGGTGCTAAATCCGACTTGCATGGCTTGGCCTGCCACGTCAGCAATCATCAATGGCCCGTTGACGTTTTTATGCGACACCTGCAAGGTAATCATCTTACCTAACATTCTGAGTGTCAAAGTCGACATTAACCAGGTTTGATTAGCACCATGAGCTAGGGCGGCCAGTGGTGTTCTGTTGATTTCAATGATTTGATCCGGTCTTGGCGGCAGCACTTTAGGGCCCACACCCAGTTGGCCGTATGTTAAGTCGCCTACCTCGACACTTTTAGGGGTAATGGTCATAGACACATTTGAACCACCACGTGCAACTGTAATTAACAAGGGCTGGCCGGCGGCGGGCTCAACGGCAGATATCAAATCAGACCATGTTGCAATTAACGTCTGATCAATTGAAACAAATTTATCGCCGGCTATTAAGCCACCTAACTCGGCTGGCGAGCCTACCGCTACCCGCTCAATGTCAGTTGTGATCAGCGGACGGACTCCGACAAAACCAAGCTGGCGCATCAAACTTGCAGGGTTCACCTTGTAAATTGGAATAGTAGCGGTGGTAATGGTAACAGTAGATGTGCTGCCATCGGAGTCAACGATTAGCTCGATTGGCTTACGCTTAAGCACCTGATTAAAAATATAGAGGTCGTGCTCGGCTAAAAAGCGTGCAGGTTTGCCATCAACACTTAGCAGTCTGTCGCCGGCTTTGACGCCAGATTCAGCCAATACCGATTTCTCAGTCACATTACCAAAGATTGGCTCTAAGCGCTGTTCGCTTTGCAGCCCGAGTAACATAAACAACAAAATCGCGAACAAAAAATTGATCGCTGGACCGGCTGCAACGATCAATGATCGCTTCCATATCGGTTGATTGTCAAATGCCCTGTGGGCCTCTTTAGGATCAACTGGCTCTGCCTCAGTACCTTCACCGAGCATTTTCACATAGCCTCCGAGCGGTATACTGCCAATAACATACTCAGTTTGGTCGACCCCCGCTACTTTTCGCCAGAGAGGTTTACCAAACCCAATTGAAAAGGTTAATACCTTAACGCCGAGCTTACGAGCAACCCAAAAATGCCCAAACTCATGCACCGCCACCAGTACGCCAATGGCAATTAAAAAACCAACAATGCTGTATAAAAAACTCAATTGATGCCGCCTAACCCAGTAAGACTATTTTTATTTAGAATCCGTCGCCTTACTGGCTGACGTGATTCAGCGTTACCACTGACCTACCTATCCGAGCGTTCAAATCAATGTATTACCACTCAAACTATCGAAACAAGTCTAGCTGTGCTGCGGCTACTTCTCTCGCTTCATTATCAATGTTTAATACGTTTTCGATATTGCTAATATCGCCGTTTTGAACTGTGTTCATGGTCACTTCAATCACGCTCGGAATATCAGTAAACGCAATGCGACCTTGCAAAAACGCGTCTACCGCTACTTCGTTAGACGCGTTCAATACGGCCGCAACCGAACCACCTTCTTCAGCCGCGCGCCTTGCCAACCTTAAGCACGGCAGATTGGGCATATCAGGCTTTTGAAAGTCTAAACGTGCAATTTCAGTAATATCTAACGTTTTAGCGCCTGACTCAATTCGCTCAGGCCAGCTTAACGCATGTGCGATCGGTATCTTCATGTCTGGTGAGCCTAGCTGAGCCAAAAATGAGCCATCGGTGTATTCCACCATCGAATGAATAATGCTTTGAGGGTGCATCACAATATCGACCTGCCGAGCAGGCAAACCAAATAGTGCAGCGGCTTCAATTAACTCTAAACCCTTGTTCATCATGGTTGCCGAATCTACCGAAATCTTCCGTCCCATCGACCAGTTCGGGTGAGCACAAGCTTGCTCCGGTGTTATATCAGATAGATCGTGCCAAGAACGGCCAAGAAAAGGGCCACCAGAGGCTGTCAAATGTATCTTTCGTACCCCTGATTTATTCTGATCATCGGGGAGGCACTGAAAAATAGCATTATGCTCGCTATCTATCGGTAGTATTACGGCACCCGATTTGTGCGCCTCTCGCATAAAGAGATCACCTGTCATTACCAAGGGTTCTTTATTGGCAATCAATACTCGTTTGGCCGATTGCACCGCTTTAAGCGTTGGCATAAGTCCAGCAGCACCGACAATAGCCGACATAACGGCATCGCAATCCTCGCTACTAGCGACCTGACACAAGGCGTCCATACCGGAATCAACCTTGATCTGCTCTAGGCCTACCCGGCAAAGAGCGCGCTGCAATTGATCAGCCGCAGCCGGGTCTGACATCACCACCATTAGCGGCATAAATTGCTGACATTGTGCCAGCATTTTATCGACGTTAGTATTAGCCGTCAGCGCGCTGACGGTAAATCTATCTGGGTGCAAAGCCACCACCTCAAGAGTACTCTGGCCTACTGACCCAGTAGAGCCCAAGATAACTAATCGTTGCATAGCGCATTTTTCAATCTTAATCGAGACATTATCACTAAACAAAATAACCTAGCCATAATAACCCAGCGGCGAACACTGGCGCGCCAGACAAGAGGCTATCTATACGATCAAGTATACCGCCGTGGCCCGGTAATATATGGCTGCTGTCTTTTAAGCCTACATGACGTTTGAGCTTACTTTCAAACAAATCGCCACCCACTGAAATGATCGCCGTTACTAATATCGTCAGCAACAATAAGCTCGCCGCTTTGAGGCCAAAATTATTAAATAAAATAGGTGTGAATATAAGCAATACCAATGTCAAACCACCTAACAGCCCTTCTACCGTTTTTCCTGGGCTAACCTTAGGTGCCAGTTTGGTTTTTCCAAATCTTTTACCAACAAAATAAGCCCCGACATCAGCGGCCCATACCGAGATAAAAAAGCAAAGTATCCAAAGTGCACCGCTTTGTAGCTCTCGAAACTCGATTATTAGCCAACCAGAGGTGGACAACACAATCATACCGATCGGTAGCTTGAGCCAGGTTTGATGAATTATTTCTAAAGCACCAGTGACGGTAAAGATCAGCAGGCCGAGCCATAGAACACAGGCAGCGGGAATAACAAAACCAATAGGTACATAGCCAACTTGCATCAAATAAAAACAAAGTCCAAAAACGCAATAACTAATAATTTTAGGTGCCGTCTTGTCGATAGCACAAAATTTCAACCACTCATAAAAGCCAATTAGCACCACTAGAGATATCAGCCCCCGCCAAAAAATCGGATTCGAAGAAAAAAGCGCCGCCATGACAATTGCAACCAAAATGATCGCTGTTATAAATCGTTGTTTAAGCATTTTTTACCCCTGTTGAACGGCTACTCGGGCTTGCCCCGTTTTCAGCCTTGACGGTATCAACTACGTTTCCGTAACGTCGATCTCGATCGGTGTATCTGATAAGCGCTTCAGTAAATTCTTGTTCATTAAAATCCGGCCATAGTACGTCTGTAAAATAAAACTCTGAGTAAGCCGCCTGCCACAATAAAAAATTACTCATACGATATTCGCCACTAGTACGAATAAATAAATCAGGGTCAGGTATCCCACTTGTCGACAGCTCTTGGCTTATCGCCTGTTCAGTAATGTCACTGCTTAACATTTCCCCATCAGCCACTCTTTGCGCTAATTTTTGACATGCTTGGGTTATATCCCATCGGCCACCATAATTAATAGCGACATTAAAGACCAGTTTTTGATTGGCAGCGGTAGCCGCCTCTGCGTCACGGGCCAAACCTTGAATTCTATCGCTGAAGCGCGACATATCACCAAGTAACTGGAGTCTAACTCCGTTCTCATTGAGTTTTTTGGTTTGAGTTTCTAAAGCGTTGCCCAACAATTCGATCAGGGCATTTACTTCGGGTTCAGGGCGATTCCAGTTTTCACTGCTAAAGGCAAAAATAGATAAGTACCGGATCTCGTGATGTAGACAACTTTTAATTAACGCCTTGACTGAGTCGACTCCGCGTTTGTGCCCTGCAATTCGAGAAAGGCCCTGTGAGTTAGCCCAGCGACCATTGCCGTCCATAATCACCGCTACGTGCTCAGGCTTGGGTGTAATAATTGGCACAATAGCGGGCTTGTCGCGCCCTAAGCTTTTAGCCAATTGACTGGCTCCATGCACCGCAATTAGCCACAGAGATTTGAGTTTTTTAGACATGAAATATTATAGCACTCAGTAAAGGTAACTTCTCAGTTGCGAGAAACTTGCTCAGAGCCGCAGATGAACACGGCCGAAGATTAAAAACCTCAACTATACCCTTAAGATGTCAACTTCTTTGTCTTTGACGATTTCGTCAATCAAAGCAACGTACTTATCGGTTAACTTTTGCACTCGGTCTTGCGCTTGTTTGTCGTCATCTTCACTAATTTCTTTTTCTTTGAGTAGCAATTTGAAATCGGTATTAGCATCACGACGAATATTGCGCACAGCTACTTTGCCACTCTCGCCTTCGCCTGCGGCGATTTTGACCATTTCTTTACGTCGCTCTTCAGTCAATGCGGGCATAGGAATACGAATTAAATCGCCGGTAGTAACTGGATTGAAGCCTAAGTTCGCCTCCATGATGGCACGCTCAACCACCGGCACCATATTTTTTTCCCACGGCTGAACCGCTAAAGTACGAGCATCTTGCACCGATATGTTGGCAACTTGGTTAATTGGCGTAGGGGTGCCATAGTAGTCTACCGATAAGTGGTCAATTAGTGCGGAGCTCGCTCGACCAGTACGGATTTTGGCCATATCTCCGCGCATAGAATCAATGCTTTTGTGCATACGGTCTTCCGTATCTTTCAAAATATCGTCAATCATCTTATTTCCTCATGTCGCTCAATCCACAGTTCTGGAGAGCCTTATATTTATAATTTTCACTTCGAACAGTTCTCGTAATAACAATTTACGGCCGATCGTGCCGCCGCTAAAAACTAACTGCTAGTGATCAAAGTGCCAATTTCTTCGCCTCGTGCTAGCTTAGCCAAGGCTCCGTTTTCGCTGATAGACAATACACGTAAATCCATATTATTGTCACGGCATAACGCAATTGCTGTCGCATCCATAACCCCTAGGCGCTTCTGCAACACTTCGTCATAACTTACGCGCTCGTAGCGAACCGCATCAGCGTTTTTTTCAGGGTCAGAGTCATAGACACCGTCAACTTTGGTGGCCTTCACCAAAATATCCGCGTTGATTTCAGCGGCACGCAAACTGGCTGCGGTATCAGTGGTAAAGTAAGGGTTACCGGTGCCTGCCGCAAAAATCACAACGCGACCTTGATTTAAATGCTTCAAAGCACGTAAGCGAACATAAGGCTCTGATACTGGAGAGATCGGAATTGCTGACTGTACACGAGCTTCAACGCCAATTTGCTTCAAGGCCTGTTGGACCGCTAGAGCGTTCATCACGGTCGCCAGCATACCTATATAATCAGCCGTCGCCCGTTCAATACCGGATGCCGATGCTGAGATACCACGAAAAAAGTTTCCTCCGCCAATGACAATAGCAACTTGGGTGCCCGTTTCTATAACCGCTGCGATTTCTTTACAGACGTCATTAAGAACTTTTGCATCTATCCCAAACTTAGCTTCGCCACTACTACCAGCAAGCGCTTCTCCGCTTAGTTTGAGTAATATTCTGCGAAAACCTTTGGTTGAAGAATCAGTTGGCATTTGGCATAACTCCGTATTACGTATTAAAATTTCAATTAGTGCAAATCACGGCACCAGACATACAATAAAAGTTTATGACTGTGAATCCTAAACTTTTATACATTTTTTGATCAAAAAAATAGCCAGAACATGTCTGGCTATTAATTAAGACATAAGCCTTACTGGTGTAAAAGCAACAAACCTTAAGCTTTAAGCTTTACCAGCTTGTGCCATAACTTCATTAACAAAGTCATCTTCTTTCTTTTCGATGCCTTCACCAACTTCATAACGCACAAATTGCTTACATTCAGCACCGGCTGATTTTAGCAATTTTTCAATCGTTACATCTGGGTCTTTTACAAAGGCTTGTCCTAGAAGAGTGACTTCATTTAGGTATTTACGAATTCGACCGTCAACTATTTTTTCCATAATTTCAGGTGGCTTGCCACTTTCAGCGGCTTGAGCCGCGAAAATCTCACGTTCTTTGGACAGTAGTTCGGCGGGCACTTCATCTGACGATACACAAACAGGCTTGCTAGCCGCAATGTGCATTGACACATCTTTGGCTAAATCGATACTGCCACCCGACAAATGAGTAAGTACCGATATCTTATTACCATGCTGATATGAACCAACAACTTCACCGTCACCGGCTTGGATAATATGAAAGCGACGAACGGTAATATTCTCACCAATCTTTTGAATCAGCGATTGACGCGCTTCTTCAACAGTAGAACCGTCTGCCGTTGCAGTAGCCGCAAGCGCTTGATTATCAGCGGGAGCGTTAGCCAACACAGTTTGAGCCACTTGATTTGCAAACGCCATGAAAGATTCATCTTTAGCCGAAAAATCGGTTTCAGAGTTAATTTCAACAGCAACACCCTTGCTACCCTCAACCAGAGTAACAATTGTACCTTCGGCTGCGATACGACCGGCTTTTTTATCAGCTTGGGCCGCGCCACGCTTACGCATCTCTTCGATTGCTAATTCAATGTCGCCGTTAGTCTCAGTCAACATTTTCTTGCATTCCATCATGCCTGCGCCCGTACGTTCACGCAGTTCTTTAACTAATGAGGCTGTAATTGCCATGTCATCACCTATAAATATATTCTAAATTTAATCGTCAAAGAAGCCCGCGTCAGCGGGCTTCTTATCAGCAAAACGGACTAAAGCCCTATCGGCTTTAAGCCAGCTTGGCTTTTGCTTGAGCAATCCACTCTTCGCGTTCGATGCGGCCTTTAAAGCTTAATTCTTCGTCGATACGCTCAACGTCTGCCGCTGTAAAATCAGCGATCTGTTGGAACGTAGTAATGCCCAAGCCATTCAATTTACCTTCAATCACTGGACCAATACCGTTGATCTCAGTTAATTTTTGACTATCAGTCGCTGTCGCTTCAGCAACCGCGGCCGGTGCCTCAGCTTCAACCACTGCCTCAGCTTCAACCGGTGCTGCAGCTTCAGATGCGGCTTCAGATGCGGCTACTACGTCTTCCATAACTTCAACGTATTCGCTCGTAGCATCTTTAGATGCAGCAGGCTTAACTTGAGCCGCCGCACGAGCGTTAATAATTGTGTCAGCAGCGGCTTCAACGTATAAGCTGATGGCGCGAATCGCGTCATCGTTGCCTGGAATTACATAGTCGATACCGTCTGGCACACAGTTTGTGTCGACAACAGCAATAACAGGGATACCTAGCTTGTTAGCTTCTGATACCGCGATGTACTCTGCTTTGACGTCAATTACGAACAATGCGTCAGGCAAGCCTTGCATGTTTTTAATACCGCCAAGACTACGCTCCAGCTTGATGCGCTCGCGATCAAGAGTAAGAGATTCTTTTTTGTTCAAATTCAAGCTTGCTGCAGTGCCTTCAACTAACTGGGTATCCAACTCTTTCAAACGACGTATAGAGTTTTTAACTGTTTTAAAATTAGTTAACATGCCGCCTAACCAACGATGGTTAACGTATGGCGAGCCAGCTCGCTCCGCTGCATCTTTAATCAAGCTGCTGGCTGAACGTTTAGTACCAACCATCATAATGCTGCCACCGTTGCCTACGATACTGCTGATGTAATTCATCGCATCGTTGAACATTGGCAAAGTTTGCTCAAGGTTGATAATGTGGATTTTGTTGCGCTCACCAAAGATAAACGGGCGCATTTTAGGTGACCAATAACGGGTCTGGTGACCAAAGTGTACGCCTGCTTCAAGCATTTGGCGCATCGTAACGTCTGACATAATGTACTCCAATATTGTATGGGTTTAGACTAATCCGAAAAACCTGAACTACTAACCTCGTATCGCAGCTTAAAATTCATCTGAAGTAGCGGTTGCTACCGAATATGGAAACCGACTCAGAAAACCTGAATCAGCATCTTCAATAAAATCAAAAACTTATAACGACAAAAAGCACCCAGTAGTTGCCAATGGCAATCGGACGATTTATGTTGAGGCGCGTTTATACCATAAAGGCTCTTTTTTACAAAGGTTTATAGCGACTTTATGCCTGAAAATTAGGTTTATTATTGACGAGGCAAGCAGCGCATCAATGTCGCATATAGTGGCTATTTAGTCGGTTTAATTGCGAGTATCGAGAGAGCATGGCAAGCTACGATCAAATAATCATAAAAAAGAGTTCTCACGTGCAACAACTTACTGGCCTAGATGCATCATTTCTTTATCTCGAAACTGTTAATAGCCCAATGCATATTGGTGGCCTTGCTATTTACGATCCGTCTACCGCACCTGGCGGTGCCGTCGGCTTTAAGCAGATAATGGAAAATGTACATAAGCGAGCAAGTCGCGTCGCATCTATGAACAATGTCTTGGTCGAGGTACCGTTCAAATTAGATCACCCTTACTGGAAGTCTGACGGCCCGTTTGACCCAGAGTTTCACATTAGACACATTGCGTTACCCAAACCTGGCGATTGGCGGCAGCTATGCATTCAAGCCTCGCGATTGCATGCACGCACACTCGACCGCGCTCGACCATTGTGGGAATTTTACATTATCGAAGGCCTGGATAACGTTGAAGGCTTCCCGCCTGGTTGCTTTGCAGTACTGAGTAAAATGCATCATGCTGCGATTGATGGCGCATCAGGCATTGAAGTCACCGCCGCAATTCATGATTTAAGCCCCGATTACATGGCCAATCAAGAGCAGAAGAAAATCTCCAAGGAGCGCATGCCAACCTCAGCAGAACTTATCTGGCGCTCTCAAGTCAACAATATCAAAATGCCAATGCGGGTTTTCGAAGTGGCTAAAAACACAATACCAGGTGTCGCAAAGGTTGTCGCTGGACTGTCTCGCGGCAAGCTGTCTCGGGTTACTGATATTCCACGCACACGCTTTAATACCAATGTGTCCCCTTACCGAGCATTCGATGCTGTAGAGTTTGCCTTGAGTGATATTAAAAATATTAAAGATGCAGTTCTAAAAGTTACCGTAAACGACGTAGCACTGGCTATATGCGGTGGCGGGCTTCGTAAATATCTGCAAAGTAAAAACGAGTTACCTGAGCGCTCACTGGCTGCCATGGCTCCGGTTAATATACGAACAAAGGATCAACTAGGTAAGGCGGGCAACCAAGTTTCACAGCTTACGGTACGCGTTAGGAGCGATATTGACGACCCTCTTGAACGCTTAATCGCGGTCAATGCTGGCACTTCTCAAGCGAAAGAGTTCAACAATGCTATCGGCGCGAAAACGATGACCGATTACTCTCAGTTCATACCATCAACACTAACCGCATCTGCGGCTAAGTTAGCCAGCCGCTTAGCGCTAGCTAACCATATCAAACCATCCTACAATTGCGTAATAACCAACGTACCGGGGCCGCAGGTTCCGCTCTATTTTACTGGCGCCAAAATGTTGTGTAACTTTGGACTTGGTCCAGCGATTGATGGTGTTGGTTTGTTTCACGCGATTTTAAGTTATTGTGGCAAATTCAATATTAGCATAAACGCATGCCGCGAGATGATGCCAGACCCAGCGTTCTATGCCGATTGCTTAAGAGAATCCTTCCAAGAACTGCATGATGCAACTGTACCAAAGCAGCCTAATAAGAACGCCAAGAAAAAGGCCCGTAAGAAGACCTCATCGAAAAAGAAAATGGCAAAAAAAGCAACCTCGAAGAAGTCAACTTAGAACTCAATAACTCTGACTAAACGTCGCCCTATAACACTTTTAAAAGTAATTATATTCAATGACTCAGAAGTACCTAATGGCAAACAACTTACGCTTGGCTTACGATGAATTTGGCGTTGCCTCAAACCCCACAATAGTATTGGTAATGGGCCTTGGAACACAAATGATTGCATGGCCCCAAGCATTATGCGAGGGCTTGGCCAGTGAGGGTTATCGAGTGATTCGCTTTGACAACCGTGACATTGGTTTATCTCAAAAAATAGAACCCAAAAAACCAGTAAACCTAATAAAATTAATTCTTCGCACTAGGTTAGGTCTATCAATAGGAGTACCTTATACACTAAGAGATATGGCCGACGACGCAATCGGCGTATTGGATTTCCTTGAGATTGATAAAGCACATTGGGTTGGAGCGTCAATGGGCGGGATGATCTGCCAAGTGGTTGCGGCCGAGCACCCAGAGCGCACGCTATCG
Source organism: Arenicella sp. (assembly GCA_047625975.1). Classification (GTDB taxonomy): domain Bacteria; phylum Pseudomonadota; class Gammaproteobacteria; order Arenicellales; family Arenicellaceae; genus Arenicella. The sequence goes on from JBLHRL010000041.1 coordinate 15,607, forward strand.
CTGACTTCAATCATGTCCACTAGCGGCAATCCAGCTCTGCCGCAACCGGGTTTACGTGTTGCCAAGCAATTGCTAATGCGCCCCGATCGACGTAACGAAAAAGCTTATTTGAAACATGGAATGGCGACCTGGGCGATTATTGGTAGCCCCGACTACCGCCCTGACCAACAAGAACTATCTGAACGCATTCTCACCAGCTTGCGTCGTTCATTTTCGCCCAATGGCTATACTCATCAGATGGCGGCAATACTCGAGTCCGGGGATCGTCGCCATCTACTAAGAAAAATCAAAGTACCGACTCAGGTAATTCATGGGAAAGCCGATGTTCTGGTGCCAGTTGAAGGCGGCGTAGACACCGCTAAGCACATCAAAAACGCAAAACTCGAATTGATAGAAGGCATGGGCCACGACCTGCCCCGTCAATTGATTCCGCGCTTTATAGCGCTTATTTGTAGCGCGATTGCTGAGAGTGAGAAAAACGACTCGCAGGTCGCTTAATCAAGACAGCAGATTAAAGGTATGTGGCATTAACATTAAGCCTGTCATAAGCTTAACTAAGCGATGCCCGAGACTTAATTTTGCCACCGCTAAAGCCGATTGGCGGCTTTAGATTTATTAAAAAAAAGGCGTTTAAAACCGTTGATCTTAAACTTAGACCATTGATCTATTGACTGAGATAAGCGGTCCGCTAGCACATACATAACTAGTGGGTTTACGCCCATACCTAGATGACTGGCTGGCACTACGATACTTTCAGTACTATTGCTTTCTTTTTGCAGAGAACCCTCCCACGCGACGACACCGTCAGAATGTGAAAAGATAGAAGTTGTCGGTACGGGTGGTGCTGTCTGCAGCTGAAAATATCGAGTATAGTCAATGTCGCTTGGTTCGCCATTAAATATTTTGAACAAGCCCTGCGCATGCGAATGCTCTGGCTTACCTGATATTGGGCTGCCTAGCGATATAACGCAGCGAACTTGGTCGGCACAGACTTTAGCCACCTCTCGAGCGTACAAGCCACCTAAGCTCCAGCCGACTAGTGATACCTTCTTACCTGTTTTATCGGCAACCTCACGAACTAATGCAATCATTTCTTCTTCGAGATCATCGCCAAAAACCAGATTCATCCCCAAGCCCCAGCCATAGGTTTGATAACCAAGGTCCGTTAACAGATTTCGTAACGGCTTAGTGGCTCTATCACTACTGACAAAACCCGGAAAAACAATTACTGGGTGTCCATCGCCTTTGGGTAAGCGTTTCAGTAACGGTCGCATCGCGTAAAAGCTCTGCCACTCGATTAGGGCTCGCGACTCCGCTAAGCCCCAAAACTTAAACTTAGTTTGCCTAATTAGACCTAACGCCATACTTACCCCTGCCAAAAACTTATCTATTCATATTTTGTATTGGTAGCTTAGCCGTGTTCAATGCCGATTACGAATATTTTACACAAGTTTTCCAAGTCCAAGATCTGGCTAAATAGGTTTAACCATCAGACACAAAATTAAGCATCTGTGAAAGCAGCTCTAGGCTGTGTTATTTGCTATAGTAGAGGGCCTAGTATTTTAGCATTACAGCTACAACCAAACTGAAATAGACAGTCATGACCGTTACCATCAAAACTGGCGCCGAAATAGAGCACATGCGTACCGCCGGCAAACTTGCCAGCGAGGTTCTCGATATGATCGAGGAACATGTTGTTGCCGGAGTCACTACCGATCAATTGAATACGATTTGCCATGACTATATCGTCGATGTGCAACATGCCATTCCTGCGCCATTGAACTATCGAGGCTTTCCAAAGTCCATCTGCACCTCGGTTAACCATGTAATTTGTCATGGCATACCTGGCGATAAAAAACTCAAAAAAGGCGATATTATAAATATCGATATAACCGTGATAAAAAATGGCTATCACGGCGATAATAGTCGTATGTACTACGTTGGCAAACCTAGCATCTTGGCCAATCGCGTCTCTGAAATCGCCAAGGAGTCAATGTTAATTGGCATCGAAATGGTCAAACCAGGAGTGCAGCTAGGTGACATTGGTAACGCTATCCAAAAACATGCCGAAGCAGCCAATTTCTCTGTCGTACGCGAATATTGTGGACACGGCATCGGCCGAGTGTTTCATGAAGAACCTCAGGTGTTACATTATGGCCGCCCCAATACTGGAATGGCGCTAAAGCAAGGAATGACGTTCACCATCGAACCCATGATCAATGCGGGTCGCAAAGAAACCAAGTTACTTTCGGATGATTGGACTGTGGTAACCAGAGACCATTCATTGTCAGCTCAGTGGGAGCACACGATTCTGGTTACCGCTAACGGCTATGAAATTCTGACCACCTCAGCCAACGCTGTATTGCCTTAGGGTCTAATCGATCTTGGCAGGTACAAATGTATTCACTTTAACTGTATACGATCTGTTTGCATCGTCATAGTTACATAACCTAGGCCAACGGCATGCATTTCGCCAAAAAAAAACTTTTAAACCCGGTCCTTTTTAAACGCTCGCTTGGCAGTTCAACTGAATTACCTATTGCACCGTTCAAAAAGGCCATAAAAAATGGACTTAGCGAGCTAAAAGAACACCAAAATAATGGTATTTCAGCGGCTGATTTATTAAAAAAATATACCTGGATGATCGATCAATTGGTGGTCATCGTTTGGGATCATCATCTGCGTCACCACCCGATCGAATCGCCAATCGAACTAATTGCCGTTGGTGGCTATGGTCGCGGCCAGCTACATCCCTACTCTGATGTCGACTTACTGCTGTTATTAGCAAGCGATGACTATGAGGACGTTCAAAGTTTAGTCGAGCATTTTTTGCGTTTCTTATGGGATATCGGCCTGGAAATTGGCCACAGCGTGCGGTCGATTAAAGACTGTATCAAAGAAGCCAAGAGCGACATCACGATAATGACCAACTTGCTTGAAGCTCGTCGTTTGTCACCACGTTTAGCGAATAAAAATGGCTTGTTCGAAACCTTAGATGAGAAAATCAGAATGCTCCGTAGTTGGAGCCCTGAAAAATTTTTTATCGGTAAAGTTGAAGAACAGCAACGACGGCATGCACAATACCAGGACACCGCCTATTCCTTGGAGCCGAACCTGAAAGAAAGTCCCGGAGGTCTGCGCGACCTGCAGACCATTCTGTGGGTGTATAATCGCCATTACGGGGTTCGATCTTTCAAAGAGATGAAAGATCAGGAGCTGATCAGTAACGACGAGTACCGAATACTTATTCGCGCTCGTAATATTCTCTGGCGGATGCGCTCAGGCTTGCATCTTATCACCAACCGCCATGAGGATCGATTATTGTTCGATACTCAGCGACTGCTTGCGGAAGACTTTGGTTATTACGATACCAAGGCTCGCCTTGCGGTTGAGCAACTAATGAAGCGCTATTACCGAACCGCGCAGCATGTAATCTATTTAAATGAGCTACTACTCGCTAATTATCGAGTCACCCATAATAAACGCTTCAGCCTTTCTTCAGGCCGAATACTGGACGAAAACTTTGTTGTCAAAGATAAGCTTATTGAACAGCGCCATGCAGATGTATTCGAGCGTCAACCGCAAGCGATGATTAAGCTGTTCTGCTTAATGCAAGATCATAAAATAACAGGCATTCACCCGGACACAATTCGTGCCATCCGAGCTAACCTAAAATCGGTCAATACCCAATTCAGAAACGACCCTGAAAGTAAGAAGCTTTTCTTGCAACTATTTAGGCATGGTGGCATTGGCCTGACTGATGCACTAGCAAGAATGAATGCTTACGGATTATTAGGCGCCTATATCCCAGCTTTCGGAGCAATTGTCGGGCAAATGCAACATGATTTATTTCATGTGTATACCGTCGATGGACATACTCTCAAAGTCATAGAAAACTTGACTCGGCTAAGAAAATATAACGATGAGTTCAGCATGGCGAGTCAAATATTAGCAGACCTGTACAAACCTGAGAGACTATTTCTAGGCGCATTATTTCATGATATTGCTAAAGGCCGAGGTGGAGACCACTCGGTACTAGGTGAGTCTGACGCATACCGCTTTTGTATCGAACATGGGCTTAGCGAATACGATGCCAAGTTAGTCGGTTGGCTAGTACTAAGCCATTTAATGATGTCGCACTTTTCTCAACGTCGCGATATATCGGATCCAGACGTAATCAGAGAGTTTGCCGCGATTGTCGGTGACCAAGAATATTTAGACAATCTATATTTGCTAACTTTTGCCGACATGCGCGGCACCAGCCCTAAGGTTTGGAATGCATGGAAGGGGCAGTTGTTGTTAGAGCTTTATAAAGCCACCAGCAAAGCACTGCGCCAAGGCGTAGCGCAACCGATAAACGAAAAAGAGCACGTTGAAGACGACAAAAAGCTCACTATGGAGCTTATCGTCGAGCAGCTCGGTGAAAAAAATGTTGCGCAAAAACATATTCACCAATTTTGGGATACCTTACCCAACGATTACTTTATTCGTAACGAGCCTTACTATATTGCCTGGCATATCAGCAGCCTAGCAACCACCACGGCGGTCAGTATCCCGGTCGTTTCGATTCGATATAGTGAACGCTTAGAAGCCAATATGTTTTTCGTATTCGCGCCTGAGACTAACCGTTTATTAACCCAGGTGACGGGTTCATTTGATCAACTTGAGCTGAATATTATTGAAGCCCGTCTGCAACTCAGCTCAAACGGCTTCGCGCTCTATTCATTTAATGCGGTGGTTCCAGAAAGTGAAAACGCCACAGAGCAAGATTACATGAACTTCTTGGAGCAGCGATTACGCTCACTCATTCTCGAAAAAGAAGGTACAAAAGCGATTTCTAGAAGCAATTCGTCACGCGCTTTAAAGCACTTTCCAATTGAACCCAGAGTATCTTTTTTATTCAACAGCGAAAGCTACACGACAATGGAAGTAGTCGCCCAAGATCAACCTGGTTTCTTACACAACGTCGCCTTAGTCTTGAAAAAGCACAACTTGATTTTACTCAGCGCACGTATTGCCACCTTTGGCGAACGTGCTGAAGATATTTTTTATATTCGTCACGGTGATCATGAGCCGGTAGTTGACAGTGAAATATTGATGCAATTAGAAAACGAAATATGCCTAGCCTTAGATAAAAACACCACATCAGCTTTGCCCTCCAGCGTAATTAAGCTTTAAAAATCATTTCTAGCAATAGCGAAATTATCAAGTTTATTGGATAATCTCAGAAACAGAAAATCACCCTTAATACCTTCTATAACATGACTGAACAATTACAAAAAATTATCGATCAAGCCTTTGAGAACCGTAGCGATATCAACCCACAAAACGTGGCTGATGAGGTTAAGGTAGCGGTCGAAACCGCGGTCGACATGCTAGACCGCGGCCAAGCCAGGGTAGCCGAGAAGATTGACGGCGAATGGGTTGTTAATCAATGGTTAAAGAAAGCCGTCCTGCTGTCATTTGCAATTCGTGACAATCAACTTATTGATGGCGGGGACACAATGTACTTTGATAAGGTCGACTCAAAATTTGCCGACTATGACGACGCTCGCTTTAGGTCAGAAGGCTTTCGAGTAGTACCACCAGCCGCGGTTCGTAAAGGTTCATATATTGCACCGAGCGTGGTATTAATGCCAAGCTTTGTCAACATTGGCGCGTATGTGGATTCTGGCACTATGGTCGATACTTGGACTACGGTTGGGTCCTGCGCGCAAATTGGCAAAAATGTTCATTTATCCGGCGGTGTTGGTATTGGCGGTGTACTCGAGCCAATTCAAGCTGGCCCAGTAATCATTGAAGATAATTGTTTTATCGGTGCTCGTTCTGAAATCGTTGAAGGCGTAATAGTCGAAGAAGGCTCGGTAATTTCAATGGGGGTTTATATTGGTCAAAGCACCAAAATACTGGACCGTGAAACCGGCGACGTTACCTATGGACGTATTCCAGCAGGTTCGGTTGTTGTGTCTGGCTCTATTCCTAGCAAAGACGGTTCTCATAGCCTTTATTGTGCTGTGATCGTCAAAAAAGTTGATGCCAAGACACTCAGCAAAACAGGCTTGAACGAACTGTTACGGGTAGATTAGTCACACTTATTTAGAACTTACAGCAAACTTGCATTGTATATATACAGGAATTTTCGACGTGACCACAACAACACTAGAACTCACTAAGCAACTGATTGCCGCTCAATCAGTAACACCTGAAGACGCGGGCTGCCAAGCTTTAATGTCAGACCGATTACGTGCGATAGGTTTCGAAATTGAGCGAATGGACTTTGAGGATGTCAATGGCTCGGTGCTTAATTTTTGGGCGCGCAGAGGCACAGAAAAGCCCTGTTTAGCGTTTGCAGGGCATACCGATGTAGTGCCGACTGGTAATCTAGATGGTTGGACTAGCCACCCGTTTAATCCGACCGAGCGAGATGGGCAATTATATGGGCGCGGCGCAGCCGATATGAAAACATCTCTCGCCGCTTTTGTCACCAGCATTGAAGACTTTGTCGGCCAACACCCTGATCACAAAGGATCAATCGCCTTATTGATTACCTCTGATGAAGAGGGTCCAGCAACCTGCGGCACAGTAAAAGTGATCGAGCAACTCGAAGCTCGAAATGAAAAAATCGATTATTGCTTAGTCGGTGAGCCAAGCTCAACCAATACTCTAGGCGATATCATTAAGAATGGACGTCGCGGCTCTGTCGGTTGTAAATTAACCATTATTGGTGTCCAAGGCCATGTTGCCTACCCGCATCTTGCTGATAACCCCATTCACCATTGTGGCGATGTTATTAATACTCTAAACACTATTGTTTGGGATCAGGGAAACGACTATTTCCCGCCAACTAGCTTTCAAATATCCAATATCGCTGGTGGCACTGGGGCAACTAATGTGATTCCAGAGACAGTAGAAATCACCTTTAACCTTCGTTACTCAACAGAGATCACGGCCGAGGGGATTGAAGCTATCGTTACCCAGAAGCTTGAAGAGATCGGAGTTAAATATTCAGCTAAGTGGACCGTATTTGGCTTACCTTTTTTAACCGAAAAAGGAGAGTTGGTCGTAGCCTGCCAGAAGTCAATCGCAGATAACCTTGGGATCACCTCTGAGCTATCGACCACTGGCGGTACTTCAGACGGTCGATTTATTGCACCAACCGGCGCGCAAGTTGTTGAGCTAGGGCCAATTAATGCCACTATTCATAAGGTCAATGAGTGTGTTGATTTAGAGACGCCTGAAAAATTATCAAAGGTTTATCAAGGTGTTATGCAGAACCTACTTCTTTAATATTTTGTAGACCCTGTTTTTGTCGAATCAGGGATCGGTGGTGATGAGGCGATTGAAAATCTATATTGGTTACTGTTAATCTTACGCAAAAAATGATCACAAGGTTTTCTGAACCAGGCCAATCCACGGTAATTTCAATCGTTTACCGTCATGTTTTTCAGCAACCCACAAAGAGCTGAACCCTATGACAGAGCCGCTTGCTAAAAACTAAAAGCCAATGTGTTGTATAGCCGCTTAACTGGCCACGGGGGTAGCGATGACGCGATGGTTGAAGCAACCAATAGAGATGATCACGAAGCCTATAACATCGGCGCACTCGTCGTTCAGCGTGTACTGTTGATTGGCAACATCTACCGGCGGTAGGTTAACAACTTATTAATTTCACCTAATTTTGCAGTTAAAAGTAACGCCGCTTGGTCACTTAAAAATTCGATGCGGTTGTGGCCTGCAAAACGGCTTAGTGGAAATTATCGAGTCTTTAGCCTCTCAAGGTACTGTACTGGACTGAGCAGAAGTATTGGCACCCATGTTAGAACTTTTACACCACATTGAGGAACTCGATAAATCCAAGATCACCACACCGCAGCTAATTGTCTATTCGCCAGGCAACTAAGTTATCGACGTAGAAAAAGTGCTCGATACAGCCAAAAATTTTACCGCTGCCAGAGTGACATGTTACCGGTAACTATCTCTGCTTCCCCCTCATAGCATGTATTGGTTGGCCACGGCTTGGATACCAATGATCAAGGACAACCGCAGATCATAAATATGCTTGACGTCTTGATACCCTTCGTTACACAACTTGTCAGCCGATCATTACCTTAGCTGTCGATACACAATAGCGCCAGTGTAAGTCTTAATTAACCCAAACCCTAGCGTTACGAAACATGCGCATCCAGGGGCTATATTCGCCCCAAGACTGATCTTGCCATGAGTTTGTTGAGCTTCTAAAAATACGCTCAGGGTGTGGCATCATTATGGTAACGCGCCCATCGTCATTGGTTAAACCGGCGATGCCATCAGGCGAACCATTGGGGTTTGCTGGATAGGCTTCGGTTGGCTTACCTCGGTAATCAATATAGCTAAGCGCCAAATTACTGGACCTTGATTTACTTACCGATGGTTTCGCACTGAATTCGGCGCGACCTTCACCGTGTGCTACAACAACCGGTAGCTTTGAACCTTGCATGCCTGCTAAAAATAGCGAGTTACTGCTTTTGGCTATTTCAGCTTGCACCACGCGCGCCTCGAACTGCTCGGAAGCGTTGCGTACAAAGTGAGGCCATGCATCGGCGCCAGGAATAATTTCTTTAAGATTCGACATCATTTGGCAGCCATTACAAATACCCAATGAAAATGCATCCTGTCGTTGAAAATAAGCTTCAAATGAGTCTCTAACCTGGTTGTTAAACAAGATAGACTTAGCCCAACCTTCCCCTGCCCCTAGCACGTCACCATAGGAGAAGCCGCCACAGGCCACCAAGCCATTAAAATCAGCTAAATCTACACGTTGTTGTTTAATGTCTGTCATCGTTACATCAATCGCTGAAAAGCCCGACTGTGTAAACGCAGCACCCATTTCAATATGACCATTAACACCCTGCTCTCGCAGAATAGCCACTTTAGGCTTAACGCCTTTTAAATAAGTACCACCGACATACTTAGCGGCAACGTCTTGCTTTGGATCAAAACTAAGGTCAGAACTCAGGCCGGTGTCAGCCGTGTCTAATAGGCGGTCATATTCTTGTTGGGAGCATGCTGGGTTGTCACGCAGACTTTGCATTTGATAACTGGTTTCAGACCAACTGCGATGTAACGCCACGCGAGAAGCATCCAGCACTTCTTGCCGATTCACCGAGACGCTGACTCGCTCACCGCTAACAGGCTTACCAATAACGCTAAGGTACTCGGACAAACCGAAACTTCGACACACCGCTTCAATAGTAGAAAGATGGTCGTCAGCAACTTGAAACAACACTCCAAGCTCTTCGTTAAACAATACAGAAAGAGCGTCAAAATCGGTATCAATATCAAGTTCTAGCCCGCAACGACTAGCGAATGCCATCTCTAGAACCGCCGAAATTAAGCCGCCATCAGAGCGATCGTGATAAGCAAGTAAGGAACCATCCGCGACCAGTTTTTGTATCGCTAAAAAGCCATTTTTTAAAATCTTCGAGTCATCGACATCGG
>JBLHRL010000042.1:0-24711 GCA_047625975.1 Arenicella sp.
GCTATGATCCGTTAAAGCGTAATAAGCCCACTGGTCTAAACAGTTATAGAGTGCTTCGCAGCACGCCACTTGACAAATCGTCTCTAGAGAACCCATTTTAATATGCTTGAATTATTTTTAGATTTGTTTGCCTTCATGAAAGTTCGAAAGAAATTTTGGTTATTGCCGATCATTGTTGTAATGGTATTATTGGGAACCTTATTGGTATTTGCTCAGGGCTCCGCCGTTGCCCCATTTATATATACGCTTTTTTAAAATCGGCGAAGATAAAGGTCGTTGTAATTTTTTTTATGCAGCCAATGGAGTGGCTTTATCTGGGTGAGCGAACACAATGCGATTGAGGCCCATGCGCGGGCAGTCTTGATACGCCCAAAAATAACAGACTTGAAGATTCGAACGAGTGAACCAAGCACTGCAATTAATCGATAGCAAAAATTATAGAGTGGCCCATGATGTTTACTCGCATAAATAAGTTTGGAGGAATAAATAGTTAGCAGTCGAGACGTGGATTCTTGCTCTGAGTGCGATGCATGATTTAGTTTGCATAAAGGTACAACGGTCGGTTGAAAATCCATGCGTCTCGCAAGGCGACATAGATCAATTTCTTCAGAGTATAAAAAGAAATCTGAGTCAAAACCCTCAAGCGCTTGCCAAGCTGGGTTGGATATCATAATACAACAGCCTGAAACGCTATCAACAGGGTAGGGCTGCGACATATTCTGTGCCATATGCCGGTAATTGTCTTGCCAGAGTTCATGGGCAATAATCGGCTTTAGCCCGAGCGCCCAAGCCAGTGTATTCCTAAGGCTGGGCTCTTGCCACGCATGTCTGAAATCGGCTTCGCATTGTTGATCTACAGTTACTCTTCTACAGTGCGTTTAATGCCTAAGGCAGGGCGCTTATCTAGTTTATGCTCTTTTGCAAAAGGCCCGTCGGCGTCAATAGAATGCAAAAAAAATTGAAGTTGAAATTTGCCCTCCAATTCAGGCACACAGAATCGGCAATTCTAGGGGTTATCCATAGCGCCCAGTTTGTTAGACAATAAGGTTTAAACAACATTAGCTTGAGACTATAATAAGAGACCTGTGCGAATGCCTTTACAGCAAGCCCTACAACAAAGTGGTAAATGGAAATTACGGTGAACCGAATTTTGACTCTTCCTTTTGAGCGGATCGAAAATTTTGGCCTACCTCGAGCTTGGCAAGTCTATGGCCTGCTGCTTTGCGGTCAGGCGGGTAGCATACTTAGCATCATTTGGCTCAATTACAATCATATTAGTCGGCTCGGAATAATGTTGCATGTGATGATGCTTCCAGTATTGGTTGTTGTGCTTTATTTGCTATTCCGGCTTGTCAGTAAGTTAACGAAGATAAGCAATTCTGCAATTGCCCTAACAACCGGCCTTGTTAAGTTCTTACTAATCGCCTTCTATCTTGCGAACTGGATAAGTTTTTATTTTATGAACGCACCATTGAATTTTGATTTGGTATCCAGCCACTTCTTTCAAGCTGATCCATTGGGGCGCGCATCAGGACTGTCCGTTCCCGTAGTCTCAATATTCGCTGCTATGCTGTTATTGTCTTGTATCGCGCTGTGCTTTTGGCTTTTCAGGGGCGCGGAGGATGAAAAACGACATCCTTGGTTCTTGGTCACTTTCCTTCTCCTCATTCTATCCACCTTCAGTCTTGTGGAGTCCAAGCAAGCGCAAAAGGAAATCATCCACAGTTTTTTTAATGCAAAGGAACGACCAGTATTTCTGGCACCAAGGGGTCTTTTGTCGTTCGAGAAACCGCCGTTGGAAGCTGTTTATGCCAACGAACACTCGAAACAAGTCATCGCTCGCCCGCTTATTCTAATTTCCGTAGATGCTCTAAGAAGCGATGCGATGCAAATTTATGGCAATTCCACGCCGAACACGCCATTTCTAAACACTTTGTTCGATCAAGGCGATCTACATCGTTTTGATAATGCCAAAACCGTTTGTAGCAACAGTTATTGCGGGCTTATTGGCATGCTAGCGTCACGTTACTGGTCGCAAATGGATCGAACTCCTGACAATCTTGCCGATGCTCTCAGCGACAATGGATACAAAAGCTACTTCTATTTAAGTGGTATTCATTCGGGCTATCATCATCTAGACCTACAATATGGTACGAATGTTCATTCATACAAAGACGGTTCATCTCCCGGCACAGAGAACCCGAATGATGATCGGAATTTGCTGCGATGGCTCAACGCAACACAGCTAGAGGATGAGGATCGATCGTTTTTATGGTTTCATTTGATGGGTGTGCATGGAATAGGCCTTCGATTTACAGACGGGCAGGTTCAAGTGGCTGATCCATCTGTGCGCGATCAAACAATCATTCGCAACAGGACAGTGGGCGAGTTTGTCCAGCGTTATCACGATGGCATTCGGCAGTCCGATGACACAATTCGCGATATCTTTTCTTGGCTCGAAAAAGAAGGCCTATTGGAGCGAGCGGTAGTCATTATCACTTCAGATCACGGTGAATCTTTGGGTGAACACGGAAGGCTGGATCACGGAGGCCCTCTTTGGAAGGAACTGACGTCGGTTCCACTTCTTGTCTATGACCGCCAATTCAAAAAATCGTCCGCACGTTCCGTCTACAGCACTGTAGATATAGCACCAACATTTCTTGAAATAATTGGAGCACCTATCCCCTTGAATTGGGCTGGTGTTCCTCTTCAGCTACCAACCGAGCGTTGTGCCGTCCCAGTAGAGAAATTTGGGAGCCGGGTTTTAGTTGGAGAGGTTGCGGGTAAAAAGGTCAAATATTGGAAAGTCAAAAAAAGTTCGCACAGAGGAAAAGACAGGGTTGGAGAATGGCTGTCATTTCCGGATGACTCACCTGAAAGATTGAAACCTATTACGAGCGATTCTGATCGAGCATTGGTAAGCAATTTACGAGACTGCTTTGTGGAACCCGCTTTCGTTGAAGGGCCTTAAGTTAGGCTCATTCTGGCATCAGGCTAGAACAAACCGACAGTAGAGATGGTCGCAGAATTTAAGGTCACTGGTTAAAATGACCACTTCAAGTACCTTCTTAGCGCCGTCGAAGAACAGTCGATTGCCAGGGCTATTTCTTCGAGTTCGTGCGCTGAATAAACAGAGGGGTAAAGGCCCGCAATATTTGCGGCCATGCTGCTGCCGACGACACAGCCTAGGCTAATACCTAAGCGCTCTAGTTCATGGATCACGCCAACATGAGTCATCCCAGCGGCTCCTCTGCCCGCGAGCACTTAGCCGATTTGAGGATGTGTTGGGCCCGGTAATTAATAAGTTAAGAGATAGAAAGTATTTAAAATATCGTATCGTAATTCTCGTTACCCAATTTAGCTCGGACCGCAGAATCAGCCAAGGTGTCAGAGCGTGATTTGAAGCTTAGTTGAAGGCTTTGAGGAATAAGTATAGCGGATACTCTACATCTTAATAAAACACCTGACTCAGGTCGAATAAAAATAATTTTAGGAGCTGATAGATATTCAATAGAAAGCTATTAAGTAAAAACCCTAAAATGATTTTTGTATCAATGAGAAAGCTTGGGTCCATCAAGAGCAAGACCGAAGTAATGAAATGCTAAACACATTTTGTACCGGCAGATAGTGCGTGGGTCTTAAGGGCGATTATAAGGAATTTATAATCGTTCAGAGTGACTTAAATCTAGTCGGGCGATACGCGGCCATGTTGACCGGTGCTTCCGGTTAGCCACAAGAACGGCGATCACTTGGGAGGTGATTGCGGCCAATGTCATGCCAAGATGCTGGTGTCCAAATGCGTACAGAACGTTATCTGTTTTACTTGAAAAACCAAGCGCTGGAAGCGAGTCTGGCAGTGAGGGCCGAAAGCCCATCCATTCGGACTGTTTCTGGGTATCAAGTTTAGGCAGCATCCGTTTAGCGGCAGGCACTAGGCTTCGAATTTTGTTGAAGTTTGGGGCAATGTCTAAACCGGCCAATTTTACCTGAGCCGTCATTCTTAAGCCTGTTTTGATCCGGCACAATACAAATGAACTGTCTTCATTGAGTACGGGGCGACTGAGTAAATTCTGATTACCACGAGGCATCATAAGGTGATAACCAAGTTCAGTATCGAGAGGAATGTTGTCATCTAACTGACTTGCCAGCGAACGCGACCAAACACCTGCAGCAATAACGATTTTGTCCGCGCTTAAATTACCACCTAGACCTTTCAGGTTTATACCATCATCAGTTACGACGATCTGATCAACAGCGAACGGCCTAGAGGCGCCGCCACTATCAAGCATGTGTCGGCCGAACCCTTTCACTAAACGCTCTAGTTTGCTGACACTCATGCAGTCTTGCTGATAAAGCCCGTGTTTAAAAATGGGGTCTAAGTTAGGCTCTAAATCGCCAATCTCAGCGGCATTAAGCAAATCGTAGGGCGTGCCGCGTTGGTCTAGTAATTGTTGAGACGTTAGGCTACTGGCAAAGCTCTTTTCGGATTCATAAACCTTAAGCCAGCCTGTTGTTCTAAACAGAGAAGCCAGATTGCTTTTGCTGATCAACTGTTGCCAGCTTGCTACTTCATGCTGAGAAAGAGCATGCAAATGCTCGGCATTACAATTCACGACCGATCGTCGACTTTGTAAGACGTTGCGTAGCAACCAAGGTAATACTCTCGGTAAATAGGCTGGGTGTATCGAAATAGGGGAGTCTGATTGAGTCATCATTCGCAGCGCATCAAACAAAATTCCGGGGCATGGCGGTCGTCTCACAAGACCCGTTTACGATGGCGCCAACATTGCCAAACGATGCACCAGCGCAAGGCTTATACCGATCAATCAAGGTGACCGTATGGCCGTCTTGACTTAAGGCTAATGCCGTTGCCGCGCCGATCACGCCGACACCAATGATTATGATTTTGTCAGCCATATTTTATTATCTTATTTGCGCTTGTTCGATCGTATTGAATCTCTTTGAACGGCTATCTATTGTCGTCAATGAGGTCGCCTCGTTAGTAGTCTAACACCACGTGTGAGCGGTTCATTTACGTGTGTTAAAGTTTAGCCGAGAATATCGCGTGGCTTGTTAGAGTTAAAACCTTGCCATCATTTAATGCAGTTCATAATGAGAAAATAATATGCTTTCAAAAAGGTCCGAAGGAGAAGTGCAGCCAGGCGTGAAATGGGGGCCATTTACCATGCGTATCCCGCTAATTCATTTACGCTTTTCACTGCCTGATATGTTGCAAGGGTTTGCGGTTGCCGGAGCGACAGGCTTGGCCTTAGTGCCTTACTTTATTGCATTGCTTGGCTTGAGTTTCGAAGAAGCAGTGGTCATGGCAATGTTTCACAGCATGCTTATTTCTTTCTCATGGATGTTTTTTGGTGACCCCTATGCGCCTGGCTGGCTTACCCCTGCTATTCCATTTGTGGTGGCGTTTATCACCGCACCTGCTTATCTAGGTAATCATGTAGCGCAGTTCCAAGTGATGACCGCATTGTCTTTAAATTTTGCCTTTATTTTAATTTTTTTGGGCGTTACAGGGCTTGGAGCAAAATTGATTAAGGTGGTACCCAACGTCCTTAAAGGCGGCATTATTCTCGGCGCGGCGATTGCCGCATTTTTGCGAGTCACTAAAGACGGAGACGCGGCGAACGTTTTTCAATCGGCCCCGATTGCAGGCACTTTAGGTGTATTCGTTTGTTTGGTATTTGCTTTTTCAAAGCCTCTACAAGCGCTAGCCGCGAATAATAAAGGGCTCGCCAAAGTACTCGGTTTTGGCTTACTTCCTGGTTTTATTGTTGCCGGTGTCGTCGGTTTATTAACCGGCGAACTTGAGTACAATATTCGTTGGGAATTATTAGATGTCGTTGGCGCGTCTGGGTCTTTGTGGGGTAAAGCATCGCCGTTCGCGATTGGCTGGCCTTCGGTGGGTACGTTCATGTCGTCTTTCCCGCTTGCGTTAATAACCTACATTTTATTTTTCGGTGATGTTATCACTGGTAATGAAATGATTGAGCAAGCACAAAAATCAAGAAGCGATGAAAAGCTCGAACTTAATAGTAGCCGAGCGCATATGGCAACTGGAATACGTAATGTGATAATGGGTATTTTTGCCCCATTTTTCGCCACTCAAGGTGTGTTGTGGACCGGCATTCAAGTTGTGTTACTCAAAGGATGGTCTGAGGGTAGAGCAAAAGTAGATTCTATTTTTGACAGTATTGGTAGTTTTTATGCCTTTGGTTTGCCAATCTTATTTATCTGTTTGCCATTGGTAACCTTACTCGAGCCTCTATTGCCGTTGGCTTTGGCGGTTACTCTGATATTGACGGCGTTTGCGTGCGCTACGCTGGCTTTATCGCTGGTTGAAGATGCTACCGAGCGCGGCGCAATGGTGATTACCGCAATGGCGTTCAGTGTGTTCGAACCTTGGTTAGGCTTGCTAGTCGGTATTATTACGGTGGCTGCATTGTGCGGGTTCACAGTGTTTTTACCCGATGAAGAACCTCAAGCGCCGAGCTGAGGACCGCTTTTGTAACAAGAAAGTGCCGCTTAGCTAAGCGGCACTTTCTTAGTTAACCGATCTATCTAAAACTGATTAGCCACGCGTTTGACAACTGAGTCGAGTTTAAAAGAGTTGTTACTTAACCTCCTCAATGAATAATTTATTACTCAGCCAAACAGCTTGATATGGGTTCAGTATTAGGTTTAGATTTTGATCATTAATAGGCTCACCGCTGATTAAATCGAGCCAGCCCTGTGTGCCGATTAAGTTTACTGAGTTAAGGGGTACCTCAACAATTTGATCGGTGACATTGTGTAAACAAAAGATCGACTGATCACGTTTTAAGCTTTGCCTCCAAAATGCAAAGATTTGATCGCCGAGGTGTAATGTGTATTGTGCCGCGTTGGGGTGAAACGCGGGTTGGGCACGCCGTAGAGTCAAGTAGCTCATCATTTTTTGGTAAACTTGAGAGTGGTGGCTGGTGTTGTCAGCTAGCTGCTGTTGTAATTTATCCCAGTCCCATCGATGGCGGTTGATGCAGCGGTTTTGGTTCGATAGTGCAAACCGCTGATAGTCATTATTGGTGCCGAGTAAACTATGAATGTAGATGCCTGGGACGCCTTCGAGCGCAAACATAATGGCGTGGGCACACAGAAAGCGTTCTAGTTGTAACTGGTCTGGGCCGTTGCTAGTGCCCTGTAGCGCATCGAATAACGCGATGTTAATTTCATAGGGTCGTGGGTCACCTGATTCGTCGCTGCGCCATGATATTTTTGCGCCGTGGCTTTCCATGGTCGCGACCAAACTGGAAATCTCTTGCTCGCTAAGTAGACCTTCGGCCGGCCGCAAACCAATGCCGTCGTGCGAGGCCAGAAAGTTAAAGTAAAAATTACCCGCCTGTGCCGGTGGCATACTCATCTGCCATTGCTTTAGATAGTTGCTAGTGCCGGCGACCAAGGCGTGAAGAACCAGTGGCGGTAATGAAAAATTGTACACCGCGTGAGCTTCGTTACCATTACCAAAATAAGATAGGTTTTCGAGGTTTGGCACATTGGTTTCGGTGACGATAATGGCCCGCGGCGAATGTTCCTCGATCAATGTCCGCAGCAAACGAGTTACCTCATGCGTCTGTGGTAAGTGAACACAGTTAGTGCCTATCTCTTTCCATAAAAAGGCGATAGCGTCTAAACGGAAAATTCTAACGCCTTGCTCAAGGTACCGACGGATAATACCGACCATCTCAAGTAAGACTTCAGGGTTAGCAAAGTTTAGGTCGACCTGATCGTGGCTAAAGGTACACCAAATGAATTTTTCGCCTGCTAAGGTTTGGGTTTCTTTTAGTAGCGGCGAGGTTCTTGGTCGAACCACCAGTGAGAGGTCGTCATTAGGCGATGCTTCGACAAAGTAATCGGCACCTGGATGCTTGCCTTGTTTGTAATTTTCAAACCATACACTGCGTGCCGAGCAATGGTTAATCACTAAGTCAGCCATAAGGTCATAATCGTTGGCGATGGCCTGAATATCAGCCCAATTACCAACGCTCTGGTTTACTTCGGCGTAGTTAATCACTGAAAAACCATCGTCAGAGCTGTAGGGGAAAAACGGTAGAATGTGCACTCCGCTAACGCCGTCTTTTAGCCATTGATCGATAAATTTTTTAAGCGTGTGAAGCGGCACTTGTTGGTCTTCAATCACACTGTCTGCATAGCTAATAAGCCATACATCTGACTGTGACCATTTGTTCTCGAATGACTCAGCAGTGCAGTTGCCTTGGGCAACATTCATGCGCTTTAAAATGTTGTCCGCTAAACTTTGTTGGTCGTGGTCTGGGTAGATTCGAGATAGGTGGTCTACTATTTTATCCAATCTTTGCATGGTCGTGCCTCAGCTGAATTCTTGCATGTCTAACTCGACCGCTTCAAGTAGTTGTTGTTGCACATCAGGAATTGCGCTGACTACCCGGTTCCAACTCGGAATAAACGGTGTTTCCATCGGGTTCTCGAGAAAATCATTGCCGGCTTGCAACACATTCATGGCAAACATTTCGATCGCTTTTTCCTCTTTATGAATATCTAGTTTTAGACCATTCATACGTGCGTCGTTGTAATAGGTTTCGACAAAATCTAGTGCGATACGAAAGTAGGTGGCCTTAATCGCGCGGAACGTCTCAGCGTTAAATACCACGCCGTTGGTGGCTAATTTTCGATACAATGCTTTGCAAATATCAATCGACATTTTTGATAGCCCATTGGTACTGTCTTCGGCGGATAGATCTTGGTGTTTGTGGTCGTAAGCGTCGGCGATGTCAGCCTGGCAAATACGGTTGTTGGCATAGTTTCGGTTGAGCTCTGACAACACGCCGATTTCTAAGCCCCAGTCACTTGGAATTCTTATATCGTTAATCACGTCGGCCGCGAACGAAAACTCGCCTGCCAAGGGGTAACGAAAACTGTCGATATAATCAAGGTAGTCGTTTTGTCCATATACTTTTTTTAGGGCCCGAACTAGAGGTGTCACCAGCAGCCGTGATACGCGACCATGAATCTCACCGTCGGCCACACGCGCATAATAGCCTTTGCAAAATTTATAGTTAAACCCTGGGTTTGCGACTGGGTAAATCAGTCGTGCTAACAAACTCTTTTGGTAGGTTAAAATATCGCAGTCGTGTAAGGCTACCGAACTTGCGCGCCCAGCCGCCAACACATAGCCAAAGCAATACCAAACGTTGCGCCCCTTGCCTAATTCGAGTGGTGCTAAGTTCTCTTTCTTTAATAATGCGTCAACCGCCTTAAGACGGGGGCCTTCGTTCCAAAGCACTTTGAAACTCTGGTTTAGTGGTTTAAAAAATTCGAGTGCCTTGCGGTATTCTGATTCACTCGCTCGGTCTAAGCCGATAATAATGTCATCAAGGTAGTCGACTTTGCTAAGTTCGTTAACAATATTCGGTAAGGCCTCACCTTCGAGCTCTGAATACAGTGATGGCAGTACTAAGGCCATTCGCCTCTTTTTAGAAAAAGAGCGCAACTCGTCTTCTAAATCTTGCTCAGATCTCTGATGCAAATTATGCAGCGTTGTAATGATACCGTTTTGATAAAAGTCTGCCATGGGTAGTCGCCTGAGTTTAAATTTTCAATCTTGGAGTTTAATTTGGATCAACTGTTTGCTCTGCTATCTTTTTACTGAAGATTGATTGCAGAGTTGCTGAACTAGCCCAGCATCGAGCAAGCTCGATTAGGGGCGTTCGCTAACGTAATTGATGAGGCTCGTCGTGTGCGGGCAAGGCTATTAGATAGCGTAGCGTGACAGTAAGTCTTCTACCGCAGTGTTCCAGCCCTGAGGGCCGTATTGCTCGGTATACATCGTATGTTGGTTGTTTGAGGTATCAAACTGTGGGTACTTAGTCGTTGTCGACTTTATACACACCGCAATATCCGCACATTCGAGCATAGCCACGTCGTTGTGGTTATCTCCTAAACATACCAACTTTAGCGCTCGGTCACCAGAGAAAAGCTTTTCTGGGCGTGATCTGAGGTAGTTCAATGGCGTCGCTTTATCGCACTTACCTTGCAAATGATAAAAGCGACCGCCTTTACTGAGTGATAGCGATTGCTGGTTTGCAGCGTTCTCTAATAGTTTTAATTGCTCTTGATTGCCGTGCCACAAAAACGGTTCGGAATACTCTTTTTTTAAGGCCAGCTCAGCCGAGCTCTGATCAAGTTGCGTGTGTTCGATAAGCTGCGTCTCGGACCAGTCATTGAAGCCTTCAAGAAGTTGGCCATGTTCAGATCTGAAATGTTCTATAAACTCTAGAATTTGACCACGGTTAACGCCAAACACAATACGACCGTTTTCGAAAATTAGGGCCGAACCATTCTCCACTATCATCGGGCCATGCAGACCAATTTTATGTTGTAGGGCGGCGGCTTCTGAGGCATTTTTACTGGTATTAAACAGTACCGGTACGCCCGCTTGCCGACACTTTACGAGTGCCGGTAGAGCCGCATCAAACGAATAGTTGTGGTGGTCTATTAGGGTGCCGTCTAGGTCAGTCGATATAATTAATTGCACGCTCACTAGCTTGGTTTTGAGGTGGCATTTGATATTGCTGTTAGGCCAGTGATCTGGTGAGACTTATCAATATGTAAGCACCAGTCGGCATAGCCCGGTAAGGTGGCTAAGGCGTGTTCAGTTAGGCGTTGATAGTGTGCAATAAAGAGCGTCATTTGCTCATCTGACATGGTCGCTTGAGTCGATTTTTTAGCCCGCTCAAGCGTTTCTATTAGCTTAGCCTCTTGTAGTGACCGCCATTCATATACGCAGTCAAAACTGGGTACTACGAGGGCGATCAGTTTATCGAACTGACTAAATACCGTCGCGTAGTCCTGCTTTAGCTGTTGGTTAACAAACTTTCTCCAACCGCCATCGCTATCCATGGTGCGCTCTAGGTTATTGATCGCTAATGTTAGTTGCGCATCGCTTTGCGGCTTAATACCGACACACCAGCCTTCGAGTATGACGACTTTGGGCTTCGAGCTAATAGTTTGCCATTGTTCCAGCGGCGCACGATCATCATTAGCCTTGTTAAAGATAGGCACTCTTACCGGCAATTTCACTAGCTCGGAGCTGTCGAGTCTCCTAAGTTGTTCGAGCGTATCTTGCAATAACTGAATGTCGTGAGTGCCAGGCACGCCTCGGGTGACTAATAGCGGGTGTATTTGAGCCGACAAATACTGGCGCTGCTGGCGAGTATGGTAGAAGTCATCCAGTGACATTACTACCGTAGAGGTATTGAACTCCTGTTCTAAAATAAGCCTTAGAAAATCAGCAAAGGTTGACTTGCCGCTTCCCTGTGAGCCAAAGACGCCGACTAATAAGGGAGTCTGTACATTTGCAGATGATTGATCGGCGGCTAAGGCAATCTCACCAGCCAGTGGCATATAGTAGTTGGTTATTGTTTTACAAAAATCGTTGGGCAGGCCTTGCTCAACGATCTTAGAGTTAATTAATGATTCTAATTGGGAGTTACTGTGTGCCATAAGTCATCTTGGCCAAAAAAGCGATCTAAGGTAATTTAATCCTAACAGGTTTATAGGACGTTGCGTGATGGCGACTAATAGATATTCTAGGGCTAGGCCATGGCTACATGTCTGGCGGTATCGTTGCAAATCGATTTAACACTCTCACAGGCACTTGCACGTTGTATGGATGGTTTTTAATCGGTTTGAGGTTGCCGTCTTCAATAATCGGGCGAAACCTAAGCAGTTGAGCGGTCTTCTTTGCACGAATTCTTATCGCCATCGGTATATCAACCTGAGACTGTCGGGTAACGTTTCCCACGAAACCCCTGTTATTAATGTCCAGCAGCATCGGCACTGTTTGATAGGCGCGGTTAACAGCCGAAGGGTCTCGTTGTATCGACAGCTTAAACGCGGGAAGTTTTAAAGGTGTATCGAAATTTTCAACAGTGGAGTGAGACGGCGCTAGATATTCGGTATTTTTTCTAGCAAGTTGATAGTAGGTATTGGCGCCTGCGGTATTACCGTAAAGCAGGTATAAATCAGCGATACTCAGCAATGCTCGAACTGAGGCCCCAACGTCTGAGCTTTTCTTTGCCTCAGCATAAGCTTGCCTTAGGTAATAGTTACTTTCCGTAAAGCCACTGACTATAAGGCGACGAGCGTCGACCGCATCCAAATTTCGCCCACTTCGTTCTCTTGCCTTTATGTACAACTCGAAATCAACCTCGATGCGGACTAGCCTTTTTAGATAGTGGGCATAGGCGAAATCACCATAAGGCAGTGGCTGCGGCGCAATCAAAGCGGTGCTATAGCGGCGAAGGGCATAGCCAAAATAATGAATTGACTTGTTGAGGCCAACCAAGCTTGTTTCGGTTGGCTTTTTGCTGACTAAATATTGGTTTAAGTAATAGTTGCCGAGCGCCATAACCATATCAAAAGAGTAGCCGTCATCAGCGCTTTTTTTTTCAATCCATAGCAGTCTTTTCAAATGTGTTTCAGCATTGATAACGTTACCAATAGCAAGCTCCATTTCAAACTGTTCACGCAGTGCAGGCCTCTGCTGAATGCTATTTACGCCATTATTGACTTTGACGTTGTGCAAGGCGTTAGCAAACATTTTTCTGGCGTCCTTCAATCGCCCTACTTTCATTAGGGTCTGAGCGTAGGCTGTATAAAGTTCGCCGAACCGTTGATCAAAGGAATCCGCGGTTTCGGCCAGTAATTGTATTTGCTCAAATTGTAAATTTAAGGTTGGGCGTAGAGACAGAATGGCGGCTAAGTTGGGCTCTAAGTTAGGCTCTAGTAAAATCGACGGCGTATTTACAAGCGTTACCTTAACCTTATTAATCCGTGTCGCGTTAGTTTTTAGCTCAATCGCTATATCGGCTTCTAACGCAGCGGCCTTATCACCTTCAAGCGCGACGACATCGGCTTTAGGCGTTTCGATTTTGCTATTTTTTATTACCAGCCAACTTGGTTTTGGAGATGTTCGCTCAGCAACTGAAGTGTTATTGAGCAGCGCTAACATTATGAGTGCGAACAGCCATGTTCGCTTAGGTCTGGGTTTCAGCAAAAAAGCGATGGTCAAGTTATCAAAATTTTTAAAATCTAACGGCATAGATCTCGACACTAATGTTAATGCCAATACTTTACCACTAGTCGTATTGTTTTGGCATTAATGCTGTCGATCTGGGATCGTTAAAGAAATTAATGAGGGCTCTGGTTTCCAGCATCCATAGGCGCAAACTAATGATATCCGCATTCTTGCTTTAGCCTACTTTTGTGCTGATTAGGTTTGTTAAACCTAATCAGCACAAAACTAACTTAATTACCTGGCAACGTTCGGCTCATTGGTTAATCTGTTTTCAAATAGATATTCCATTTCGCAAGGAGATCCATCGCAAGTGGCTGGGTCGAACTTAGTGTTGCTAATAATGTAGTTAATCATGGTTGCAACGTTCGGCGTAGGAGACTTGTAAATACTCACTTGCTTCACCTCTCCAGTGGCACTAATAGTAGCGATAGCAAGAAAGTCACCTTCGTCTAGCAGTTCTAGATTAGCCTTAAACAAAGGGTTATAAATTGCTTGACTACCTTCAGTTGGAAAAGGCGGGTGCTCGGAATCCTTTAGCCCTCCATACGGGGCTTTCACTCTAGCCTTTAGCGTTGATGATAGTTCGCTATAGTTCTTATCAAAAGGAACAACGTCTTGAAATAATTTTTGTTTGAATTTTGAGCCAGGTAGAGCGTCGCCGTAAAGAAAATAGACGTTTTTGTCTTTAGCTTGTTTAGCCGAAGCGGTGGCCGATGCCGATACTAATAGAGCGGTTAGAATAAAAAATAATATTGAAATATTGATACGCACGTTAAAATTCTCCTTTGTTTGGCTGGTCGCCTAGAGGCATGCCAATTGATTAAACTTCGCACGACCCAGTAAAAGGCCGCTTCCATAAAGTTAGATGCTATAAGCCCAATTTTAGATTCAAATTTAAAAAATATTATTGGAATTAGTTTTAAAGCTTAATAATCATCAGTATTCCACGCGACGACAAGCCTTATTAATAAGTATTAAGTTACTAACCAATTTTTTAAAATGTGGGGTTAATCTTGGTGTATTTCAAGTCCCATATCAGAGCTACGAATGACCTGGCAGCAATGCTGAGCGGCGTTGCCGAGTTATTAAAGCCGATAAGCACTGAATAGTATTGCCGCTCAAGCTATTAAACTCTTATCGTTAAATCTTGTATACTGCGTTTCGAATATCGGTTGCGTCATTTGGCCAGATTTAAAAGAGATCTAGTGCTAGTCGCTTTGACTGCTATTTATCTTCAAACCTGTATCCGCCGATCGACCTAGGGTTAAGTCTAGCGCGGCATCGACCGCTTACTGTTTTATGATTCAAACTACTTCCTCGACCTTGTCAGAACGCTCGCGCTTAGTGCGCCTACTAAGTGACTTATCTGGTATTAATATTAGTTCGGCTGAATACAATCTCGCCGAGCATTTAGGGCGTCTGCTGAGCGTATCGGATTCGATTACGCTGTCTCGTTCTTTGGCACAGCTGCCTAAAGTTATCGGCCAGCATTCGGCTAGCAGCGCCGATGTGGTTAAACTCGATGTATTGGCGAGTCGCGAGAAAATGATAAACGTGATTGTGCAGAGCTTTGCCGCCGAGCACGAAGGCACTGGCATTCGAGTGCCAAGTGTTAGTATCGGAACTCGAGCAGAAGCGCTTGAGACCTTTGAGCCATATCAGCGTTTCTATAATATGCATCAGGCAGAGATGGCCTGCGAGGCAAACAGTGTGCGCTTGCGCGTTCGTGGCGCCGTCTCCAGTTTCTCAGTTGAGCTACATCAACTGGCTGAGATTGATCGAATCCTTGGTGAAAGTTTAAGCGGGCAGACTGCCAAATTATTCAACATAACGATAAAGCTATTACAGCAACGCTTTAAACAGTTGTTGGCGGCGCATCGAATTAAAGAAGGGGATAACCAACTTACCGAGTTACAACATTGGCTTAGCCCCGGCGGTTGGCTTGAGCTTTTTTATCGCGACATGCAAGAGCTATTACTAGCTGAACTAGATGTGCGTCTTCAGCCTACACTTGGCTTGTTAGAGGCACTTTACGAACATACGGGCAATACAACAGCATGACAAAAATGTTATTTAGCGGGGCCTTTATTCTAGGCGCTTTGGCGATTCTCTGGATCGGCCAAATTTTTCTGGGGGCTGACAATCTCGGGCTTGGTGTAACCATATTAATTGCCGCAGTTTATCTGCTAGGCACGCTCGAATTACTGCAGTTTCGTCGTGCAACTGTAAGCTTGAATGTGGCGCTTAAAGGTTTAACTCAACCGCTCACCGATCTTTATAAATGGTTGCTCAGCCTCGACCCTAGTCTGCAAAATGCGGCGCGTTTGCGAATTGAAGGCGAGCGCAATGGCTTGCCAGCTCCAGTAGTCACTCCTTATTTAGTCGGGCTATTGGTAATGCTGGGGCTACTTGGCACTTTCGTTGGCATGGTCGACACACTAAAAGGTGCCGTTGTGGCGTTGGAAGGTAGCAGTGAGCTCGAGGCTATTCGTGCGGGTCTTGCGGCGCCTATTGAGGGCTTAGGCTTGGCTTTCGGTACCTCGGTGGCAGGCGTTGCGGCGTCGGCAATGTTGGGCTTGTTATCAACTATAAGCCGGCGTGAGCGCCTGCAATCAAGCTACCTGCTAGATACCCACGTTGGTACTACGCTGCGCGCATTTTCGGCAAAACATCAGCAACAACTTGCGTTTAAGGCAATGCAAGATCAAGCATTAGGGATGCCTGCGGTTGCAGCGCAGCTAGGACACTTAGCGAGTAGCCTCGAGTTATCAAGTGCAAGCCTGACGGCTCAGATGCTGGCTAACCAAGAGCAGTTTCAACGCACCATTACTGGCTTATATCAACAGTTGAACGAGTCTGTCGATCATTCGCTAAAAAGCACCTTGCTTAAAAGTGTCAGCCTTATTAGCGAGAGTATACAGCCGATGGCTGAACAGACCTTAGCGCAGCTTGGCGCAAGCGCGCTAGAAACTCAAAAACAGCTGATAAGTTTGAGTGAAGAGCAACTTTTGGTCTCTAGCCAAGCGTCCCAACAGAGTAATATGCGAATCAGTGAGGCGGTAGAGGCGAGCCTGGCTCAACAGGCCAGTTTAGCCAGCGATTTACTTGCTGGGGTTAAGAGTGCGGCATCAAGTGGCAATGATAGGTTGGAAGCTAAAGGCGAACTATTGTTGCAAGGTTTTACCGCGACCACTGAGTTGTGGGCTGATCAGCAGCAACAGCAAGCAAAACTGTTTAGTAATACCATTAGTTACGAGCTTAGTAGCCTAAAAGAACAAGAACGAGATCGTGGTGTTGCTGCGGTTGAACAGCTGAGTGAGTTGCAGGCCGTAGTGACTACGCATCTAAAAACCTTAGGTGTGGCGCTTGTAGAGCCGATGTCGCGTTTGATTGAATCGGCGTCACAAACGCCTAAGGCGGCGGCCGACGTTATTCAGACGCTGCGGGGTGAGATGAGCAAGAACTTGGAACGCGATAACGACCTATTGACAGAGCGTACCAGTTTGATGGCTCAATTGAACGCGCTGGCGACGACACTAGAGCAAACTACCGTGAGTCAGCAAAATGCAATTAATTCATTAATAGAGGGGTCGACTAAGAGTCTGAGTAATGTCGAGCAGCAGTTTGCTGAAAGGTTGCTTGGTGAGTCTGAAAAAATGGCGAGTATGGTCGAACATTTTTCCACTAGTAGTTCGGAAATAGCTAGTTTAGGCGATGCTTTTAATGGCGCGGTAATGTTGTTTAGTGACTCCAATGGCCAGCTGATTGAGAGCCTCAATAGTATTCAAGCATCACTGCAACAATCGAGCAATCGAAGTGATGAGCAATTGGCTTATTACGTGGCTCAAGCACGCGAGATTATCGACCATAATCTGTTGTCACACAAAGAGATTATCGATTCCATAAATGCCCATCAGCCCGCACAAGCTGTGATCACTAAGGTGGTGAGCTCGTGAATGAGTTAGACGATGATGCCTCTCATGCACCACCGATTTGGGCAATCTTCGGCGATTTGATGTCTGGCTTGGTTGGCGTATTTGTATTATTACTGATTTGGGCGCTCGGTTTTCAATTGGAGTTAGCACAGTCGTTGACAATTGAAACGGCTAAACGTCAGGTCGAAGAACAACGCCGGATGGCGTTAGAGCAGGCCTTAGTCGGGCCGTTGCAGAATGGCCGTGTAACCCTAGAGAATGGGCGCATTGCTATCAGCGGCAGCGTATTGTTTGCGGTTAATTCAGACCAACTTCAGAGTGAAGGCCGTGTTTTATTGCGAAGTCTTGTTGCACCTTTGCAGCTATTTCTAGATGAGCGCGATCAAATGTTGATGATCAGCGGCTTCACCGACAATCGGCCTATCCGTGTCGATAATCGTAACTTTGCTGATAACTGGGAACTCTCGGCGCAACGTGCACTCACCGTTACTCGCGTATTAATAGAAGAGGGTATGCCAGCACCAATGGTTTTTGCTGCTGCGTTCGGCGCGCAAAATCCGGTTGCCAGCAATGACGAAGAAGCTGGTCGCTCTCGAAACCGACGTGTTGAAATGGCACCCGTACCTAAAAATTCGCCCACTAGCCTACCTAAGTTACCCTCCTGAATGTTTGTATGAGCATTTCTAAGCAACTTTCTGACGCTAGTGTTTTGAACAGCAAATTGTCGACGCTCGAAGAGCTGATTGAGCGTTTAAGATCGGATGGTCTAGAGAATGTAGCCCCCGTGCGTTTCGGCTATATTCAGAGTTTGTATCAAAAGCTAACTAAACCTCATAATCGCTTGAATGTTGAGCTAATCGAAAAGATTCAAGCAACCGCCGAACAGTATCTTGCAGACGTGAATGATTACCGTTGTGAGTCGAATAAGACCCTTAAGATCATCGCCAACGACTTTCCTCAGCAAGCCGATGCGGCCAATGATTTATTTGAGCAAAGTGAATTTAAAAAAGTTGAACAACTGCTGTTGCGTTTGATCAAGCGACAAGCGGCGGATAAAAATATCGAACTACTTCGTCAGCTGACCATAAGTGTTAACCCTGCAACTGACGGCGATAGCGAGCAACAGTCAGCGTCATTTGATAGAGAGCTTTATCAGCAAGAGCAAAACGCTCGTCAAACCGAGGGTGAAATACTGTCTTCGAATGCCTATGGCTCTGGTGAACAGTTGGTAATGCAATCAATGAAGCATTTTCGCGAGTCGATGAAGCACGTTGATATTGATAAACTTATTGCGCGGGCGATCACTGAAGGCCCTGAAAATCCGGGGCCACTAAATCCACAAATGCTGGCTATTAAGTCGTTAACACAGATGCGCAAACTGTCACCGATGTACCTTCGTCGCTTCGCGGCTTATATTGAGACAATGTTATGGCTCGAAAAAAATGCCGCCAAATTGACAAATACTGAATGGCTCAGTAGGTGATGTGACTGGTGATCTATTCGGCGGCTAACGCCATACAGCCTCGTCTAACTTTAGCCAAATTAGTCTTTAAGGACTATTGAGTATTTTGTTTCTGAGGTCCACTCTGCCGTCGATAGTAGGGTGCAAAGGAATCAAGTGTAGAGACTCTGGTTCAATGTTGATTAAGTGTTGTTGCGTTATAAGGAATATCTAATTGGCCATGCTTAACATAGAATTGGTGCTAGTAATCAAATGGTGTTGTTGCTAGTGTAAAAAAGGATTGGTTCATTCATTTCTTCATAGCGCGCAGTTATCAGGTTGTTAGTCGTTACTAAGCTGGTTATTTTAGCTCGCGGTGAGCTCAAAAAGAATCAAAGTACTCGGGTAGAAAATACAATGGCAAATAGAATTTTAGATAGTCGGCGAAAGTCTGCTTATTTCAGTTGCGATGGCTTAACCGGCTTGGTACAGAGTCGACAAGGCTATGCTACTCGGCTAGCGATTTTGTCGATTTTGATCGGCATTGGGGGGACTCCTTTAGCCTCCGCGCAATCAGGCACTGCAGTTGAGCGCTTAACTCAAACTTTATCTGAGAGGATCGAGTTTGACGTTAGCCGCTACCAAATCATTGGTGAAAACCCGATAGGCGAAGCTGAAACAAGAGCCATTTTGGCTCCGTATGTTGGTGCTAAGCGCGGGATAGATGATATTGAAAGCGCTGCTAACGCGCTCGAGAAGCGTCTGGAGCTAAAAGGTTTAAGCTTTTACCGCGTGTCGTTTCCGCCGCAAGAGCTCACAGATGGTGTCGTAGACCTGTTAATGACTCGATACAAGATTGGCAGTATCAATATTCAGGGTAATAGCTACTACAGCGAACGAAATATTCAATCCAGCTTGCCAGTATTGCAAAAAGGCAAATCACCGAGCACCAAGAGTATTGCCCGCGCCTTGCGTGTTGCAAACCAAAACTCAGGTAAGCGAGTACGAGTTACCTTAGCACCTGGTGATGGAGTAAATGAAATTTCAGCGAATATTGTTGTTAAGGATCAAAAGCCTCTAGTGCTGACTAGTTGGTTGAATAACACTGGAACTAAATCGTCGGGTGACTATCGTGTTGGCGCTAGCATTTCGCACCGCAATATTTTTGGACTTGATCATAATGGCTCGATAACCTTTATTACCTCTCCTGAGGGTATTAATGACGTCAAGCAAATTGCAGCCAGCTATCGCATTCCATTGTACTCATTAGGCGGTAGCTTAAATTTTGTAGCGGTAAATTCAGAGGTAGATACAGGCTTGGTTGCCGACGTTTTCGATGTTGCTGGGCGAGGCGAAGTTTATGGAATAGGTTACTCGCATATTTTGCCGAGCCGCGGTTTGTATAACCATGTCTTACAAGTTCAAGTACAAGATAAGTTATTTGACAACGATGTAACCTTCCTAGGCCGACAAGTTCTGGAGGACGTACGCAGTCGACCGCTCGCGGCCACTTACCAAGCAAGTTGGGGTAATGGAAAAGCGATTGAGATGTCGGCGAGTTTGTCGGTTACCAGTAATTTGAGTGGAGGATCTTTCAATAATGCCCGCTCGTATGGTGTTTCTCGTTCTGGAGCGACTGACGACTGGGCCAAGGTTAACGTCGGCGCCAGCTATCAGTACAAGGCCGAAACATGGCTTTACATCGCCTCATTATCGGCTGCCATTACTAGCGACCGCCTAATTACTGGAGAGCAATTTGCGGTTGGCGGCGTTAGCAGTGTTCGCGGTATGGACGAACGTGAGTTACGCGGCGATAAAGGCTATCAAATGAGTGTTCAGGCATGGGCGCCTTCTATTTTGAAGAACCTAAGACCTGTGGCATTTTTTGACATAGCCCATGTAACAAACAACGACCCGATTGAAGGTGAATTTGGCTCAGAGGATGTTATGTCTATCGGTCTGTTACTTAACTGGAACCCGACTAATCGTACTGCTATCTCCGCTAGTTATGGTTATCTGATTGACGGCATCGATAGTAAAAATGCAGTCGAAGGTGCGCCTGAAGACGGTGACGGAAATTTACATTTTAATCTGACCTACCGATACTAAGAGAGCCGAGACAATATTATGAAATTACATTATTTAGTGCTCAGCCTAGTTATCATAAGTGCCGTTTTATCGTCAACTAGTTACGCCTCGAATGGCACCGTTATTCTCGCCAAAGGGGTTGTCACTGCGACCGGTGTGGATAAGAGTAGCCGGGTGCTAGCGAAGGGTGGGCCGATTCAAGAGGGCGATATTATTAACACCGCCAACAAGAGTTTTGCGGTGATACGTATGCTTGATAATACCAAGCTCACGCTTAAACCAGGCACTACCATAGCGATTGGCAAATTCAGTATCGAAAAAGGTAAAGAAGAGGCGTGTATCAATCTTGTCAAAGGAGGCCTGCGAACGGTCACTGGTTTGATTGGCAAACGAAGGCCTGATTCTTTTCAAGTAGATACGCCTATAGCCTCTATTGGCATTCGCGGTACAGATTTCATTACTCGAATTTGCGCAGGTGACGAATGTATCATCGATGAGCAAGAACTTTCATTTGGTGAGTACGGTGCGGCCGCAGCATCTGAGAGTGCGGAAATAGCTGAATTGATTAACCAGCAATTACCTGAAGGTTTGTACAGTAGTTGTGAAACTGGTTCGATTGTTATGAGCAAATGCGCTGGCCAGTCAGAGTCCTTTGAATTAGGTAAATGTCGCGTAAATCAGCAGACCGACTGTACTGACGTTGGCTTAAGTTCTGGTGCCGCGGGCTATACCGGATTTGAAGCGGTGCCAGGGACTGCAGTGCCTACAAGCGCAACAATAGGTGACTCACCCGTGGTGGTTAGCAGTCCAACTATTCTGCCAAGAACGCCGCTAATTTTAAGCCAAGACCCCTACTTTAAGCTGTCTGATTCTAGTGATATTGAACTTCAAAAAGTGAACCAATTTCCAGACGCCTTTAATACCGCTGGTCAATGCTCAATTTACGGAAGCTAGTCGAGATAGTTAAACATTAGGTCAGCGATTGCACGGCCCAATAGGTAAAAATATTATGATACGATTAAAAAATACACGACTAGCCAGTGCTGTTTTAGGCAGTACACTTGGCGTTTTACTCGGCGTTGGTTCGGCGTTCGCAAACCCGGTTGACCCGACAGTAGTGGTCGGAGACGTGAGCTTAGAAACGGTGGGCGCACAGCTTAACATTACTAATAGCTCTGGCGCTATTATCGATTGGAACCGTTTTTCTATCGCCCAAGATGAGATCACTAAGTTCATTCAAGAGTCATCCTCATCAGCGGTGTTGAATCGGGTGACCGGAGGTAATTTGAGTGAAATATTGGGTGACTTACAGAGTAATGGCAGAGTCTTTTTAATTAACCCTAATGGCTTAATTGTCGGCCAAGACGCGGTAATCGATACGGCCGGCTTTGTTGGCTCAACGCTCGGTATTACCAATCAAGCTTTCTCTTCTGAAAACTATACCTTTAGCGGCGATGGCGGAGCGATTGAAAATCACGGCTTAATTCATGTTACTGCGAATGGAGATATTGCCTTAATTGCGTCATCGGTTGAAAACAGTGGCGTATTACGCAGTGATAACGGCGATATCTTGTTGGCTGCTGGTAAGGCGGTCTCCTTAAGTTTTGACGACTTACAGGATCTGCGCTTTGAAGTTCAAGCGCCTGCAGGTCAAGCGGTTAACCTTGGCAATATTATTGCTGGCGGTGGTAACGCTTCAATACTCGGCGGTCAGGTAACCAATGGCGGTAGCGTCGAGTTAATTAAAAGCCCTGATGGGCGAATTTTTCTGCAAGCCACCGAGACAGCAATCGTTAGCGGCCGTCTCAAATCAAACGGCGGCGACATAAATGTAGAAGCTCGTCAGGTTGAGCTGCGAGATGCCTCTGTCGATAGCGGCACGGACGATGGCAGTGGCGATATCTCTTTACTTGGCGACAATGTCGGCCTGTTCTCGGGCACCAAGATAAGTGCCAGTAGCAACCGAGGCGGCGGCACGGTATTAATCGGTGGTGAGCAGCAAGGGCGGGGCAACACACGAACTAGTGACTTTGTGTATTTAGATGAAAATGCATCGGTAGAGTCAAGCGGTGGTAATACTGGCGATGGCGGTCGTGTGATCCTATTTGCTGAAAATAGTGCCAGAATCAACGGCGCTATTACCGCGCGAGGCGGTGAACTCTCGGGTGATGGTGGCTTTATTGAAACCTCAGGTTTAATTGGCTTGAGAGTTAACGCGACCCCGGATGCAGGTGCCAACAATGGTACCCCAGGTGAATGGCTTATTGATCCGAATAACATCAGCATTGAAAATAGTGAAACATTGGGCTTAGACCTGATGGCCCCCGACGGTGAGTTCATTGCCATTTCAGGGGGGGCTGTTGTTAGCAGTGAGATAATTGTAAATGCTTTGGAAATTAACGATGTGACCATTGATACCGGCACGACCGGCACCGAAGCCGGAGATATAAATATTAACGTTGCGATCGTGTCTGGTTTAAGCCGTAGTATGGTACCGCTAACCACCAGCCTGACGCTTAACGCCGCCAACAATATTAATATTAATGCCTCGGTGTCGCTCGTAGGTACAGACCGCACTTTACAGTTTAATTCTGCCCAAGATGGCGGTACCGGATCAAGTATATTCTCAGACAGCTTTGTTGACCGAGGCAGCTTTTCTGAACCTCTTTTACGAGCTACTAGTATTGAATTTCTTGGCGGCGGTTTAACACTTCCTGATTTTTCAGTTGACTTTGATATTGTTGCTGAGAGTCTTAGTGTTGTTGGAGGCCTCGATCAGACAGGGTCTTTTTTGGATTTGGATGCAACCTCAGTGACCATCGATGAATTCACTATTACCCCAGGAGGAGATGGCGAAGTTGGTGGAGCGATTATTTTTGCGGGTGGCAGCAATAATATCGAAATTGGTTTTTTGCGCATTAATAGCATAGACCCCAGTTCTGGAGAGTCTTCAGTCGTGTTCGTAAATGGCGGCAATTATACATTACTCAACGGCGGATCGATCACCGTTGACGCCCCGGTGCTCGAGTCGTTCTTTGAAGACGAGCGTTCCCCACAAGTACGGTTCACTGGTAACTTGGTCAATCATGGAACTTTGGACATTTTAGGCGATGGCATAATCGATTTCGGTTTTCCGGTTCTTAGTAGTGGCTCACTGACCAACGAGAGCGATCATAGTAGTGGCTCACTGACCAACCGCAGCGACGCAACAATTAATGCAACTGCTGGTGTTGGTATTAGTAGTAACTTAGACATTATTAATGAAGGTACTTTCAATATTTTGTCATTACTGGAGACAGAGTTAGAGGGGGCGCCGGTTGGCATTTACGGCCGGCTTGATAACTCTGGTGTTTTAAACGTTGACCCGTTGTCCTTTCTGTTAATTGACGCGGTTAGAAACTCTGGGTCAGTGAATGTCTTAGAAGGAGCATTGCTTCAAACCCCGTCTTTTGAGCTTGATCAAGGTGAAATACATTTTGAACTTGGCGGGATTTTAGATTTGCTTGATATGATAGACCTTGTCGTCGGCGATGGTTCGTCAATTACGGGTAATGGCACGATACAATCTGATGGCACCGTATTTGTAGAATCTGGCGGCATTATTGCTCCGGGTAATTCTGCTGGCGCACTTGATATCAAGGGTAATTTAACCTTATTTGATGGCTCTATATTAAATATTGAACTATCAGGTTCTAACCAGGACGAGTTCGATTTCATTTATGTTGCCGGTGACCTTACTGTTGGTGGTTTGACACCCACTTTAGGTGTGGCTGCCGGTTCTGCACCAATTGGTTCAGCGACAGAGCCTGGCGTCGTTTTAAATGTTAGTAATCTGGATAATTACGACCCAGACCCTGAGTTTTCTCATAATGTAATTGAGGTTGGTGGAAGCGTATCTCAGTCGACGACACCCTTTAATTCATCAGCGAGCGGTTTTGACACACTAGATGCGGCCTTTGCCGGCAATACATTAAGCCTATTAGTAAGTGTGACGTCGGTTGAACCGCCGGTTGAGCCACCGGTTGAACCGCCGGTTGAACCGCCGGTTGAACCGCCGGTTGAACCGCCGGTTGAACCGCCGGTTGAGCCGCCGGTTGAGCCACCGGTTGAGCCACCGGTTGAGCCACCGGTTGAGCCACCGG
>JBLHRL010000043.1:0-23636 GCA_047625975.1 Arenicella sp.
GCTGTTAGAGTTCCGCTAGCTGTCGTACCACTCGCTCACCGAAAAAGCATTCTTATGGCAAACCTTTTAAGAGCGTAGAAAGGTCCAGGAAAATAAGACTCGACAAACATTATTAGCCTATTCTTAATCACAGCTTGATCTTTTGGTCGCCAGATCTTGGTACCATTAACATCATCTGTTGGAACTTCAAATACCCGCGTTTGTAGTTGGCAAAACCTTTGTGAGGAAGGAATAGCATGCATTGTTATCGAAGAACGTGACGTCTTGTCTTGTGAGTATAATGAACCATGCATAGTCCATGCGTGCCAAAAAAGAACATCCCCAGCTTCAAGCAAAGGGGCTCTTATTTCCATGTTTCGCTCTTTCATAATATCTACTATTTTCTGTATATAAACAGAATGATTATCCGCAACATTGATGTCCTTGTTTTGTTTTTCTATCTCGATTTTGTGTGAACCAGGACAGATAAAAAATCTTCCTGCTTTAGCGGAGATTTCTTCAAGCGCCACCCAAGCTGCTGACATATCTCCTAGTTTTTCGGAATCAAGATAATAAGTGTCTTGATGTTCCCAAGTAGCAGAATTCCCCTCAAAATACATTGACTGTACAACCTTTGGCTTTTCGCCAATCAATGATTCAAAGCAAGCCTGTATATTTGGGGCGCCTAAAAGATCATTGACAGCAGATTCACGCAACCTCCCAAAGTATTTTGGATTCAAGCTTTGAAGATTCAGGATTGGATTCATTACCCAACCTTTTTCATTTAATACATTCAACTCACTTTTAGCAGTAGCCTGTCTGTAAATGTATTTCTTACTGGGTTTTACCTCAGCATCCCAAATACTTCTTACTTTTTCACAAATTTTCTTATCTATCACCCCTTTAAAGACTACATAGCCATGCTTCTCATAATAGCTATTTGCCTCCAGCTTCTGCTCTATCGTAAACTTAGGGGATACATCTTCAATAGATGTTTCGGGTACCTCTACATTTAAACCATTTGGCGTTTTAAGTGAAATCATGACTTCTTTCTACCTTCAGCTAGCGCACCTTTAAGCATCCCAGCCGTAAAGCCAAACTCTTTGCACAAACGCACGTTCTTCTTTGGTTCAGACATTATTTTTAGTCCTCTGTTCTTTGGCTTTACAACTGCCTTTTCTTAATATCTATTTATTATAATAGTCACACTTTTGCTGTTGCAAATTTTTTAACAGCTAATGTAGTACTCTAATGATCTTGATCTGTTTCCACTACTCCAAGTAATTCCATTCAAGTTAGTAAAGACATAGTCTTCATTTTTAGTATATTTTGACAAAGACTTCAGGCAAGCAAAATACTCACCTCCTCTTGATACAAACTGTCTTACTTTTGTTTTGCTAGTGTTATCTTCAATAATGATCTCTGTTAACTGAACATCATCTTTATTTGTAAAAATTTTTACATTCTTCCACTTCAACTCAAACATCTATCTCGTTCTCATCATTGAATTTGAAGCAATGAGACACCAATGTCTGAACATTTGTCTCTCGTATGCTTGATGATCTGATAGCTTATCTTGTTTAATTGCCTTATTAGATGAGTAAGCTCTTAAGTATCTAGTTACCTTCTTATACTCTTCTATAGTGATCATGCCTCTGCGAGTCTGATCTTTAGTCTCCTCTCTTTTGATCTTATTAAATCTGTATTTCAATACAGTATGAAAACC
The DNA here is from genome assembly GCA_047625975.1 of Arenicella sp. Lineage (GTDB taxonomy): Bacteria > Pseudomonadota > Gammaproteobacteria > Arenicellales > Arenicellaceae > Arenicella. The sequence continues at coordinate 1,706 of JBLHRL010000043.1, forward strand.
TTCTTCATAACAGAAATTAAAAAAAGCATTAATAGTAGATTGCTCATTAGCAATCGTCACATTCTAAGCCCACATTTTCACTCTATAGCTGTAGTAACTCAGCAATGAATTTTTATCGTAATCTGTGAGTTGATGCGAAGCGTTTAGAAAGTTTTCAAATGATTCATTTGCGAAACAACACAACCATATCGTTGTTTAGTGATTATGCGAGTCTCTATATCTCTCCTTCTATGTTCTAAATATTTTCTATCGCTGAGGGTAATGATATGGAAAAAATCGTACTTTTTGCTTGTCGTTTGATAAGAATACCAGCGTATTCAATCTTTGCTTTTCCTGTTGCTGAACCTTTAGATTTTGTTCTTAAACTCTTTGTAAAGTATTTTTAATCCTCAACAATATACATTCTCATATGCCAGAAATCGCCAGACTTTTTAATCTGAAATATAGTGACTTCACCTTCAAATAATTTCTGCTGGTTGAATCTGAAGCCATGATTATCTTGTGCTTTTTCAGATTTATAATTTTTTCTAAAGTCTACTCTCACTTAGTTGCTCTTTATATGTATCTACCTTTACGTTACAGAACCTATTTTACTAGTCTCTAGAGCAGATACCATTTACATTTCTTCAACGAGAATACTTGTTACATAGAAAAGGACAATAAAGGGAGACTATTACGAAATAGAGTAATAGTCTGAGTTTACAAGTTTGTTTACAAAACGAAACAAGGAATGCGTGTTTCAGAATAGTTTACAAGTAGCAAAAGTCAGTTACCATAAGGATTTCAGTGCTGACTACTACTCCCACTCAATAGTCGCTGGAGGCTTGCCTGAGATATCATAGGTTACACGGCTAATGCTACGTACTTCATTGATAATTCTATTCGAGATGTGGCCTAGAATATCGTAGGGAATATGCGCCCAGGTGGCGGTCATAAAATCGATAGTTTCTACAGCGCGTAAGGCAATCACCCAATCATAGGCGCGATTATCGCCAACCACACCGACTGACTTAACCGGCAAAAATACAGCAAACGCTTGACTGGTCTTTTCATACCAACCGGTCGACTCGAGCTCTTGCATAAAAATCGCATCGGCTTCACGTAACACGTCGGCATACTCTTTCTTAACTTCTCCAAGAATTCTAACGCCTAAGCCAGGCCCAGGAAACGGATGACGGTTCACCATTTTGGCCGGCAAACCAAGTTCGATACCAATTTTACGCACTTCGTCTTTAAATAATTCACGTAAAGGTTCAAGCAGTTCAAGCTCCATATGCTCGGGCAGCCCGCCCACGTTATGGTGAGACTTAATAACCTGAGCTTTGCCAGTCTTGGAACCGGCGGACTCAATTACATCAGGGTAAATAGTTCCTTGAGCTAACCATTTTGCATTGTCAATTTTCTTTGATTCTTCTTCGAAGATCTCAACAAACACTCGACCAATAATTTTGCGCTTTGCTTCTGGCTCGCTCTCACCAGCCAACTCATCTAAGAAGCGTTGCTCAGCATCAATACGAATCACTCGAACACCCATATTTTTGGCAAAGGTTTCCATCACTTGGTCGCCTTCGTTTTTACGTAACAATCCGTTATCAACAAAAATACAGGTTAGTTGATGGCCTATAGCTTGATGCAACAACGCCGCTACAACCGATGAATCAACACCACCAGAGAGACCTAATATAACGTGATCGTCGCCCACCTTCGTTCGTGCGCTATAGATAGCATCTTTAATGATATTACTCGCCGACCAACTGTTACCACAGACACAAATATCGTGTGCAAAACGGCTCAGCAATTGCTTGCCAAATTCACTGTGAGTCACTTCTGGGTGAAACTGCACACCATAAAAATCACGTTCTTCGTCAGCAATAGCACACAGGGGTGCATTCGCAGACTCAGCTATAACCTTGAAGCCTTTGGGCAGCGCTGTTACCTTGTCACCATGACTCATCCAGACGCTTTGTGACGCCTCGGTGATCAATCGATTATCGGCACAAATTGTCACATCGGCATGGCCGAATTCGCGCTTGTCTGAGGTTGAAACACCACCGCCTAACATCTCGGTCATGCATTGCAATCCATAGCAGATACCAAGCACTGGCACACCCATCTCAAAGATCCCTTGCGGTGCGCGAGGTGTGTGTTGCTCGGTAACCGTTGAAGGCCCGCCAGAAAGGATAATGCCCTTTGGGGCGAACGATTGAACCGTTGCTAAGTCATTGTCGTAACCCCAAACTTCACAATAAACACCAAGTTCACGTACTCGGCGCGCAATTAATTGCGTGTATTGAGAACCAAAATCAAGGATTAGGATTTTGTCGCTATGGATATCAGTCATTAGGCTTTCTTAACGTCGGTTTGAATATTATGTAGTAACGGTCTAGTTCGAACTGCGGTATCTTTATCAATGATAATTTCTTATCAACGATAGTCACTAGCTTCGATAGTTTGGGGCTTCTTTGGTAATCGTCACGTCGTGAACATGCGACTCGGCAACGCCAGCACTGGTAATTTGAACGAATTTGCAGTTTTCACGCATATCGGCCAAATTTGCATTGCCGGTATAGCCCATGCTCGAACGAAGGCCTCCCATTAGTTGATGAATAATATTAATTGAAGGGCCCTTATACGGCACACGGCCTTCGATACCTTCGGGTACTAATTTTTCAGTTTCTGATTCGTCAGACTGAAAGTAACGGTCCTTAGACCCTTGCTCCATCGCGCCGATAGATCCCATGCCACGATACGACTTATATGAACGACCTTGGTACAACTCGATCTCGCCTGGTGCTTCATCTGTGCCGGCCAACAGACCGCCAACCATAACGCAATTCGCACCGGCCGCAATTGCTTTGGCGATATCGCCAGAGAAACGCAGACCACCATCTGCAATCAACGGTATACCTGAACCTTTAAGCGATTGAGCTACGTCGTAAACCGCTGTAATTTGAGGCATACCAACGCCTGCGACCATACGCGTAGTGCAGATTGAACCTGGGCCGATACCAACTTTCACCGCATCTGCACCGGCTTTAGCTAAATCTAAAGCAGCGGCAGCAGTGGCTATATTGCCACCAATAATTTGAATTTGAGGGTAGGCTATTTTAATTCGAGATACCACGTCGAGTACACCAACCGAGTGACCATGTGCGGTATCAACAACGATAACATCAACGCCAGCTTGCGCTAATAAGTCTACACGCTCCTCGGTGTCGGCTCCGGTGCTGACCGCTGCGCCAACACGGAGGTTACCGTTGGCATCTTTTGATGCGTTAGGGTGGTCAGTGGATTTTTGAATATCCTTAACTGTTACCAAGCCTTTTAAGTGAAAAGCGTCGTCAACAACCAATACTTTTTCAATCCGATGCTCATGCAGCAAACTTTGAATTTCTTCTTTACTGGTACCGGCCTTAACCGTTACTAACTTATCTCGAGGAGTCATCGCCTTTGATACAGGCTCATCCAAACGTGTTTCAAAACGCAAATCGCGGCCAGTGACGATGCCAACTAAGTTATCGCCGTCGACCACCGGCACGCCCGAAATACTGTGTCGTCGAGTAAGCGCCAACACGTCACCAATACTTGTATTGGGCGACACCGTGATCGGATCGTTGATAACGCCACTTTCAAACTTTTTAACCCGAGAAACATTCTTGGCTTGCAGCTCAGGCGTCATGTTTTTATGAATTACGCTGAGACCGCCTTCTTGTGCCAAGCAAATTGCCATGCGTGATTCTGTAACTGTATCCATAGCCGCAGACAGTAACGGGATACCGAGGCGAATTTCTTTGGTCAGTTGGGTGGAGAGGTCGACGTCGCGGGGTAAAACGCTTGATCTTGCAGGCGTTAAAAGGACGTCATCAAAGGTGAGAGCTTGTTTGATATTTTCCATCGCGGAATTATACGCATTTAATCTGAAATTTCAATCAATCAAAGACGTTTCAAAGCTAAAAAAGACGCCTAAACACGTCATTTTTTAATTCAACCGTAAAATATTTAACTAAATGGCTAGCTCACCTGCAATAATTTCAGTGTATTGGTGTGGCCGTCAACGCCGACTACATCGCCGAAGGTAATTACAACGTAGTCGCCACTCTCTAGCTCAACAACTGATCTAACATATTTAATAACATCGTTCATTAGTGCATTTCGTTCAGAACTATGCGGTAAATGTGCTGGTCTAACACCCTTGTAAAGGGCCACGCCATTAAGAGTTGCCTCTTTCGGCGACATGGCAACCAAAGGAAGATGAGTCTTAATGCGTGACATCCACAGCGCGGTACTGCCTGACTCAGTCAAACAGACTATCGCTTTAACCGCTTTGAAATGGTTTGCCAAATACATAGACGCCATCGCGATTGATTCATCAACGTAGCTGAATTCAATATCAACACGATGCTTAGAGACTTGCGTATCGAAATGTTTTTCGGTAGCAATAATAACGTCATAAACCGCTTTGATTACCTCAATTGGGAAGTCTCCAACCGCGGTTTCAGCCGACAGCATTACCGCGTCAGCGTAGTCAAACACCGCATTAGCAACGTCTGAAACCTCGGCACGAGTAGGCACTGGCGAATCGATCATGCTCTCCATCATTTGGGTGGCAACAATTACTGGCTTGTTAAGCTTTCGCGCACGAGAGATAATTTGCTTTTGATATGAGGTCACTGACTCAAAGCCAACTTCTACCGCCAAGTCGCCACGCGCAACCATAACCCCGTCGCAGCTATCAATCATCTCGTCAATCACCGCTTCTGAGGCGACCACCTCGGCTCTTTCAAGCTTGGCAATCAACTTAGTCGAACAACCGATTTCATCTAGTTTCTGGCGCGCATCCAACATATCTTTAGCTTTAGACGGAAACGAAACGCACATATAATCTAAGTTCTGCTTAGCCGCGAATGCTATGTCTTTTATATCTTTCGGAGTTAGTGCATCTTCAGCCAGCCCACCACCTTTAAGATTTAAGCCTTTACGCGATGAAAGCTTAGTGCCCGCAGTTACCTTGGTACTAATTGCGTTTCCAGCCACCGAAGTCACTTCGAGCTGAACGCGGCCATCGTCGAGCATCAAAATGCGGCCTGGGCCGCAACTTGCCGCCAAGGTATCGCACAAATAACTAATACCTTCGGTACTTCCATCTTCATCAGCAATATCTGAATCCAGTAATAGCTTTTGACCTACCTTCAAAGAAATCTTGCCTCCTATTATCGCGCCAATACGTATTTTAGGACCTTGCAAGTCTCCAAGAATCGCAACATTTTGGCCCAAATTTTTGGCCGCTTGGCGGATATTAATAACCGATTCGCCATGCGACTCATGCGAGCCATGAGAAAAATTTATTCGGAACACACTGCAGCCGTTAACAATCATTTCTTCCAGCACATTGATACTGGCCGATGCAGGCCCGACCGTGGCGACAATTTTGGTTCTATTCAGATTTCTTATTTTGTAATTTTCTTTCATTATAGATCTGCTAAAGAAGGAGGGGGAAAGTAGATAGTAGGTAAATACAGGTAATAACAATATTGTATCGCATTAAACTTTGATTGTATTGTAATTAGATTACATTTACATGACAAATTTTATTTATATGATAATTAAGCATTTGACATAAATTAGACCTCGGTCAAGAAGTCAATATAGTGTTAATTAATTGCTCAGTGAGCTGTGTTAGACTCGTCGAATTACAGCTAATTTGTAAACTCAAGACCTTCAGGAGTCCTCATTGTCAATTGAATTACCCGCTTTACCCTATGCTCGAAATGCCCTTGCGCCAACCATTTCAGAAGAGACCATCGATTACCATTATGGCAAGCATCATAATTCTTATGTGGTCAATTTAAACAAGATGATTGAAGGTACCGACCACGCTGATCAACCACTTGAAGAGATCATTCATTCAAGCAGCGGTGGTGTGTTCAATAATGCAGCGCAAATATGGAATCACACCTTTTACTGGAATAGTTTAGCGCCGAAAGCGGGCGGCACACCTACTGGTGAACTAGCCAAAGCTATCGACATAGCCTTTGGCTCGTTCGAAGAGTTCCAAGCCAAATTTAGTGCTAGTGCGGCTGGAAACTTTGGCTCAGGATGGACATGGTTAGTAAAAAATGCGGACGACTCTTTAGCGATTGTAAATACTAGCAATGCTGACACGCCACTCACCGACCAAGGTGTTACGCCACTGTTGACGGTCGATGTTTGGGAGCATGCCTACTACGTCGATTACCGCAATGCACGCCCAGAATACCTTAAGAATTTCTGGCAAATCGCTAATTGGGAATTTGCCGCAAGTAACTTTGCAGGCTAGCCTAACAAGTACTGGCAGTTAAAATTTAAAAGACCAGCGTCAAGCTGGCTTTTTTTTGATTCGATAGGCTTAGCCGCTTAAAAGCCGCCGCCTGTTTTGAAACCTCCTTTACCCGCGCTTGGGCCACCTTCAGGTGGCATCTTAGACCCACTGTCGCGAGGCTTGGGCAAATTCCAACTTGACCCGCGACTCGAACGACGTTGGCGGCGACCTTGTGGCATAATTTCGCCACCGATCATATCGGCTATTTCGCCCAGCCCACCGCTGCCAAAATCGACATTAGAGGTAACTTGTCGATAGCGTTGGTTGCCTTTAATGACATGCCAAACCTCAGCCCCAGAGACAGCGCCTTGAATGAACTGTGAGAGAGCATTATCAATAAGCTTTTGATTTCCAAAACCGGATCGCACATCATCAAATCGAGAATGCTTAAAATCACGCCGAACCATCTCAAGTTCCTTTAGCTTATTCAGTCTATGGTCATGACGCTTACGAACCTGAGCGAGATCACCTTCGATATTATCTAAGCTTGCCTCTAGTGACTGCAACTCAACAACTAAACCGTCATCGGTAGTCGATATGGTGGCTCGCACATATTGGTGAATTGACTGTAAATTTTGATGTTCCAGCGAATTAGAAAGCCGTTGTAAGCAACGCTTCATATAGTTGTCCTTGCCGGACGTATAATCAGCACGTTGATCCAGTGCTTGATTAAGCTTAGCTTCCAGCTCTTCTATAATATCGTCATGCGCATCTAAGGTTAAACGCAGCGCTTCCAGTTCAGACTCTAATGCCACGATACCCGCAAGGTCTAGCGCATTTAGCTCCAATTGCTGCAGCTGCATGTGTTGCTCGTCGGCCGTATCACCGACACGTTCAGCATGCTCTTGAAGACGCCTTGGTATCTCAATCAGGTTCCAATAATTGACTCTCGAGGGTTCGTATTTGATTACTCGTGCAACCCATCCATCGATAAGCCGTGCGAAGGAGCGACATTGATACTCTGTGGTGCCATACCCCCGCTGCCATAGATACATAAACAAGTCATCTGCTTGATAAGGCTCAGCTTTCTCAGTCATATCAGCTTTCGAGCGCTGCATCTTTTGCTGCGCTTCTTCGGCCATCGATTCGGCCTGTTTTGCTAGTTCAAATTGGGCTAGATAACGTGCATCAAGCGCCAACTGTTGCTGTACTTGGCCTTCAATATCGACAATTTTTTCAGACGCGGAATTGACAGTCTCTAGTAAGATATCACGCGCCCCTTCAGCATCAAGAATACGCTTATTGATGCTATCGATGGTTAGATTGAGAACAGCTTGGGCCTGCTCTCTCTGCTCTAAGACTTCGGACGCATACTGATCTGCTGCGCTAAAATTAGCGTCCAATTCGCCGCTATCGATCTCTGCTAAGCGCACCGATGCGATATCATTAATAAGCGTTGCTCGGCGCCGTTGGTTTGCCGTCATTTGTGAACTAAGTTGACTCAGTCTGCCATCAAGGCACACGACGTCATTGCGAATAATTTGTAGGCTCTGATCTATATTTTTCAGTGCTGAGGTTCCGCTTAACATGATTACCACTCTGTTATTGTTGCGCCGCTAGTATCGATACTAAACACCGGCTTCAAATAACCAAGCTCTTTTTTACCGACTGTATTTTCTTGAATAATACCGTCATCACGCTTATCCGCGGCGACTTTCTGAAACGTCTGCTCACTGACTCGAAGGCCCCAACTTTTTTTGCGGGCCACTTTATTATTCTCTTGATTAACAATATCTAGCTCAACCAGCGTATTAGTCTTGTCGACCGCCTCGACAATCAGGTAATAATTCTTAGCACTTGGGTTATTAGGGGGGGTTCTCCAGACACCTGAGTTTTGATTAGGCTCAGAGATAACCCTAATGCTGTACTGTAAGTCTAGCTGAGATTTAACGGCTCGCATATTACCGAGGATGGCTTTAGCCTCAACATAATTTTTGTCTTCAATAGCTCGATAAGCATTGGCTGACGACAATTTCGCCCGATCAACTACCGTTGGGTTCTTCGACACCGCAACGATACCGGAAAACACAGCATTAACCTTATCAGGTAAATTGGCTCGCAAATTTTTCTCGGGCAGCACGTCACTGAAGAAGTAGTAACCATAAAACGCGGAGGCAACCACGGCCAGAAAACCTAGCGGCTTGCCCCAGCGTGAGCGACTAACCCAGACACCCGCTAATCTAGTACGCCAGCTAGTCTTAACCACTTGGTATTTGAAGCGTTCTTGTTCCAGCGCATCAATGCCCTCCTCTAATAAAGAGTCTGGCACATCGATGCCTTGCGCGGAATAAAGATCACGCAAGCGTGCTAAAAGTCGTTCACGGCGACTATCACCGTCTAGCTCACTCTCAGTGATGCTTTGCTCATGACGAAGCGTATCGACCACGTCCATCGCCGCCATTAGATCTTCCAATGGCGCTTTTTTTACTCGGGTAACGTTTGCAACCATACTGTAAGACTCCCTAATCATTAACCTCTAAGCCTTAGCGGTTAGGCTTTATATGCCAATGACAGCGAACCGCCTCTCTCAATGATTTTTGCCATACGCTGCTTACCATCTTCAACTGATTGACGAATCTCTTCGGCATTTTTGGTAGATAAAACTCGCATTTCTTCAATGATTTCTCGCGAACGTTCTTGGAAGTTAACCACCGAATCAACTAATTTCTTAACCGCATCGGCACGAATGGTAGGCCCATACCCGGCTCTGACCGCGGCCTCTTGAACTTTGCCGCCGATATCAGCAAGATCTTCTAAACTCTTAGAAACGCCTTCTTTCATTGCCTCTAATGTCTGTGTACTCTCGTGTAAGCCGAATAAACCTGTAAACGATGCGGTTAATGCTGTTAGTACTGACTCATTAGTACCAAAGAAGGTGATCGCTTGCTTGTAGACTCGCTCTTTAGCGCTATTAGTTTGCATCAATCGAGCCATAATAACCTCTGAGGTGTTATAACTTACTGTTAGATTATCTGAGATGTCTTTAGCAACTTGATAACGATCTTCAGCAAACTGCAAACCACGCATGGTTTCGTCCCGCGATAATTCCAGCTTTGCTAGCTCTGCCAGATCCTCGCCAGCATATGCGGTCACAGTATCGTTGGCTTGCTTGAGCGCACCCTTTGATTCATTCCAGATTGCTTCTGTCTGTTTGAGAATATCCAAGGCGTATATCTCCGACTGTTTTATCGCTCCTCGAAAATCTTGATAGGACTCTAAAATTACTCGCTCACGCTCAATTTGCTCACGTGAATCGGCGGCCACTTCCAAGTAAATTTGTTTGATTTCATCAAATCTAGAGGAGATATCTCCACGTGTCGCCTTCATCCATATATTACTAAGGCGTTCAAACGTATCAACCTTACCATCTTCAACCTGACCCACCATGCGCTTGGCATCGTCACGAATAGAGTTGAAAGATTCAGTAATTTTTTCATACCGTGAACCTACTCGCATCTCCGAAACCTGCTCGCGCACGATGTCATTGAATACCGATGCCTGGGACAAAGTGCGAGCAATGGCAATCACTTTTGCTTCGTCAATGTCGGTGAGCTTTTCCAGCAGCAACACCACCGGAGCTTCGTCGACTTTTTCAGGCATTAGACCTAGGTCACGAATTTGTGAGAGTGCTTTATCGAGATAATGAAAGGTATTGGCCATGGTTTCCCCCAGATGGATTTCGTGGCAATGGTTGATTATTTAATTAAGTTTTAGTGGGCTATCGGAAAATTGCCCTTTGCTTAGATTTGCAACTTCCTAGCAGAGCACGGAAGTGCGACGCCTATTAAAAACCATGGTAACTGGAAAAGTTTAATTCAAGTACGAGTCATTTACCAGCCATAAAAAAGCCGTAAAACTGAGTGAAAACAACTTAACATTATGTTCTCGTTGAAACTTGATTGCAGTATCATTGCCGCGCGACTTAATGACGACGGGCGTTTGCTATGCTTATCCACATCGAGTGTGGATAACTATGTGAACAACTTTCGCAAAAGCGGATAGAACCAATGGCGGAGGTAGATTGCTTATTTTTTAAGCAACTTTATTTTTTCAATAAAATCAATTAGTTGCAAAACACCCACTGATAAAACCAAGATGCTTGAGCGTTAATCCTCATAAAAGCAACCAAACATGAATGCTGTGTACAACTTAGGTTTTACACCGACAAAAACAGACAAACGAAGACTAAAATGCAAAATATCGGCTTCTTTAAACGCCTACTCGTTATTATCTATGATGGCCTACTCCTAGTAAGCGTTGTCTTCTTTACTTCTGCATTGTGGATGGCTCTGTTTACTTGGCTTGGACCCGATATTTTTTTTACCACTCCTGACCCATCTAACCCAAACCTTATCGAGCGCAGTGACTTAGGCCGTGCGATTGGTGGCGTGATCGTCAGTATCAATATTATTTGCGTTAGTTTTTTCTTCTACGGGTGGTTTTGGACTCATGGCGGCCAAACCCTGGGAATGAAGGCATGGAATCTATACCTGGTCCAACCTAACGGCAAATTCATTGACTGGAATACGGCATTCAAACGCTACCTAGCCGCTATATTATCGTTAGCGTTTGTTGGTTTGGGGTTTACCTGGGCTTTGTTAGACAGCCGCAAACGTACTTGGCACGATATCTTAACTAACACTCAAATAATTAAATCGAAGCAGCAAGGCGAAAAAGATAAGCTACGAAATCTAGCCAAACATCGAGCTAAAAACGCCGCAAAGGGGAGATGATGCAGGCAGCAATACAATACAATTTGATATTGCTTCTATTCTCGCCGCTATCGCTAAAGAATCCGTCGAATCATTACGGCACTGATCAGAGCGACCGTAACCGTCGGCAAAGAGGCTCCTAACACTGGAGGTATACCAAACAAGGTGACAAAATAACTAAACGCTTGATTGGCAATAAAGAAAGCTAAGCCGATCATTATGCCGGAAAACAAACTGCGACCTAAATTACCACTGCGCGCATCTTTAAACACAAACGGTACAGCCAGTATCAGCATCACCAAGGTTGCAAATGGAGTGACAATTTTTGACCAAAACTCTAACTCATAAGTCGACGTGTCTTGCTTATTCGAGCGCAGATGAGCGATATATTCTTGCAACTGCCAGATAGAGAGTTGTTCCGGCTTAACTTGATAGATCTTAAGGATTTGAGGATCTAAGACCGTGCTCCAATAGGCCGCCGAGACTTCGTCTGCCGCTGAGCTGTTCTCATTTATCATGGTGCGCCGCAAGCCTTTTAACAACCAACGATCTTTCTGACCGCTTCCGGGTCTAGCAAGTTGGTATTCACCCTCGCGAGCAGTTGATAAGAAGCGCAGAAAATTTTGATTATCAAACTCAAATATCTTAATATTTAACAGCCTAAGTTGTTGGCCAGGCAACACCTCACCAATATTGACGTAAGTATTATCATCTCGAAGCCAAACACCAAAATCGCCCTTACGACCGCTATTGTTAATTATTGACTCAGCTTTAACGTCTATTGCACGATCTTCTGTAAACGGTGCTACTACCTCGCCCATGAACATCGAAAATAAGGCTAGAATAACGCCCACCTTGAGAACCGATAAGACAATCCGCTGAATTGATATACCGGCCGCACGCATCACAATCAATTCAGAATCTCGAGCTAAAGTAGATAAGCCAAGAATCGAGCCAATTAAGGCCGCCATCGGAAAAACTTCGTACAAGATTTTAGGTATCGTTAGCACCACATATTGAAGAACCTGCAAGATGCCATAGCGGCCACGGTCTAGATCCCCTAGCTCATCGATAAAACTGACAAACGTAAACAGCCCGAGCAACACAACAATGGTTACCATTATATAGCGCAGTAGTATTTTGCCTATATAGAGGTCTAGTATTCTCATCGCTAATTACCCTTTCTCGGCCGTCGGCCGCCTAAAACTGACTTCGGGTATCAGCGGCAAATTGTAGTTGCGTCGATACAAGCAGTAACATGCCAAGATTAGATAGACACTGTGTACTATCCAGATTGGAGTTCCCGAGGTCGCCTCACCCTTTTTAATTAAAGCGACTGTATACGCCAGCATATTGGTGTAGGTCAGGTAAACCAAGAAGGCCAGGACCATGCCGGTAGATTTGCCGCGCCGCGTATCGACATGACTTAGTGCCAGCGCAAATATAGCCAAAATAGGTAAGGTAAAGACCTTTGCGACACGCCAGTACCATTCGCTCTTGAGCTTCGGATCGGTCGATTCGCGTAATTCTTTGTTCGCCCTTGCGCGCACCGGTAAATATAATTTAGTTTGATTTTTCGGCTCGATTCGTAAAGCATACTTCTCAAAGTCGACCACCCGATAATCTGGAGAGCCTGGATTACCCTCATACCGGGAGCCATTTACCAAAACCAAAAATTGATCCTGTGTTTTTTCGTCTTCGGTGCGATAGGCGGTTTTGGCGACCACCACACCTTCGCGTTCAAAAGACTTACTGTAGACGAAGACATTTTCATAGTTAGCCGTATCACGGTTATAGTCTTCAACAAAGTAAACAGCATTACCATCTTTGGCTTCGACAAAGCGGCCAGTAATTACTCCAGACACTTCGCTACTTTGCCGATACTGCTTCTCAAGGTTGTAGAACTGGGCCAATGACAGCGGCGTTAAGTAGAACGAAAAAAAAGTGACCAGCCCTCCTATCATGAAAACTAGAAGTGCTAATGGCTTCAGAAAATGGAATATACCTAGGCCAGCGCTGGCTAGCACCGACATTTCCTGATCCGAATACCAGCGGTTTAATACCATAATAAGGCCGATGTAAAACATCAACGGCAACATCACGTCAAGATAGGAAACCATCTTCAAGGTTACCAAACCAAGCACACCACTCACCGGAATCAAGCCGTCAGCCGCCTGGCTTAAAAAACCCATTACTCGCGTCACCAAGAAAATACTAATAATCACGAACGTTACGGCCAAGGCAGTACGCAAAACTTCGCTTATAAATGACTTGTTTACGATCATGGTCAAATGTGTCTTTCGCTAGTGGCTTCGGCTGTGTAAGCGGTTTAAGTTTCGAGCTATACTCTAGGGGTATTAGTCATTCGAGAAAAGATTAATTATTGATTATATCAAGCAATCAACTGTAATTGGCGAAAGACTAACTAAATAGATACAAAGACCTAATTAAAACCAATAGGACCTGAACCGCAGATGAAGATTCAAGCTAAAGCCGCAAAAAACTACCTACAAAAAACAGACTGCTTAGTTGTTAGTCTAAAACCATTGAAGAAGATAAGCTCGCAATGTGCTGAATTGAACACCGCAACCGGCGGCGCAATAGCACGTTTACAAGACTCAGGACAATTTAACGCAGCGCGCGGAGAAATGGTTAACCTAATGGTTCCCGAAGGCGTCGGTGCAAAACAAATCGTTTTGCTAGGAGTCGGCGATCAGCGATTAGACACTGAATCATTGCGCGAGACGCTTACTGCGCTAGCCAGCAAACTGAAGTCGCTACATATCAACGAAGCTACTTTCGAACTAGACGCGCTAACCGCGAAAAGTAATATAGAGACAGTTAGCCGTCATTTGATTGAAGCTCTAGGCGATACAGAGTATCTCTATATCAAAGCACCTAAATCAGTTCGCGGAACAAAACCTGGCGCAGAATTCAAGGCCACACTTTGGTGTGCAGATCGCAAGGCCCTGACCGCGGTGAAAAAAGCCGCCGGTATTGGCAACGCGATCAGCAATGGTAAAGCACTGGCCAAAGACTTGGGCAACATGCCAGGTAACGTTTGCACCCCAAGCTACCTTGCAAGCCAGGCCAAAAAACTCGCTAAATCTCATGGCCTCAAGGTAAAAGTATTGAGCGAGAAAGACATGGCAGACTTAGGTATGGGTTCACTCCTATCAGTCAGTAAAGGAAGTCGTGAGCCAGCCAAACTTATTATTATGGAATACAAAGGCGCGAACAATCCAAAAGAGGCTCCACATGCCTTAGTTGGCAAAGGCTTAACCTTTGATGCCGGTGGTATCTCATTGAAACCAGGCCCTAAGATGGACGAGATGAAGTACGACATGTGTGGTGCCGCTAGCGTATTTGGAGCGCTCGTAGCCGCGGCAGAAATGCAGCTGCCGATTAATATAGTAGGCGTAATCCCGAGTTCAGAAAACCTACCTGATGGCCTTGCCAACAAACCGGGAGACGTGGTCACCAGCATGTCGGGCCAAACTATCGAAATTTTAAATACCGATGCTGAAGGCCGATTGATCTTATGTGACGCGCTAACTTACACCAAACGCTTCAAGCCACAAACAGTGATCGATATTGCCACCTTAACCGGTGCGGTGATTGTCGCTTTAGGCCATCAAACCGCAGGCGTAATGGGCAATGATCAAGGTGTTGTTGATGATCTCATCGCGGCTGGCGATGAAAGTTTAGATCACGCGTGGCAGTTGCCACTTAAAGAGACTTATAAGAAGCAGCTGAAAAGTGATTACGCCGATTTAGCCAACCTTGGCACGGCTGGCGCTGGCACTATTACAGCGGCATGCTTTTTGTCTTACTTTACCGAAGATTTTCGTTGGGCTCACCTCGATATCGCTGGTACAGCATGGGGTGGCGCTGCCGGCAAACGAGCCAGCGGCCGAGCGGTACCCATCTTGACTCAATACTTAATGGACCGATGCAAATAGGCTAAACTGATCATGAAACAGGTTGATTTTTACCTAATTTCGAATCGAGTCAACGACGCTAAATATAAATTGGCGAGTCGACTGGCGAATAAACTGCAACGCATTAAGCAGAGCTGTTTAATTGTTACCGACGACCCTGCGGCGACCACAGAACTCGATAGAGTAATGTGGTCGTTCAGCGATAGCAGCTTTTTAGCGCACGATCTGACAAGCGAAAGTACGCCGCTGTCGTCGGTACAAATTGGCGAGCATAATTCGATTACACAGTTAGTGTTGGAGCGCCAACATGATGTATTGATAAACCTATCGTCAGACATTCCGATTTTCAATCACAACTTCTCACGCATCGCCGACGTTGTTGAGTCTGACGATGGCGCTAAAGCCTCAGCACGAAAACGTTATAAAAGCTACCAAGCCGAAGGATTTGAACTGAAGATGCACAACATTGAGCTCTAGTATCAACACGCTCGGGTAAATTGCCAGTTTCTATAAACCCTACTAAAATCAACTCCGTAATACGATTGATTGGAATCTCGAACTAGTTCGAAATTCTAATCAATCTGGGCTTACACAAAAAACCTTATGTAAGTCATTTACTACTGCATTGTGTTGCCACAAAGCCGTATAATCGGACTTTGCAGAACAACATTTAACGCCCGTCAGAATCCATCATGAGCAACGCGCTAGACAACCAATACCAGCCTTCAAAAATCGAACAGGCTATATACCAACGTTGGGAAGCCAATAATAACTTCGTAGCACGTGAATCGGAGACCGCCTATTGCATCGCAATTCCGCCGCCGAATGTCACCGGGAGCTTGCATATGGGCCATGCTTTCCAAGACACCATCATGGATTTACTGACCCGTTACCATCGCATGAAAGGCGATCAAACTTTGTGGCAGGTTGGCACCGACCACG
Source organism: Arenicella sp. (assembly GCA_047625975.1). Lineage (GTDB taxonomy): Bacteria > Pseudomonadota > Gammaproteobacteria > Arenicellales > Arenicellaceae > Arenicella. The sequence goes on from JBLHRL010000043.1 coordinate 17,659, forward strand.
CTGGTATCGCTACACAAATGGTAGTCGAACGCCGGCTTGCCGCCGATGGCATTAGCCGTCACGATCTCGGGCGCGAAAAGTTTATCGAGAAAATTTGGCAATGGAAAAAGGAATCTGGCGGCACAATCACTCGCCAACTTCGTCGTATGGGCGCAGCTATTGACTGGTCACGTGAACGCTTCACAATGGACGATGGCTTATCTAACGCAGTGCAAAACGTGTTTGTGCAGTTACACGAAGAAGGCTTAATCTACCGTGGTAAACGCTTAGTCAATTGGGACCCAGTGCTGCACACAGCAGTATCAGATTTAGAAGTTGAATCGACCGAAGAAAACGGTCATATGTGGAGTCTGCGCTATCCACTAACTGATCGCCCTGACGAATATTTAGTGGTAGCTACTACTCGCCCCGAAACCATGTTGGGCGATAGCGCGGTTGCGGTTCACCCAGATGACGAACGCTTCAAGCACTTGATAGGTAAAACGGTGAACTTACCGTTAACGAATCGACAAATCCCTATCATTGCCGATGACTATGTTGATCCGGAGTTCGGTTCAGGCTGCGTAAAGATCACTCCAGCGCATGACTTTAACGATTATGACGTTGGCAAGCGTCACGACTTAGAGAAAATCAACATCCTTGATAATAACGCCGCTATCGACCTAGAGGGTTCGCCATACCATGGTCAAGACCGCTATGAAGCTCGTAAAAATATCATTGCCGACTTCGACGCTGCAGGCTTGCTAGAAAAAGTCGCCGAACACAAATTGATGGTGCCTAGAGGCGACCGCACCGGCTCCGTAATCGAACCATATCTAACCGACCAATGGTATGTCAAAGTAGCGCCTCTGGCGAAAGAGGCGATTCGCGTTGTCGAAGATGGGGAAATTAAATTTGTTCCCGAAAATTGGAGCAATACCTATTTCGAATGGATGCGCAACATTGATGACTGGTGTATCTCCCGTCAAATCTGGTGGGGCCATCGCATTCCGGCATGGTATGACCAAGAAGGTAATATCTTCGTCGCTAACTCAGCTGAAGAGGCCCAAGTAAAAGCCGGCCCAGATACGGTTCTTACCCAAGATAACGATGTGCTAGACACTTGGTTTTCATCGGCTTTATGGCCGTTCTCAACCTTAGGTTGGCCTGAGAAGACACCTGAGCTAGCAAAATACTACCCGACTAATGTATTAGTGACTGGCTTCGACATTATCTTCTTCTGGGTTGCTAGAATGATTATGTTCGGCTTGAAGTTCACCGACCAAGTGCCGTTTAAAGAAGTGTATATTCATGGTCTGGTACGTGATCAAGAAGGTCAGAAGATGTCGAAATCTAAAGGCAACGTTCTTGACCCAATTGACTTAATCGACGGTATCACCTTAGAAGAGTTGGTAACCAAGCGAACCGCTGGGTTAATGCAGCCAAAAATGGCGGCTAAGATTGAGAAATCAACCCGTAAACAATTTCCCGATGGGATTGAATCTTACGGCACAGATGCTTTGCGTTTTACCTTTGCGAGCCAAGCCACCTTAGGCCGAGACATTCGCTTTGATCTAGCGCGAGTTGAGGGTTATCGCAACTTCTGCAACAAGCTGTGGAACGCCTCTCGCTATGTATTGATGAACACCGACGGCCACGATTGTGGACAAGGCAACGACGATGTCGAGTTAAGCCTAGCCGACAAATGGATTATCTCGCGCTTGCAACAAGTTGAGACCGAGGTAACCGAACAAATAGAAAGCTATCGTTTTGACCAAATGGCGCAAACGCTTTATAGCTTTGTGTGGGACGAATATTGCAGCTGGTATGTTGAGTTAACCAAGATTGTTCTAAACGACGAGAATGCTACCGAGGCTCAGCTTCGCGGCACTCGGCGAACCCTAGTTCGTGTACTCGAAACGACGCTACGCTTGCTTCATCCGAGTATGCCGTTCATAAGTGAAGAGCTTTGGCAGAACGTTAAGCCCTTGGCTGACGCCACCGAAGATACCATCATGGACTGCGCGTTCCCGATTACCGATGCAAGCAAAATCGACCAAGCCGCTATTGATGAGATGCGTTGGGTTCAAGCCGTGATCACTGGGGTTAGAAATATTCGTGGCGAGATGAATATCAGTCCCGCCAAAGAGTTGCCTATTTTAATTCAGGGTGCCGACCAAAAAGCCTTAGCCTGGATGCAGCGCAATCAAGCTTACCTAGTCAAATTTGGCCGCTTCGAATCGATGAACACTGTCGAGGCTGGCGATGTATTACCTGAGTCAGCCACCGCATTAGTCGGCGATATACGAGTGTTAATTCCACTGGGATCATTTATCGACGCGTCGGCGGAAATTCAACGCTTGAACAAAGAACTCGAGAAAGCTGAGAAAAATATCGCCGGTGTTACAGGTCGATTAAGTAATTCAGCCTTCGTTGACAAGGCACCAGAGCAAGTACTCAACAAAGCTAAGCAGCAACTTGCCGACGCCGAAAAAGCAAAGTCGCTATTGTTAGAGCAAATCGAACGAATGCAACAATTTCTTCAGACATAGCCTAAATGATTCAGTTTGATAATTTATCGATTCGTCGCGGCGAAAATATGTTGTTCGACGGCGTCAGCTGCCAAATTCACCCTGGTCAAAAGGTCGGATTAACAGGAGCTAACGGCTGTGGTAAGTCATCGCTTTTCTCGGTACTACGAAACGAGTTAGTGATTGATACCGGCGACGTGAAAATTCCACGTGACTGGGTGATGGCGCATGTCGCGCAGGAAGCGCCTGCCGATGAACGCCCGGCAATCGAACACGTGCTCGACGGCGACGTAGAGTGGCGAGAACTGGATCACAAAATTCAGAACCCAGATCACCCTCGATTTTTAAAGTATCAATCACGTTACGAAGAAATTGACGGATACTCAGCACGCAGTCGTGCCGCTCAATTGATGAGCGGTCTCGGCTTCAAAAGTACGGATATCGAGAATCCAGCCAAGGTTTTCTCTGGCGGTTGGCGTGTTCGCTTAAGCGTCGCCAAAGCACTTATGTGTCGCTCCGACTTACTATTACTCGATGAGCCAACCAACCACCTCGATCTGGATGCAGTACTTTGGCTAGAACGCTGGTTAAAACATTACACCGGCACGCTGATTCTAATTGCCCATGATCGAGATTTCTTAGATCAGCTAACCACGCATACGTTACACATCGAACACCAGGAAGCTCAGCTTTATAAAGGCAACTATTCGGCCTTCGAAAAAATTCGTGCGGAACAACTGGCTAACCTGAAGTCACAGTTTGATAAACAGCAGCGTGAAGTGGCTCATATGCAAGACTTCGTCCGTCGCTTCCGAGCCAAGGCGACCAAAGCGACGCAAGCCCAAAGTCGCTTAAAGGCATTGGAGAAAATGGAACTCATCGCCCCAGCTCACGTTGACTCACCGTTTACGTTTAGCATTCCGAAACCAGAGAAAAATCCTAGCCCGCTTCTAAGCATGCACGACGCGGCGGTCGGCTATGGTGATATTAACATTGTTGAAGGCATTGAATTTTCGATGACCCCTGGTGATCGCATTGGTCTAATCGGGCCAAATGGTGCTGGCAAATCAACCGTAATCAAATTGTTGGCCGGTGAGCTTAAGCTCAATCACGGTAACTACCATTCATCAAAAGAAATCAACATTGGCTACTTTGCACAGCATCAAATTGAGCAGCTGCAAATGGATCACTCGCCAATGGAGCACATGCAAATCTTAGACAAAGAGTGCAACGGCGGTAAGGCAACTGAAAACCAATTGCGCCGATATATTGGTAGCTTTGGTTTTAGTGGCAATAAAGCCACCAGCAAAGTAGCGCCGTTCTCCGGCGGTGAAAAGTCTCGATTAGCATTGGCACTAATCTGCTACCAACGCCCCAACCTATTGTTGCTAGACGAACCAACCAACCATTTAGACCTCGAAATGCGTCAAGCATTGGCGGTCGCACTGCAAGACTATGAAGGCGCTGTGGTATTGGTCTCGCATGACCGACATTTATTGAAAGTTAACTCCGACAAACTTATTCTAGTGGCTAATGGCAGAGCTACTGAGTTCCAAGGCAGTGTTGACGATTACCCGAAATGGTTAGCCGAACACAATCGTGGTAGCGCGCATGCCGATTTCGGCGATAAGCCAGAAGACTCAATTCCGCAGAACACCGCGAGCGCCAAAAAAGAACAAAAACGAATCGACGCTGAACGCCGAAAAGAGCTGCAACCACTGACCAGTAAAATAAAGCGCGCAGAACGCGTTATGGAAAAAATCGGTCTACAGCGGAGCGAGATAGAATCGCAACTCGCCGATACAGAATTATATACAGACACACAAAAAGATACGCTTAAGAAACTACTTACTGATCAAGCTTATTTGCAAAAAGAACTAGACCAAGCCGAGGCTGATTGGCTGCAAGCCACAGAAGCTTATGAAGCGCTTTCTGAGAGCTTGAAAGCCAGCGCATGAGCCGACTAACGATATACGCATGAGCCGACTAACTATAAAGAGTATCGCCATAATCGGTCGCGGCAAAGTTGGCCAAAGCTTAACCCAGCTACTTGGTTCGTTGGACTACAAAGTAGATAATATTGGGCGCGATAGGTCTAAGCAAATCACCGCTGTTGCGAATGCCGATATAACACTAATTTGCGTTGATGACGGTTCAATACAAGGCGCTTGCGAAGCATTGGCGGCCAGCTTTAAAGTCGGCAGCGTGGTTGGCCATTGCTCAGGTTCATTAGACAGCTCTATATTAAAATCGGCCCAACGCCGCGGTTGCTTAGTCGCCTCATGCCACCCACTAAACACCTTTCCTAGCATCGATTTGTCATTGCGACGTTTTGCCACCACTGACCACGGTAGTTATATGTATTCAGAGGGCGACGCTGAGGCTTTGAGTATATTGGTGGACGTGTTCGATCATGCCGGCTTTACCAATACCTGTATCGAACGAGAGGCAAAGCCGCTCTATCATGCCGCCTGTGTATTCGCCTGTAATTATCTGACTTCGGTAATGCATATGAGCCTAGAAACAGCATCTGAAGCTGGCTTAGAAAAACAGTCCTTTTGGCTTTCACTGCAGCCATTGATTCAAGCGACCCTTGAGAATATTGGTGCCAAGGGAACTGAAGGCGCTTTAAGTGGGCCGATTGCCCGAGGCGATCATTCCACGGTCGAGTCCCATATGATTGCGCTAGGTCAACGCTCTGAGTTGCTTAAGGCGAGTTATGCTGATCTCGGAATAACGGCGCTTGAAATTGCCATCAAAAAGGGAGACTTGAGTAATGGTGATGTTGCCAGACTTAAACTGGCTCTCCACACTAGCGACATAAAATAGTCGTTATCTTGGCTTCGGCTCTGATGCCGTTATAATAAAGCCGATTTGATGACTATCGCTAAAGGCGAGCTAGGAGTTAAGACCTTTTCAGAAGGACAAAGTAATCCGCGTATAGAGCAATACCATACCGGAACCAATATAGAGGGCTATGATGATAAAGCGGCTTGGTGCTCTTCTTTCTTGAACTGGACCCTCCACCAATCAGGTTATTTGGGCACCAACTCAGTGCTAGCTTGCTCATGGCTAGAATGGGGTACTCGACTAAAGACACCGTGTTTTGGTTGCGTAATGATTTTAGAACGGAAAAATCTAAATAGCGGCTAAAGCCACGCTAGTTTCTTTGTAAGGTAGAAGCTGATTATATTTTTTATTTTAGGCGACAAGCAACTGGATGAAGTTCGTCAGCGCTACTTACCCACTTTCGTCTGTTTAAGGGTATAAGTGGCCACTTACGATGGTTTTAAGTGCAAAGTTGTCAGCGCGTATATCTCAAGGCAGCCTTCGCGCTCGTAATAACTTCGTTACGATAACTTCGTTACGATAACTTCGTTACGATAACTTCGTTACGATAACTTCGTTACGATAACTTCGTTACGATAACTTCGTTACGATAACTTCGTTACGATAACTTCGTTACGA
>JBLHRL010000044.1:0-23565 GCA_047625975.1 Arenicella sp.
TTTCAATATGCCGCGCTATGGCCGGCTTACTTTGCCGTTATTTTCATCACCAATTTGCATAGCACCGCTTTTGCGGTGCGGCGGCCAGGTTTCTTACTAATGGCAAATTGCAGTACAGTACCGGATATCATTTGGGCAATGTACTTTGCCTCTAGATCGATAGCAATTTCGTCGCGACGTTCGGCATTTTTTATTATCTGTGCGACCATGAGCGCATAGGGCGCTCGAAAATAGCGACTTATTTGAGTTAATTCATCGGTATCGCTGGCCACTTCAGAGGCCATAATTAAAAATCCTTTTAATACATTTGGTTTATGAATAGCATCGATGGTGAGTTCTAAGAACTGCTCTATATCTTTTTTGAAATTGCCGTTATCGGGCATCGGCCAAGCTTCGACGTTGGGTAATAGTGCTTCTTCTACGATGCGTGTAATGTCACCATCCCACCAATTGTAGAGCACATTGCGCGATACATTAGATTTACTGGCAATGGCTTTAAGTGATAGCGCGCGATAGCCGTGTTCTTCGACTAGTTCTCGGGTAGCCTGAAGTATCGCCTGATGCTTAGTACTGTCACGGCGTCGGCTGATGTTGACAACCTTTTTACGAGTGAGCTCGGGCGGCTTTGATAATTGAGTTTTGTTTTGCACTATTTAATTAACCACTTTGTTAATCGCTTTGATCAAAATCTGAGCATGCAAGTCTAACTCAAATGGGTGTTAAATGAGAGTCTCCCTAACATCGATACTGCAACTAGTTAGCCTTAGATAATTGACTTGCTTGTTACAAACAAGTAAGTTGCTAGGGTAAATTTTAACTTATCTATCCTAAGGTAGTCCATATGGCTGATTATAAAGCTCCAATTTCTGAAATTTCATTTGTTATCAATGATTTATTAGATATAAATCAACTTACATCTATCCCAGATTTTGCTGAAGCAACCCCTGAGCTAATCGAGGCGGTTGTAGAAGAAGCGGGTAAATTTGCCGCTGATGTAATCGCGCCGTTGAATCGTATTGGCGATGTTCAGCATAGTAAAGCGCATAATGGTGAAGTCAAAACACCTGATGGATTTAAAGAAGCGTATCAAATGTTTATTGATAATGGATGGTTGAGTTTAGCGCAGCCTACACAGTATGGAGGTCAAGGCTTGCCGTTTACGTTGCATATGGCGGCGAGTGAATTCTGGAATAGTGCAAACATGGCATTGGCTATTTGCCCAATGTTGAGTGCCGGCGCTATCGATGCTCTGGTGGCGCATGGTAGCGAAGAATTACGTGAGAAATTCTTGCCCGATATGATTACCGCAAATTGGTCTGGAACAATGAATCTTACTGAGTCACATGCGGGGTCAGACCTATCAACTTTAAAAACTAAAGCCACGCCCAATGCTGACCATTACTTGATCAAAGGCCAAAAGATCTACATCACATGGGGTGAGCACGATATGACTGAAAATATCATTCATATCGTTTTAGCGCCACTGGTCGACGCTCCCGCCGGTGTCAAGGGCTTGTCGTTATTTTTGGTGCCTAAATTTATGGTTAATCAAGACGGAAGTTTAGGCGAGCGCAATGATTTAACCGTCGTTTCTACAGAAGAGAAGCTTGGCATCAATGCAAGTCCAACCTGTGTAATGAGCTTTGGTGACAACGGTGGCGCTATTGGTTATCTAATAGGTGAGCCAGGGCAGGGTTTAAACTGTATGTTTACGCTTATGAATCATGCTCGTTTAGAAGTGGGTCTTGAGGGCGTAGGCCTGTCGGAGCGAGCCTATCAGGACGCGCTATACTACGCGAAGACAAGAGTTCAGGGCCGTAGCCCAGAGACTGGCGAGCCAACGATGATTATTGGTCACCCCGATGTTCAGCGTATGTTGATGCAAATGAAGTCTATGACCGATGCAATGCGCGCGGTATGTTTTGACGCGTCAATGTCACACGATTTACGTGGTCATGCTAATACTGAAGAGCAGCGTCAATATCATTCGACTAAGTTCGCCTTACTCACTCCGATCACCAAAGCTTGGTGCACTGAATTGGTAAACGAAGTAACTTCGCTGGGTATTCAAGTGCATGGAGGCATGGGCTTTATTGAAGAAACTGGCGTCGCGCAACATTATCGTGACGCTCGCATTACCGCAATTTACGAGGGTACTAACGGCATCCAAGCTAATGACCTAGTCGGACGAAAACTACTACGTGATAGTGGCGCTGGATTTAATGCGCTAATGTCGGAAATGGACGCAACCATCGACAGCCTTGGGGCTACTAGCGAAGACGGCCTTTCAGAGGCGGCCGAGATCGTTACTCAGTTTGCCAAATATAAAGATGCATTGCAGCAAACGGCTCAGTATATTCTGGATAAATCAGGCAACGACGCTAGTTTTGAAGGTGCTATTGGCTTTAACTTTTTGATGCAAATGGGATACGTTTGTGGCGCATGGTATCACCTCCGCTCATTTGAGATTGCCGGCGTTAAGATTGCTGCGAAAGAGGGCGATTCTCAGTTCTATGCGAATAAAAAGCTGGCGGCTAAATTCTTTATCAATCAAATGTTACCGCGTGCCTCAGCCCACGGCGATGCAGTAATAGCGGGCGCTGGCATTGGTTGTGAACTTAGCGCAGCCGCATTTGCGTAAGGCATTCAGTGACTTCCGTAATCACGATTAAAGACGTTCGGTTAACACAAGCCGAGCGCACCGAAATGTCGGACCAGAAAATGTTCGATACGGCGGTCGATTTGATCAATCAGCATGGCCCTGCGGCAACCAGTCTAAGTGATGTCGGTATGTTGGCCGGCTACAGTCGAGGGCTTGCCAGCAATCGATTTGGCTGTAAAGATAATCTATTTAACTTTGTGGTTCTGCGCGTCGGCGTTATATGGCTAGAGCAACTTAAGAATGCCACGGCTAATCAAGTTGGTTTTGCCGCGATCGAAAAAGCGGTCGATCAACATTATCAATTTTGCGTGGAAGCGCCGGCTCATTTGCGAGCCTTTTATACGCTCTGGTTTGAGTCGGTAAACGCCAAGTCTGAATTGAGTGACACTATTCAAAAGATCCACCAAAGGCGTTTTCAAGACGTTATGAACTGGGTTTTGAATGATCTTCAAACCAGTGAATCACATAAGCGAGATGCCGATATTATTGCTGCCCAATTTAGTGCGACGATAATCGGTATTGTTTACTACTGGCTGGCAAACCCCGAAAAAATCAAAGAAACCAAACGCTTACATGATGGTCTTAAAGAGACAATGATGCGCTTACTAAAGTAGATTTTAAACATGAATAAAACCAAAACTGAGCAGCAAAATAGTTTAATCGCAATACCTAAACGAGCACCTCTACGTTTTGTTACGGCCGCTAGCTTGTTCGATGGGCACGACGCGTCGATCAATATAATGCGTCGTATTTTGCAGTCGTTGGGCGTCGAGGTGATTCACCTTGCTCACAATCGTTCGGTCGCTGAAGTGGTGCAGGCCGCGCTGCAAGAAGATGTTCAAGGTATTGCCATGAGTTCTTATCAAGGCGGTCATGTCGAGTATTTTAAGTACATGATCGACATGTTAAAAGACAACGATGCCGAGCATATTAAGGTCTTCGGCGGCGGTGGTGGAGTGATTATTCCCGACGAAATTAAAGAGCTGGAAGCGTATGGTGTGACCCGAATTTACTCTCCACAAGACGGCATGGAACTCGGTTTGGTTGGTATGATTCAAGATATGATTGATCGCTGCGCAGGTCAAGCTCCAGCGGCTCTGTCGGTAGCCGATTTGAGCCGTGATTCTGGCGATTACTTAGCGCTCTCACGACTCGTTTCTAAAATCGAGACAGATACTGCCGCTGCACAGGCTGTGGCAAAGGCTGCTTCGGCATCGAATTCGAAAATCCCGGTGTTAGGTATCACTGGCACGGGTGGTGCAGGAAAGTCCTCGCTAACAGACGAAATGATCCGACGTTTCAGAATCGATTCTGGTGATACAGCGCGTGTGGCGGTACTAGCAATTGACCCTACCCGACGTAAAACCGGTGGCGCGTTACTCGGTGATCGAATTCGTATGAACGCTATTTACCAGCAGAATATTTATATGCGCTCAATCGCTACTCGCGGTTCGAGCGGCGAAGTGCCTAGCTATTTGAGTGACATCATTGCCGCCGTTAAGTTGTTCAACTTCGATTTAATCGTAGTTGAAACGCCGGGTATTGGCCAAGGCGACGCTGGGATAGTGCCGTTTGTTGATGCGTCTATGTACGTTATGACACCAGAATTTGGTGCGCAAAGCCAACTCGAAAAAATTGATATGCTTGATTTTGCTGACGTTGTTGTGATTAACAAGTTTGATCGTAAAGGAGCGGCTGATGCCTTGAGAGATGTCTCGAAACAGGTGCAACGCAACCAACAAGCGTGGGACAAATCACCGTCAGAGCTAGCCGTATTCGGCTCGATAGCTTCGCGCTTCGGCGACGATGGTGTTACTGCGGCTTATCACGGCTTGTTATCTGTGTTAAGAACGAAGGGCTTGCGTCAATGGGAGTCTCAATTGCCGTTCAACGATAACCGAGTGCCATCAGAACGCTCAGTTATTGTGCCAAGTTCTCGCCAGCGATACCTGGCTGAGATCAGTGAATCGGTTCGTGCCTATCATCAACAAAGTGATACCCAAGCCTTATTGGCTAGTGAGCGTCAAGCGCTAACAACGGCGAACTCTTTGTTAGATATTAGCAACTCAGATTTAGAGCAATTAATAGCACAGCGTAGTGAGTCGCTGAGTGCCGAAAATAATAATTTACTTAGTAACTGGGATACAGTTAAACAAGGTTATCAAGGGCATACTCGAGTTGATACTCTGCCCAACGGTAAGCAGATTACCACTGAGCTGACACGCGAAAGTCTCTCTGGTACACACGTACCGCGTGTCTCTTTGCCTAAATACCGAGACGCCGGCGAGTTGCTACGTTGGATGAAGCGTGAGAATCTACCGGGTTTCTTCCCGTATACAGCCGGAGTTTTTCCATTCAAGCGTGAGGGCGAAGACCCTGCACGTATGTTTGCTGGTGAAGGCGACCCTAAACGGACTAACCTACGTTTTAAAAGGCTTTCTGAGCACGCCCCCGCCAATCGCCTATCGACCGCCTTTGATTCAGTAACCTTATACGGCTTTGATCCGGCTACTCGCCCTGATATTTACGGAAAAATTGGTAATTCAGGCGTATCGGTTGCCACGCTAGATGACATGAAGCAGTTGTTTGACGGTTTTGATTTATGTGCGCCGTCAACCTCTGTATCGATGACCATTAACGGCCCCGCGCCCACTATTTTAGCGATGTTCTTAAATACGGCTATTGATCAACAAGTTGACCTATTTGTAGTCGAGCACAATCGTCAACCAAATGCCGACGAGCATCAGGCCCTCAAGGCTAATGCACTAAGTCAAGTTCGTGGTACCGTCCAAGCGGACATTCTAAAAGAGGATCAGGGCCAAAACACCTGTATTTTTTCGACAGAATTTAGCCTCAGAATGATGGGCGATATTCAGCAGTATTTTATCGAGAATGAGGTACGAAATTTTTACTCTGTATCGATTTCTGGCTATCATATCGCCGAAGCTGGGGCGAACCCGATTTCGCAATTAGCATTTACCTTGTCGAACGGTTTTACCTTTGTTGAAACCTATCTTGCGCGCGGTATGCACATTGATGACTTCGCCAGCAATCTGTCGTTTTTCTTTTCCAATGGTATGGACCCGGAATACACCGTTATCGGTCGTGTTGCACGGCGTATATGGGCGGTAGCGATGCGTGAAAAATATGGAGCTAATGGTAAGAGCCAAAAGCTTAAGTATCATATTCAAACCTCAGGCAGGTCACTGCATGCACAAGAAATGCAGTTCAATGACATTCGCACTACTTTACAGGCATTGCTCGCTATTAATGATAACTGCAATAGCTTGCACACCAATGCCTACGACGAAGCGATTACCACGCCGACCGAAGAGTCGGTGCGAAGAGCGCTCGCTATCCAATTAATTATTAATCGAGAATTCGGTTTGTCTAAGAATGAGAATCCGAGTCAAGGTGCTTTTATCGTTGATGAACTCACTGATTTGGTCGAAGAGGCTGTGCTGCAAGAGTTCGAAAGAATTTCTGATCGTGGCGGAGTATTGGGGGCTATGGAGACAGGTTATCAACGTAGTAAAATCCAAGAAGAGTCGATGAAGTATGAAACTAAAAAACACGACGGAAGTTACCCGTTAATCGGCGTTAACACCTTTTTGCCTGATGGCGAAGAAGAAGAATTTAAGGTTGAATTAGCGCGCTCAACCGAACATGAAAAGCAGAATCAGATTCAACGTCTAGCTGATTTTCAACAACGGCATGCCGACCAATCAGAGCAAACCTTGGCTGGCATAAAACAAACTATTAGTGAAAATGGTAACGGTTTTGAAGCCTTGATGGATGCTGTGCGGGTCTGTTCTTTAGGTCAAATAACCGATGCCTTCTTTGACGTTGGTGGGCAATATCGTCGCAGTACTTAGGCGACTAGTCTCGGCCGTTAAATTGAAGATATAAATAGAATTCAAGAATTAAAATTGTATGAAAAATAATCACACCGTCTCGGCTACACCAGAGAGTCTTTGTTGGCCCATCCCCGTGCTCAAAGAAAATCTACATTACTATATGGAAAACGGCTTTATGGTGTTTACCGAAGCGTATCATTCAGCGCGCGGGCGATGCTGCGGTAATGCCTGTCGTCATTGCCCGTTTGAACACGCAAATGTGAGAAAAAAATGACTAATAAAATTTCTACTCCAGACCTGTGTGATGCTTACGAAGATCAGATTGCGGCGGGTAAAATTGGTGTTTTAGAGGCTATTTTTAGTAACTATGGTGGGCTGGATAGTTTCTATGGTGAGGCGGTAACAATTAAGTGTTTCGAAGACAATTCAATCGTCAAGCAGTTGGTGGGTACGCCTGGCCACGGTCGTGTCATAGTGATGGATGGCGGAGGCTCTTTGCGCCGAGCCATATTGGGTGATATGTTAGCTGAGAAGGCCGCTATCAACGGTTGGGCTGGTTTAGTGATCAATGGCTGTATTCGTGATTGTGACGAGATAGCGGCTACCCAATTAGGGGTAAAGGCATTGAATACGCATCCAATGAAAACAGACAAGCGAGGGCTGGGTGATTTAAACGTTGACGTTAGTTTTGCTGGTCAAACTATACATAATGGTGATTGGATTTATTCTGATAACAACGGCATTCTGGTGAGTGGTAACGAGCTGTCGCTTTTGCCTGCTGCTAGCTAAGTTCTGTTGGATCTTAGTCAAAAAAAAGCCCGCTATTTGGTTGCGGCTAGTGGGCTTTTTTACTCTTTTTAGGCTTAACTATCTCTTAAATCCAGCGAGCAATTGCTGAGTCATTTTCTCAGTAGTGATAAACGCCCAGCTATAAGACTCATAGACAGATAATGGGTTGGCTTCAAGTACTTCTTCATCAGTTTTACCTTCACCGACCATATTGCCAACTAAAGCCTTGGCATCTGTCACCATTGCCAAAGTACGCAGTACATCGTCTTTATTTGCCAGTGCACCGTGACCTGGAATCACTTTAGTCTCGTCATTGATCATAGTAGCAATACCTTCTAATGCTCGGATCACGCCATCGACGCTGCCACCATTGCTACCGTCAATATAGGGGAAAATATTGTTAAACATAATGTCCCCGGTGTGCAAAACGTTATTTTTTTTGAAGTAAACCACGGCATCTCCATCGGTGTGGGCATGGTCAAAATGCGAGATCTGTGCCGCGTCACCGTTGAGGTGTATAGTCATTTGGTCGCTAAAGGTAAGCACCGGAAAGGAGGCGGGACCGCTATTTTTTTCGTCCTTAATCAGTGATGCTCGAAGGTTTTCATGGCTTACTATTTTAGCGCCATCTTCGCCAAAAACTTGATTGTTACCTATGTGGTCGCCATGAATATGGGTATTAATCATGTAGTCGATCGGTTGCTTGGTTATCTTGGCTATTTCAGCTTTCAATATTTCGATTACGCCTGAAACACCATTGTCAATCATCGCAACGCCGTCGCTGCCGACGCTTAAGCCAACATTGCCACCGGTAAAACCGCCTTCGCCAGAAATCATATAAATAGTGTCAGTAATTTTTTCGGTTTTATAGCTTAAGGTTGCTTGGTCCTGAGCCAATGCATTGACAGATATGATGCTTAAACCGACAAGTAATGCCGCTGTAATGATCTTTTTAAATTGGTTTTGAAGTTTCATTATTCTATTTTGTTAGTTTTTGTTACTTGAGTATAGACCAGCCCGTGTTCAAATAAATCTCACATAACGCAGCTCAATAGTCTCAAGTATGGCTTATGTAGGTTTGAGTTGGGCTTTATTCTGAGATATGGCTGTTATTGCTCAATTGTTACTTCGAGATAGCTCGAAAATCCGCTAGAATTCAACGCGATTTGAACAACTAACTGCAGCATTTACCGTGAATAAATATAAAATTGCAATTTTGGCTGGCGACGGCATCGGCCCTGAAATTATGAAAGAGGGCATCAAAGTCCTTAAAGTTATCGAAGCTCGTAACGATGTAAAGTTCGAGTTGGTCGAAGCGCCATTCGGTGCCGGCGCATGGTTTAGCCATGGCAGCTCATTTCCGGACGAGACTAAAAAGTTAGTTGATGAAGCTGACGCGGTGGTCAAAGGCCCAATCGGTTTGAACCATGAAGACTCAAAGCAAATCCCGATTGATGAGCAGCCTGAACGTGGTGCTTTACTGCCATTGCGTAAACGCCTAAATACCTATGCTAACTTTCGTCCGGTCTACTTGCCAAAAGCCTTGGCTCACTTCTCGCCATTAAAAGCCGAAATCATTGGCGATGGTATAGACATGATCATGGTACGCGAATTAGTGGGTGGTTTGTATTTCGGTGAGAAAGAAACCGGCGTTGATGAAAACGGTAAGCGTTTCGTTCGCGAAGTACTGGAGTACGACGAAGAACAAATTAGTAATATTTTACATCGCGGCTTCAAACTTGCTCAAGGGCGTAAAAAAGTTTTGCATAACATCCATAAAAGCAACGTATTGAAATCAAGCGTACTCTGGAATGAAGTGCTAGAAGAAATAGCCCCTGAATACCCTGACGTAACGGTGATTCATAACTTGGTTGATGCCGCGGCTACTGCACTTTGTTTAAACCCGTCGCAATTCGACGTGATGGTGATGGAAAACATGTTTGGCGATATTTTGAGTGATCAAGGTGGTGGCATTTTGGGTTCGCTAGGGCTAATGCCTTCGGCGTGTCTTGGCCATGATGGTAAAGCGTATTATGAACCATCGCACGGATCGGCTCCCGATATTGCCGGCAAGCTAGTGGCTAACCCGTATTCAATGATTGGCTCGATGGCGATGATGTTGGAGTATAGCTTCGACATGGTCGATGAAGCTCGCAACGTATGGGATGCGATGCAAAGCGTTTTTGCTGATGGCTTCTCTACGTCAGATTTGTCAAAACCAGGCAGTGGTGTAATCATGTTATCGACCGAAGAATTTGGCGATAAGGTCGTTGCTCATTTACAGGCGAATGGATAACCACTGTTCGACCTTGCTCTGAAGATCGCCTCTTTAGCGCTAGTTGAGGTCAATAAAAGTGAGATTAATAAAGTGTAAACAAAAAAAACACCTCGTGAGCGAGGTGTTTTTTTTTGCAGAACTGACGCTTGGTACTAACTAAGCTCCATCGCCTGTGGTTAAGTTAGCCTAGCGTTAAAGTCAAACGGTACACGTTTAGACCTTAGCCAAACGTTCCCAAGTTTCAACTACCGAATCAGGGTTAAGTGATACTGAGTCAATGCCTTGTGCAAACAACCATTCAGCAAGTTCTGGATGATCACTTGGACCTTGACCACAGATACCGACGTATTTACCGGCCTTATTACAGGCGGCAATCGCCATCGATAACATTTTCATTACCGCAGGATTACGCTCATCGAATAGGTGCGAAACGATTCCCGAGTCACGATCTAAGCCAAGTGTTAACTGTGTCATGTCGTTTGAGCCAATAGAGAAGCCGTCGAAGTACTCTAAGAATTCTTCAGCCAATAGAGCGTTAGCAGGCAGCTCGCACATCATAATTACTCTAAGCCCGTTTTCGCCCCGTTTTAAACCATTCTTCACTAATAAATCAATTACTTGAGATGCTTCGTTAGTCGTTCTTACAAATGGAATCATGATCTCAATGTTAGTTAAGCCCATCACATCTCGTACGTATTTAACCGCCTGACACTCAAGCTCAAAGCAATCTTGCATGCTGGGAGCAATGTAACGAGATGCGCCACGAAAGCCTAACATTGGGTTTTCTTCATCGGGTTCGTAGTCATGGCCGCCGACCATATGAGCGTATTCGTTTGATTTAAAGTCTGACAAACGAACGATCACAGGTTTGGGGCTAAAAGCACAACCGAGGGTAGCAATACCTTCTGCCAGTTTTTTAACAAAGAAGTCAGTAGGAGAGTCGTACCCGGCTTTGTATTCGTCGATGATTGCTTTCACATCGGGCGATTGCCTGTCGTACTCGATCAAGGCTTTTGGATGAACACCTATCATGCGGTTAATGATGAACTCCAAACGTGCTAAGCCGATACCTTCGTGTGGTAACTGCGCGAACGTAAAGGCGCGATCAGGGTTGCCAACGTTCTGCATAATTTTGAACGGAATCTCAGGCATATTGTCTAATTGTGTCACCTGTTTTTCAAAATCAAGTTCACCGGCATAGATAAAGCCAGTATCTCCTTCAGCACACGACACAGTTACTGGGGCACCGTCTTCTAACTTTTCAGTGGCGTCTCCACAACCGACAATCGCCGCGACACCAAGCTCGCGCGCGATAATTGCTGCGTGACAGGTTCGACCACCACGATTGGTTACAATCGCTGATGCGCGTTTCATTACCGGCTCCCAATCGGGGTCAGTCATGTCGGTGACTAAGATATCGCCTTCTTGAACGATATCCATCTCTGCAATACTCAGTACTTTGCGAACTTTACCCGTGGCAATCCGTTGACCAATTGACCGGCCTTCGGCCAGTACCGCGCTATGTTGGTTTAGCTTATAGCTAATCTTAACGTTAACGTCTGCTTGACTGGTTACCGTTTCAGGGCGCGCTTGGACAATATAAAGCTGTTTGTCATCACCGTCTTTAGCCCACTCAATATCCATCGGGCGGTCATAGTGTTTTTCAATAATGAGTGCTTGCTTAGCTAACAGTTCAACATCGTCGTCGCTAATCGAGAACTGTTGGCGCTCGGCAACATCAACATCAACGGTATCAACTGAGCGGCCAGCAGTAGTCTCATTGGAGTAGATCATTTTGATCAGCTTGCTGCCCAAGTTGCGGCGAACAACCGCTGGGCGACCTGCGTTTAAGGTTGGCTTATGTACATAGAATTCATCAGGGTTAACTGACCCTTGAACAACAGTTTCACCAAGGCCATAAGACGAGGTGATAAACACCACATCATCAAAGCCTGATTCAGTATCAAGCGTGAACATTACGCCAGCCGACCCTGTTTCGCTGCGAACCATGCGTTGAATACCCGCCGATAATGCAACGTTTTCATGAGCATATCCTTGATGTACACGGTAGGAAATTGCACGATCATTGAACAACGAGGCAAATACTTCATGCACCGCATGTTTAACCGCGCTCAAGCCTTCAATGTTTAAGAAAGTTTCTTGTTGGCCAGCAAACGAAGCATCGGGTAAATCTTCTGCCGTTGCAGAAGAGCGAACAGCCACTTTAAGATTTTCGTTACCGCCTTGCATCGCTGTAAAGGCGGTATCAAGAGCCGTATCGAATGCCGCCGGAAATGGTGTATCAATAATCCATTGGCGAATATCCGAGCCAGCGGAGGTTAAATCAGCAATATTATCAACATCGAGTACGTCAAGTCGAGCGTTGATCCGTTTGTCTAAACCGTCGGTTGCAAGAAACTCGCGATAGGCGTCAGCGCTAGTGGCAAAGCCGTTGGGCACTGAAACACCCAGTGCGGTTAAGTTACCAATCATCTCGCCTAATGAGGCATTCTTGCCCCCGACTCTTTCAACGTCGTTTATGGTAAGCTGATCGAATTGTAGAATGTACTGCATGTCAACCGTAGTCAAAATCTAATCCTCTATATTGGATTACTTAATTCATGGAGCCGTAGTTTACCATGAGCGCGCGGTTACAAAAGCCATAGCTAACATTTCACACAACTATTTACCCATAGGCAATTCCGCTTAATTATCTCCACTTGAAATAACTGATGAAACGTAAAGTATTTTTCCTTTCCGACAGCACCGGTATGACCGCTGAAAACCTCGGGCGTAGCCTATTAGCTCAGTTTCCGCATATCCAATTCGAGAGCGTAACTAAGCCGTTTGTTGATACCCAAGAGAAGGCGCAACGCATTGCCAATGAGATAAATCAAGAGGCACAGACCTCAGCGACGCGGCCGATCGTTATTGATACCATCCTCAATACCGAAGCGAGTGATCTATTGCGCAGTGCAGACTGTTTTTATATCGATATTTTTTCCACCTTTTTGTCGCCACTGGAAGAAGAGCTTGGTGAGCGGTCGTCACACACCGTTGGTCATCCGTCAATTTTTAAAGAAGACAGCCGTGTAGCCGATCAAAACTATATGCAACGAATAGACGCAGTACATTTTGCTTTAGCCAATGACGACGGAATGCACCTGCATCGTTATGCCGATGCCGATATTATCTTAATCGGCGTGTCGCGGACTGGCAAAACGCCATCTAGTGTTTACTTAGGTATGCAGTACGGTGTTAAAGCGGCTAATTATCCTCTTATTCCAGATGACCTCGAGTTAAATAAAATACCGAATGCGCTAAAGCATCATACAAAGAAGTTGTTTGGCTTAACCATTCGCCCAGCGCGTCTAGCCGACATTCGCAATGAGCGTAAGCCAAATAGTCAGTACGCGGCTCTACGCACTTGCGTAGACGAAGTCCGCCAAGCCGAAGCGTTATATCGCCAATATAGAATTCCGTATATTGATACCACTCAGCTGTCGATCGAAGAGATCGCTGCTCGAATGTTACAACGAGCCGGGATTGAACGCCGTGTGGCGAGTCTTTAACCTCACGTTATTTAGATGAATGATCAACAATGGATGGCCAGAGCGCTAGAGCTGGCTGAAGCGGCGGCTTACCTCGGTGAGGTTCCGGTTGGTGCTGTATTGGTTCGAAATGATGAAATTATCGGTGAAGCTCATAATGCACCTATCACGAATAGTGATGCCTGTGCTCACGCTGAAATTTTGGCAATACGAGCCGCTTGCCAGTCACAGCAAAACTATCGATTACCGGATACCACCTTGTATGTCAGTCTCGAACCATGTGCTATGTGTGCCGGTGCTTTGGTGCATGCGCGCGTTAGTCGTATAGTGGTCGCCGCTAAAGAACCTAGAGCGGGTGCGGGCGGTTCAGTAATGAATATCTTACAACATCAAAAGCTGAATCACCGCTGTGACGTTGAGTTTGGCTTAATGGAACAACAAAGTGCGGATATGTTGAAGACATTTTTTCGTGCGCGTCGGAGACCAACCTAATAGTAATTCAAGCCTCTAGTTATGCTGTCGTTCGGCTTTAATAGCTCCCAGAAATGATTAAGTGTGGTATCGCCGACTATTTATAGAATTGTTCCAAGGCTTCGAAATATATCGTCTGTCATTTAAAATTTCGGCTATTGTTCCATTGCCTATCAACAGCTGATGCCTCCACACGTCGCTAATTAAAGTTGCTAAGCTGACAATTAAGAATTTAAGTTCGGCGGCTACATTTCAATCGGCTATCAATAGTCAGATCGTTACCAGCGGTATAGAGTGAAATATAAATATCCGTTAGGCGATATCTGAGAAACAGCGTATCTATGGATTTTTAGTTTGGTTATTATGACTAAACATACGGACAAAAGCGATCATGTAGTAAGCAATCGAAAGGCTCGTCGCCCGAGACAATAGCGCCTGTTAAATTTTTTTCTGGGCATTTGAGTCTTGACTTTTGATAATCGATAGAACAAGCGCCAAGGCAAACAAAGCGAAAGCAATCGACAGATTTTTCCAGCACTCGGCGACTTTATTAAAGTTTTCAATACGCGGTTACAAAACCAGCCAAGCAAAAAGCAAAGTCTAAAATAAAGCTGAACACTAGTATCTGTAATAAACTTAAGTTGGCACTTATGTGCCCAGCACTACTGGAGTTGCCTATTCTAGGTAGCCCAAGGCAGACAAATATAAACCTAAAACTAGCGTATATCGGCGTGTCTGTTAGCCGGCTTGATAGCCTATTGCAAACACTCGCAGGCCGTCGTTGCCAAAGCTTAACAAAAATCAATAAAGCATAAATATGGAAGCTTAAATAGTATAAAAGTCGAAGGCTCTGTGTGCTGAGTGTTTGTCCAAGGTTATTGCGAGTTCTCAATCAAACTAAGTCAAAGCCAATCTGGCCTGTAGCCATCATACGTTGCGCAATAACGTTTAGTACCGACATGGCTTGTGCCAGTATTGGCAGAAATACTACAAACGGTATGAAAATACGCTTGTAGCCGTTTTCGAACATATCAGAGAGGTCTTTCGATTTAACAACAAGGCTGCCAAAAAGCATTAAGAAAACGCGTATGCGAAAGGTATTAATGAATATTAGGCTCGCACCCATCGAAGGCGACCTTGCCGAACACCAATAATAGTCGACTAGCATAGTTGAGTAGAATGAAAAACCACGCAAGGCTCATTATTAGAGCGCTAAGAAAACCCAAACCATGAAGTCGACTGTCAGCCAAATTATACAGAGGCTCTTATCTTTGCGGCGATCACTTCAAGTCTAGTTGGGTCAGAAAGGACACTTGCATGCGCTTTGGCGGTTAGGTGACTGCCTGGTAAAACATGAAAATGGATATGAGGTACGGTTTGGCCAGCAGCTTCGCCGTTAAGCTGAAAGAGGGTTATACCGTCGGCATCAAGGGCTTTCTTAACCGCGTTGGCAATTAGCTTTACCTTCTTAATCAAATTAGCGGCGGCAGCGTCCGACAAGTCATGGAGTGTTTCAGCCGCTTCTTTGGGTATCACCAGTGTATGGCCCTCGGCCTGAGGCATAATGTCCATAAAGGCTAGGGTTTGCTCATCTTCATACACTTTAATGCATGGGATTTCGTCGCGTAGAATTTTGGCGAAGATATTATTTTGGTCGTATGTCATTAATCAGCATTCAAGTATCTAAAAATAAATAGAAATCAACCATAGCTAATCGCGCGTTTGGTTTCAATCATCAGCGAAAAGGTTGATAATAGGGACTGAGAAAATAATAAGTAAATAACAATGACTGAAGTCAAACAACATCGTTCGCTGCGTGATGCATTTGGACAATTTGCTACCGGTGTGACGGTAGTAACAACTCGAGATAAAGATGGCAAGCCTGTTGGCATGACCGCTAATAGTTTTGCTTCGGTGTCACTTGATCCGCCGCTAGTGTCTTGGTGTGTTGATAAATCATCAACCCGCTTTTCGGAATTCACCGATGCTACATATTTTACCATTAGTGTACTAACCTCTGGCCAGAAAGAGACGTCTAATTTATTCGCGATGCGAAGCTGGGATGCTACTGTTTTCGAAGATGCCGAGTGGTTCGAGGGTTTGAATAAGGTGCCTCAGTTACCTAACGTTAGCGCTCGTTTTCATTGCCAGACCGCTCATTTGTACGAGGGCGGGGACCATATAATTATTGTAGGCGCTGTGCTCGATTATGAGTGTGAAGCTGAAGATCCACTGGTTTTCTTTCAAGGCGACTACCGTCAATTGACATAAGCGATTTTACTGGCACAGTAATGAGAAAATTAGAAAATTTAATTCCACCCCCCGCTGTTTTGTTAATTACTTTACTGCTAACGTCTGGTATATCTGGTGTTGATAATCATCGTATTTTAAGGCTTGATACTTGGCCATTAAACTTATTATTCGCCGGCTTACTTGTGATCGTAGGCGTCGGCATAGCGGTATTGGCGATCAAACAGTTTCAGCAGGCTCAAACTACTGTTAACCCATTGCGGCCTGATTCCGCTTCTAGGTTGGTAACCTCAGGCGTTTTTAAGCTGAGCAGGAACCCGATGTATTTAGGTATGGTTCTGGTTGTACTGAGCTCGGTTGTATTTTACGGCAGCGCCTGGTGCTTGCTTGCGGTTGCCGCCTTCATCGCCTTTATTTCACGATTTCAAATCGTCCCCGAAGAAAGGGCCATGAAGGCACTTTTCGGAGACCAATTTGATAGCTATAAATTGCGCACACGCCGTTGGGTGTAAACATATTACTTGATAATGTTGACGATATTGAGCTCAATCGTCTCGGTATTGGTGTTCTTGCTCGAAACCACCTCTGACTGCAAATCACCGACTTGCGCAATCGGTTGACCTGATTTTGAAACTCGCGCACTAACTACCACATCGTCGAACTTAGATAGAGTCATTGGTGCCACCATCGCATCCGCGTCACTCAATGTCACTGTCGTCGGTAAATCAGCCACACGCAAGCGTTTTACAGCTAGTGGGGCAGGTGGCCCCTTTAAAGCTCGGGCAAAGATAAAGACAAAGTCGTTTGCATCTGCCAGCCCCGATACCTCGACACCAAGGCGTACGGTTACGGTAAGGCCTACTTGGTTATTGGTCGCAACTGGGGTCGATGAAGCGAGCGTTGATGATGCTGGCTTAGCCGCAGGCTGTTGAGCTGCGATGCCTGTTACCGCAGTGTCACCGCCAAAATTATCTCTGATAATGTCGCGAAGTTCTTGTTGCTGCTCTGGAGCATCGTCTAATAGTGGCACTAAACGACTCCAGTGTTGCTTAGCCATTGTTTGATCGCCGGTCTGTGCCGCCCCCAAGCCCGCCAACCATAAGGCTTGACGGTTATTTGGATCAATAGTCAGCGCTCGCTGAACATAGTTAGAAGCTTCTTCGGTGATTTGGCCACCGGCGCTTAAGGCGGTTGCATCGGCCAGAGAAGCATATGAATAGGCGGTTTCACCACCGAGAGTAAGTACCCGCTGGAAACCTCTTTTCGCATCGTCATAACGACCAAGTGAAAGGTAGGTTTGTGATAGAACCTGCCAGCCGTCCAAGTCATTCGGGTTTTCCTCTAAGCGTTTTTCAATATCACCGATTAAATCATTAACTTGTTGCTGCGAAGGACGACTCTGGGCTACTGGGTCAATTGCTTCTGGCGTGCCTACTATTAGATAAAAACCAATTGCGGATACTGGTAAGAAAACGGACAGAACGCCAATAGCGAGTTTATTCGATCTTCTTGGACCAGCCACTTGTGTGTCGCTCGAGTTATTTACGATGTCTATATCGTGTGCCAGTGTACTTTCAATTTCTAACTTGAGTGCTTCGTAATCGTTAGCCGAGATACTGGCATTTTTCAATTGCGACTCTAATTCCTCTAAGCGTTCTTTAGCATAGTGAATATTTTGAGCTTGGCGCTCGTAGGACACCGTATTACGAGTGCGCAGAAGCGGCATGATCAGTATGCCTAGGGCGATAAGCGTAATTATCGCAGCGGCTATAATGAATGAAGTCATGAGGTTTACTCTATTTGATTTGTGCGGGTACTTTTGCCGGTACTAACGCGTTAGTTTTCGCTGTCTGTGGGTTTCAAAGACGGAGTGTTACGCATTAAGTTACGTATTTTAACTTGCTCAGCATCGCTGCTTGCGCGTGCTGGCTGGAATAATTCTTCTTGTTGTCGCCGTCTAATATTCATAACCAAACCTACAACAACGAGTATTAGCAGTACAAACGGACCTAGCCAGAGAAATGCGGTAGACCAATTAAAAGGAGGCTCGTAAAGTACAAAGTTGCCATATCGCGAACGCATAAATTTCTTAATTTCTGCATCGCTATCGCCTTGTTTGATCATCTTTTCGGTGATCTCTCTTAAGTCTTTAGCCAGTGGCGCGTCAGAGCCTGCTAAGTTTTGGTTTTGGCATACCAAGCATCGAAGCTCCTTTAGAAGATCTTTATAGCGCTGTTCTTGAGATGCCGAGTTAAACTCTACGACTTCAATGGCGGCGCCACTATTGCTCTGAAATATAAGCAGAGAAAGCAGTAAAACTGAGGTGAAAAATGCTCGTTTCATAGTTCCTTCAATCGATTAGTTAGTAGCAGTTAAAAGAGGAATCATCTCACTGTTGACCAGCTCGCGAGTAATTGGCCCCGTATGTTTGTAAATGACGTTGCCTTGCTCATCAATAATAAAGGTTTCTGGTACTGCGATAACCCCCCAATCAATACCAACTCGGCCATTATTGTCAACCACAGCTTTATGGTAAGGATCGCCGCGCTCGGCTAACCATTTAGCCGCCTTTAGGTCTTCGTCTTTATAGTTCAAGCCGATAATTGGCGCGATGCCAGCGCGCGCCATATCGTTGAGAACGGGGTGCTCGTATCGGCAAGAGACACACCACGAAGCCCAAACGTTGAGCACCCAACGTTGACCCTTAAGATCTTGCGGACCAAATTTCTCGCCCGCTGACGACAACACGGGCAACTCAAAGTTTGGCGCGGGCTTGTCAATACGAGTCGATGGAATCAACTTAGGATCAAGTGTTAAACCCTTACCTAATAGAGCCGCAAGAGCAAAAAATGCCAGCAGAGGTATGATGTAATTCAGTTTCATTGGATTAGCATTCTCGATTTAAGCTACGTGGCATTGACGTCGGCTATCTGCTGCTTATTCATTTTCTTAACTGGCCGTCGATAGCGTTTGTCGGCAGTCGCAATTAAACCGCCGAGTGCCATTATGAAACCACCAAGCCATATACAAGCGACAAACGATTTGAAGTAGAGTCTCACACTCCACGCGCCGTCATCTTTTAAATTCTCGCCTAGGGAGACATAAATATCGCGCCCTAAGGTTGTATTAATAGCGGCCTCAGTCATCGGGTTTCCAGATGAATAGAATCGCTTCTGAGGTTCAAGCTTAAACATAGAACCTGATCTGGCGGCGACAATAAAGTTACCTTGATCGGCGACATAATTATCCTTGCTAACTTTCGTTACGCCGTTAAATGTAAACTCGTAGCCAGCCATTACATAGGTTTCGCCGGGTTCTAGGCGAATGTCTTTTTCCAAACTGTAAGTATTTACGTGGGCAACGCCGATTACAAAGATTCCCAAACCAAAATGAGCAACACTCATCCCCCAAATCGATGCTGGTATCTTTCGTAAGCCAGTGAATTTATCCGGTTGGTTTTTAAGACGGTCGAGAATGCTATGGATGCTCCACAGAATTACCCATATTCCTAACGCTAAGCCAGCAAAGCCACCGATTTCAAAGCCATCGACTGATAGCATGGTGGTGAATATAGCGCTCAATATCAAGCTAATGACCAGAATTACAGAGGTTTGAGGGATAAACCGATTCAAATTATCGTTCTTCCATCGGCTGGTCGAGCCGATGCCGACAACCACTGCAAGCGGTATGGTCAGCAGCGCAAACATAAAGTCGAAGTAGGGCGCGCCAACCGATATCTTCATGCCGATGGCATCCATGAATATTGGTGCGAGGGTACCTACTAACACCATAAAGGCAGCTACCACTAACAATACATTGTTCAGTAATAGGCTGGTTTCTTTCGAGAACAGCTTATAGTGCACGTTGCTAGTAAGTTTATGTGCTCTGAAGGCGTAGAGCAGCAGTGACCCACCGATCACAATTATTAAGAAGCGTAGAATAAATAAGCCTCTCTCAGGATCACTTGCAAAGGAATGTACTGAGGTTAATACACCTGAGCGTACTAAAAAGGTGCCAAGAAGGCTTAAGGAGAAGGCTAAAATGGCTAATAATACCGTCCAGGCTTTAAATGCGCCTCGCTTTTCTGTGACCGCGAGCGAGTGAATCAACGCAGTACCAACCAACCAAGGCATAAACGACGCATTTTCTACCGGATCCCAAAACCACCAGCCGCCCCAACCTAATTCGTAGTAAGCCCACCAACTGCCGAGTACGATTCCGACTGTTAAGAACAGCCAAGCGACAACGGTCCATGGTCGAGACCAACGCGCCCAAGCGGTATCGAGTTTGCCGCTCAACATTGCGGCAATGGCGAACGCAAAAACCACACTGAATCCGACATAGCCCATGTATAACATCGGCGGGTGAATCAAAAAGCCAAAGTCTTGTAAAAGCGGGTTTAGTTCTTGTCCATCTAAGGGCACTTCTAGCAGTCGTGCAAATGGGTTAGAGGTGAAAAGAGTGAACGACATAAAGCCAATGCTAATCATGGCAAGCACGGCTAGCACTCGGGCCACCATATCACGCGGAATACCTCGGCTGAAGCGAGCAACAAGTGCGGTCCAACTACTGAGCATTAATATCCACAGCAATAGTGAGCCTTCGTGCCCACCCCAGACTCCAGACAAACGATACATCAATGGCTGAGCGAGGTTAGAAGTGCGCGCTACATACTCGATTGAAAAATCGTTAAGGTAAAAGGCGTATGTGAAAATACAGTAAGACGCAAGCACCAGTAACCACTGGGCATAAGCCGCAGAGCGACTAAATACCATCCAGCTTTGTCTGTTCCAATAGGTTCCTGCGAGTGGCAGAATACTTTGTACAATAGCCACACAAAGAGCCAGTATTAGGCAAAAACTCCCGAGTTCTCCTAGCATTAGTCTGGTACTCCTTTAGTACTTAATAGGGCCATCAGTGTTTTCACACTTATTGGCTTGTTGCAGCATGATTGCATCTGCGGCTTCATTCGGAACGTAATTTTCATCGTGTTTTGCCAGTACTTGAGATGCAATTAACATCGGTTGGTCTATAAATTTACCTATCGTAACAATCGCTTGGCCCTCTCTAAAAAGGTCAGGCAAAATGCCAGTGTATTGAATCGTAACGTCGTTTTCGCAGTCGGTGATGTCGAAGCGTTGAGTGATACCGTCTTCTAAACGAATCAACGTGCCTTTACGGACGATACCTGCGAGCCTATAAGTCTGTTTCGAGTCGAAACCTTCATTGCTAATTTCGGTCGGTGTTTTAAAGTACTCGAAGCTGCTTTGCATCGACATAATCGCGAGAAAGGTAGCGACACCGACACCGGCGATGACTAAACCGACAATGGCAAATCGTTTTTTCTGACTTGGGCTCATAATACTCTTTTATTTTAGGGGCTGGTGGTGCTATTAATACAATTTTTTCAAATTCAATCAGATAACCCTCAAGCGACTTACTCTAGAATGCTCAAGACTTTGATTGGTCGCCATTGGTGTCTCTTCGTTCACGGCTAATCTGACGTTTGATATTTGCCCTTATTTTAGCATTGCGGCGTTTAGGTACAATCACAAATGCGAAGAGCACTAATAGCGTCAAACCCCAACATGTCCATACCTCAAAAGCATAGCCACCCATGTAAAAAAACTCTGACCAATCCATTATGATTTTCCCTCGCTGGTAACGATCTCTCGAACCCAGCGGCTTTTATGCTCGTTCTCCAAGACCCTGTTTTGCATACTTAAAAATAGTGCATAACCATAGAAAAACATAAAACCAATCGCCATGAAAGCCAATGGCAGCAGCATTTCTGGTGGCATCTTAGGGCCTCCTTCAGCAAATACGGTAGCGCCTTGGTGCAGGCTACTCCACCACTCAACTGAATAATGAATGATTGGCACAATGACAACGCCAACGACCGATAAAAGAGCAGTGGCCTTTTCGGCTGTCTTTCGTTCTTCAAAGGCGTAATAAACAGCCATGATTCCGAAATAGAGGAAAAGTAAAATTAGCTCTGATGTGAGGCGAGCATCCCAGACCCAATAGGTACCCCAAATCGGCTTGCCCCAGATCGAACCGGTAAGCAATGCTAGAGCTGTAAAAGCGGCGCCGATAGGCGCTGAGCAAATAGTCACAACGAATGCCATTTTCATTCGCCAGATAAGGCCGATTGCGCCGGCCGTTGCCATGACAACGTAGACGAACATCGACATCCAAGCTACCGGAACATGAACAAAAAGTATTCGAAAGGCATCGCCTTGTTGATAATCGGCTGGCGCCACGAATAGGCCAAAATAGGTGCCGAACAGGCTTAGTATCAAAAATAAAAAGCCGAATACCGGGGTGGTATAGCGACTAATTGTATAAAATTCTCGAGGTGAGCCAAGCCTGTGATAGGTGTTGGATAGAAAGTTCCAAATAGCGGTGATAGGGTTCACAGTGTTAGTTAGATCTATGTTTAGAGACGTAAGTTGTACTGGGGTCTCTTTTAGTTAATTGTTACGCGTAATGCGCCGGCGATGGCAAACGGTGCCAGAGTTATCGATAAAGCCAAAATAGCGGCCAGCGCATACAGCTGACTGACGACTTCGAGCCCCTGAGCCGATTGGGTAAGCATACCGGCGCCAAATATTAAAATCGGTATATACAGCGGTAAAATCACTATCGCGATTAACACACCGCCGCGCCTCAACGTTACCGTAAGTGCGGCGCCGATTGCGCCGATCAAACTCAAGCTTGGGGTGCCCAATAACAAGCCAACAAATAATACCCAAATTTGTTCGCTCGGTATATTAAAAGTCACGCACAATACCGGCGAAAAGAGCGTTAATATCAAACCGGTCGCAGTCCAGTGCGCGAGCGCCTTGCCTAACATAGCGAGCGGTAACGAACGAGGGTGAATCAGCATTTGTTCGAGAGTGCCGTCTTGGTAGTCTGAGTGGAACATGCTTTCAAGGCTAAGCATGGTAGCCAGTACTGCTGAAACCCAAATCACACCTCCGCCAATACGCTGTAATAGCGCGCCTTCGGCCGGCAAGCTAAACGGGAAGAGTAAGGCAATGATGATAAAAAAAACTACCGGCTGAATGAGCGAGCTAGTGTTGCGAAACATCAGCTGCCATTCGCGCTGAAAATACAACGTTAAAGTACTCACTGGCGTGTTATTCATGCGCGCCCCAACGTCAATTCGCTTCGATATTGATTGAGTGGACTGTCGACTAAACTCTGGTGGTGAGTCATGATGATTAATCCGCTGTTTTGAAGATGGTGAACGCAAAGCGATTCAATCAATTCGCGACCTGATTTATCAATGCCTGTGAACGGTTCATCTAAGATCCAAAGTGAAAAATCAGCAATTAAAAGACGTGCAAAGGAAAGGCGGCGCCGTTGGCCAAATGAGAGTTGCTGAGCCAGTAAGTCGGCCGATTGTAAAAGACCCATTTTTTCAAGAATGTCGTCGAGCGCAACTTCATCGTTGCCACCGTCTAAGTGTTGATAATAACGAAGATTTTCAATTGCTGTTAGCTCATTTTTCAAGCCTTCTTTATGAGCAATATAAGCGCTCTGAGCATAGAAGTCATCGTTATTGGTTGTATCGGCATTATTCCAATCGATTTGACCCTCTTCGATAACATTTATTCCGGCAATGAGTCGTAATAAACTTGTTTTGCCACAACCATTAGGGCCAGTCACATGCAAACATTGACCCGCAGCAACATTGAAGTT
>JBLHRL010000045.1:0-23555 GCA_047625975.1 Arenicella sp.
CTCCTATTTCAACAAGCTGTGATACGATTCAGCGAGTTTAATTGCATTAACTGGAGAGCCAGATGTCGAAAGCGCTAGATGTTCCAAAGAGCCTCGAAATAGAGATAAACGATAGGGCGGCGATTGCCAGGTCGATCACACACAGCTCCCTCGGCGTTAAAGCTGAAGCGACCTTACGAACTAAGCTGCTTAAGCAACTAAAAGAGCAAGATGCTATTCTTGTTTCTCATTATTACGTTGACGAAGACCTTCAAGACTTAGCTGAAGAAAGTGGCGGAAAAGTAGCAGACTCTCTAGAGATGGCTCGCTATGCGTATGAACATCAAGCAACCACAATAATCGTCGCTGGTGTTAGATTCATGGCCGAAACATCGAAGATATTGAGCCCCGAAAAGCGAGTGCTTTTGCTAGACAATGATGCAGAATGCTCTCTTGATATTGGCTGCCCTATCGATGAGTTTTCGGCTTTTTGTGATCAGCAT
Source organism: Arenicella sp. (assembly GCA_047625975.1). GTDB lineage: Bacteria > Pseudomonadota > Gammaproteobacteria > Arenicellales > Arenicellaceae > Arenicella. Next base: position 483 of record JBLHRL010000045.1, read on the forward strand.
CCAGAGCGTACAGTGGTGGTCTACGCAAATACCAGCGCCGAGGTCAAAGCTCGTGCAGACTGGGTCGTCACTTCATCAATCGCGCTAGAAATTTGTACATATTTACACGACAAAGGTGAGAAAATAATCTGGGGGCCAGATAGGTTTTTAGGTGGTTATATACAAAAAGAAACCGGCGCCGACATGATCATGTGGCAGGGTTCGTGCATTGTTCATGAAGAGTTTAAAGCGCAAGCGCTGCTGGAACTAAAACAACAGCACCCTGACGCGGCTGTATTAGTTCACCCTGAGTCTCCTATGAGTGTGATCGACCTCGCTGATGTTGTCGGCTCTACTAGCAAAATTTTGAACGCAAGCCGCGAACTTCCTAACAAGAAATTTATCGTCGCGACTGAAGACGGCATATTTCACAAGATGAAGCAGTATTCACCTGATAAGGAGTTTATCGCCGCGCCGACGGCTGGCAGTGGCGCTACCTGCCAGAGCTGCGCTCAATGTCCATGGATGAAAATGAACGACCTTCAGCGGCTGGAAAACGTCCTCGATACAGGTGAAAACGAAATAGTCATAGACGAAAACATACGAGCTGATGCCGAGCGATCACTAAAGCGGATGGTCGATTTCGCTAATGAGCATATTCGTCCAGACATGAAGGTAACCGGGGATGCCTAGCTAGTGCCAGTTGCTCTAAACATTCTAGTTAGATCTACTATCCAGACATCACACTTAACATGCCATGCTTATTCTGATTACTCAGTTATTAGGGTCACTGGCGGGGTTCAATTTTCGCATCAGAGTAACGGCTTTTAAAGCCTAAAAAATATTAGACAACGACAAGAAACCAACACTCGTTAACATAATCTAATTAGAGCTATCACCTTTAGAAAATACGCAATGAAATATTACGGAACCGAACACGATATCGCGCACAGCAATTCAAAAATTGGTGTGCTGTTGATCAACCTTGGCACGCCAGAAAGACCTGTTTGTCCAGGCCTGAGGAAGTACCTAGGAGAATTCCTAATGGACCCTAGGGTGATAGAACTTCCAACCTTGTTGCGTATGATTTTGGTCAAAGGCATTATCGTCAATTTTCGCTCACATAAAAGTGCCGCTATCTATCGAGAAATTTGGACCGCAGAAGGCTCGCCATTGATGCTTAATAGCTTAAGTCTGGGAGTGAAAACGGCGAAAATACTCGGTGACGACTTCGAAGTCGAAGTCGCTATGCGCTATGGCAGTCCGAGCGTAGATGAAAAGGTTAAAGCGTTACACCAAAAAGGCGTTCGAAAAATCATTGCGATACCGCTTTACCCGCAATACAGCGGCGCCACCAATGGCTCAACTTTCGACGCGATCGGCAAAGCTCTAAGCAAGCAACGCTGGGTTCCAAACTTGAATTTTGTTAGCGATTATTATCGTTTTGATAACTACATCAAAGCCGTCGGTGATTCTATTGCTCAACACTGGGAAAAGCATGGCCGCAATCAAAAATTAGTTATGTCGTTCCATGGTGTACCGCAAAAATATATCACCAAGGGTGATCCATACCAGTCTCAATGTGCGAATAGTGCTCAGCGTATTGCCGATTACTTAAAGCTCAAAAATGACGAATGGCAACTTGTGTTCCAATCCCGTTTTGGTGCTGAAGAATGGCTACAACCCTATTGTGATAAAACCTTACAGTCTTACCCCGAGCAAGGAATCAAGTCAGTGGATATGGTTTGTCCAGGTTTTAGTGCTGACTGCTTAGAAACACTAGAAGAAATTGCAGGCGAAAACAAAGAATACTTTATGCAAGCAGGCGGCGAAAATTACAGCTACATTACATGCCTAAATGACTCAGATGACCACGCGCAATTAATGGCTGAAATCGTTAAAGACAATGCCTAATTAGCGCAAAAGTATAAGAGCCTATATCGAATTTGCGACCTACAATGCTATTTAGCCAACAAGCCGTTTTATTTACAAGCTATCTTGTTGGCTTTGTAACTCTAACTCTCGCTTTCTCAATTCAAGCTTGCGGGTCCGTAGTTCAATCTTTTTCTGCTGAATAGCCATTAATTCTTGTTCTAGCTTATTTCGCTCAACGTCGGCGAGCAGCTGTTCTGCGTTTTTAATCCGGGTCAATTCTCTATCAGAGCCAGAAACGGCGTCAGATAGAATCATGGCTTTCTCAACACTACAGGCTCGGGTAGCTGCGCCCATACGCTCATCAAAGCACTCCGAAGAATTACCGTTGACGCACCAAACTTGATCGCCATCGTTGCGATGTATATATCTCAAGTCCTTACTAGTATTGCACTTAATCTCGACTTTTTGATACGACTTACCAGTCATACTAGGCTGATCACCCAGATTTTTAAGAGAATATACTGGTTGAATTTTCGCACCAAAGACTGAAACACTGAAAGCAAATCCAGATAACAGGCTTACGACGAGATAAAACGGTCTAGCTTGCATACACCACCACTATTACTACTGAAATGTTTACCCGTTACTGCTTTTTAACAGTTTTTTTATTCAATATATAATACACATCTGCATCGTAAATACCAATCAATAGTGGTCATGTCTGAACGTAATTCAACGGTTTAAAAGCTAATTAATCAAAGACCCTATAAATAATTTCGATAGCTTGTTCAATCATCGAGTCATCAATTCCACTATGCACTACCAGACGAGATAACGTCTCGCCAGTGAACATTAGACCTTGATCGCGACAGGCGGCGACCAAGCTGCTGCTTAAGCCGCCGTTGACGCTTAGATACACCATATTAGTATGAGCTTTACCGCCAACCACACTCAAACCGTCAACCTCCAGCAGGCCTTCAGCTAGACGCTGGGCTCTGGCATGATCATCACCCAGTCGGTCAACATTATGGTTGATCGCGTACAGACCGGCAGCCGCCAAGACTCCGGCTTGACGCATTCCGCCACCAACCATTTTTCTCCAGCGCCGAGCCTCATTAATGACCGGTGTGCTCGATACTAATAGTGATCCAACTGGAGCGCCTAAACCTTTACTAAGACACAAGGATGCTGAATCAAACTGACTACTTATGTCAGCTAGCGCTAGCCCCTGAGCGACGGCAGCATTAAATACTCGAGCACCGTCGAGGTGAAATACTAAGGAATGCTTTTGCGTCAATGCGGCTGCTTCGGCGATATAATCTTGTGAAATGACCTTGCCACCAATAGTATTTTCCAATGCCAATAATTTTGTCTTAGCGAAGTGGAAGTCATTGGCTTTAATCGCTGACTCAATTTTAGCCAATGGAATGGTGCCGTCATCATCGTGTTCAATTGGCTGAGGCTGAATGCTACCTAGCACGGCAGCACCGCCGCCCTCGTATTTATAGGTATGAGCATTTTGCCCTACAATGTACTCGTCTCCTCGCTGACAATGGGCTAACAACGCGACCAAGTTGCTCTGTGTACCGCTGGGAAAGAATAGAGCCGCCTCATGACCTGCACGCTCGGCGAGTTCAGCCTCGAGCCGATTAACTGATGGGTCTTCGCCGTAGACGTCGTCGCCAACCTCAGCGCTTGACATTGCTTGACGCATGGCACTGCATGGCCTAGTTAAGGTATCGCTGCGTAAATCAATAATCATGGTTTAAACACTTTTTATTGGCATTGACGCCATTGGAAAATCATTCTCACGAAATTCGCGGATCAGTTTTTCTAGCACCATTGATCGCAAAGTCGTTCTGGTCTTCACATCATGCAAGCGATAACGCGCTTCATACAGTACACCTGACAACATATGGCCTTGATCATCATCCCAAATAGAGCGAATAACAACCGTCACTGTCCCACCAATGATTCCATCGACTTGCTCGATCGCATCGATAGTTTTTGCCTTTACTAATGTTGGGTCTGCACTGTAATCAGTTTGAAACCGAATGCGGGCTCGAACCGGTTGCGGATCAATTGAAAAATTCTTAATCGTCGATGCAGCTAACACGGCATTCGGATAATTCACAATGACACTATCTGTGTTACGAATTGTTGTGCGTCGTAAACCGATGTCAACCACATCACCCCAGCCCCCCCAATGCTTACCAATTTTATCAATAATGATTCGATCTCCAATGCGAATCGGTCGGTCAGCTATTAGGAAGATGCCCGCCAGAATATCCGCTAGAGTTTCTTGTGCGGCAAGAGCAATTGCAATACCAAAAATACCAGCTCCAGCGAGCACTGGTCCAACTTGAATACCATTGATTTTCAGTACCCAGACAAGACCGCTGAAAAGAGCGGCTAACCAGAGAAACTTTTTTAGAAAATGGATCAGCCTGTCGTCAAAATCATTATCAGTCTTGGCCGCTACCAACTCGAGACGGCGCAGTACGACAAAGCGCACCAGATAAAACACCAGAATTGTGAAAAGTATCGCCAACACCGATTGCTCTATTGCCGACAAGTTCATCCAAAACCGGTCAAGCCTAATGGCTAACTGTTTGAATCCGTCCATAATGAAAATCCAGAAAGAGTAATTTTTCCCCTAATAATAGAACAGATTTCTATCTAGGACGAGACAAAGAACGCTGCGTAAGGTCATCAATACCGGCGACATAGGCTAGTATTACTGACTGCCTAGCATACATATAAATGACATTAGGCGCCCCAAGACTGACGTCTAGGCCGACGCGCTATTGATAAAATCCAGCCTAACAGCAAGCCCACCAATATTGCACCGACACCCAATACAAACCAACGCTTTGCGCTTTGATCCTTAAGAACCTCGTTCTGTATTCGAATATCATCAAGTTGTAACAATAACTGCTGAACCTCAGTTTCTAATTTGGCGCTGCGTATCGAAAGGTTAACAGCATCAGCTGAAACCGTCTTAATTTCTGCCAACTCTTGCGCGCTAGCTTTATACTCCTTGGTCAATTGTGTATTTTGTACTATTAACTCAAGATTTTCTTCTTGAGAGGTTGCCAATAAAGCCTGCAACTCTCCAGGCTTTGAACGTAATTGCTTTAGCTGCCCTTCCAGGGTTTCCACTCGGCTCCGGGCGGAGCGATTGATACTCAAGAAGCGCGTTAGAACATAGCCTATTTTACCGCTGGTAGTCTGTACTTGGCTGTGACCGTTACCGGCATCTTCACGCAGCACTTCTAAACGGGTACCACTGCTTAACGAATCGACAATTTTATTTTGAATACTCGGCCCTGTGCGTAACATCACTTTAAAGTCATCAGTAACGTAGCGGGTCTGGGCAATTGATGTGGCCGTAAACAATGAGCCGACAACAAAAATTATGAGAGTGAGTATTTTTATATTTTTCATTTTTTGGGGGATCGAAAATGCATCTATCTAAATAGCATTATACCCAAGCCGCCGACGCGTCAAACACAGATAAACGAATAGTTATACTTTAATCCCTAGTATACATGGTTAGTCTAAGCCAGAGTCTTTGAGCTTACGGGTAAGCGTGTTTCTCCCCCACCCAAGTAACTTAGCCGCATTTTGTCGATGACCATGAGTATGGTCTAAAGCAACTTTTAGCATAACCCCCTCGAAGCGCTTGAGTAAGTCGTCCAAAACATCTTGCTGACCCATGTTGAGCTTTTGGCGAACCAGCTTGGCTAATGCAGACTCCCAGTCCTGAGTAGCTACTTCTGGTGAAACACCCAATAGCTCTTTCGGCAGATCTTCGACGCTGACTGATTTCGCCGGCGCCATTACGGTGATCCATCGGCAGACATTCTCTAATTGACGAACATTGCCCGGCCAATCGTGAGCCATCATTTTCACCAAGGCTTGTTCAGACAAGACCTTCATCTCAACTTGAAGCTCTTCTGCGCTAGTACGCAGAAAGCGCTTAGCCAGCAACGGCACATCTTCTGCTCTTTCACGCAACGAAGGTAGATTGATCCTAATAACGTTTAATCGATGATACAGGTCTTCACGAAAATATCCTTGCTCAACCTGTTTTTCCAGATCACGATTGGTCGCAGCCAATACCCGAACGTCGACCGACACTAAGTCACGACCACCCACTCGATAGAACCTACGGTCAGATAAAACGCGTAATAAACGGGTCTGTAAGTCGGCACTCATTTCGCCAATTTCATCAAGAAACAAGGTACCACCGTCGGCTTGCTCAAAGCGGCCTTTGCGTTGCGCTTGTGCCCCAGTAAAAGCACCTTTCTCGTGGCCAAATAATTCCGACTCAAGTAGCTCGGCCGGAATAGCGGCTATATTAATAGCCACAAATGACTTATTGGTTCGAGGGCTATGTTGGTGTAGCGCATTCGCTACTAACTCCTTACCAGTGCCCGACTGACCGCAGACCATGACATTGATATTTGATTTTGCCAAACGACCAATAGCACGAAATACCTCTTGCATTGCCGGCGCCTCACCAATGATGTCGACCTCTTCTCCGAAATCTTCCTCGTGTTTTATCTCACCACCTTTTGGTTCGGTGGCTCGATGCACCAAACGCACCGCTTCATCGAGGTCAAATGGCTTAGGCAGATATTCGAAGGCCCCGCTTTGGTAACTCGCTAGAGCACTGTCGAGATCGGTATGAGCCGTCATCACTATCACAGGGATATCAGAATGCTTCTGTTGTAAAATTTTAGCCAACTCTAAACCACTCATACCAGGCATTCGAATATCGGTCATTAACACTTCGGGGGAGTCATTCTGAAGATGAATTAAAACTGACTCGGCATCTTCAAAGTCTGTCACATCAAACCCTTCCGATCTTAAAGCACGGGCTAACACCCAACGAATTGAAGAATCGTCATCAACTATCCAAACTTTATGCATATTTATTCTCCTTGTGCATCCGACTCGCTATTCTCGCCATTAATATAAGGAAGATAAATCGAGAAACAGGTTTTTCCATGATGGTCCTCTAATTGCACCACACCCTGGTGACGCTGAACAATTTCTTGAGTGATCGACAAGCCTAGGCCGGTTCCTTGGGGGCGACCAGTTACCAGTGGATCAAACAAATTATTACAAATTTCGGTAGGTACACCAGGACCATTATCCCATATCTTGATTTTCAAAACTTGACGATACATTTGTTGATTTAGTGTCACGAAGCGTTCAAATTGAGTGATAAAACCCAGTTTAATGTTGACCATTCCCTGCTGCGCTTCAATGCCGTTGCCGACGATATTTAGTACCGCTTGAATCATTTGCTCTCTATCGATCTTAATCTCAGGCAAAGCCGGGTCATAAAAGCGCTCAACAATAATTTGTTCGGCTGACTTTACCGATACTAAATGATGTACATGTTCCAATACTTCATGAATATTCAAAAACTGTGGTTTGAGCTGCTCACGAGACCCCATTACCCGATCAACTAAGCGCGTCAAACGGTCAGCCTCTTTGATTAAAATATCAGTTAGGTCTTTCTGCGACGAATTGGCTAATTCTCGATCAAGCAATTGAGCCGCTCCACGAATTCCACCCAAAGGGTTCTTAATTTCATGCGCTAAACCGCGCATCATCAAACGAAAAGCCTGCTGACGCTCCAATTGATTTTTTTCTTTCATAAACCGTGAAATACGATTTATGACATTAAGCTCAATTAAAACAGATGGGTTTATAGCATCCAAATTGGTAGTGCTAGATAAAGTCATATCAACCAAAGTTCGTTGGCCAGCAACATCGAGCGCGACTTCACGCAAAGTGAATTGAGCACTGCTGTCTAAGCACTCTTCAATACATTTTGCTACTGACTGACTCGGCATCAAGTTTACGATCGGCTGACCAAGCAGGTATCGGCGACTCTGGCAAAACAGCGTTTCAGCTGATATATTTACCAGCTCTACCTTGCTTTGGCGATCGATTACGATTACCGCACATTCCAAACTTTCAATGAGAGAGGCATATTTCATTTATTTACTCGAAATGTCATTTCTTTACTCAAGCGTTAGTTTCTTGATGCGAAAACTCATGTCTTAATTCAAACTATAATTTAACTTAGGTCAAACTCGTCAGCATTTGAGTCATTGCACCAAAACAGTGCACGCTATTTCAAAAAAACGCCCCGACCATCCGAGGCGCTTTCTAACTAGTAGACTAGCAACTGTAAGACATTTCAAACTCGATCGGATGAGTCGCCATACGCAGCGCATCAACTTCAGCTTGCTTTAGCTCTATATAACCATCGATAGCACTATCAGTGAAAACACCACCAGCGGTTAAGAACTCTCTGTCTTTATCTAGAGCTTCTAAGGCGTAATCCAGGCCGGCAGCAACCATCGGGATTTTCGCTTGCTCGGCCGCAGGTAATTCATATAAATCTTCATCAGCCGCATCGCCTGGGTGAATCTTGTTTTTGATTCCGTCAAGGCCTGCCATCAACATAGCCGCAAAGGCTAAGTATGGGTTTGCTGTAGAGTCAGGAAAACGGATCTCGATGCGACGGCCCTTAGGATTAGTCACGTACGGGATACGACAAGATGCTGAGCGATTACGCGCTGAGTAAGCAAGAAGCACCGGCGCTTCAAAGCCTGGTACCAAACGCTTATAGCTGTTAGTTGATGCATTAGCGAAAGCGTTGATTGCTTTTGCGTGCTTGAAAATGCCACCAATATAATACAAAGCCGTCTCGCTCAAGCCACCATATCCGTCGCCAGCAAATATATTTTCGCCGTCTTTAAAAATGGACTGATGAACATGCATCCCGGAACCGTTATCACCCACGATTGGCTTAGGCATGAAGGTCGCCGTTTTGCCAAAAATATGCGCTGTATTGTGAACCGCATATTTGAAAATTTGCACTTCATCAGCTTTTTTCACGAGCGTGTTAAAGATAGTACCAATCTCACATTGGCCAGCTGTTGCTACTTCATGATGATGCACTTCAGTCGGGCAACCCATTGCTTCAGATGATTGACACATCGCCGCACGGAGGTCATGTAACGAATCTACCGGAGGCACTGGAAAATAACCGCCTTTTAAACCAGGGCGATGCCCCATATTGCCGCCATCATATGATTTATCCGAGTTCCAGCAAGCTTCCTCTGAATCAATCTCAAAGAAAGTACCTCGAGGCTCGGTAGAGAAACGAACATCATCAAATACAAAGAATTCATTTTCTGGGCCAAAATAGGCGGTATCACCGATGCCAGTTTCATTAAGATAAGCTTCAGCACGCTTAGCGATAGAGCGTGGGTCGCGCTCATAGCCAGCCATAGTGCTTGGCTCAATGATGTCACAACGAATGTTTAAGGTTTTGTCTTGAAAGAATGGGTCAAGAACCGCAGTCTCTGGCTCAGGCATTAAAATCATGTCTGATTCGTTAATACCCTTCCAACCTGCGACGGAGGATCCATCAAACATCTTGCCTTCCAAAAACGTATCTTCATCTACAACTGTAGTAGGGACGGTTACGTGTTGCTCTTTACCGCGTGTGTCGGTGAAACGAAAATCTATATACTTAATATCTTCGTCTTTGATCTGTTTTAGTACGTCTGAAGCTGACATTACCTTTCCTCGAAATATGGATTGAATTTATTCGGCCGCGTAACGCACTGCAGTTTGACTACACGACCTAGTAGCGGCGAGTCTCTCTGCCAGAGGTTAAACATCCAGATACTTAACGTTTTAATATCTGAGAAACCAAAAAACTGAAATCGCCAATTTATTGTACAGCTGATATGAATCAGCAATTTAAGAATAGCAAACATCATGCCAACTTAACTAAGCTCATATTCACTAAAAGAGGGCATAAAACAGACTTTCTGACAGCCACCCTTTTTTCTTTGCACCAATATAGCCCTAGTCGAAAAAAAACGCACTACCTTGGTGCAATTTAGGCTATAGATCTATTTCCAGCGTTTCCTTGACGATCTCCATAGCGGCAATACTGGTAGATTCCTTAACACCAGGTAGATTCAATAACTCACCCTCCAACAAATCACGATACGCGGCCATATCCTTGATACGCGCTTTCACCAAGAAGTCGAAGCTGCCGGTCACCAAATAACATTCCTGTACTGATGGCACTTTCTGAATAGAACGCCGAAAGTCTTCAAACGTTTTTTTACTTGTGCGGTCCAAACTGATTTGCACGAACACTACCAAGCCCTTATCTAATTGCTTAGCACTAAGACGCGCTGAGTAGCCCTTTATATAACCCGCTCGCTCAAGCTTGCGCACTCGGTCAATGCACGGAGTGGTAGTCAGCCCAACTCGTTTACCAAGGTCGGTAAATGAAACCCTACCGTCTTGTTGCAATATATTCAGAATGTTGCGGTCATATTTATCTAACGTGGCGGCTTCTTGCATGTCTCTCTTATCTGCTTAGACTAGGTATATCAGTGATATTTACTGTTTTTTACACTTATTAAATTAAATAATAGTGCATATAAGTAAATATAACTAAATATTGGCTTAAAGGCGACTCGAGTCAGAAGTATTATTTTAAAAAAACAGATAGCTCCAAAACTGAGGATTCGAAGATGAAAATTGGTGTACCTAAAGAGATAAAGAATCACGAGTATCGCGTAGGGCTAAGCCCAGCGAGCGCTAAAGAACTTCTAGCACACGGACATGACATCACGATAGAGACCGGTGCCGCAGCAGGCATTGGTTTGAGTGACGAAGTCTATTCAAGCATGGGTGTCAAGATTACCAGCTCAGTGGAGTCTATTTTTGCTGAGAGTGACATGATTATTAAAGTCAAAGAACCTCAAGCGAGTGAGTGCTTACAACTAAATAGAGGGCAATTACTTTTCACCTATCTACACCTTGCTCCGGACCCAGCTCAAACCGCAGCACTGTTAGAGTCTGGTGTAACAGCCGTTGCCTATGAGACGGTTACCGGGCCCGGAAATTCACTACCTTTATTAGCGCCAATGAGCGAAGTGGCAGGCAGGTTGTCAGCTCAAGCTGGTGCACATTGCCTAGAGCGTGCACAGGGTGGCAGCGGTGTATTAATGGGCGGTGTACCCGGCACTGAACCAGCAGACGTATTCGTAATTGGCGGCGGTGTTGTAGGTCAGAACGCCGCGTATATCGCAAAAGGCATGGGAGCCAATGTAACCATAGTTGATCGATCCATCCCTCGTTTGCGTCAGTTAGACGTTGAATTTGGTGGTCGCGTGAACTGCTTATATTCGACTAAGGAGGCTATCGAACGCCATTGCGCTAAAGCCGACTTAGTTATTGGCGCAGTCTTATTACCGGGCGCCAACGCGCCTAAACTGGTTACCCGCGAGATCATCAAGTCGATGAAGCCTGGCTCGGTAATAGTTGACGTGGCGATTGACCAGGGCGGTTGCTTAGAAACCTCTAAGGCAACAACCCATCAGGATCCAACATTTGTAGTAGACGGCGTAGTTCATTATTGCGTTGCCAATATGCCTGGAGCCGTTCCACAAACTTCAACCTATGCTTTAAACAATGCAACCCTGCCGTTTGCGCTGAGTATGGCAAACCAAGGCTGGCAGAAAGCAATGCAGCAAGATCGTCACCTATTAAACGGCTTAAACGTTCATGATGGCAAATTAACCTATGAGGCGGTTGCACAAGCTCAAGGTTTGGCGTTTGTTGACCCGGCTAGTTTGATTTAGCTATCATCATGCCGCGCTATCAAAGCCCTCGCATCTCTGAACACCATAGAGCGGGGGGCTTTTTTTGTATTGATAATAATTGAAAACGGCTTTAATCTGGCTTTGTTAAGCCTAGTTCGTGATTCAAAAACGCCGGCAATATACTCCAAAATTATTTTGCTTTTAAGTTAGTGAGCAACACTATGCCGACGTTCTTCTCTGGTAAAAAAGCGATCTGCGCTGCATAGCCCTCAACCACCCAGCACGATTAACCACCTTGTGGCCAGCAAAACGATAGATTCTCCAACTTAGACCGAAGTGGACATCGGTGACTCGTCTGAGGTGCTGTGTGAGACGCAACTCGCCAGGCGTCCTAACTTGCGCTGTCTGCAGTCGAGCCAAATTAGACTGAGAAACAACCTGTGGATAATTTTCCTCCTGAGCACCAAGCCATTTAGCCATATCCGTTATATTAGCGTTAACCCCGCCACAGGCGGGTACCCGATAGTAAGCTGGTTTTACTTTAATAGCGCCCCACTCCCTCGAAGCAAGACGCCTATAGGACTGCGCCCAATTGTCTCTTAATACTAGATTGTCTTTGCCAAATGAGGCTCAAGTCATACCTTAAGGTTCGAATAAGCGACTAGACACAGAGTCTCGATAATTTTTACTATCGGCCTCCGATACAGAAGCCGCAACCATATTAAAACCAACATTTTGATAGGCGTAGCATGCACCAACTTTACAAATCGGCTCGATTTTCTTCATTTTACTCAAGATGCTTTCGGCAATACTTTACCCTCCAGTAGGTTGTCGTATGCGTAAGGCGGTAGCGAATCATCAAGGGACAACTTTTTTTCAGGTTCAAGTTGCACTGCAACGTTGGCGGCGAAGGCCTTAGACAGTTAGGCAATACGAAACGTTGTTGTCGACGCGATTTTGTCTGGGCGGCCAATTTCTTGAACACCATAAGTATCTAAAAAGTAGGTTCGCCGTCGCGAACCACGGCAACCGTAAGACCTACTATGTCATTACCCGTATCAATATCAGCTAGCGTTTGCTAAAAAATTGAGTGGTAACGCAAATACAGTAGTCGGCTTAAGCAAAAGTAAAAACAATATAAATATCAAAATTAATAGCGGGGTAGGCACAAGCTCACTTTTAGAAACTAGCATTTTTTTGACGTTGATTAAGGCCTTAGAGCTACGTGAGTGGCAAAGTAAAGGCCATTGCATAGGCTCTAATAAGTATTTTCTTATACCCATATCTTATAACAGTCTCGGGCGCATCCTTGCGCTAATAGCATACCTAAATCTTTTAGCAAAAAAGCCAGCGGCATAAACAACTGGCTTTCTGAGCATCAATCAAAATCTAAATCACAAGTAGTTAGCCTAGATAACCAATAATATCATCTGACTCGTACATCCATTCAACACTACCGTCGGCCTGCTCGATACGTAAACAAGGAACCTGAGTTTTACCGCCGCCGTGCAAAAGAGCCTGAGCATGTTGACGATCAGACGTGTTATTCAGTTCTAGGTCGCGGTCTTTACCTCGCAAGAACATCAATACCTTCTGACAGAAAAAACAATACTTGCTGTAATAGAGTGAGAGTTTTGGTTCCATTATTAAGACGCTTTCTTAGTCGTAGATTGAGTTACGATTTCGATCAACTCAACTTCAAAAATCAATGCTTGATTCGGGCCAATAGATGCCGGACCTTGCTCACCATAAGCGATATCCTCTGGAATAGTAAAAAGATACTTAGCGCCTTCTTTCATTAACTGCAAACCTTCGCCAAAGCCTGGAATAACACCCGAAACACCAAAATCGGCAGGCACACCACGATCGTAAGAGCTGTCGAATTTAGTTCCATCAATAAGTGTTCCTGTGTAATGAACCTTAATCGTGTCAGTCGGCGTTGGTTTCGCGCCTTTACCTTCACGCAACACTTCATATTGCAAACCACTATCAGTAGTTTTTACACCTGATTTTTTGCCGTTTTCGGCCAAGAAAGTATCGCCATCAGCTTTATTTTTATCGACTATTTTTTGATACTTAGTTTGCTGCCTTGTTTGATAAGCTTGCTGTGCCGCTTGCATCTCTTCAATGCTCATACGAGGCTCTTTGCCTGCAAATACATCGCTAAAAGCGGCAAACATAGCTTCTTGGCTAATGTCTTCTTGAACATTTTGACGCATCATATCGGTCGCGATTTGTGCGCCAAACGTATAGCCCAGCTTACCGGCGTCGGTAGCAAGATCTAGCTTAGAGCTGTCAGCAGCTTGGGCAATATTTTCAGGGGTTGAAACAGTAGCGAAATAAGCGCCCGCTCCAATAACTGCAATGCTAGCGGCTAGTAAAATACTTTTAGTTAAACTCATTTTTATTCTCTTTTCTCTAGAACAAGAAATTTAGGGGTGACATTTAAATCTAAGCGTTTGACGCGGTTTGAGCCTCAAACACTTGCTTCTCTTCTATTTCTAAACCAAATTGCTCGATAAAGTCTTCAAGCGGCATAACCGTTTGAGCCTTACTACCAAATCGGCGCACGGCTACAGTGCCTTCTTCAGCTTCACGATTACCAATACATAAGATCGCAGGGATTTTTTGCAAGCTATGCTCACGCACTTTGTAACCAATTTTTTCATTGCGAAGATCTACTTCAGCACGCATTCCTGCATTACGAAGCGCTGCAGCGACCTCTTCGGCATAATCATTAGCATCGGTAACGATAGTCGCCACCATAACTTGCTGGGGCGCTAACCATGCCGGTAATGCACCCGCATGTTGCTCGATCAAAATACCCAGAAACCGCTCGATAGAACCAAGAATTGCTCGATGCACCATCACTGGAACTTGTTTACTACCGTCTTCAGCAATGTACTCTGCGCCCAAGCGACCGGGCATCGAGAAATCGACTTGAACTGTACCGCACTGCCACACTCGACCAATACAGTCTTTCAAGGAAAACTCGATCTTTGGGCCGTAGAATGCACCTTCGCCAGGTTGTAGTTCCCAATCTAGCTCATTTTCGTTTAACGCTTGTTCAAGAGCCAGTTCAGCACGATCCCAATCTTCGTCGCTACCAACACGTTGTTCTGGACGAGTTGAAAGCTTATAGATTACTTGGTCAAAACCAAAATCGGCGTAAACCGCATGAAGGAAATCGATAAATTCTTTTACTTCGCTTTGAACCTGTTGTTCGGTGCAAAAAATATGCGCATCGTCTTGTACAAAGCTTCGTACTCTCATTATACCGTGAAGTGATCCCGACATTTCATTACGATGACATGAACCAAATTCAGCCAAACGTAAAGGAAGATCTCGATAACTCTTCAAACCTTGGTTGAAAACCTGCACATGGCAAGGGCAATTCATCGGCTTAATCGCGTACTCTCGCTCGTCACTAGTAAGGGTAAACATGTTCTCACCAAACTTATCGGCATGACCAGATTTTTCCCACAATGAGATATCAACAATTTGCGGCGTCTTAATTTCTTGATAGCCCCGCTGATACTGCTTCTCAGCCATATAGGTTTGCACTGCTTGATAAATAGCCCAGCCTTTTGGATGCCAGAATACACTACCGGGGGCCTCGTCTTGCATATGAAACAAATCTAAGGCTTTACCTAATTTACGGTGATCGCGCTTTTCAGCTTCTTCTAAGCGTCTTAAGTAGGCTTTCAACTGCTTCTTATCAGACCAAGCGGTGCCATAAATGCGTTGCAGCTGTGCATTGCTTGAATCACCACGCCAATAGGCGCCAGCCAACTTAGTCAACTTAAAACCGTCACGTAAAATACCTGTCGATGGTAAATGTGGGCCGCGACATAAGTCTAAGAAATCGCCTTGGCGATAGACAGTAATAGGTTGATCTTCAGGCAAATCAGAAATGATTTCGGCCTTATAGGACTCACCTATTTTGGTAAAGTAACTTATTGCCTCAGCTCGATCCCAAACCTCTCGCTCGATTATCTCGTTACGCTTAACGATTTCCTTCATGCGCGCTTCAATCTTTTCTAAATCTTCAGGCGTAAACGCCTCTTCACGAGCAAAATCGTAATAAAACCCATTTTCTATCGACGGACCAATTGTAACCTGAGTCTCTGGGTAGAGCTCTTTGACTGCTTCGGCCATAACGTGGGCAGCATCGTGCCTTAGCACTTCTAGTCCGGCGTCAGTATCACGAGTAATAATCGCAACATTAGAGTCTTCATTGATTTCTCGGCTAAGATCCCATTGCTCTCCGTTGACTTCAATCGCGACTGCATTGCGGCGCAAGCCACTGCTTATGCCATCGGCAATTGCAAGGCCGGTAATAGATGCATCAAACTGCTTGACCGCGCCGTCTGGGAAAGTAATATTGATCGACATGTTGCTGAATTCGCTGTTTGTTTTTTGTTAAACTGAAGATGTAAACTGCCATCACAATAAATGCGACCTCAATATTACATTAAGTGCGCTATTGTAGCCTTAAATCCACAAGCACTGAACAGATAAATCAGTACTTGCCTCAACCTTTTAGCCCAAATCGAATGTCTAAAATTACAATTACCAAACCGGATGATTGGCATCTGCATTTTCGCGATGGCGAATTGCTCAAAGAAACTGTACCCGCAACCGCGCGCTGCTTTCAACGAGCCATTGTTATGCCAAACTTAGTTCCACCTGTTCGCAATAGAGCTGATGCCTTAGCCTATAAACAGCGAATTCTTGATGCCGCGCCAAGCGACAGTAGTTTTGAACCATTGATGGTGCTTTATCTTACCAATGAGACTACCGCAAGGGATATAAAAGAGGCGGTTAGTAACGAGATACCCGCCGCTAAACTGTACCCCGCTGGTGCGACTACTAATTCAAATTCAGCCGTAAGCCGCATCGAATCACTATATCCAGTATTTGAGGCGATGAGTGAAGTCGGCATGCTGCTACTGATTCATGGCGAAGTCACAGACCCTGAGACCGATATTTTCGATCGTGAACGCTTATTTATTGACCAGCATTTAGGCCCAATTCATCTACGTTTCCCCGACCTGAAAATTGTCTTTGAGCACATTACTACCGCCGATGCCGTCGACTTCGTACTGGCGGGCAGCAATAAACTCGCCGCCACCATAACGCCCCAACACCTGCTACTTAATCGAAACGATCTATTTGTTGGTGGCATTAAGCCACATAATTATTGTTTACCGGTATTAAAACGAAACACACACCAACAACGCTTACGAGAAGTTGTTGCGACGGGCTCGGCTAAATTTTTTCTTGGTACTGATTCGGCTCCGCACGCCAAACACACCAAAGAAACAGCCTGTGGTTGCGCTGGTTGTTACAGTGCTTGGGGCGCATTAGAGCTCTACACCCAAGTGTTTGATGAACTTAATGCATTGGATAAATTGGAAGGCTTTGCGTCTTTTTACGGAGCCGATTTTTACGGCTTACCGCGCAACACTGACCAGCTGACACTTACGCGTAAGCCATGGACAATGCCGGAACAGATTCCGTTAGCAAACGGTGATTCCATTGTGCCATTTTTTGCTGGTCAAACATTGAATTGGCAAATCGTGCAAGATAACGACAACTAAGGTCATATTGTAAATGTTAAATATCAATCAATATTTTGACGGCAAGGTCGTTTCTATCGGACTGCAGACCGAATCTCAAACCGCGACAGTCGGTGTAATGGACATCGGCGAATACCAATTCGGCACAAATCAGCGTGAAGTGATGAACGTCGTTAGCGGTCAACTGCTGGTAAAGCTTCCGAACAGCGATGCATGGCGAGAAGTTAATACTGGCGAATCTTTTGAAATTGCTGCCGAACAAGTCTTTAACGTAAAAGCAAATACTCAAACAGCATACTTTTGCACATACCATGATAAATAGACGAAAAATCGTCTAATACCAGCAGTCCAAAAATAAAAACCAGGGGACACAATGACCGAATTATTAACCGCCGCTAATCTAGTTGATCTGATTTTACTTATTGCTCTACAAGCCGTACTTGGCTTTGATAACTTGCTCTACATTTCACTAGAGAGTAAACGAGCACCTGTCGCCAAACAGAAATCGGTTCGATTCTGGGGGATCATTCTCGCGGTTGTATTTCGCATAGTTTTATTATTCTTGTTATTAAATATGATACAAGCATTTCAGCAGCAACTATTTGCGATTCACTGGCAAGGTTTTATCCACGCCACGTTTAACCTGCATGCGGTGGTAGTACTATTTGGAGGGGCATTCATTCTTTACACTGCGATGAAGGAAATCTTGCACATGATGAGCTTAGAAGAAATTGATAATGAAGACCGCAAAGCCAAACCTATTGGCTTTATAATTTTTTGGATTGTAGCGATGAACGTGGTCTTTTCATTTGATTCAATCCTTAGCGCCATGGCTGTGACTGACATATTCCCAATTATGGCAACCGCAATTATAATTGGCGGTATTTTGATGGTAGTTTTAGCCGACACGGTCTCGGAATTTTTACACAAAAATCGTATGTACGAAGTGCTGGGCCTATTCATCCTGTTTTTGGTCGGCGTAATGCTACTAACCGAAGGTGGCCACCTATCTCATATGAAATTATTTGGTAACGACATATTACAAATGTCTAAGACCACATTCTACTTCATCCTGATGGTGCTGATAGTAAGCGCCATAGTGCAAAGTAGGTATCAGAAAAAGCTAACTAAGGCGAAGCAAAAAGCGGTGTTACAACGCAACAAAACATAGCCATATGACAACAAGGTTTTGAGGAATACGATCAAAATCTTGCTGTCTGCAACAAGCAAAACTAACGCTGAAGTTAAATAGCTGATAAATCATCAGTTTGCTTAGCGTACAAGATGGTAATTAGATCTTCTGATGCTATTATGTTTCTACTCGTAAATCTTAGTGATGTGGCTTGCGCAATTAGTTATCCAAACTCTAATTATTTTCCCCAATAATAACAAGTCATAGGAGAATGCATGTCTGACGACAACATAAAACCTTCGGCCCTAGTAATATCCGCCGATTCGTCGGTAGTAGAAGCCATTATTGGTAGTAACACTACTGACCAGAAATTCAATGCCCGAGAGTCTGTGGGCGAAGTGCTTAGTAACCCAGATTTACTTGACGGTAACGGCATAATTATCTTCGATATAGACAGCGCCGAAGGCAACGTTGAAGCGGCAATCAGCCAAGCAATAAAGCTCAAGCAAGCTAACCCGACTCAAGTATTGATCATGGTCGGTGAAAAAGAAGCGCTTAGCGAAATATTAAAGTCGAATATACAGCCGTTGGTGTATCGTGCCTTTAATAAGCCCATCAGCCCCAATCAAATTTTTCTAGCATTTAAATCTGGTTATGCCCTAAATGCAGAATTAATAGCCAAACAAGCGGCCGGCGAAGACATCATGACCGTCGGGCCTGCTGAGAACAAAGCAAGTATCGATTCACTCGCTTCGAGCCGTAAAACCAGCTCTGCTGTTTATGCCGGTATTGGCGTTGTTGTTATCGGTATTGTCGCGTTTCTATTGCTCGGTGGCGATGATGCACGTTCACCAGTAGTGGTAAATAATACGCCACAAGAAGTGATGACTTCGATTGAGGAGGTCGTCTCTGGTGCCTCTATCACCAACCAACTAAATCAACAGGCATCTAATGCCCTTCTCGATGGTCGGTATATTTTACCGAATGGAGATAATGCACTGGAATATTATGATCAAGTTCTGGCGATAGATCCCTACGACCTCACCGCCTACGAAGGTCGTAAAACAGTCGCTGAATCATTGAGAACGTCATATGATAAATATGTGGCTGCAGCCGATTTCGATAAAGCCTTGGAAGCTGTCGAAGCACTTCGATCGATCGAGCCTCTGAACTTGGTCAATGATCAACTGACTGACCAACTCGGCAAGTCGATAACAGCTCACGTTAAAGATATTCAGGAAAACGGCTCAGCCGAAGACATGGCTAAAACTGCCGCTGTTCTAGAGAGGCTCGGGGATGGCCAAGCCGGAGTCTCGTCAGCAGTGGCAGCTTTGAAAACTGAACAAGTATTAATTGGCAAAATCGATGCAGCACTTAAGAAAGGCAACCTTACTCCGCCAGTAAAGGGTAATGCCTATTCATTAGTTTCTGAAGCTTTGAAAGCCAACAAGATTAGTAAATCCAACTCAGAACCTAGAGTTAAAATCTTAAGTACCAGCTTACTGGAGCTAGCAAACGCGGCTTTTTCAGCTGACAACGCTGAAGACACGAGCATGTATACAGCGTTGGTTAAACATTTGAATGTCGACCGTCTAGGCTTAAGTGAATTAAACGCTAAAATCAACACCAAGAACATCGCTGCCGCAGCGGCTTTAGCGGCTGAAGCTAGCACACAAGCGAAAGCCGCAGCGATAGAAGAAGCTAAGCCCGAGCCACCGAAAATCATCCCGGCAAAAATAATCAGTCGAGAAGCTCCTCGATACCCTTCGCGCGCCTTAAAGCGAAATATAGAGGGTTGGGTTCAAGTACGGTTTTATATAGGCACCGATGGTCGACCAATTGAAGTCAGTGTCACGCAATCAGAGCCGGATGATAGTTTCAATGAAGCGGCTATAAAGTCGGTTAAGAAGTGGCGCTTTTCACCTGCTCGAAATCAAACTACAGGCTTACCGGTTCGTAGCACTTCCATTTCTACTAAGGTACAGTTCAGGTTAGACTAAAGCTTACGTTAGATGGGGCTATGTACCTTAGCCAGCAAACTAAGTGTGGATGGGTCGAAACCCTCTGCACTTTTTTGTACCTGGTCGGCGGCAAGTAATGGTTTTACCTGAGTCGCTAAACGCTTACCCAACTCGACACCCATTTGATCGTAAGAATTGATGTTTGCAAAGATACCGAAGCAGAATGTTCGATGCTCATAAAATGCCAACAATGCACCCAAGGCTTTGGGGGTGAGGCTATCTAACAAAATTGTTGTCGATGGCCTGTTTCCAGAAAATATTTTGGCCTTTTTCTCAAGCTCTGTTAGCCCATCTCCGAAGTGAATCCGATTAATTGTATCTGTATCTTGTCCAGCCAACAGGGCGGCTGGTTGAGCCAAGCCATTTGCAAGCAGCTCTAAGTGATGGTCGGGTAGGTCATGATCCGGCTTTTTTACCAGAATAAATTCGGCTGGAATCAAAGACGTACCTTGATGCAACATCTGAAACACAGAGTGCTGCACATCGGTCCCCACCCCTCCCCAAATCACCGGAGAAGTATGTTGATCCACCGGATTACCGTCGCGCTGACGATCTTTACCATTACTTTCTGTTTCAAGCTGCTGCAGATAGTCAACCAACGACCTCAACCGATAGTCATAGGCAAATATAGCGCGCGACTTAACCTGCAAGAAATTCACATAGTAATGATCGAGCATAGCGGCGATAAAGCATGCGTTTGAATCCAGGCTTTGAGTATAGAAATAATGATCTATTTCAGCAGCCCCAGAGAGAAATTCTTCAAATTTTTCGATTCCGATAACGAGCGCAGCAGATAATGATACAGATGACCAAACTGAATACCTACCGCCAACCCAAGTTGGAAAAGACACCACATTCTGTAAAGGGATCCCGTATTCCTGGGCCTTTGACGGACCGGCTGTCACGGCATAAAAATACGATAGCGGATTTCTCACACCACTTTTCTTGTACCAGCTAGAGATTGAATCTAGGTTTTGCAATGTCTCTGCTGTAGTGAATGTCTTAGAGACGCCGATTACTAAGGTGCTGTTTTGATTGCAATGACTCAGCACATCGACTAATTGGTGGGCATCAATATTACCAATAAAATGTACCTTAATTGAATTGCCGAGTTTCTTCAAAGCCTCGAATACAAGCTGAGTACCTAACGAAGAACCACCAATACCAACGTGTATTATGTCCTTAATAGGCTGCTCTCGCTTTGACAGCTGAGCTTGAATCAGATGATATTGTTCAACAAACTCGGTCTTCGCGCTCTTAGCTTGTGCTAGTGTCGCCTCATTCTGCATCGAGATACCCTGATTATCAGTATCTCGTAATAGAGTATGCAACACCGCTCGATCTTCAGAATTATTGATCTGCTCGCCAGCTAAAAATGCCTTTCTCTTCTCAACTAAGTTAATTTCCTTGGCGAAATCAAGATAGATAGATAGTAACTCTTGACTAATGTGAGTTTTACTCATATCCATATAGAACGGTCCGAAATCAAAGCTATATCGACTTACTCGATCTGGATCATTACTAAATTTTTCCTTAATACCAACTCTACTGTCATTAAGCGCAAGAGTTTCTAAAGAATTTCGGATGGATTCACTGATTGAAGAAGGGCTCATTGAGAAGTCTAATTAATTGGTTAGTTCATGTTTATGCGTCGAGGGCTTTACGCTAATCGAAGCGTCGAGATGATGGAAAATATTCAGCTAAATGCATTGCGGCCTTATAGCGAACCGCATGCACACCTTGGCTGAACTAGCGGCAGCGCACTCAAGTTATGGACTCAATCTGCTATCGACATTGCCAGAGCGGTATCGAGCATGCGATTTGAGAAACCCCATTCATTGTCATACCATGCCTGAATTTTTATCAAACCTTTGGTTATTCGGGTTTGCGTCATATCAACAATGCAAGAGGCCGGGTTATGATTAAAGTCTATTGATACTAAGGGCTGTTTATTTATCTCAAAGACTGACTCTCTACCTAGAGCATAGTCACAAAATATTGAGTCGATAGTATCAAGATTAGTCGTCTTACTTGGCACAAAAGTAAAATCTAGTAGCGACACATTTAGCGTTGGAACGCGTACGGCAACCGCATCTAGCTTACCATGAAGCTCTGGTATGACGCTGCCAATAGCCTTAGCAGAACCAGTTGATGTTGGGATCATTGAATAATTAGCCGCTCGCCCGCGACGCTTATCTTTATGATATGAATCCAGTAAATTCTGTGTATTGGTGTATGCGTGAATTGTGTTTGCCAAACCACTTTCAATACCGATACTGTCGTTCATAGCCTTAGCCACGTGTGCTAGACAGTTAGTGGTGCAAGAGGCATTGGATACAAAACGGTCAGTTTTCACTAAGTTACTATGATTAACTCCAAACACAATGGTCGCATCAAGGTCTTTTCCCGGAGCCGAGATCAACACTTTCTTAGCACCTGCCTGTAAATGCAGATCGGCTTTATTGCGAGCACGAAAGAAACCGGTGCATTCGAATACGATATCTACCTCGAGATCACCCCATGGGAGTTTAGATGGGTCGCGCTGCATGAAGGCAGGTATCGCCACGTCATCAATAATGATGCTCTCATCTGTGAAGTCTATCTTGGCGTTAAAACGGCCGTGTGTGCTGTCATATTGCAAAAGATGAGCATTCGACTCGGTCGGAGCGAGATCATTTATTGCAACCACTTCTACTCTGTTCCGATAGCCATTCTCATGTAGTGCACGCAATACATTACGACCAATACGGCCAAAACCGTTAATTGCAACTTTAATCATTTTCGTCCTGGCGGTTTGAATACGCCGGTATATTTAGCTT
>JBLHRL010000046.1:0-23156 GCA_047625975.1 Arenicella sp.
AATTGGTCGGGGTGACAGGATTTGAACCTGTGACCACCGCTCCCCCAGAGCGGTGCGCTACCAGGCTGCGCTACACCCCGATCAATACAGAGGAATATATACTAATTTCGGAGGATCGCAACTGGGTTTTTTATAAACTTGTAATACCCTATTCAAGCTCTTACGCGTTACTGCAAGCAAGCTCTAGTCAGCAAGCAACTCAGGCCAATTTTCATCTGCATCAACGATAAAGCCATCTTTATTTTTGGACCATTTTTGGTTGATGCTCTCGTTGTAGTTTAAATACAATTTACCATTATGAATGGTAAATAGCTCTGGCTTGATCGGCGCTGTAGAGCCTTGCGATACGGCATAAGCGCAGTAGCCTCCATACTGTGGCGCATATTTCTCTGGATTAGCATTAAAAATATCGAGGTTCAACTGGCTGGAAAATAACCAAGTTGCCTGATTGTATTCAATACTAAATTGCGGCTTACCTTTTACCGGCTTGCTCTCGGTAAAGTACGCCACTGTGTCATAACCTTTTATCGCGTCACTAGAAAATAGCGCTGTATAAGTTGGCTCTAAGGCCAATGCATTGCTAGATGTCGACGCGATTGATGCAATTACTACCAGTAAAATCGTGGCCCGTGTTATAGACTGACTCATTCTCATGTTGCTGCCTAATTCTTTTGATTGCTTATTTATCTTATCGATATGCATTGCGTTCTTTAACGACATAACGGCTTTAAGACGAAACAAACTCTTCAAGCTTGTCGGCAATAGCTTTATGACAGTGATCAGTGCAATGTCGACGAGTTTCAAACTCGACGTAATAACAGACCGGATGATAGTGAATTTTAGCACTCGCTTTAGCCAATGGCATAAGCCCTAGAAAATGCGCCAAAAAAGGCATCTTCGCATACCAAGCATAATGATCTCTCACTTGCTGGCTAACTATCCTTTCACCGTTATGATGAGTGTAAGCCACTGTAATTGGCTGTATAGCAACTCGTGGTTGACCCTCATCAGCATTGGCCGACTCAATAAAACTGGATTTGAAAGGCGCCACTTGCACGCCCTCGGTACTGGTACCTTCAGGAAAAAGGGTCAAACTATTTCCCTGCCCAAGATGTTGCTTTAAGGTTTTCAACTGTTCACCGGTTTTACCAGCAGTTCGCTCAATAAACAGCGTATTTTGAAACTCGGCTAATTTGCCAAACACTGGCCATTTGGCTACTTCAGACTTCGCAATAAAATAGGCTGGCAAGCGGCCAAGAATGAAAATATCAAGATATGAAACGTGGTTACTAACGTACAAAGTCGGCCGTGCTGTGGTCATTTCGCCAGACTCAACAATCTCTATACCGAGGATACGACAAGTGCCAGCATGAAATTTATGCGGAATCTTTGTGTATCCTCGAAGCCCTAAAGACTTAGCCAGTATAAAAAATAACGGCACAAAGATTATCCATAGCGCCAACACTATGATTCGAAACAAGCCTACTAGGTAATTTTTTTTAATTTTCATTTTTTATCGACTAGCTCCACCGCTAGCTCTTTATAGCCTCTTACTGCAAGACCTTATACCGAAGCTACGCGATCTAGTCGACCGATTTATTAACCAGGGCATGCTTGATGCCAAACATTTCATTGGCATCAACATAAATAGCAACGAACGTAGTATTAAATATTGGATCGATAACCGCATGATCACTGATGCGCGCACCAATCTTCAGATAACCACGTAACATAGTAGGTACTTTTCCACGTTCTTTACCTTTGCCCGGAGTTTGTGAGAAATCCTTTATCGCAACACTCTGAACAGAGTTTTTTGCGCGCGGCATAAGTGCATCGCTGGCCAAGTGTTTATCGTAGAGGTATGACAGTATCTCTGTATGATGAAGATAATCGGTGCCTTTAAAACTGGCACAACCAAATAACACTTGATAATGATTTTGCTCGATAAACTGCATTGTAAACTTCCATATTAGCATTAGAATTGCGCCACCACGACCCTCGGGCGAGACACAAGCGCGGCTCAATTCAAGAACTCGGGTGTAATTGTTTTTTAGGCCCGAAAGGTCGAAAGCAAGTTCGGTATAAAACGATTGCCCTTCATCGAGAGCCTGATTACTAACTAACCTGACCGTGCCGACCACTTGATTGTCGAGACTCGAGTCGACTACTACCACATGGTAGGCCACATGATCCCATTCATCTTCTTCTCGCTCGGTATTGAGCATTTCACGCGTAATTCGACCACCGCTTTCTTTAAACAAAACTTCATAACGCAGTTTTTGTGCGGCTTGAATTTCTTTTTCAGACGACGCAAGTCGTACACTATAACGGCCGGCCGAAACGCTACTAGCGATCAACTTAGTCATCTTTTTAAACAATTTCGGTCTAATAGCCATAAGCTTATATTTTTTTATTGCCCTGACAGGTATCGTTAAAAATCGTGTTGCTAGAGTGCGATACCGAAAATCGATTAGCATTCATGATTGATTAACCAATGTGTTCTTAGCGTCGACGGCCACAATTGTCATAGTCAAAACCGGCCCTAGTGCCGCCTCGCATGGAGAGCCATCTGCATAACGAAAACTAACGCCTCGGTTTGACACGCTAACGTGACTTAGGCTAATCGTACTCGCATCGTCCCGGTGCATACAAACGGATTCTTTTGAGCGGTTTGGTAGGTGGCTAGCATGATAATTTATGTAGTCATCTACTCGCTTCGACTCAACTAAATTCAAATTGGCAAATAAATCTCTACGCACCAATTTAACCTGCTTCGCATCAACCGATGAGCTGGATTTTGGGGTAATTACATTTCTCTCAACACGCGCTGAGTGACCATCCCAAATGCATAGGCGGTTGCCGCCATAATGATCAATAATAAACATTCTAAAAGCACGGTAATCTAATAGATCTAATGAACCGAACAAACACTCTGCCTCTGACAATGACTCAGTGGTAGCGAAACTACGAACGATCTCTCCGCGGCTAGTCCACTTTTTATAACTTTTAATCTGCTCAAATTGGTAATGATTCAGCAGACAAACAGTGACACCAAAGTGGTTCACCGCAATCCAAGTTCCACCCGCGTCTGTATCGGTTGGTGACAGGTATTGAACTCCATCATTTAGCTGCGACGTCGGCAACTCGGCACGGCGGCGTGATGTTCGTTCATCTCTATTGAAAAACAGCTCGTAACCGTCTTCTTTAACGAACCATGTCAGCGTGCACATGGTAGTGAGTCTCCAGCAGTAGATTCGGCGATCACTTTTTGATTTGCTCGTGTCGCGATTGCGACGCCGAAGTCGTCTGCTGGCTGCAAGCCAAATGTTCGCGTCATGGCGCCAATAATGGCGTAATGATGCATGGTGTGAACTTGTAAAAACAATAGCTCTCGAAATAATGTTGATGCCACTGGCTTATCCGTTTGTTGGTCACTTAGCTGACATGCTCGGTCTAAATCATGCACTTGTAAATCACCTAAAACACCTTTCAACTCGATGAGTGTTTGATTAACGTAGGCAAAATCTGACTCAAGCAGTTGGTCGCGTTGGCGGCTGTCATAGCTAATATGAACTGCATCAAGCTGTGCAATAAAACAACGGTAGTGCTCTAGCACATGACGAAAATGAGCACCAATAGTTGAGCGGAATGCAGGTTGGCAGCCTCGCGTATAGTGCTCAGGCTGAAGCAAAGCTAGTAATGCTAGGCCATCGTCTAATGCATCAATATTAGCCTGCAATAAATTCTTCTTTTGTGACAAAATCGTGTCCTCATTATGCGCTCAGGTTTAAAAGCGTAGGGCGCCGTACTAAGACGTTTTGCTGTGCTTCAATTATGACCTTGCCACAATTAAATATCTTTCACAATCTTAGAAACAGCGAGCAATAATTACAATTAAGCAACTAGCATGCTGGCGGCCGCAATCGCCGCAGCCTCGGTACGTAGAATATACGAGCCAATGGCTATCGAGGGAACCAATAATTGATTAAGCTTTGCAAATTCTTGCTCTGAAAAACCACCTTCAGGGCCAATTATGACAGTAATATCAGAGTGACGGCTAGCGAGGCTCAGCAAGCTACCGCCATCACTATTGGCCACGACTAAGTTGCGTTGATTGAGGCCACTATGATTGCTACCGCCTTCACCGCTATCCAATAATTGCTCTAAGTCACATTCGCTAGCAATGATCGGCAACCACGGATTTTGCGACTGTTTACAGGCTTCTATCGCTACTCTCAGCCATTTTTCAGTGGTGTTTGGACTAAATTTTGTGACCGAATATCGGCAACGAAGTGGAATGATTTCAAACACCCCCAACTGGGTCAACATATCAACCATTACCTTCTGACGATCACCCTTAGGCACTGCTACCGCTATTGAAATCTTCTGTTTTGGGGCTTGGAGCTGCTCAATTAAGCTCAGGGTTACCATCACCGTACGACGTTCAACTACCGACAAAGATCCGATTGCGAGCATGCCAGTACCATTAAAGAGACGAACCTCTTGGCCGACGCCCAGACGACGTGATTTCACGGCATGTGAAGCCTCGTTAGCATCAAGCGTAATCACAGTATCGCTTACTGCGAGCGATGGGTAATAAAAACTTGGAATAGACATTAAGACATGGCTGAACGGTTAGTAGACAAAGTAGCAAAAAAGCGAACTTGAGGCCTATTGACTTGAGGCAAATGAAGCGGTTTACAAGTACACATCGTAATGCACCAACTTGCTTGAAAACTGAATCGTTGGCTTGCCTATCAATGGCTCAGCATAATCAGGCCGTTTAACCGCCAGCCTAGGGAAGTGTTGTTTAGCTAAAACCGCAAGCTCAGCCGCGTCACTATCAGCACCTGCTAACCATCGTAATAACTGCATTTGCTTGTTGCTAGCGGCTTTTTTCTTTCTCTTAGGCGGAAACATTGGGTCAAGATAAACACAGTCCGCCTCGCCTTTAAGGTCATCTAGGTGATCTGCCGCATTACCCCACACAACGGTAGGAATACAAATCGGATTATTAGCTGCGTATTCAGACTTAGCTAAACGTAAAAAAGCCTCTTCAATCAAAGCTGCCATCAGCGGTAAGCGCTCTATTACGGTAACTCGGTAGCCTTGCAAACACATTAGCATGGCGTCTCCCGCCCAGCCGCCAGTGGCATCAATTATTGAGACTGATTTTTTACCTAGAGCTTGGTTAAAAGCTCCTTGCTTGGGCGCCGGAAATGACCGTATCTGCTTAACTGATTTGACAAAATCAAGATGAAATTTAAGCGACTTTTGATCCGCTATATTCCATCTGAGGTTCAACCCATTGGTATCTTTGGATAACTCGATATCCGTCAATATGAGCGGTTCAATAGGCCGGTCAGTAGGCGGGCATAAGGCTACCAACTTAGCTAAAACAGAACACGCTTCGGCCCCGCTTATGGAAACTGATGCGTGCTTGATTTGTACATACTTCATCGCTTAACACCGCCCTGAAGCAGATAATAGTCAACCTAACAAAGTGACTGTAATATCTGCCAACAAGGCCTTTATAAGAAGCTCTCTTCAACCAGAGGGCTTAGGTCGGCGTCATAGTCTACGCCGTCTACACCAAAGCCAAATAGGCGTAAAAATTCGGCGCGATAACCATCATAGTCACTTAACTCGGCTAAGTTTTCTGAGGTAACCTTGGCCCAAGCAGCTTCAACTTTAGCTTGCATCTCCGGTCTTAGCTCAAGCTCGTCGACACGAAAACGATTACCTTCGTCCAAGCGCGGGCTATCGCTATAAACACATTCGGTGAACAAGCGATAAAGCTGTTCAATACAGCCCTCTTGGCTGCCATCTTGCTTCATTTCTTTAAACAAAATAGACAAATATAGTGGCATTACCGGTATCGCCGCACTCGCTTGTGTTACCACCGCCTTTAAAACCGATACTCGAGCATCGACATCCAAGCGACAATTCAAATCAGCCGCGGTGACATCAAGATGCTCCTTGGCTTTGCCGATTGTGGCGTCGCCGTACATAGGCTTAGTTAGCTTGTCACCGATATAGGTGTAAGCCACCGTTTTTGCACCTTCGGCTAATACGTCAGCGTCACTAAGTGCGTCAATCCATAACGCCCAGTCTTCGCCGCCCATGACCTTAATAGTAGCGGCAATTTCATCGTCATTAGCCGCCTCAACACTGACCTCAGATACAATTTTGGTGTCTGTATTGAGGCTCTTAGTGGTGTATGGCTGGCCGATCGGCTTTAGAGTCGACATATGGGTCTCACCGGTCAGCGGGTCAGTTCGTCGCGGTGAGGCCAAGCTGTAAACAACCATATCGACTTGGCCCATGTCCGACTTTATCATTTCAATAACTTGCTCTTTAGCTTGGTTCGAGAAAGCGTCACCATTAATACTTTTCGAGTACAAGCCATCGGCTTGAGCCTGCTTATCAAAAGCCGCAGAGTTATAGTAGCCTGCTGAACCAGTTCGCTTCTCAGAAGCCGGTTTTTCGAAAAACAAACCTAATGTTTTAGCACCGAAGCCATAAGCCGCGGTAATACGAGAGGCCAGACCATAACCAGTAGAAGCCCCAATAATTAGGACATTCTTAGGCTGACCATTAACGCGATCAAAATTCTGCGATTTAATATAGTCAATTTGTCGAGCGACATTTTCGGCACAACCCTCAGGGTGAGCATTGATACAGATAAAACCACGAACTTTAGGTTTGATAATCATTTAAATCCCCGTCTATTTATACGGCTTATTGATCGATAGCTAGCTGACGTACGCACGCAGTGGCTATAGCAAGTCTTGGTTAATATCGGCCGCAATTTCATCACCCAGGCCCTCGATATAAGCGCCATAGAGTGATTGGCCATTGCGTTGCTTAATTAGCGAACGTGTTGAGTCTTTAATTTGCTCACTAACCGCTGTCAAGTCGCCTGGGGCGATTTGAGTTAAATGCACAACATTGAAATCACCATTTGATCCGGTAAACGAACTGACCTTAGTAGCACTGTCGTTTAAGCGCATTTTAATAACTTCACGTAGCACATCACTAGGCACCGTACGGGTAGAGTCGATCATAGACGTTGTGTAGGTAGTTATCTCAACGCCAGCGTCGCTAGCTAAGCTGGCCCAATCTGATTCGGCACGAGAAATTACACTATCACCGGCCTGTTTAGCCGCTGCGATCGCTCGCTCGGTTATCAAAGCATTTTTAATTTTAGCGCTCACGTCAGCCAATTTCTTAGGTTCCGTCGCGGCAAACTCTAGTTTTCTTAATGCAACGTAGACACCATCAGCGATTTCCAGCAGCTCTGAGTTGACGCCGTCACTCTGCACTTCTGGGCTAAACGCCGAGCTACGTACAGATTGATTAATAGCAACACCGGTGCCCTCTTCACGTGAGAACAAAGGTGTCGTTAGAACTTTAAGGCCGAGTTCTTGCGCAACTCCATCTAAACTATCAGGCTGCTCGAACAAGCCATTACGTAGTTGTTCTGCTTGTTCAACGACTAATTCTTCTGCCATGCGTTGACGCTCTTCAAACTCTAGGTCGGCGCGTAATATAGCAAATGAATCTGCCTCGGTAGCGTTAATTTTATCAACCAGAATCAGGTGGTAACCAAATTGCGTTTTAACGGGAGAGGACACTTCGCCCTCCGCAAGTTCGAACATCGCTTGATTAAACTCTTCAACCATCTCACCACGTGCAATATCGCCCAATGAACCGCCATTTAGAGCAGAGCCCGTGTCTTGCGAGTTAGCCATGGCTAATTCAGCAAAGTCGGCACCCTCGGCCAGCTGACGTGCAAGACCTTCAATCTTTATTTTTTGCGCATCATCATCGTTATCGCCACCGGTGTTAAGCAATATGTGACTTGTAGCGCGAGTTTCGTCGGCAATAAAACCGTCGGTGTATTCGTCGTAAAGTTCTTGTAAGCGCGACTCTTCAATCGTAAGGCTTTGTCCGACAAGCTCTTTATCAAGCTCAATATAGCTAACCGAGGCACGGTCTGGCAACATATATTGCTCAATATTTGTGGTGTAGTACTGTTCAATATCCGCGTCACTAACAACAACGCTATCGTTAAAATCCGATTGCTTAATAGTAATCAGGTCGAAGCTACGACGCTCAGTCTGAATCTCTAGTAACTCGCGTACTTCACTAGGCAGCACCAATGCAGATTCTTGAAAGCCTGACACTACTTGCTGATTCAATGAAGCTGAACGGATATCGGCTTTTATTTGTGCTGAGCCGCCGCGACCACGACTAGCGGCAAACACGTTGTACAAGCTCTGATCAAACTTCCCGTTAGTCTGGAAGCTCGGATCATCAGCAATAACTTTATCAATCGCCTTTTCGCCAACCTGATAATTGTACTCAGTGGCAATATGAGCCGTAACGGCTTGGTCAATCATGCCTTGCAAAACCTGCCGCTTATAAAACTCACTGTTTAAAACATCTGAATTCGCCAAACTCGGATTTGCTTCGCGCGCACGATTCTGAGCTTGAGTAAGGCGCGATTGATAATCTTGCTGAGTGATTTTTTGCTCGCCAACTTCGACAATAGTCGGTCGTGCTTCAGTACTCGCATACTGTGACACACCAAAAAATGCCATCGGTATTATAATAAGGCTAGCGATAAACCAAGCAAATACGCCGGAAGAGCGATCACGGATTTCAGTTAACATGAGAAGTCCTAAGGGATAATTGTTGTTCTGATAATAAGCGCGTAAGTATAGTCGACTGTTAGCGTACAAAAAAGTCCAATTTTGGGCTAGTTTAGCGGTAGACCATGCCTTAAGTGCTGTTCACTAAGTAATTAGGCGATAGCCACCGCAAAATCCAAGCCGGCTTGCAGGCAATAATTAACACGGTTACGCTTTGAGATTAATTAACTTATCTACTAGATCTCTTTTTAACACCGCTAGGGTGCTGTCATACATCATGCCCATGATCAGTGGCGCTATTGGGCAACCTTGCAGGCGATTGAGACAGTGTGCTTTACATCTTCGACAAAAACTTGATTAAGGTCTTCCGTGCGTTGACGTTCCGCCACGCTATAGCTCTGACCATCGCCACAATATACAGCTAATTTAATCAGAGACTCTTCATAATGTCTGGCAAATAGGTCCGACACACGCTGCGCTGTCTTTTGCTCGATGCCGAGTAGCTGTAATGCGTCGCTACCGAGCTTTAGCTCAGATTCAACCGTTTCGCGGCGAAAACCGTCAATATTTCGATGTACTATCTCGTAGGCATATCGACGGCATGGGCTAAAATCTTTAACTTCCGGAAGTGGGCCTTCGCTGTGCCAATAATTTGAAGTGCTTTATCAGCATTACCGACCACAACAACTCATAGTCTAGTCTTAGAGGCGAAGGTCGCCGCTCGCCAACAACAGACCAACGATCTGACCAAAACTCCATAGCCAGCAATAACCACCTGGCAACTAGGCTGAATTTCTTGATCATCGGTGTAAGTTGCACGCGGCTTCAATCAACTTAAATAGGCTTATTAGGCAACAAAAAAAGAATCGCGATAGCAGTGGTAGCTTCACCACAATGGCAGCGACGTCAGCAATGGGATAACAGCCGTATCCTCAAATAGCAAAACTAAAAAAGTATTATTGCCAGTCTGCGTCTCTACTTGGCCACGTTCAGTCAGCGACGGCAAGACGATCATGGTGGAAGACAATACAAAGGTCAGTCACTAGGCTAAGGAGCCCAATACGGCTCCGAGGCGCTTTGCGCTTAGCGATCGGAATGGCAATCACAGCAGCAAGTCAAAGGATAAGTGCGCTAGTCAGCGTACTAAAAAGACCTATGTAGATTAACCAACGGTAATAACACCACCTGAGCTTAGGTGTTTAAGATACCACCAAGTATTAAAACAGACATGTCAAAAAGCAGATGTAATAGCTACGCTATACTCATCACATTAAGAAAAACCAACTGGTACCAAGCATGATGAAAAAAATTTCCATCTTATTGCTATTGAGCTCCCTAGTCCTTAGCACAGCAACATTAGCGAATGGCGATGTTAGCAGCGATTTAGATATTCCATTCTCTAAATACACCCTGCCAAACGGCTTAACATTGATAGTTCATGAAGACAGTAAAGCGCCGATAGTGGCTGTTAATGTCTGGTATCACGTGGGCTCGAAAGACGAAAAAATTGGCCGTACCGGCTTTGCTCATCTATTCGAACACTTAATGTTCAACGGATCCGAAAATTACAACGACGACTGGTTTAAACCGTTTGACCGTGTCGGTGCTACCGGCATGAATGGCACCACCAATCAAGACCGCACAAACTACTTTCAGGTGGTACCAAAAAATGCCTTGGAAATGGCCTTATGGATGGAGTCCGACCGAATGGGACACCTACTTGGCGCGATTGACCAAGACAAGCTAGATGAACAGCGTGGCGTGGTTAAAAATGAAAAGCGTCAAGGCGAGAACCAACCATATGGACGGGTGTTTTCAACCATTCTAGAAAATGTGTACCCTGCAGGTCACCCATATTCATGGAGCGTTATCGGCTCAATGGAAGACCTAAACGCAGCCACAGTTGAAGATGTACACGAATGGTTCAAAACTAAGTACGGGGCAGCCAACGCCACTATTACGCTGTCTGGAGATGTCAATGCAGAACGAGCCAAGGCACTAGTTGAGAAGTATTTCAGCCATATCGAAGCGGGGCCACCACAGGTTCGGCAGACTAGCTGGGTAGCAAAAAGAACTGGCAAACACGAGCAAGTTATGTTTGATCGGGTGCCACAGGCTCGCCTCTACAAAATCTGGAACATTCCCGAATGGGGTAGCGCCGATGCAGATTTATTAAGCCTCGCATCTGGCGTATTATCGTCTGATAAAAAATCACGCCTTTATAATCGCCTAGTGTATACCGAGCGGAAGGCGTCCGACATTCAAGCATTTTCGTTTAATTCTGAAATCGGTGGCTTGTTTGGAGTTGTTGCAACCGCCCTAGATCAAGCTGACTTAGATTATATCGACGATGCTATTGATGAAGAACTGGCGGCGTTCATCAACAAAGGGCCGAGCAAAGAGGAACTTAGTAGACTAAGAACCGGAGCGCGAGCTAGTTTCGTTCGTGGCCTTGAGCGCATTAGCGGCAAAGCCGATATTTTAGCCGAGCATCAAGTTTTTGCTGGCTCACCCGACGCCTATAAAGAAAGCGTTACGCGCTTCCAAACCGCATCGGCAAAAGAAATCACAACAGCTACCGAAAAGTGGTTGAGCGACGGTGAGTATTCATTAAGAGTTTTACCTTTCGCCAAACACACCACTACCCCTAGTAAGGTAGACCGTAGCACCGGCATACCAACGGTTGGCAGCGCCCCCGACGTTAGCTTCGATAAATTACAAAAGGCCACCTTAAGCAACGGTCTCAGGGTGATTTTAGCTAACCGTTCTGCGGTACCAGTAGTACGCATGCAATTACTGGTTGATGCAGGTTATGCAGCCGATCAAGATGTTAAACCAGGCACAGCGAACCTAGCAATGGCGATGCTCGATGAAGGCACCAAAACTCGAGACGCATTGGAGATTAGTACTGAAATGTCAGAGATGGGCACCAGTATCGGTAGCGGTACCAGCTTAGATTCGTCAGTGGTAAGTTTAAATACACTAAAAGCTAAGCTAGAAGACTCGCTGGATTTATACGCCGATATCATACTAAACCCGACTTTTCCGGCAGACCAGCTAGAACGCTTGAAAGAACAGCAATTGGCCGCTATTGCGCAAGAAAAAAACTCACCTTTTGGCGCTGGTTTACGTCTACTGCCGGAACTCTTGTACGGCAAGGGCCACGCCTATTCTGCACCGTTTTCAGGCTCCGGCACCGAACAGAGTATTAGCTCAATGACCGCTGATGACCTGCGAAAGCATCATGCAACCTGGTTCACGTCCGATAACTCAACTCTGATTGTTACTGGCGATATCACAATGAATGAGTTGCTTCCACTGGTTGAAAAGTACCTTTCAAGCATGCTCTCAGGCGAGGTTCCTAAGAAAAATATCACCAAAATTACACCACTAGAAAAATCAGTAGTGTACCTCTTGGACAGACCAGGCTCAGAGCAATCAGCGATACTAGGAGCCACAATGCTTCCTAAATATGGTTTTAATGGTGAGCTGTCGCTACAGTTGATGAACGAAGTTTTGGGAGCGGGCTTCAACTCAAGAATCAATATGAATTTACGCGAAGATAAAGGCTGGTCATATAGCGCTCGGTCAATCATTCGAGGCACTCAAAGCGAGCGGCCGTTCATTGCCTACTCGTCAGTACAAACAGATAAAACGGCCGAATCAATGCTCGAGATCTATGCTGAGATCAAAGGCATTATGACCGACAATCCGGCGCGCACTGAAGAGCTTGCAAGGTCCCTAGATAAGCGCACATTAACCTTACCCGGTCGATGGGAAACAGCTGGTGCTGTTGAGGGTGACATAGCCACTATGGTCAAATACGGACTAGCTGACGACTATTGGGACCAATATGTTAATGAGCTACAAAAAATCAACTTAGCTCAAGTAAACCAATCGGCTAAGGACAACCTATCGCCAGACGCAATGCTTTGGGTTGCGGTTGGTGATAGAGAGCGTATTGAAGAACAAGTGCGTGCCGCTAATCTGGGCGAAGTGCACATAGTAGACCTAGATGATTAGATAACGATAATTAGGCACTCTCTTTAACCAGAGTGCCTAATTTTCTAAACTCAAGCTGTATTCGGTAAAAGACACAAACTACAGGCGAAAAAAAAGACGACTTAATAAGTCGACTATTTTTATATCTTTAAAAATGGCGGAGCGGACGGGACTCGAACCCGCGACCCCCGGCGTGACAGGCCGGTATTCTAACCAACTGAACTACCGCTCCGCATTTTTAAAAACCTTTCGAAAGCTGTAAGCTTTCAAGTCTAGCCGTTGCAATCAACAACTAAACTTAACTGGTGGGTGCTAGAGGATTTGAACCTCTGACCCTCGCCTTGTAAGGGCGATGCTCTACCAACTGAGCTAAGCACCCAAATTCTAGCTAAATTACTATTAATATCTAACCAATCACATATCAGCTAGTGCTTTTTAGCCAAAGCCTTAAGCGTTAACAGCAACTCAATTTGGAGGGCGATAATACCAATTTCTTGGCAGCTTGCAAGCAACTTTTAAAAAAGATTTTAAAAACAATTAAAGTCTTTTTATTAGGTATTTTTAAGCTCGTTTCCGACCTTTAAAACAGCAAACTTGCCCTCCGAAGCGGCGCTAGTTTAATGCATCTTTTAACGCTTTACCAGCTTTAAATTTCGCCAAGTTCGACGCCGCGATTTTGATTGTCTCACCAGTACGGGGGTTACGACCATCACGTGCAGCACGAGCGCTTACAGAGAACGTACCAAAGCCAACGAAAGTCACGCTATCGCCTGACTTCAATGCATTGGTGATTCCGCCGAGTACTGCGTCTAGTGCATCGCCAGCAGTCGATTTAGAAATATCAGCCTTTTCAGCAACTAGATCAATTAATTCAGATTTATTCACGCTTTTTTCCTCTATGTAATAGGTTTTGTAATTTTTAGTTTATTTATAGAAAATGAACAGCAGTGTTAATGCACATCCATCATTACTTCTATCGAGCCACGCTAAGGTAGGAAAAAGAGTTATGCAGTCGATATTGAGTAACAATCATAAATACAATAACCATCAAAATAACAACAACTGTAAACATCCTTCTTGTACGCTGCCTGATTGGATTAATGACCAAAAAAATAAGTCACCATCGAGTTTACTCAAGTTAAGTAGTATAAAAATGTAATAGAGACAACTTTTTTCTTAAAAATTATCTGCTTAACTACATTCTACTCCACAAGTTACATCATGATCTTTTTAGGTCCAAAAAACAATCTTGACTTGTAATTTTTTTTCCTTACAAACCCAGTATGCATGCGGGTTTCAGCCACTTAACAGATGTTAAATATCTAATCTGACCAGTCAAAGAAAGGCCAGATAGCGTTGATTTATATAGGAGTTTTCTAAGCCTGATCAGAACCTCTATGCAACGCCTCGGTGAGACATCACTTAGTTCTCTATTAATTAATGACGAGCTACAGGTTTGTCAGCTGGATTTTTTCCTTTTTTTGTAACAACATCTTCACCTTCGGTAGGCGCAGCGCCGCCCTTAGGGACTTTTGTTAGCGCCACTTCAAGCACTTCATCGATCCACCTAACCGGCACAATATTAAGATCAGCTTTAACCGTATCGGATATATCAACTAAGTCTTTTTCATTTTCATGCGGAATAATCACAGTTTTAATACCACCTCGATGGGCGGCCAACAGCTTTTCTTTCAGGCCACCTATCGGAAGCACTTCACCACGTAAGGTAATTTCACCGGTCATCGCCACATCAGCCTTTACTGGTGTGTTGGTTGCCGCTGAAATTAGAGCAGTACACATCCCAACACCGGCGCTAGGACCATCTTTGGGGGTTGCCCCCTCAGGTACGTGTACATGGAAATCTTGCTGCGAGAAAAAGGATTTATCAATTCCTAGCGAGTCAGCCCGTGAGCGAACCACGGTAACCGCCGCTTGAATGGACTCTTGCATCACATCGCCAAGTTTTCCAGTATAGGTATGCTTACCTTTACCGGGAACAATAACCGACTCAATCGTCAATAACTCTCCACCGACTGAGGTCCACGCTAGGCCGGTCACTTGACCCACCCTATTCTCTTCTTCGGCTAACCCGAAGCTAAACTTACGGACACCAAGGTAATCGCCCAAATTGTCACTATTGACAGTGACTTTCTTAAGCTCTCCACCCATCACTAATTGCTTAGTAACCTTTCTGCATACTTTAGCAATTTCACGTTCGAGACCTCTTACACCAGCCTCACGAGTATAGTAACGAATAATATTTAACACCGCACTCGACGCAATTTCGATTTCAGTTTCGCGAAGACCGTTGTTTTCTTTCTGCTTAGAAAGAAGGTAGCGCATCGCAATATTTAGCTTTTCATTCTCGGTGTAACCCTCTAGCCGAATTACTTCCATTCGATCTAACAAGGGCCCAGGAATATCTAGACTGTTTGAGGTAGCTACAAACATCACTTCAGATAAGTCGTAATCAACTTCGAGATAGTGATCAGCAAAGCTATTGTTTTGTTCTGGGTCTAGCACCTCAAGCATTGCTGAGGCTGGATCGCCACGAAAATCCGCCGCCATCTTGTCAATTTCATCGAGCAAAAACAGTGGGTTCTTAGTTTTTACTTTAGACATATTCTGCACAATCTTGCCTGGCATAGAACCGATGTAAGTACGTCTATGGCCGCGAATCTCAGCTTCGTCTCTAACGCCGCCAAGAGACATACGAATGAATTTTCGATTGGTCGCCTTAGCAATTGACTTACCCAGCGAAGTCTTGCCGACACCAGGAGGGCCAACCAGACATAAGATTGGGCCTTTCATCTTCTTCAAACGTTGCTGCACCGCTAGGTATTCAAGAATACGTTCTTTAACCTTTTCTAAGCCGAAATGATCTTCGTCAAGAATAGTTTGTGCTGCGCCTATGTCACTGCGCACGCGTGAACGCTTCTTCCAAGGCACTTGAACTATCCAGTCAATATAGTTTCTGACCACAGCCGCTTCGGCTGACATCGGTGACATCATCTTGAGCTTCTTAATTTCAGAATCGACTTTTTCCTTCGCTTCTTTGCTCATGCCTGCCGCATCTACTTTAGCCTGAATTTCGTCAAGCTCACTTTGACCTTCTTCTGACTCACCGAGTTCAGTTTGAATCGCTTTCATTTGCTCATTCAAATAGTACTCACGTTGACTTTTTTCCATCTGTTTCTTAACGCGACCACGAATCTTCTTCTCGACTCGATGTATGTCCAGCTCAGACTCCATAAACGATAAAACATGATCTAGGCGTTCGGTTAAATCGTCCGCTTCGAGTAGAAATTGCTTATCATCAAGCTTAAGTTCAATAAAGCCAGCAATCGTGTCTACTAATCGGTCTAGGTCGGTGATTTCTTTAAGCTGGCCCAGTGCCTCAGGTACAATTTTTGAGTTGATCTTGCCGTAACTCTCAAACTCATTAACCAGAGTTCGCAAGGCCACTTCAGCTTCGCCCTCTTCTACATCAATAGTGATTAGTGGCTCGGCTAAGGTAAGAAAACAATCTTCCTCGTACACTTTTTGCAGGTGAATTCGCTGCTTACCTTCAACCAGCACTTTGACAGTGCCATCGGGTAGTTTGAGCATTTGCAAAATGTTTGCTAACACCCCGACTTCATATATTTCTTCGAAGCTGGGCTCTTCCTTAGAGGCATCATGTTGAGCAACAAGTGCAATTTGCTTACCGTTTTCCATCGCTAGTTCTAACGCTGCTATAGATTTTTCACGACCAACAAACAGTGGGATCACCATATGTGGAAATACCACTACGTCTCTCAACGGCAGTAAAGGAAAAGGAGTGGAGTAATCAATAATAGGAGTTTCTTCTGACATTTTAGATATTCAAACTGGTGATTTCAAAAACTCGCTCGACGCATGACCTTAGCGTAGATGAGTCCTTATTGAGCAATCATATTCTGCTTTACGAAGCAATATAGATTGGCTTGGTTATTGTATATAAGACTCTACTGCGATGCTTCAAGCTTCGCCAAGCCTAATCGGCTTATTAAGGCTCAGTAAAGCAAACTCTGCGGCACTAAGTTGGCAAGATAAAAGCATGTATTGTACGTTTGTACTCAATCTCACTAAAAAATATTGCTGACATTTCAGTCAGCAAACTTTTGGAGCAATTCGGCGGAGAAAACGGCCGCTAGGCCGACTTCTCTGCTTCTTGTTCTTCGTAGATATAAAGCGGGCGAGCGCCTTCAAGAATAGTGCTGGCTTCAACTGATATTTTCTTTACGCCCTCTTTCG
This sequence comes from Arenicella sp., assembly GCA_047625975.1. GTDB lineage: Bacteria > Pseudomonadota > Gammaproteobacteria > Arenicellales > Arenicellaceae > Arenicella. The sequence continues at coordinate 16,935 of JBLHRL010000046.1, forward strand.
ATGGCAATTCATACATAGTATCTAACAATGCATTTTCCAAAATCGATCGCAGTCCTCGTGCTCCTGTTTTGCGAGCCATTGCTTTTTCAGCTACTGCGCGTAAGGCGTCTTCACGTATTTCCAAATCGACACCATCAAGCTTAAGTAACCGCTGATACTGTTTGACCAACGCGTTCTTAGGCTGGGTCAAAATAGTCATCAATGCGTCTTCATCTAACTCTTGAAGGGTCGCAATAATAGGTAAGCGACCAATAAACTCAGGAATCAGACCGTAACGAACCAAGTCTTCGGGCTCCAATTTATTCAAATTTTCGGTAATGAAAGGGTTATCAGCCTTACTGTGCACCAATGCACCAAAACCGATACCGCTTTTTTCAGAGCGATCGCGGATAATTGAATCAAGGCCAGAAAATGCTCCGCCACAGATAAACAATATATTGCGAGTGTTCACTTGTAAGAACTCTTGTTGTGGGTGCTTGCGACCACCTTGTGGTGGAACCGATGCAACAGTGCCTTCAATTAATTTAAGCAGCGCTTGCTGAACCCCTTCCCCAGAAACGTCTCGGGTAATAGACGGGTTATCAGCCTTGCGCGAGATCTTATCGATCTCATCGATATAAACGATGCCTTTTTCGGCCTGTTCTACATCGTAATCACACTTCTGTAATAATTTTTGGATAATATTCTCTACGTCTTCACCAACATAACCCGCCTCAGTTAAGGTAGTTGCATCGGCAATAGTGAACGGCACATTGAGCTGCCTAGCTAGCGTTTCAGCCAACAAGGTCTTACCCGACCCAGTTGGGCCAATTAATAGGATATTACTCTTAGCAATATCAGCTTCGTTTTTATCCTCTTGACCGCGTATGCGCTTGTAATGGTTATAAACTGCTACCGACATCACTTTTTTAGCGTCTTCTTGGGCGATAACATATTCATTAAGTCCGGCATGGATTTCAGCAGGAGTAGGATATTTTTCTTTTTCTTCAGCGTTTGAAACATCATCAATCGCTTCTTCACGAATTATGTCTTCGCACAAATCTACGCATTCATCACAGATGAATACAGATGGGCCAGCAATTAACTTGCGAACCTCATGTTGGCTTTTGCCACAAAAAGAGCAATAAAGTAGTTTGTTGTCATCGCTGCTTTTATTGTCGTCACTCATACTTGCCCCTAAAACTGCCGTATAAACGGCCTAATACATTCATTTAACGCCCAAACAAGACGTATCAATTGGAAAGTGTAACCTAACTAAAGATCACATTAAAACGATAATACTGGCTTATTGGCTACTGGAAACACTATTTAAACAACTTTATCGTTATTTAACCTAGATAATCATACTTGCTGAAAATTCAAGCTCGGCTTTCTCAGTACAGGTAAGCGATGGAGCATGAGTCTGTGTAGACAGCTTTGGCTACATTGCATACAAACTAAGCCAGTTAATCGCCTGTTCTTGTTTCTAAACCCACAAGCTACAGCAAAGACTATGCCCGACACGTGAATTCTAAGCTCGGAATCACTATTTGTTACTAACAAGTAAGCCACTGGATTTATGATCCAGATTAAACGGGTAATTGATTGACCAATTATTGCCAATGCCCTAGAAACCGTTATCACCGCTCAATCAGGCTATGTTAGTTGATCCTTACAGATCCATAAAAGTCGTTATCGATAATTAAAAAGGCCGCAGAAGCGACCTTTTATATTACTCACAACCGGCGCTTACTAAGCCGGACGTTGCTCGATTACTTCATCAATTAAACCGTACTCTCTGGCTTCTTCTGAGCTCATAAAGTTATCACGCTCAGTGTCTTTCTCAACGGTCTTTAGCTTTTGACCGCTGTGTTTCGCCATTATTTCATTAAGCTCGAGCTTGATTCTCAAGATTTCTTTGGCATGAATATCAATATCAGTTGCCTGACCCTGATAACCACCCAAAGGCTGATGAATCATTATGCGTGCATGAGGTAAAGCAAAACGACTACCAGTAGCACCAGCGGTAAGTAATAAAGCTCCCATGCTGGCGGCTTGACCTATACAAACAGTACTGACTTTTGGCTTGATGAATTGCATCGTGTCATAAATAGCCATACCGGCGGTAACCGAACCACCAGGGCTATTGATATATAAACTAATCTCTTTATCCGGATTCTCTGATTCGAGAAACAATAGCTGAGCAACAATTAAGTTAGCCATATAGTCTTCTACTTGGCCGACCAAAAAGATTACTCGCTCTTTAAGAAGGCGCGAATAGATGTCGTAGGCACGTTCACCACGCCCCGAACTCTCTACTACCATTGGTACCAAGCCGCCGGCACCCATTGGCGCTAAGCCGCCAGATGTCTGAGAGGCTAAAGTTTCAAGGCTATTGCCATATGGAGATTGAATCATAGAATTCGGGAAATTTGTCATTGCGTTAATAAGATCTCATTTGTGTATGCTTAGATTATAACCTGTACTGCTGAGTATAGAATGTAAAGACCATTCAGATAATTTCAAGACAGGGCTACAAAATCAAACCAATACAGAACTCTATTGCATATTCAACAGGGTTGCGGCTTCAACGCTCTCAACTTCAACGTCGGCTTTTTCAATTAAGAAATCAACAACTTGCTCTTCAAGAACAATTGACTGAACTTGTGCCAAGGCTTGTTGGTTGCTCTTGTAATATTCGATGAATTGCGACGGGTCTTCATACGAAGAAGCCATCTTTTCGATACGTGCATTAACACGTGCGTCGTCAGGCTTGATGTCTTCTTTACGAATTATTTCCATCATCAATAAACCCAGTGCAACCCGCTTCTCAGCTTGTGGCTTTAACGTTTCGAATTCTGGATCAGGGAAGTTCTCTAGCATTTTTGCATCAATACCTTGCTGAAGCATCTGATTCTTCTGCTCTTGCACCATGCGACCCGCTTCTTCTTGAACCATCTTCAACGGCATTTCAGTCTCATTTTGCTCTAACAATGCATCAAACGCTCGCTGACGTAGAGTTGAACTCAATTGAGTTTCAAGATTGGTCTCGAGATTAGTTTTAACTTCAGTGCGTAATTCAGCCTGGTCCCCACTTTCGATGCCAAAGTTCTTAATGAATTCTTCGTCGATTTCAGGCAGTTGAGGCTCAGAAACAGTTTTTGCATCAATTTTAAAAATAGCCGTTTTGCCGGCTAACTCACCAGTGTAATCTTCAGGGAAAGTAACGTCGATATTTTTAGTCTCGCCGGCCTTCATTCCTTTTACACCCTTTTCAAAATCTGGCAACATTTGGCCTTCGCCAAGAACCATTGGATAATCTTCAGATTTACCGCCGTCGAACTCTTCACCGTCAATACTGCCGACGAAGTCGATCATTACACGATCGCCTTTCTTGGATTTGCGCTTTAACTCTTTCCAGGTCAGCTGCTGCTTACGCATGTTATCGATAACCTTATCGATATCGGCATCAGTCACATCACTCTCAGGCTTTAAAATCTTTACGCCCTCTAGGTTTAATTTTTCGAACTCAGGGTAAACATCAAAGCTAGCGGTATAGGCAAAATCCATACCTTTCTCAATCTGACCGTCGGGAATAATGTCTGGTTGTACCGCGGGCACAACGTCTTGACCTTCAAGTGCTTCTTGCAAGCTCGATTGAATCAAGTCACCCAATACATCGTTGGTAGCGGTATCACGATACTGTTGCTCAACAATCTTCATCGGCACCTTACCGGGGCGAAAACCTTGGATTTTGACGCGCTTAGAAAGCTGCTTTAAACGACCTTGTACGGCTGTTTCGATTTTATCGGCCGCTACGACCACGCTCAATTTACGGCCAATGGCACTGGTTTTTTCAACAGACGCTTGCATGTGTTACTCGTATTTAGATGTGAGATTATTCTTGTTCTATCGCAAGCGAAAAATCCACTCACGACGCAATAGGGGCGGGATTCTACCACTAAGCCTTGATTAGACAAAATGTATTGCCAGATAAAATCGATAGATTATTAGCTAATTCACCACAACGGCGCATTTAACTTGGCGTAACTTGATGTTAAGGGGTTTTTTCGTCACTAGTGGCTTCCGTGCCTGCGACCTAAGCTAACATATACGATCATTCTTAAATGGTGCGAAAGGAGAGACTCGAACTCTCACGCCGCAAGACACTGGTACCTAAAACCAGCGCGTCTACCAATTCCGCCACTTTCGCACAACACGATTTAAGACGATCGTAAAACTTGCAAAACCCAACTCCAGCAACTTAAAATTAGTGTTGACATAAAAACTATCAAAAAAAACAAACTGGGGTGACTGATGGGGCTCGAACCCACGACCACCGGAATCACAATCCGGGGCTCTACCAACTGAGCTACAATCACCATACAGTTTGTAATCGTCAGTACAACGACCACAGATTTCACAATAAATGACTTAACCCAAAAAATGGATTTAGCCGATTCCAACAATATGCAACCAAAGGTTAATGGTGCGCCCGACAGGACTCGAACCTGTAACCTACGGCTTAGAAGGCTGTTGCTCTATCCAGTTGAGCTACGGGCACTCAACTAACACAAACATTACACTTCCTACAAACTACGACAATACGACTTAATCGTCAAACTTAAACTCAGTCCGCATTAGAACTAAAAAAAGCTTTTAATGTTAAAGAATAAATAATTTCAATTGCTTCTTTAAGCACTTTATTGCCAATGAGCATGCAAAAATAATTGCAATGGTCGGGGTGATAGGATTCGAACCTACGACCCTCTAGTCCCAAACCAGATGCGCTACCAGGCTGCGCTACACCCCGACGGTGTGTGTCATTTTATCGCTTCCGAACATCTAATCTGAGAAAAACTCATATCAGCGGCTCTTGGGAGTTAAAAGCGAATGACGCTGCAAATCATTGAGGCGCGAATATACTCAAACAACTGAATGTCGTCAACAAAAAGTTGAAAAAAAGGTTATTTTTCTTTGCTTGAAATCTCAGACATACATCCCTATTAAACAAAGCATTAAGAAACCTAATAAACATCACCCTGATAAGACTATGAGCAAACCGCAAACCCACGCCTTTCAAACCGAAATTAGTCAACTTTTAGACTTAATGATTAACTCTCTATATAGCCAAAAAGAAATTTTTCTGCGCGAGTTAATCTCGAATAGTTCTGACGCTATTGACAAACGCCGCTTCGAGGCCCTGACAGACGCATCCTTATTAAATGACGAAGAGGAACTCGCGGTTACCATTACCACTGACAAAGACGCTAATACCGTTACCATCAATGATAACGGCATCGGCATGAACCATGACGAAATGATCGACAACATAGGCACCATCGCTCGTTCTGGTACTAAACGGTTCATGCAAGCAATTGAAGCCAACAAAACTGAAGGCGATGATGTAAGCCTAATTGGTCAATTCGGTGTCGGTTTCTACTCAGTGTTCATGGTGGCTGATAAAGTTACGGTACTCAGTCGTCGCGTAAACGATGACAAAGGTGTTATCTGGGAATCAGACGGTAAAGGCGAATTTACCATCGACGAGGCGCAAAAAGCATCCGCTGGTACGTCAATCACCCTGCATCTTCGTGAAGACGAAAGCGAATATTTAGATGATTTTCGCCTGAAGCACATTATCAATAAATACTCTGAACATATTTCACTGCCGATCAAAATGCTTGGTTCAGTACCCTTGGACGATGAAGGCAAACCTCAAGATGATGTTAAAGCCGAATTCGAAACGGTGAATACTGGCACCGCTCTATGGGCCCGAGCAAAATCAGAAATTACCGATGAAGAGTACCAAAGCTTCTACCAAGGCTTGACCTATGACATGGAGCCTCCGCTGTCGACCTTGCATCATAAGGTTGAGGGCAATATGGAATACACATCGCTTTTGTTTATTCCAAAGAAAGCACCCTATGATCTTTGGAACCGCGAAAACAAAAAAGGTATCAAACTCTACGTCCGTCGTATCTTCATTATGGACGACGCCGAGCATTTAATGCCGAACTACTTGCGATTTGTTAAAGGAGTGATCGATTCGCAAGATTTACCGCTCAATGTATCGCGTGAAATTTTACAAAGTGACCGAGATGTTCAAAAAATTAAAGGCCGAGCTGTTAAGCGTGTTTTAGATGAACTTAAACGCATTGCCAAAGATGACAACGATGCATTTCAAGGCTTTTGGTCTGAGTTTGGCCAAGTAGTAAAAGAAGGTGTGGTCGAAGACGAATC
>JBLHRL010000047.1:0-22991 GCA_047625975.1 Arenicella sp.
ATCGGATTGCGGCGTTATGCCTAGGCCTCCTTAACAATCGTATTATCATCATCCAGAGCGATAATAGTTTGTCATCCTGAGTGATAATGGTTTGTCATCCTGAGTCTTAATGGTTTGTCATCCTGAGCGTAGCCGAAGGATCCCACAGCCATGACCAGACCCATTGTCTGGTTCGTAACGACCTTATCAGCATCACTCAATGGGTTCGGCTGGAGATGTCTTTATCCTTTAGCTGCTAGAGGGCATATCTTGTACGCCGTCCGATGTCAGATACTTTTGTCATGAGCTCTAAGGTACAATCAAGGCATGCTTAACTTGACTGAAAACAACTGATGCCGCATCGCCAAAGAGATGATCTTACTGAGCCACAGTTCAAGGAGCTGTTTTCAAGCAATATTGCTTTAATGGATGTGCGTGCACCGATAGAATTTTGCGCAGGTTCTTTCCCTGGTGCAACTAATCGCCCCTTACTCGACAACCAGCAGCGGCATGTTATTGGTACTGAATATGCCGAGCATGGACAACCGGCCGCTATTGAACTTGGCTTGCGATTGGCCACCGTCGATATTCGCGCCCATCGCTTAGCTTACTGGAAGCAATTCATTGCCGAAAATCCGCACGGTTATTTATATTGTTTTCGTGGCGGACTACGCTCACAGACGACTCAGAAATGGCTTGCTGAGGCTGGCATCTACTATCCATTGATCGAGGGTGGTTATAAAGCGCTCAGGCACTATTTGCTTGAGCAGTTGCAACGACTATGCGAACAGGGAAACATAATTCTGTTGAGTGGCGCTACTGGCGTAGGTAAAACTGAATTGATTGACGGACGTCTGAGTGCTATCGATTTAGAGGGTTGTGCTAACCATCGAGGCAGTGCGTTTGGTAAAACCTTTGAACCGCAGCCAACGCAAATCGATTGGGAGAACCAGATTATAATTGATTGGTTGCGTTGCGAGGCGCGTAGTGATTTGCCTGTTTTGATTGAAGCGGAGTCACACTTAATTGGTCGAATCCACTTACCGAAAGTGTTGCAAGAAGCGATGGCACGGGCGCCAATCTTATTATTACAAGCAAGCACTGAAGATCGCTCTGCTCGTTTATATCAAGATTATGTAGAGCATAGTCTCGAACATCATCGCCGCGTTGGTGAAGACCCTTACGCTGCGCTTTACGAAAGCGTTTTAGATAGTTTGCAACGAATAAAAAAACGATTGGGTGGCCTTAAATTTCAACAGATGACGGAGTTACTTGATGAGGCGATTATTGCGCTTCGTGAGCAGCACGCCGCCGCCGGCTTTTACCAGTTAATTGAGATGCTACTAACCGACTACTATGACTCACTGTATGCGCACTACCAGACTAAAAATGACGCACGCGTTGTGTTGCGTGGCAACTGGTTTGAAATAATTGACTGGCTTGATCGTAATCCTGAACGCATTCAAGTGCACTCAGAAGAGTCTAGCCTGCAGGCTTCACAGCAAACCTCTTCATAATTATGTTTATTAAAGATCTGTTGTTGCTCGGCGGTGGGCATACGCATGTCTTATTGATCAGAGCGTTGGCTATGCGGCCGATTCCAGGCGTGCGCGTTACCTTGGTTTCAGAAAAGCTATTAACGCCATATTCTGGAATGCTGCCGGGTTTTGTTGCTGGACACTATTCGCTGGCACAAACTAATATCGATCTTAACCGACTATGCCGAAGAGCCGGTATTCGATGGGTACGAGCTAGGTGCGAGGGTATCGACGCCGATCTAAAACAGGCTCATCTTATAAATCAGGCCGATATCGAGTATGACGTGTTGTCGATAGACATCGGTTCGACGCCAGACCAACGAATTGCCGGGGCCAGTGAATTTGCGGTTGGGGTTAAGCCGATTGCGGGATTTCAGCAGCGTTGGGATTCATTATTAAAAGCGCTAGGCTCGGCAGGCATTAATCAACCGACAAGACAACACGTGACCCAAGCCGCCACCGAGGCGATAAATTGGGGTGTGATTGGTGCCGGTGCCGGGGGTGTTGAGTTAGTACTGGCGATGGCACATCGCTTGCGTGATCACCGCAATCTTCACTTTCATCTTATCTATAGAGGCGAACGTATATTACCTGGCTACCCAGATCGTGTTGTGAGACAGGTCGAGCAGTCATTGCGCGATTGTAAAGTAACTTTACATTCTAGTTTTTCGGTTGCCGAGGTGACTTGTGCCGCTGTCATCAACAGCTCTGGTGACCAGCTGCGCTTGGATGAACGGATTTGGTGCACCGGTGCTGTCGGTGCTCCATGGTTGAACGCGCAGTCTTTAGCGCACAGCGACAAGAACTTTATAGAGGTGAGCCGAACCCTGCAGAGCACTTCGCATGAGTCGGTTTTTGCGGTGGGTGATATTGCTGAAATGGTTGATGATCCGCGCCCTAAAGCTGGTGTATTTGCGGTTCGACAGGCGCCCTATCTAGAACAAAATTTGCGTCGATTGTTTGCCGGAAAGCCTTTGCAAAATATCAAACTACAGAGACATTTCCTGAGCTTACTTGCCTTGGGCGATAAGGTGGCGGTCGCCAGTCGCAACGGCTTCGCGGTTAAAGGTCGCTGGCTTTGGCGCTGGAAAGACTCAATTGATCAGACGTTTATGAGTCAGTTTTCTGAACTACCTATGTCGATGCCTATTGCCATGTCAGAGCCCTTGGCTGCAGGCTCGTCGGTTTTAAATCAAACTGCCGTCATCATGCCGTGTGGCGGTTGCGGTAGTAAATTGGGACCAGAGCTTTTGGCCTCCAATCTAGATAGGATTTCGAATGCTGGCTCGCATGAGATCGAAGATGCCGCTTTATGGCAGCCGACGCCGGGAACCTTAGCCGTACAAACTATTGATGGATTTCGTAGCTTTATGGCTGATGAATCTTGTTTTGCACAGATCTGTGTTAATCATGCCTTGAGCGATATCTATGCTATGGGTGCAAGCGCCATTCACATTCAGGCTTGGGTCAACTTGGCGTTCAGTAGCCCAAAGCTTCAGCAGCGGGATCACCTGAGAACATTGCGGGGGATTCAGGCCGCTTTATCCGAATCGTCAGTAACGTTGTCTGGCGGACATAGTAGCGAGGGTGCCGAGAGCCATCTTGGTATCGTTGCCAATGGCGAAGTATCACCTGCCGCTCAGTGGAGTAAGTCTGGGGCTCAGCCTGGGGACCTAATTTTGCTTAGTAAGGCGCTCGGTACGGGAGTTGTTATGGCCGCTGATATGCAGGGAGAAGCGAGCGCAGCGGCGGTTGAAGCTAGCTATGACAGTATGCTGCAGTCTAATCAACACGCAATGCAGCAGCTCCATCGTGTAAGTCCCAATGCGGTGACTGACGTGACTGGCTTCGGTTTGATAGGTCATCTATTAGAAATGCTTGATAGTGCCAATAAAAAAGCTGATTACCCATTGCTCGCGGAGCTGAACCTATCGGCTATTCCGATGCTCACGGGGGCGATTGAACTCGTCGAAGGGGGCTGGCGATCAAGCTTGTATCCGCAACTTGAACCGTATTTATCACGTTGCATGTTTGGTGACCAAAAAGAGATCAGCGATCAGCTCCGCCTAAGGGTCGGTCTATTGCTGGACCCACAAACCAGCGGCGGTTTACTTGCAACGATCAGTGAAGCTAATGCGGTCATTTTGCTTGAAGGCCAACGAGGCGCCAGTAATAGTGGTTATGGTAACTTCGTTGTCATTGGTAAGATAAAGCAAAAGCCGAGCAAGATGAACCAGCAAATAAGTATTAGTCTGATGGCTTAGCGATGCTTGAATAGCGGGTAACCTTCGGCCAGAACCCTTCGGTGTAAAAAACAATCCTCCGAGTGATTAGATTAACGCCTTTACTTTTCGCTTACAAAATTTGTGTAAAAGTTTAGAATGCTTGGGCTCAGTAAATTAACCGTCTGTATCACAGTAGGAAAAAACCATGATAACGCTTCACCACCTTGAATACTCACAATCGTATCGTGTACTTTGGTTACTGGAAGAATTGGGTGACGATTATGAGCTTAAGCTTTACCAGCGCGATAAACAATCACGCTTGGCACCGACAGACTATAAAGCTGTTTCACCTCTAGGCACATCACCAGTGATTACTGATGGTAGTCTAAACCTAGCTGAAACCAGCGCTATCTTTGATTATATTTTAGATCAACACCCTGATTCACCATTGCGACCTGCGGCCAATTCAGCCGCACGAACAGACTATTTGTTTTGGTTTCATGCATCGCAGGGCTCTCTAATGCCGATGATGTTGATGAGTATTGTGTTTCAAATGCTTAAAACTCGATCTCCTGCTTTAATCAGACCGCTAATAAAAATAGTACTTGGTAAGGCTATTAGCTCAATGATTAATCCTAGAGTGACATTGTTGTTAGATAAAGCTGAAGCTGACCTAGAGGCTACCGGTTGGTTTGCCGGCGAATCAATGACCGCCGCGGATATGATGTTGAGCTACCCAATCGAGTCGGCTGAGACCAAAGGCTTACTGAACGGTAAGTATCCCAACTGTGAAGCGTGGGTTAAGCGTATAAAGCAAGTGCCGAGTTATCAGTCCGCCAAGCAAAAAGATGGTAAGCCCAGTGCTATCTTTCAGTCTTGATAGAAGAATAAGTCTTCAATTACGAATCAATTCTTATTACTTAATAAAGGCGATTCAAACTAATTGGAACTATGGCTACTGTTGTAACCTTATGTGTCTGAAGATGGATAAATGAGCAGGCGAATAGACAAAACGGAATTGGTTAGTGCTGAAGTGCGTTTGGCGCTTTTGGTACCTTTTTTGTTTGCTCTTGTGGGTGCAAGGGCTAGGTTTTAAACAAGTGATTGGATATTTCATTCTCGCTGCGCCTTCTCTGCTTTTTATCACCGCGGTTGTTTGTTTTTTAGTTTGAGATCAGGCAAGCAGAAGATATGCCTTTAAATACACCTCTCGAGCTCAAACGGAAGAGTGTGGTGAAGAGCTAATCGTCAAGTTCGACTCGGCTACGGTTGAAAAGCTTTACTTCAATATATGGCCACTTAAGAAATCCTCAGTTAAGCAATCCGGCGCGGGTGTTGATGTCGACTTCTATCTTTACTGTAAGGCGACCAAGCAAACGATCGGATTAGTGCCAAGATATTGATAGAGATTGTTAATTTTTCTCTAGATTTCTCGGTAGATTTTTAAATGACCGCTGATGAGGATCAAATAGCGTTTATGGTCAATGCTAACGTTCGTTATCGCGTTGCCTGCCTTGGGGTGTAATAATCCAATTATTGCAAAACATAAGCCGATGAGGTGGTGTCAATTCTCTGAAGAGCGAGTATATGTATGCAATGCGGTTATTGTTAAAAGCGTCGGCGAACGTTTACTGGAGGGACCTATGCGAAACACAATTCGTCTGAACATTCTAGCGATGGTAACATTATTGCTGGTCGTATTTGCTTTACCTCATGCTTGATAACCTACTTAGTCAAATTGGTGGTTGAAGAAATTGACGGCATTGCTGAATACTATATACCGTTGGCTGCGTAAGTTTCTGATCTTGATGTTCTCACCTACAATATGAGCTCGAGCTTCGCCGTTTGGTCGAGCAAGATCCCGTTAATCTCGAAAAAGCAGCTGAACTGAAAGCCGCTCATAGTGAAATCAGAAAAAACAGTATTGGGAGACACAGAGGCGACCCACAATCTGCTTAAGGTCGGCGTCGTCGATACCCCACAATGATCTCTCTGATCGACTTGCTCTGGCCAAAATAAGGGGCTCGTTCAGCTTTCTCGAGAAGCGGTTGGCACCGTTCATTGCGACGGGGATCAGGGATTAATGGCAGTCGAAGCAGTAAGGCACTGCATTGGCCAATAGACAGCTTAGCGACTCTGCCGCCTACGAGGATTATATTGGGTGCCGAAGTAGCCGGCGTACGCCAAACTCTGCAGCAAGCAACTTTCGACTCGGTAAGTTAAACCAAGAACAACCAAATAGAAATTTTAACGGTAAATATTATCTTGTTCGCAATCTTCGCTATCATCGGTTTAAGCTTGTTTTTAATCCTTTCTGGAACACTACAGCATTCGTTTGCACAATTACTCGATGGCTCCACCGCGGTTGAAACGGATAATTTGGATATAGAGTTACCGGTCACATCAAGGGATGAAATAGGCCAATTATCTCATGCGTTTAATCACATGGTCGCCGAACTCAACGAAAAAGAACGAGTAAAAGATACTTTTGGCCAATACACAGATCCGCGCATTGTATCCAAACTAATCGCCAGCCAAGGCGACCAAGAACCCATATCTGAACGTCGTCCGGCAAGCATATTTTTCTGAGATCGAGGGGTTACGGGAATTAGCGAACAGTTGACCGCCAATGTCATGGTTAAGTTGATAAATAATTACTTCTCCTCCCTTACTCGAGAAATTCGCGACCATCATAGCGTCGTTGATAAATATATAGGCGATGCCGTAATGGCGTTTTAAGCCGAGCCATTTTCGGCTAGTGACTGATATGCTACCGATGGCCTGGCGGCATTAGCGCAGCAACAAGCGCTGATCGAGTTTCGCAGCAGGCTTGCTGAAATCTCAGGCCTGCGTCGAGATATACCCGAATTCACGGTGCGTATGGGGCTCGCAACTGGCGATGTCGTGCTTGGTACCGTCGGCTCTTACATTAGTAATGTCTTATACTGTGATCGGCGACATAGTCAACACCGCATCTCGCCTTGAAAGAGTTAATAAGGTGTTTGGCGCCATCATCATCAGCGATGAATCCGCTCGCCTTGACCGGCCGCCCGTGCAGACATGTGAGCTAGATCTAATAATCGTGGCCGGCAAAACAGAGCCTCTTCGAGTACACGAGCTGATTTATAAAACCGATCAACTGACCGCTGAATAACCGAGTTAGGCGAGATCTTTCAGCGGGGCGTATCGCCTATCATAATCAAGAGTGGCAAACTGCCGCCCTGCTGTTTACCGATTGTCTCGCCTGAAAACCGGCCAATAGGCCCTCTCACGTGTTTTGAAAACGGATTGCCGTATTCAAAGAAAACCCGCCGGCACAAGACTGGGCTGGCATGTGGAACCTTGACTCAAAGTAGGCGGACTGCTTGCTGAGCCTTTCAACAGGCCCTTAGCTAATTGTCAAAGCCGGCTGCTTCGAGCTTAGTTTCGGCTAATATCCGTAGTATCCGTTTTCAGCTTAAGCGACTTAGCCACCTCGCCCCAAGAAATATACTTGAAGTTACTACCCTCTCGTATTACCCCCTCGTTATTGAATACGTTAGGGTCATTGCGACCATCTTGCATTACCAGTAGGCCTTGTTGAAAATTTCCGCCGAGATTGGCATTAACTACCATCAGGCCATCTGTTTCGTTTACGCCGTCCACGCGACCATCAGCAACGTTAAACGAATCGACGAATTGATGGTTGTTGCGGTCGTAAAGCGCCACCGAATCATTACCCTGACTAGATACTAATAAATATCCGTTGCCGTTACTGGCTTGATAAATTGATAGCCCCTCAACATCGGCATAGAGCTCAGGATTGCCCAAGCCTGAATCATTGGCGAGGTCTAAAATGCAACTATATTCATTCTCTTGTTCTTGCCAAATCCGTGTGTATGAAATGCCGAAGTCTTGCACTTTGGCAAATAATTGCCACTTTGTTTTATCGCTTGGTGTTGATAGCGAGGTGCGCCAAACGCCTACATCCTCCTGAGCTAAATACAAGGTATCGTGATCTACGTCGGCAACCATCCCTTCAAATTGAGGCTTTTTGATATCGTCATCCGAGCAAGGGGTCCATTGCTTTCCATTGCTTAGTTCAAAGCTCGCGGGAAAGCGTAAGGTCTGCAGAGCGCGATAAGCGATTTGGCCTAGGCCATTATCATATAGCTCTAATTGGGCGATCTTAGTGGTGCTATTTTGACTGACATAAGCATATGTTTTGTCGGTTTTGACGGTAGTCAAACCATAAGCAGTAGAGCCTTTATTAACCTCATCTTGATCGTTAGAAAAAATAAAGGCTTGATCGGCGGCGGTGATTTCAGATAAAGGTGCCATTGTCTGGTTGACTTGATTTATTCGGTAAACAATAACTTTATCCAACCCTCTATCGGAGACTATCAGCAGATCTATGATCTCTTTGCCGAGTTGAAAGTTATAAACAATATCGGCGTTGTTAAAGCGCCCAGCCTTATTGTCATTGCAATTCAGTTGTTCTCGGCTACATGCAGGCGCAGGTCCTGGCGCAATATGTTGCAGTAACTTGCCATCAAGGTCATAAACATCCAAGCCGCCTTGTTTCAGTGTTGCGGCAATCATACTTTTGCTTTTATCTTTGGGGTGGATCCATATCGCTGGGTCGTCGACATCAGTATTGAGACCAGCGTGGTCATCAAAATGGCTACGTGTTTCCAGCGTTGCGGTGACACTATTGCCTGCTGCAAAGGGTGTGCTACTGGCGATTAATAGGCTCAAAGCCAATAAAGTTTTTATTGTTGTGTTCATGTTGGGTTTCTTGAGATAGCAGTTATTTGAATATGAAGTTATCTTAGCGTGAGTTCGATAAATCCACGATGTGCGCTAGATTAATTATTGTTTATTGCCCCAGTTTCTAGTTACGATTTGTGGCTTAGCAAGCACACTGATTGAATCTTATAAAAGCGATTATCCGACTGTCGCTGTTTTGTCATTATGCTGTCACCGAGTTGTCATAGTTATTAAATAAGTTAAGTTAGGTAAATTATCAACTGTCTATATGGTTCCGTTAGCCTTCCAATAGATTATTCTGATGCTTGGAATGGTGATTATTAAGCACTCTATTAAAGGTAATAAGCGAGAGCTGAATCACGGTGAGCCGCCATCAATAGTTTGGATAAAGTTTGGTTAATTAAGGGTAAACCTGAGATTCACACTACTTTTTAGATTTATCTCACCTATCAAATTTGCGAGATATCAAAATGAATAATCTTTCACTGTTTGCCTTAGCCTTGTTATTCATGGCTATCGCTGTATTCAGCGTTGCTAGCAATGCTCATAATGCTCCTGAAGACGCTGCACTCGCTCGTTTTGCAATTGAGCAATCGGGCATCGATGCGCGAACCGCTATAGCGAACGTCAGCAAGAGCTATTCAGGCCTTATCTATCAATATGAACTCGACGATGAAGGCCATCGTCTAGTGCATGAAGTAAAGGTTATCAATCTTGAGGATAAGCGTAAGTACAAAATTAAGATTGATGTAAAAACCGGCGACGTTATCAGTGAAGAAACAAAGTTTGTCTGGTCATGGTTTAGCGAGGATGAAGACATTACGATGGCTAAACGCTTACAGGCATCAAGGTTTAGTTTGACGGCGGCGTTAGACTTACTAGAAGACTTGGGCAGGGTTGATGCAAGTGTTCTGTTACGGCAAGCAGAACTAGAGAACAATCAAGGAATTTTCTATTTTGAGATTGAATGCTATGAGGCTGATGGCGAAAAGAAATGGTTCATAGATATTGATTCACAAAAACTGATACCAGTTTTAAGGCAGTAGCCTAAGAATCAAGTTATCGATAATGAAAATACTAATAGTTGAAGACGATCAAACCACTCAAGCATATATTAAAAAAGGCTTTCAGGAGCAGGGCTTCGCGGTGGATATTGCTGAAACTGGCCCTGATGGTTTATATCTAGCCACGACTGGTAACTATGATCTCATTATTCTAGATCGGATGTTGCCACAGATGGATGGCTTGGCGCTATTATCTGGGTTGCGTGCGATGGCTAACCTCACCCCAGTAATTATTTTGAGTGCTTTATCTCATGTTGATGAGCGTATTAAGGGCTTACAAGCTGGCGGTAATGATTACCTTGCAAAGCCTTTCTCTTTCCAAGAATTATTAATTAGAGCGAATAACCTTATTCATCGCCAGCAACCTCAACTGGCAACCACCGAGCTTAAAGTTGATAACCTAGTGATGGATCTAGTCGGTCATAAAGTGACTCGGGCCGGTATTGAAATTAAACTACAACCCAAAGAATTTCAATTGTTGCGTTACTTGCTTGAACACCAAGGGCAGGTAATATCGCGTACCATGCTTTTTGAAACGGTATGGGAATATCATTTTGACCCAAAGACTAATGTTATTGACGTGCATGTGGCAAAACTAAGAAGAAAATTGGAGAAGAATGACCCAGGTCCGTTAATTCATACTGTCAGAGGTGCTGGATATGTGGTTAGAGCGTCTTAAATTCTTTACTCAAACATCGATTTGGCGTTTTACCGTAGCTTTCAGCATCATTGTTTTACTGATTTGTAGTGGTATTTTAGCAATTGTTTATCAATTAACGCTTGGCGAGCAAAAGCAGCAACTAGAGCAAAGTGTCCGAGTATCGGCCATCAGTTTTGTTGATTTAGCTAACTCAAGCGATATGAATGCTGATAGTTTTCGCCAAATTATCAAACAGCGAAGTCGGCGTTCTAATTCTTTGATACTGATGTTACGCACCTCAGACGATACGTTGATTGGTAATTTAGAGCCGTTTAGCGTTGCTGTTAGTGTTTACCCTCAGATGCAACGCTTTGCTATTGCGATAGCCGACTTCCAAGAAGAGCCACGCTTAAAAGTAGT
This sequence comes from Arenicella sp., assembly GCA_047625975.1. Classification (GTDB taxonomy): domain Bacteria; phylum Pseudomonadota; class Gammaproteobacteria; order Arenicellales; family Arenicellaceae; genus Arenicella. The sequence continues at coordinate 10,616 of JBLHRL010000047.1, forward strand.
TGTTAGTACTCTCGTGGAAACGCGTTTTGGTGATCTCACCGTCGGATTATTTGATCAAAATCAGCAGCTAGAAAATACTTTCACAACAGCATCGGTAGTTACTTTAATAGGCGCATCGTTTATTACCTTATTAGTGGGCCTATTATTTAATCGACGAGTACTACAGCGGGTAAGGGAAATCGGCGACCTGACGGCCAAGGTCAAAGCTGGTCATTTGCAAACGCGCCTACCGGTCAGCGGTCGCAATAATGAATATGATGTTATTGCTGTGCAAATCAACGAGATGCTTGATGACATCGATCAGCAGGTCGATGCGGTTGTTAGTGTCACCGATGATATAGCGCATGATCTACGTACGCCTTTATCACGCATTCGTATGGGCTTGGATGGTCACCAATGCATCGAAAATAATAAGGCTGATACGCAACTATGGCGAGAGGGATTATTAGCCGAGCTCGATCAGCTGATGGATACCTTTGAAGCGATGCTGGAATTATCACGTTTGCAAAAAGGAGGGCAATTAATCGATAAAAAAATTTGTTATTTAGAGTGTATTTGTCTAGACGTGGTAGATCTTATTGAGCCACTTGCCGAACAAAAACATCAATCCATCGAGGTTGACATAATTAGTCCAATTAATATTAAGGGCGATGCCAATTTATTATTTCGTGCGATCTATAACGTTTTACAGAACGCGGTTAAATATACCCCCAGTGGTGGCAATATAGCCATACGTCTAGAAGGCGGCGCTCTTACCATCTCTGATAATGGTCACGGTATTCCCGAGCATCAGTTCGACCGAGTTTTTCAGCGCCTAAGCAGGCTGGACGAAAGTCGCAGCAGTGAGGGCTTTGGAATGGGTCTAGCGATAGTTAAAGCGATTGTGCAATGGCATCAAGGTAGCATATTCTTGGCTGATAATGATCCAGGACTGAGTGTTCAGATGCGTTTTTTCAAGTGATCTATTTCTGACACTCAGTATTAGATTGACCCAATACCAGTAAACCGGACTTTGTAGCGAGGAGTTTACAAAGGAAGTTTCATGTCGCTCGAATTCGGCTACGACAGATTTTGTTGAGACATCAGGCTTAATAGATTATTGCCGCTAACCTGGCGTTATATCAGAATATTTATGACTGCTGGAAAGTGTCAATCCTACAATGCCTGAGCATCAGCCGAGTCATTTACAAGAATAGCGGCCCAATAATTCTTTCTGGTTACATTCCATGGGGTGCACAATCGATATCAGCATATTGAGTAAAAAGCCATTTTTCGCCAGTAAAATCGGCCATATACCAAGCACACGAAAGCTCATCACTAGTGTTTGTATAAACATCTCGCCATTTTATTTTAAAAGTAGCCGTCGTCTTATTTAAGAGCTCTGATTGGTATCCTACAACAGCGCTCGACAGCCAGCCGTCTTTTTGCCATGAAGCCAGGTCATTGCCTAGTACCTCTTGGTTGGAATAGACTTGTTGAAAATCATCGGCAGGGTGTTCAGTAAACGATTTGGTGTAATAGGCGGCAATTTCATCGCGGTTATTCCAAGGCTTTTCTACTCACAGTCGGGCGTACTCATTTTGAAACCACTGATCGTGATCTGATGTTTCAGCGACCGCGTTTAGAGACGCGAACAATCCAATCCAAAACGCAGATAAGCTCAATAATAAAACTTTTCGCATGCAAGTACTCGCCGATTGAAATACTAGGATTTACATAGTGACTTAGTTATTGGCCTTTTACTTCTTAGCGTATAGGAAACACATTGATTCTATTGGTAACCGTATAAATACGAACAGCCTGAATTCTAGAAAACGATGTGTCACGATGGACCGTAGGGTTTAAGAAAATAATCTAAACGCGAGGAAACTAGGCTTCGGGTGGGGGGGGTAAAACTCACCTTTTCACGCTCATTAGTCAGTCAACATATATACCGCTCTGAGGCCAGAATTTGAGCATGTTTTAAGGGCAAGTTATAGATGATTAGTTTGTTGCTAACAGGGCAGGCCGCGTTAATACATTCAGATGACGACCTCCGCATAGTGATAAAAGTCGGTGAGAGCGTGTACTTCGACGAAAATAGCGAGGTGATCGGAACAACTAACAAAGGTTTATTTCATGACTCAGAAGAGGCTGATAGTAGCGATAAATAGCAGGTGCCAGATCTTCAAACATAGCATGTTAACGGCTAGAAGAAATCGACCCCCCGATTTTCAATTCTACGTAACAGGCTACTTAAATTTTAAGATCCGACACCTCCCAACCCTAACTTACTTTGGTGATTAGTCAGTACCCAGTGTTGAATCTTAGAGTGTTAAAGACTAGAAGAAATCGACCCCCCGATTTTAATTCTACGTAACAGACTACCCTAATGTTAAGACCCGACATCTACCCATTCCAACTTACCAACCCCTTAACCTCAATTTATCAACTCTAAAGTTGGAAAATTGAATTTTTATACTACAGATGACAACTAACGCAAACCCTGCTATAATTTCTACGCCGTAGAAAAAGAATTTACTCTACAGGATAAAGTTTGTCAACAATGAAAATTCATAATGGTTAAGCGCAAAAGGTTAACTCCTGAAGGGATTATTATTGCCGCCATAGAATTACTTGGACGTGACGGAAAAAAGCGGTTCAGTATGCGTAGGCTTGCCGCATATTTAGGTGTTGATCCTATGGCAATCTACTACCATATTCCCAACCGTGCGACTCTGATATTCCAAATAGTTGATAGCGTAATAAGCAAATGTGAGCTGCCGCAAGAGGCCTTATCTTGGCAAGTCGAAGTCAAGGAAATATGTGCGGGGTTTCGTCGAATGGCCCACCAGCATCCAGAAGTTATTCAAATTTATGCAGAATTTCACGATTGGGCTCCCGGTGATCTGCGCTTATCTGAAGCAATGCATTCAGCACTTAAAGTGGGTGGGTTCGAAAAGCTAGCGATTACAAAGGCCGCAAGGTTGCTGCGTGCCTATACTGAGAACTTTTGCTATTGGGAACTGAATGGCTGGATCGAGCCCTTGGACAGTGAATCGCGATTGAAATTCACTGAAAATCTTAATCAGGGTGAATATCCAGTGACCACTGACTTACTTGAGAATCTTGTCAATATTGATCCAGAGGCAGAGTTTAACTTTGGCTTGGGCGTGTTAATTGCTGGTCTTGAAGGTCAGCTTGGTGGTTAGGTAAAGGTACGGCCACACATTAACTCGCTTGTTTTCTAAAGCATTTGAAAATCAATTTTTTTGATTAGTATGGCAGCTTAGGTGATCGGCAATCTCCTAGTGTTTAATTAGACTAAAGATGAGCAAACCAATGCCTCCAAAAAATCTAAGTTTTTCAAACCGATAAGTTTTCCAAAAAGATAGTAGCCGATAAGCTGAGAAGCCCTGAAGCAAGTCAGTGCGAGATAATTCCTGTTGCGAATCGTCGGAATGCCTGAATTCTGTTTGGCATTCTCTCATTTGCGATGTGGTTATTTTAAGCAGACAAGACCCTGAGTACCGAGATCAAATGAAAGATTGCCGTAAATTCTATATTAACAATCAGTGGGTAGCTCCTCTTATTAGTAATGACTGGGCAGTAGAAAACCCTGACTATCAAGTAATATTCGATGTCTTTGCGAAAGCTTGTATTGAACGAAAAAAATAGTACCTGGCAATTACGCCCATGCCTACTTTCTAATCTCCCGGCCATTACTGAGGTACCGTTGCTTCAGAAACTATTTAGCCTTAAAAACTGGGCGGGGTGCATGCCGTCACCAATTCACATGACTCATTGCCAGAATTGATAAAGCTATGGGGTTGCATGCTGTTGAAATAATAGGCATCACCAGGTCTTAAGGTCATGGTTTCGCCATTGACGGTAACTTCTAATCGACCCTTAAGAATCAAACCGCATTCTTCACCTTCGTGGGTGATTTTATGTTTCCCCGTACCGGCTCCAGGTTGGTAGCATTCACGCATTAACTGAATCGCTTTGTCGTTCAGGTTAGCCCCAACCTGCAAAAACGATACCCCGCCATCGGCAATTTTTGTCAGTTCGCTTGCTCGGAAAAAAACTTTTTCTGGGGCGTCTGCCTGATCGCTAAAAAATTCGTTCATGCGTACAGGGATCCCATTGAGTACCTTTTTTAGCATACTGACGGTCGGGTTGAGTTTGTTATTCTCAATCAGTGATATGGTTGCGTTGGCGACTCCGGATTGTTGAGCCAGTTTTCGCTGCGACAGGCGATGGCGTATTCTCAACTGTCGGAGTCTTTCACCGATTTCATTGTCCATAACTTTAAATGCCGGATATTGTTAAGTATAGTGAACATTATGCGCAACGTTTATATAAATATCAATAACTTAAGACTGTTGAGTTAACTGCTTGTTTAACATAGCAAATCAGAATTATACTTTGCTTTAGCGAATTTAAACCTTCTGGAGACTGGCAATGTCCTTATCACAAAAGCAGCTTGATGCACACTGGATGCCCTACACATCAAACCGTGATTTCAAAAAGAATCCGCGTATCATTGAAAGTGCCGAAGGCCACTATTACACCAATAGTGACGGCGAAAAAGTCTACGATATTTTCTCTGGTCTTTGGACCAGCGGTGTAGGCCACTGCCACCCCAAAATAGTTGAAGCCGTACAAGCTCAAGTAGCCAAGCTCGACTATTCAATGGGCTTTCAACTCACCCATAGTAAAGCCGCCGAGCTTGCTGAACGAGTTGTCGACATGGCTCCGGCAGGTTTTACTCAGTGCTTCTTTACTAATTCTGGGTCTGAGTCTGTTGATACAGCGCTAAAAATTGCTCTCGGCTATCATCGCTCGAAAGGTGAAGCTAATCGTACTCGCCTAATTGGCCGAGAACGTGGCTATCATGGAGTGAATTTCGGTGGTATGTCAGTCGGTGGCATTGCGCCCAATCGGAAGATGTTCAGTGCCAACTTGATTCCTGGTGTTGATCACATTCGAACTACTCATAATTTGGATAAAAACGCGTTCACTCGTGGGCAGCCCGAATGGGGTGCACACTTAGCCGATGATCTAGAGGGCATAGCTGCGTTGCATGACGGCAGTAATATTGCGGCATTAATTGTCGAGCCAGTTGCGGGTTCCACCGGCATTCTGCCACCGCCAATCGGCTACCTACAAAAATTGCGAAAAATCTGTGATAAACATGGTATTTTGCTGATCTTCGATGAGGTTATAACCGCTTTTGGCCGAGTGGGTTCAGGCTTTGCAGCAAGTCGTTTTGATGTAATTCCAGATATTATCACCTCTGCCAAAGGGTTAACTAATGGTGTTATTCCAATGGGGGCGGTGCTAGTGCAAGAGCATATTTACGAAGCGTTTATGCAGGGTCCAGAAACTATGGTCGAACTGTTTCACGGCTACACCTACTCTGGGCATCCAGTCGCGGCAGCGGCGGGTCTTGCAACCATTGATGTCTATCAAGAAGAAGGAATCTTTGATCAGGCTACAGCCCTTGAGAAAGACTTTGAGGATCTACTACACAGTTTTGCAGGCCATGAAAAAGTAATTGATGTGCGTAATTTTGGTTTAATGGGTGCTATCGAATTAGCGCCCCGAGAAGGTGCACCAGGTGCGCGTGGATTAGAAAGCCACAAACGCTGTTTCCACGAAGAGAAGTTGGTGCTTCGTAACGGCATGGACATATTGCAGTTTTCGCCGTTTTTGAATTCGAAAATAGATGACTTGAGCCGATCTTTCGAAAGCGTTAGACGAATTATTGATTCAGTCGAGTAACACAAATTGAGGAATAGTTATGAGTACAAACACGATAAACGATAAGCAAGTTGATGTAACCATTGGCCATTTCATTAACGGCCAAGAGGTGCTCGACAATAATCGACCTACTGCGATTACTAACCCAGCGACGGGTAAAGTAACCAAACACGTAGCGATGGCATCTAAAACGACGGTTGAAGAGGCCATCGCCATTGCCGAGGAGGCCTTTCCAGCGTGGCGCAACACCCCGCCGGCAAAGCGAGCACAAGTAATGTTTCGTTATAAACAATTACTTGAGGAACACGCGGATGAAATTGCTGCTGCGATTACGTCTGAACATGGCAAAGTTGTTGATGATGCTTTAGGTGAGTTTCAACGCGGTGTTGAGGTGGTTGATTACGCCTGTGGTATCCCGCAATTGCTCAAAGGCGAGTTCTCAAAGAATGTTGGCCCTGGTATCGACAGCTGGTCTGAGCACCAGCCGCTTGGCGTTGTTGCCGGTATCACTCCGTTCAATTTTCCGGCAATGGTACCCATGTGGATGTACCCCATGGCTATTGCTTGTGGTAATACGTTCATACTTAAGCCATCAGAAAAAGACCCAAGTGCGCCAATGATATGCGCCCGTTTGTTTAAACAAGCCGGCCTACCTGATGGTGTGTTTAATGTTGTTAATGGCGATAAAGAAGCCGTAGATACTCTGTTAAACGACGACCGTGTTGAGGCAATTAGCTTCGTTGGATCAACCTCGATAGCTGAATACATCTACGCTACGGGTACTAGCAAAGGCAAGAGAGTTCAGGCATTGGGTGGCGCTAAAAACCACGCAATTGTGATGCCAGATGCTGATATTGATAATGCGGTTAGTGGTTTGATGGGCGCCGCCTATGGTTCTTGTGGTGAGCGCTGTATGGCGATATCAGTGGTTGTCTGTGTCGGTGACGAAACGGCCGATAAAGTGATCGAAAAAATCAAGCAAGGCGTTGCCGGCATGAAGGTTGGACCAGGTACCGATAGTTCAAATGATATGGGCCCGCTGGTAAGCAAAGCCCACCACGACAAAGTACGCTCTTATGTAGATCTTGGAATTGAAGAAGGCGCCGAGCTAGTTATTGACGGTCGAGGGCTTGTAGTTGAAGGCTATGAAGATGGGTATTTCCTAGGTCCTTGCCTATTTGATGGTGTTACCGACACGATGCGTATCTATCAAGAAGAGATATTTGGTCCGGTACTATGTCTGGTGCGAGCTGAATCAGAAGAGCAAGCTATGCGCTTGATCGATGATCACGAATACGGCAACGGCACCTGTATATTTACCCGCGATGGTGAAGCTGCCCGCTACTTCTCAGACAACATCAAGGTTGGTATGGTCGGAATCAATGTGCCGCTACCTGTGCCAGTTGCGTATCATAGTTTTGGTGGCTGGAAACGCTCGTTATTTGGCGACTTGTGTGCCTATGGTCCAGATAGTATTCGCTTTTATACGCGCCGCAAAACGATTACCCAGAGATGGCCTTCAGGCGGCGTGCGTGAAAAAGCTAAATTCTCATTTCCCAGCTCTAATCAATAGTTCTAACTAGCCCTTAGTCATAATCAGCAATACTCAATTAGAGAACCAACTATGCAAGCGAAAGATAACAGAACCAGTGCACAATGGCAGGCATTAGATAGTGCCACTATTTACATCCCTTTACCGATCATAAAGAGCTGAAGGCTAAACGCGCTCGCATAATAACCAAGGCTAATGGTGTGTATATTACCGACTCCGAAGGTAATAAAGCGCTCGATAGTATGTCTGGATTATGGTGTGTTAATGTTGGCTATGGTCAAACAGAGCTGGTTGACGCAGCGACCCGTCAAATGCATGAGCTGCCGTACTACAATAGTTTTTTTCAGTGTGCTAACACGCCAGCAATTGAACTCGCGGAACTTTTGAATGAAGTGAGCCCGCCGCAATTTAGCCGTGTGTTCTTTACTGGATCAGGCTCGGAGGCTAATGACACAATCGTGCGAATGGTACGAACCTATTGGCAATTAATGGATCAACCTGAGCGTAAAGTTATTATATCCAGGGAAAACACTTACCATGGCTCGACCGTAGCCGCCGCCAGTTTAGGCGGTATGAAATTCATGCATGAACAGGGCGACTTACCGATCCCTGGGATTGTGCATGTTGAACAACCTTATTGGTTTGGTAGCGACCAGAGCCTATCTCCAGACGAGTTCGGCATTAAAGCCGCTCGGACAATCGAAGACAAAATACTCGAGCTAGGTGCTGATAAGGTAGCGGCATTTATCGGCGAACCGATTCAAGGAGCGGGGGCGTTATTATCCCACCGGATAGTTATTGGCCTGAAGTGCAACGAATTTGTGATAAGTATGGAATCTTGCTTATATCGGACGAGGTAATTACCGGCTTTGGACGACTGGGAGAGTGGTTCGGTGCTGACTACTTTGGTACCAAACCACGGAAGTCGCTTAGACCGCGCCGTAAACCCGAACAGAACCGGTCACGACAGAGGGCTCGCCAGATAATGGATGTCACAGCCAAGTTATTAGATGGTGTTGGGTTTGATGATTTGACCACCATTTTGATTGCCAAGGAGTTAAATATTTCAGTCGGTGCTTTGTATCATTATTACCCTAATAAGCATGCGATTCTTCGAGCGCTTGCTGAGCGTTGGCTGGCGGCATGGAATATTATTCTAGATGACATCGAGGCGTTACCAGTAGAAAGAATGAGCATCGAGCGTTTGGTGTCGGAAATGTCGGCTCTGTTTGCTAGCGTATATGAAGATCAGAAAGCGGTGCTTCCTTTAGCTCGAGCGATGTCAGTCGTGCCGGAGATTCGAGATCTTGATCTTAAGCACGATGCATTAGTTGTTACGTGTTTAGCGCGTGTATTTAAACGCATGGGTATTGGAAAAAGCAATAACGACCGGCAGCGAATCGGTAATATTTATCTCGAAACAGTTCACGCGATCATGATACTCCACTTGAAGGCAACAGGGGTCGGCTCAAAACGGATCTTGGAAAGTGTCAATGCAATGTCTAGAGCATTATTGTACCGCCACCTCAAACAAGCTTAGATCGTCGGTCTGAATGGTGAGTTAATTCGCTATCTCAGTGGTGATCTGAACCGCACCCAAGCGTTAACTCACCCCAATCTACACCAGCGGCTATAAGCCGCTATCTTCCTCGTCACGTGATAGTTCGATAAAGCGGTTTAAATGAAAGTCGTTATTGCCGAACTGCGCTTCGATGGTCGTCAGACGCTTAAAATAATGGCTAATAATCAGCTCATCAGTAACGCCTGAAGCGCCGTGCAACTGAATAGCTTCTTGGGCGATTTTTCTCGCCGCAACACCGACGCGATACTTTGCCGCTGAAATTTCTTTGGGTGCAATGCCGTTATTCTCGTCCGACATTACCACCGCATACAGCATTGCCGATTTCGCTTGCTCATAGTCAATTAACATATCGGCCATTCTATGTTGCAGTGATTGAAAACTACCCAAAGGAACACCGAATTGCGTGCGTGTTTTCAAGTGCTCTAAGGTTCTCTTATTTAATTCTCCCATAGCACCAATTGCCTCAGCACATAGGGCAAGGGTGGCAGAATCTACCGCCGCCTGAACATTCGGTAACACTTCACCTAGCTCACCGATATTTGCTCGGCGTTCTACAAACACGCCGTCTAGAATTACTTCTGCGGCGCAATGGCCATCAATATTCTTATATTTATGAATATTCAGTCCCTCGATGCCGGGGTCGAGCAAAAACAGTGATATGCCACCTTTAGAATTCTCAGCACCACCGGTTCTGGCGCTAATCAATAGCTTATCGGCATTGCCACCATTGAGAACTACACATTTTCTACCGGTCAGCGAGAAGCCTGTTCGCCTCGGGTCCGCCCGGGTCGACACATAGGAAAGGTCGTAACGACCAAGCGGCTCATATAAGCCACTGGCATAGGTCAGCTCGCCAGACATGATCTGCGGCAGCAAATGGTCTTTGGTGGGTTCGCTGCAGGTTTCAGTAATCAGTCGGCCACTGAGTATTTGACTTGCCAGTATCGGTTCGATCACCAGCCCTTTACCTAACTCTTGCATCAAAATCATGATGTCAAGAGCCGAGCCACCACTGCCTCCATCGCTTACATTAAACGGAATCTTGAACCAACCTAGTTCCGACATCCGATGCCAATGAGCACTGTTAAATCCGTCGGCAGAAGCAATAATTTTTCGACGCTCAGTTTGGTCGTATTCAGAATCAATAAACTCAGCAATGCTGCGTTTCATTTCTAATTGTTTTTGCGACAGTGTTGAGTTCATGCATCACCTCGCTTAACACTCTGATCAAAACCCAATACGTTTTTGCATATAATGTTCTTTTGAATTTCGCTACTGCCACCAAATAAAGAGGCCTTACGATTATTGAAATAGAGGCGCGCTGTATTGATTGTTTGTTTGGGAATGATCTGGTTTTCGGCGTATTTTTCGGCAGACTCTTGATCAATATAGGGCAACGCATACAGTCCAGCAACTTCAACAAAAAGTTCGTCTATTGCTTGTGAAACGCCGGTACCGACAATCTTCAGTATCGATGATTCGGGGCCAGGATCGATATCGTTACTGACCGCGGTGAGTGTTCTGAATTCAGTAAATTCGAGCGAGGTTAATTCTATTTCAGTGCGCGCAAGCTTGGCTACAAATCGTGGGTCGTCCATTAAGTTGCCACGCCCAGTTAACGTATCTCGAGCGGCTTTCTTTAATTCTTGTAGGCGGTTTTTAGAAATCGCTACATGCGCTAATTTAGCGCGCTCATGATTTAATAGTGTTTTTGAATAGGTCCAGCCTTTACCCTCATCACCAATTCTATTTTCAATCGGCACACGAACATTTTCTAAACGCACTTGATTCATCTCATGGGCGCCATCCATGCTGATAATCGGAGTTAGGCTAATGCCAGGGCTATCCATCTTAATCAGTAGGAAACTTAAGGCGTCGTTATTTTTGATTTCAGCAGGGCCGGTTCGAACAAGGCAGAACATCCAATCGGCATGTTGCGCGTAGGTGATCCAGGTTTTAACCCCCGAAACCACGTAGTGGCTGCCATCGGCAACGGCGGTGGTTGTTAGAGAGGCTAGATCTGAGCCCGCTTCTGGTTCTGAATATCCCTGACACCACCACACATTACTGGCTAATATGTCAGGCAAAAAACGATCCTTCTGAGCTTGATTACCATAGGTGTAAATGACGGGAGCAACCAGATCTAAACCAAATGGAATTATTTCAGGCGCGCCGTAAATAGCCGATTGCTCAGCCCATATATGTTTCTGGATAGCACTCCATCCAGTACCACCATATTCGTATGGCCAGTCTATCGCCGCCCAACCCTGTTCATAGAGAAGCCTTTGCCAAAGGATGTGATCATCTTTTTGTAAAGAACTGCCCTGTAGAACTTTATCTTTGATGTCAGCAGGAAGTTTATTATCTAAGAATTCTCTTACACCTGATTCAAAGGCTCTTTCTTCAACAGTTAAGTTAATCTTCATATACGTTAGTCTTCATAGTGGCGTATTGAGCATAATATGTTACCAATCAACGAATGTTCATAAGTCTAACTATCTTGCGGAGCCAGTCCTAATTTAGCTGAGTAGAATTAAGGGTTGAATAGCATCTGCTTACTCTTGCTTGTCTCACTTAATAATTATAACGCAGTAGCATGAACACATTAAAATTTATTTTTAAGACTCAGTTAGAGCGAAGCCATCCCAAGTCATAGACTAAATAATCATGCCATAGCTTCTGGGTGGGCTACGCGCTCAGGATAACAAGAACGGGTTAGCTCAGAATGACACGGGTTATGTTGGTAAGACCTTGTCAGGCCAATGACGAGCGGCGTGGTTAACAACATTATTAAAATTGCCTAGATCGTTGAATGCCTGAGCCGATTAAATAGAACAGAAAAATGCGACACACCTCATCGTATGTCTGCACCGTTTGGTTAGATTCGAGTCGGTAGCGACGACTGCATAGCCATAGGCTAAGCCAAAACATCATCAACGCACAAAAGCTGTCGAAAAGCCTGATATAGGTTTTATGGCAAGCATCATTTCATCAAAATTATACGGCATCTCATCAATGGAAATACAAATGTATTCAATAAAACCCAAATCACGGGTACTCTGATGGCCGTTAAAAAGAGAGTTCATTAATCGTATTTCAAGAGAAATACCCATCAGCGATGAAAACTTGACAGTGCCCGCCAGCGCGTTTTCAACTTATAATACTCTGTATAACGGCGGTGACCCTTCGCAAGTTTTTTATATCAGCAAAGGCACGCGGCCTCAAATTGTTAGAACGGAAATCTCGTCAACCCCAGGCACCTATGAATTAGTCAAACCTCGATAGCTTTTGGGGTCTAAAGCCATCCCGCTAGACTCTATTATCTTGAACTAAATACGCTGTCATCCCGAGCTAAATACGCCGTCATCCTGAGCTAAATACGCCGTCATCCTGAGCTAAATACGCCGTCATCCTGAGCGCAGCCGAAGGATCTCATCAGTACCATTAGGCTCCTCAAACCGCAAATTTTAACCCAAAAAATATTTGACCAACCTAAC
>JBLHRL010000048.1:0-22984 GCA_047625975.1 Arenicella sp.
TTACGGTCACCCAGCCGACCACCTCCGCGTTATGATTGAAGTGCGACACTGTTCAGATATGCAATAGATCAATGCATATCAATAGGTGAGCTAAAGCCGAAGACAGACTACACTACTTAAACAATGAAAATGACGGATAAACTCTCCAGTGATTGTTGATGAATAGAAAAAGCTTTTGTAGGTCGCCTCTCTTTTTCGGAGGTTTTAGCATGGTATTGATACTTGTTAGTGTTGTTCAAGCACAGGAAAATGTTTTACCACAAGAGACACCTACTATGCCTTCGGTTGTCGATAGGGATGCGGATATCCCGCCGATTAAAACTAAGCGCGAGATAAAAAAGCTACCGGCAGCCAAAAATGTCGATCTTAAAGACATTGTTGAAGAGCTTGAAGAGGTAGCGCCGCTTCCGATAGAGCTTGCGCCGCTTAACGCTAAGCGAGACATAAAAAAGCCACCGACAGACAAAAGCATTGATCTCAATGACATTATTAGAGAGCCGGAAGAAGTGGTGCCAGCTAAAAACGCTTTGCCGCAATCGACGGTTGCCCCAGAACCTAGCTTGCTGGCGGTCAAAGAAGCGGAAGTTATTGAAGAAAAAATTTCTGACGAGCAACTGCCTGTAACAGAGGAGCGGGAGGCTATCGAGGAGCAGGCCGCTTTTGAAGAACCGGGGTTTAATCCCATAATTGCTCCGAAGGCCCTAGTTGCCGAAGAAAAATCTAAGTTTATTCTAGGTATGGAAGTCTCGGCGAATACAGCTACTCGTTTGACTTGGACACCCGAAAGTAAAGCCGGTGGTCTCGCCGAGCGGACTCCAGTGTTAGTGGTGAATGGTAAGTCGCCAGGAAAAACTTTATGTTTGACGGCGGCTATGCACGGTGATGAATTAAATGGTATCGAAATGATCCGCCGCATTATGTACGAACTTGAACCCGAAAGACTTACCGGTACTGTGATCGGCGTGCCCGTTGTTAACTTGATGGGTTTTCGCCGTAATTCCCGCTACTTACCCGACCGCCGCGATTTGAACCGATATTTCCCCGGCAATACCAGTGGTAGCTCAGCGTCACGTATAGCGCATTCTTTTTTCACCCAAATTATTCTTCACTGCGACGTCCTGATCGATATTCATACAGGTTCGCTAAACCGCACTAATTTGACTCAACTACGAGCTGACCTATCCAATCCAGAAGTGGTGTCGATGGCAAAAAGTTTTGGCCTTGTACCAGTGCTCAATAGTCCCGGCAACCCTCGTTCATTGCGCGCAGCGGCTGCACGCGCTGGCATTCCTACGGTTACTATCGAGGCGGGCGAACCTATGCGAATGCAACGTAAGGTTGTGGACAAAGGAACTAAAGCGATTAAAAAGTTTATGGCGACAATGGGGATGGTCGGTAGGACTCCGAGAAAACCGACTCGGTCTGCCACTGTGTACTATAAATCATCGTGGGTACGGGCGAATCAGAGTGGAATATTTTTTAGCAATGCACAGCTTGGAAAACGGGTGGTTGAAGGTGAAATTCTTGGAACTGTGACCGACCCAATCACCAATAGACGCAGTGAGATAATCTCCCCTTTTCGCGGTCGCATTTTAGGAATGGCACTGGACCAATTAGTGTTGCCCGGTTTTGCTATTTACCATATCGGGATTCAGCCTGCAGAAGCGCTTTTGATTGAAGAAGGCCTGCTGGCGGAAGAAAACGCAACCGAGGAAAGCCGTAAACTAAATGTTGTGAGTGCTACTAGTCTCTCCGAAGTGGGAGCATCACAGGACGATATTTTGGACAATGATTGATAGCAATCAGTCTCAAGTAGTGGTCATCGCGATCACTATCATCGGCTCAAACTGACGGCTTAATTCTTTGGTTTTGCGCTGACAGTTACCAAGTGTGCTAAAACAAGTATGTCGCAGAAGACGCACCTATCGATTACGCCGTCGTCTCCGTTGTAACCAAAAATGAAATACGGCTTGGTGGCAGATTCTGGAGAGCTAGTTGGTGCTAGATTGATCACAGCAAAAATGCATCAAGCTAGGAAAGCTGATCGTTTACTTAACCCTAGATCAGTGTTAGGTTAGATTAAGACTCTCCCTCATGGTCTATATAGATTTTCAAAATTCACCCAAAGCCAGGTGATTGACGATAGCCCTTAACCAGATTTCAAGGTAAATTTAAGCGGCTGGTCAAGCTATTTGTCAGGCATTTTTCGAGCCCCGTCCAAACTAAATAAAAAATAATACACCCCATGTCTAAATCTTTTGTTTTACTCCTCCCCTTGATATTCGCCATTAGTGCCTGTGTCTCACAGCCGGTAATTGACCTAAATAAAATTTCTGATATGCAGGTCGTCTCTGGCCAAATTGAAGCCTTGAACCTCGACCTTTCTGAAAGTTTTTTGTTAAATTGCGCCCAGAAAATTGAGCAGCTAGATCAAAAAGTTGAACCGAAAGTAATTACTAAAGTAGTCGAGCGCTGCTCAAGTCGGAACACTGCGGCGCAAAAAAATCCCAAACAGTTAGGCGGTAAGCTGCGACTTGGTGCAGTAGAAAAAATCACTCTAGTCAATGAAAAAACGAGTTACGCCGCGCGAATTGACACCGGTGCTGATTTCTCGTCTATGGGGGTTTATAACGCAAAAACTTTTGAGCGTGACGGTGAGGATTGGGTTCGTTTTTCCCTTAAAGCTAATGAGGGATCGGCAAGTTTTGAATACCCAATATTTGATACGGTAAGAATTAAGGAGAGTAGTTCACTGTCAGTAGATCGTATCGAAATTAAGGTAGATATCGTAATGGGCGGTAATAAATACAACCAACAAATTTTTAATCTAGCTGATCGAAGCTATCTACAATACCAGTTGTTAATTGGCCGTAGCTTTCTAAGAGATATTGCCGTAGTTGATGTCAGCCGTAAGAATATTCAGAGGTCAAATTAATCATGTCTGAAAAAGCGCCTTTTATTTTTCTTATTTTCGCCCTAGTGCTGGTTGGTATCTCTACTATATATTACCGCCATGTTGAGATGGGCGTGCCCCTAACAACTGGCCAGAAAATAGCAATATGGGAAGTCGAAGCGCAGATCGCTTTCACTGGCGAAGACGGTGCGGTGAATGCCCAACTGACCTTGCCAAAGGACGGAAAATTTAAGTTAGTTGAGGAATATACCGCCTCACCTGCCTACGGGGTTCATGTTTTAAGGGAGCAGACTCCTCCCAAGGTTGTCTGGAGCAAGCGCAAAGCAGAGGGTCGCCAAACTCTCTATTACCGAGGTTCCTATCAACAAATAGACAACTCTGAAGCCGATATTCCACCCACTGTTGCTGTTGAGGCGGGCGTCTGGGAAGAGCCTTACCAGAGTACGGCATTAACGCTGCTGCAAGATGCGTTTAATCGTTCCAGTAATGATGAGCTATTACTTATTGAGATTCAAAATAGTCTGCGCACGCCGAACCAGAGTGTTGCCTTGTTACTAACACGCTACACGCGATCTGACGTTTTTATGCATCTATTAGCAATGGCGAAAGTGTCGTCTAAAAAGGTCGGAGGCTTGGTATTAGAAGACGGGCGTCGAAATCAGTCGTTGAAACCATTAGTGCAGGTGTACGTAAATAAGAAATGGCAGCTATTTGACCTTGAATCATCTGGGATAGACCCTGAATTACCAATTTTGATTTGGCTGAAAGATTCACCAGGTTTACTTGATGTAGAGGGCGGCGGAAACTCAAATATTTCGTTTTCGATAAGCCGAGTCACCAAAAGTGCGCTTCAGGAGGCACAGAGTCTATCGGCCGAATCTGACCTGTTTAATTCAGGGCTCTATAATTTACCTCTTGCTGAACAAAATTTGTTTAAAGGTATATTGCTGTTACCTATCGGTGCATTAGTAGTGGTCTTCTTGCGAGTCATTATTGGCTTGAAATGCAGCGGCACCTTTATGCCGATTCTGATCGCTACTTCCTTTATTCAAACCGAACTACTCAACGGCGTTGTCGGCTTTCTGTTAATTGTGTCTACTGGTTTGGTGATTCGATCTTATTTATCGCGTTTGAATTTGCTGTTGGTGTCGAGAATATCGGCGGTGGTGATACTGGTGATTGGCATTATCACTCTTTTTACTATTATTGCCTTTCGGTTTGGTCTCACTGACGCACTTACAATTACATTTTTTCCGATGGTGATCATGGCCTGGACCATCGAGCGTATGTCTATATTATGGGAAGAAGAAGGTGGCAAGGAAGTGTTAGTTCAAGGCGGCGGTAGCCTCCTTGTCGCGGTAATAGCGTATTTGATGATGGACAACGATTTGATTCGTCATTGGGCGTTTAACTTTCTGGGAGTACATGCATTAATAATGGCAGCAGTGCTGTTAATGGGCCAGTACACGGGATACCGCTTGTTCGAGCTTCGACGCTTTAAGCCAATGGAGGATTATTAATGTCTTTGTTGTTTAAATTGGCAAGGCCATCTAAGCTTCATGATCGCGGCGTGATGGGAATGAATAAGCGTAATTTTTCATATATATCCCGTTATAACGAGCGAAAATTTTTCCCGAACGTGGATGATAAATTAAAGACTAAGGTGCTAGCGCTTGATTATGGTCTGAGGGTGCCGGAATTGCTTGGTGTGGTGCGTTATCAACATGATGTCGGTGAAGTCTCTGCAATACTCGATCATCACCAAGGGTTTTGTATCAAACCATCCAAAGGTAGTGGCGGCAAAGGTATTCTGGTAATAATCGGGTCGGACCAACAGGGCTATAAGAAAGCCAGCGGTGAGTATGTTTCATACGATGAAATCGTAAGGCATATTACCAATATTTTAGCCGGCCTATTTAGTCTAGGCGGGGCCGCTGATGTGGCAATGATTGAAGCGCTGATTGAATTTGATCCGGCATTCACAGGGCTAAGTCATGAGGGTGTTCCTGATATTCGTATCATTGTATTCAAAGGATACCCGATGATGGCAATGCTTAGATTGGCCACTCACGCCAGTGATGGCAAAGCAAACTTGCATCAGGGTGCTGTTGGGGTGGGTATTAATATTGTCGATGGTACAGCCACGGCTGCCGTACAATTCGATCGCCCAGTTAGTACTCACCCCGATACCGGTCACAACCTTTTGGATATTAAAATAGAAGGTTGGCAAGAGATGCTGTATTTATCAGCCAGTTGCTATGAAATGTCAGGCCTCGGATATCTCGGTGCAGATGTGGTGCTTGATCATAATCGTGGGCCTATGATTTTAGAACTTAATGCGCGCCCGGGTTTGGCAATACAAACGGCAAATCGTATGGGGATGTTGCCCAGGTTGCAGGCAATTGAGGCGATAGTCGGTCGGCGGGAGCCAAGCATTGAACAGCGTGTTGACTACGTAGTGAATAACTTTAATTAGATAGTAGATAAAGGTTGTATTCGGCGGTTACAAGTCAGATTTCAGTTGCCTTAAGGTAACCTACTATTACTCTTGATTGAAGCCAGAGCGTTCTCGACGCAAATTGCAGAATGGGCATCATTTGCGGCATACAAAATCTGATTTCTTTTAAGAGGGTACGCCCCCCAGTTGGATCTTTGGGCACCTTTTCCTAGGCGTGATTCAAGCACCATTGCCACAGCGGCACGAGCGCCGATCATCGATTTTTCTTCAATTAAATTTTTCACCGTATTAGATAAATCCTCTGTGTTTACAACCTTAATATTCAGTTTTAAGTGCAGTTCATTTTTGTCGCCAGCAATACCAAACCCAACTTTCTTTATATTCGGGTTGCTCAATAGTGTCTTAGCAGCCGATACGGCTGCAGCGAATCTAGTTGGGAATAGATAGGCTTTTGATTCTGTTGCAAGCTGAATTAGCGTCGGGCCAGGGCTGACTTCTCCTTTTACAAAAATGGGTTTGCTCTCAGTATCGAAGCCCAGACAAGCCTCATTTTCTAGCTCTTTTAATGCTCTGGAGGCATCTTGTTGAGTTTCAATAAGCTTAATATTTCCAATATTAAGACCAGCATACAAAGGCAATTCTCTTATCTGTTCTTTCGTTGGACGCTGCATTTTTACCTCATCTATTACTCTATTCTATTACGATTAAGCACAAAAAAGCCCGAGCGATGCTCAGGCTTTTTTTGTTCTATCGAGCGGTAAACTGTTATTGGCTCAACTTAGCCTTAATAACACCGCTGACCTTACCCATGTCAGCTTTGCCTTGCAGTTGGCCTTTCAATACACCCATTACCTTACCCATATCTTTCATGGACTCAGCGCCAGTTGATGCAATAGCGGCGGCAACAACTTGGGCGATTTCATCATCACCAAGCTGCTCAGGTAGGTAACCTTTTAGGTTATCCACATGAAGTTGTTCTTTGTCAGCAAGATCGCTGCGATCACCGGCGGTAAACTGAGTAATAGCGTCTTGCGATTGTTTAATCTGCTTTTGCAGAATCGCTAGTACCTGCTCATCATCTAGCTCGGTTTGGTCGTCTACTTCTTTGCGTTGAATTCCGGCACGTAACATCCGTATCGACTCAAGCTTAGATGCGTTTTTAGCACGCATCGCAGTTTTCATGTCTGCAAAGATTTGATCTTTAAGCGACATACTCAGCTCCTTTTAGAAAAGATAAGCTTATTAAAGCTTATCGAATGCCTAGTAAAGACGAGTAGTACGGATGCGGCCACGCGATGCACGCTTCATTTCGCGCTTCTTGGCAGCGGCGCCTTTGCGCTTACGCACTGACGTTGGCTTTTCATAGAATTCGCGACGACGCATTTCTGTGAAAATACCGGCTTTTTCGCATGAGCGACGAAAGCGACGAAGGATGACGTCAAATGGCTCGTCGTTTTTAACTTTTACTTGTGGCATAGCTGTCTATTTAGTTTTAAAAATTCTTTGAGGAATGAAGGTTTATTCATTCAGGACGCGCGATTCTAGCCGTTTAGAGTGCGTTTGTATATACTTATGCGCATAAATTGACCTGTTTGGACATTATGCTAAACCTTTGTATTCCTTGGCACATCATTAATCGAGCAGTTCTATGTACTAATTGACCAATTCTAAGTATCAGAAGTTCACCCATTGGCCCTTAACAGAGCGGCATTTCAAATGACAGAAGCAGTTCCTAATCGTGTTTTAGGCATCGAAACCTCATGTGACGATACCGGTGTAGCTATTTATGATAGCGAGCAAGGCTTGCTTGCACACGCCTTATACTCGCAGATCGAAACTCATCAAGAGTATGGTGGAGTTGTGCCTGAGTTGGCCGCGCGTGATCACATTCGTAAGATCATACCTTTAGTAGAAGCGGTGCTTGAGCAAGCCGCTTGTGAGCGACAAACGATTACCGGTGTGGCGTATACCAGCGGCCCTGGCTTGG
Organism: Arenicella sp.; assembly: GCA_047625975.1. Taxonomy (GTDB): domain Bacteria; phylum Pseudomonadota; class Gammaproteobacteria; order Arenicellales; family Arenicellaceae; genus Arenicella. The sequence goes on from JBLHRL010000048.1 coordinate 7,360, forward strand.
CTGGTGCTTTGCTTGCTGGCAGCGCTGTGGCTAAAGGCTTGGCATTCTCATGGGGAGTGCCTGCTATTGGGGTGCATCATATGGAAGGCCATATGTTGGCGCCAATGCTCGAAGACAATGCACCACGATTTCCATTCATCGCGCTACTCGTTTCGGGTGGCCATACTCTGTTGGCTGAAGTTAAAGGGATTGGCGAATACCATATTTTAGGCCAGACATTGGATGACGCCGTAGGTGAGGCTTTCGACAAAACGGCTAAAATTTTGGGTCTAGGTTACCCTGGAGGCCCAGCGATTTCTAAAGCGGCCGAGAAAGGTGACCCTAAACGCTTTAGATTCCCTCGTCCAATGATTGATCGGCCCGGTATGGATTTCAGTTATAGCGGTTTGAAAACCTTTGCACTGAACACGGTTGAAAGAGAGTTTCTGGATGAGCAGACCATTTGCGATATTGCTTACGCGTTTCAAGATGCCGCTGTCGATACGCTGATGATTAAATGTAAGCGCGCTTTACTACACACTAAGGCTAAACGTTTGGTGGTCGCCGGAGGCGTAGGCGCTAATATTCGATTACGCCAACAACTGAAAATAATGACCGATAAAATGCGGTATGAATTGTTTTATCCGCGCATAGATTTTTGTACCGACAATGGTGCAATGATAGCCTATGCTGGTTCGAAGCGCCTACATCAAGCAAGCTCTGACTTAAGTTTTCAGGTCAAGCCTCGATGGTCGCTTGAGGACCTTCTTCCTTTATAAGCACTAAGTAGCCATGGAATAAGTTGGCGCGAAGCCGCCTAGTCTAATTGTGTTAACCCATCTGGATTACAGACTTAACTAGCACCATAGTCTGGAGATGTTTACCTTGCGGTCGAGACTCAATCTTCGCGCAGGTAAGTATGAATAGAAACATGAAATTTAATGATGTAAGTAAAGATATTTTGGTCTCTTTAATAGTCATAGCGTGTGTGCTTATGATCGCGGTTCCGTCGTAAGCCAGCACTCTACGTTCTCTGCCACAGAATTGCCTTGTGATTGGTCGCAAGAAATTTATCGCTGAGACAATGACCGCTGTTTTGTTGTTAATTAGCCGAACTTTTCTCGTTTAGCTAGCTAAGTGTTTTTCTGGCCAATTTTTCCTTCAGTGCCATTTTTTAAGCGGTCGATATTTTCTCTATGACGCTGAAAAGTAAACGCAACAATCCAAAAAATTGCGCCGATCAGCTGCAATTGATACTCTTGATTAAAGATTGCGAAACTTGCCACGCCAGTAACTGCGGTGGCCATTAATGAAGCCAATGACGAGTACCGCGTAATCGCGGCGACTAATGCCCATGTAATTACAAAGACTAAAAGCAACTTCCAACTCAGGGCTACAAATATACCCATCGCTGTCGCAACACCCTTGCCACCTTTAAAGCGAAAGAAGACAGGAAATAAATGCCCCATAAAAGCAGCAATAGCAACCATCGCTAATACACCGCTACCTACCTCGGCATATTGTGCAAAGATTACAGGTAATACACCTTTAAGAACGTCACCTAAGAGCGTTATTGCAGCCGCAAATTTATTCCCAGAACGCAGCACGTTAGTTGCACCAGGATTGCCGCTACCAGTTTCTCGTGGGTCATCCAAGCGGAATAGTTTAGAGACAATGACGGCACTTGAGATTGAGCCAAAGAGGTAGCCAAGAATTGGCCAAGCAAAAGAAGGTATTTCAAACATGGTAACGCTAATGCCTAGGAGGCCGCCTTTTTTGAAGAAGCATAATTGTACTGTGTTAAAGTTATAGCAGTTAATAAAATTCTATAAAATGTAGCTTTTAGAATCGCTACTCTAATTGCGCTTAAACACGGTATTTAAAATATGGACATCGTCTATCTAAAAGGCTTGAAATGCGAGTGCACCATTGGTGTCTGGGAATGGGAGAAAGCTATCATACAGACCCTAGTGCTCGACATTGAGCTCGCCACTGATACAGCAAAGGCCGCCGAAAATGATGACCTTAAAGATGCTCTCGACTACCAAGCTATTGCCAAACGGATTCAAGCCTACGCTAAAGACAATGCATTTGAACTTATTGAAACCTTGGTAGAGCGCCTTGCGGCGCTAATTTTGGCTGAATTCACAACACCTTGGGTGCGTATTAAACTGGACAAAGGCCGAGCGGTGAAAGGGGTTAACAATGTCGGTGTGATTATCGAGCGTGGAGAACGCTAATCCTCATCCTTAACAGCGCCGGTTATGATCGAGGGAAGGTAAAGCAATAAAAAGTCATCGTCATCGCAGAGCGGTGACGGAGGTTAGAGTCTTCAACAATACGCCATCCAACGTCCTTAAGTAGCTGTATTGTGGAGCGATCATCGGAAGTCGGAGTAGCACTTGGTTCCATTAATTCATCGGGTGACAAGGCGGTATCCCAATGCGATATAGACGAGCCACCTTGATAGGGGTTAGGCGCGTACAGACGTAAATGGCCATTGGTTTTACCGGCGTTAACGTGGCAACTATTGCTATCTGCGTTTACTCCACGCCAGGTTACATTGCCAGTGTTGATAGCGGATGCTGCGCGTTCAGCGTCGTTCATATCGGCCCAAGACTTATTGGTAGTTTCATCAAACAAATTTATTGCATAGGCGTCATTGCGACCGTCATTCAACTGCCTCGTTTGGCTTACTAGTGATAAAACCCCCAAACCATGGCCAATCTCATGTAATACCGTGTCAAATAAGCTGATAGTTCCAGCTTGCGCTGGGGAACCAATGCCTAGCCACCAATTAGTAACTCTTAAGCAATCTTCGTTGTTATCGATAGAGCTGTTAAAGATTGCGTTAATATCAGCATTGCCTGAGCTTTGGTCGATGCCAGCTAGACTATCGGCGATCGCGCTGACTTACCAAGTATTAGCCAACGGGGCATTTACACAATCTCTAAAAATACCCACCGGCCCTGCAGAGCCTAATACAGCACTGCTACTAGTGCACTCTTGTGGGTCAAAATTGATCCTTATAAGTACGGGTACAGTACTTGTCAGGGGACTTTCCCAATAGTCGGCCGCGGCTCGAAATACGTTTAATCGTTGTTGTCCAAGGGTGCTACCGCTATTGCCAGTTTGCCCCGCCATTGGCATGCTCTGATCATTGAACCCTTCGTTGGATTCGTCCTTATTATCTAAGTTTATTTCGGTTGCTGACACGGTTGATACGGCAAGCGCTGCAAAGATCAGAGAAAGTGAGTAGGCTTTAATATACAAGCGCTTATTAACAGTGCTGGTAGACATCTCATTCGCTCCCTTCATGTGGCTTTTTGGTCGGTGTCATTGGCGCTTCATCGTTATGGTCTTGAGTAATAACACCATCACTAGTTACGGTGGCGGTCATGCGGCTTTGAAAGTGACCATTAAGTTTGCCTTCAACGGTACCATCGGGGTGAGTAATATATTCAATCTCTTGAGTATTATCTGCCGAGGCCGCTTTTTGACTCAGTAAAGCAGCTGTTGCGGGTGGTGGGGTACTGGTAAGTTCGCCTGTGGATTCATCAATGTAGGCTTTACGTGAAGACGACTGAATCGAGTCTTGCTCGTTGGCCCAAGTGGGGACGGCTAAAACGATAAGTGCAAGACAAGTTACAACTGAAATTGATAAGACTTTCATTTTTAAAAACCACTCTGTAATTACGTTAATAAGCGAGATGCACCGCTCAATCCAGTTATACTATAACCTTAGCCAGAATCCGATCTATCAAGTTTATGGCAAAAATTATTAATAATTGACGCCGTTAATTGACCCATTCTCGAGGTCAGTGATTATCTAAATCATTACTGAGCGGCCACCGTCAACGGCAATAATCTGCCCAGTCATGTAGTCAGCCTCATCAACTAGAAAACGAACTAACTTCGCAATGTCTTCTGGCTTGCCCATACGGCCCATGGGGATCTTTTCTAACACCTCTGCTTGATTGGCCATCCCACTGTCGTCTTCAGGCCACAAAATTGCGCCCGGCGATACTCCATTAACCCGAATGCTAGGAGCTAAATCTCGAGCTAGCGACATGGTTAGCATCTCTAAGCCGGCTTTCGCCGAACAATAGATTGGGTGATTAGCCATAGGCTTGCGGGCATGTATATCGACAATATTAATAATTGACCCATTTCGTTCGCGTATGTGGGGTGCGCAAGCCTTTACCATAAACGCAGGCGCTTTAAGATTGCTGCCGACTAGGTCATTCCAAAATTCTTCTTCCAGCAATTCAATCGGCGTCGGGTAAAAGGTTGACGCATTATTAATCAATACATCGATACCCCCAAATGCCTGGGCGGCATTGGCAACCAAGGTTGGGATTGAATCGGTATCAAGCAACTCGCCTTGCAGCGCCACAGCGCTATTTTCCCGATCAGCGTTTAATTGTGCTACCAGCTCGACCGCCGGCCCTGCTGAGGAACGATAATGCACCACGATACTGTGGCCCGCTTGATGCAGCGTAATCGCTATTTGCCTACCAATCCGCTTGGCGCCGCCGGTAATTAAAATGGTTTTCGACTGTTGACTCATAATATGATGCAAATAGATGTCTAAAAACTTACTATAACCCATTAATCCAAGCACCCAAACAGACACTTAATGGTCGATTTTCGATATGGACATTTTTCAAGCGATTTTTTTAGCCATTGTTCAAGGCATATCTGAGTTTCTTCCGATCTCTAGCTCGGCGCATCTTATTTTAGTGCCAAAAGTGTTTGGTTGGGCTGACCAAGGTTTAGCCTTTGATGTTGCCGTTCATGTAGGCACTTTGCTCGCGGTGGTGATTTTTCTGAAGAAGGAAATTAAACAGATAGTCCCAGCGTGGGTTTTCGGTTGGCGCACGTTGACCTGGGACGTTTACGGCAAGTTAGGTTGGTTAGTTGTATTAGCTACGATTCCGGCGGGGCTGGTCGGGCTGCTATTTGGCGACTTTATAGAATTCAATCTCAGAGTCGCGTGGGTAATCGCCGCAAGCACTTTAATTTTCGGCTTACTTCTCGGCTGGGCGGATCACAATGGTGATAAAAATAAGGCGCCACTGGAGTCTCTAACGTGGAAGCAAACGCTTTTTGTCGGTGCTACTCAGGCCTTCGCGCTGATACCGGGAACATCGCGTTCGGGCGTCACTATGACCGCCCTGTTAGCCTTGGGCTTTAGCCGTGTAGCATCGGCTAAGTTTTCGTTTTTGATGTCGATACCTATCATCGCTTTATCGGGCCTGCTTAAGGGTGTCGAATTGTCCGCCAGCGAAGGCGCTATCGACTTGGGTATACTATTCCTGGGTGCGGCGATGTCGGCGATTATTGCATTTTTATGTATGCATTGGTTTATGCGCTTTGTTGAACGTGTCGGGATGATGCCATTCGTGATTTACCGAATTCTATTATCGATAGTGATTGTTTGGTTTTTAGTGTAGCTGTGTTTACGCCTATGCAAGCGTTACCGAGCCTTAAAAGAAGCTTAGCTTTCATTAATTTGAGCCGAATTAGCCTTATAGATCAGGCTAATTAGATTTATAATGCCTGACCATTCAAACACCGTTTTACCCATGAAAAATTCTGATATCCGTCAACGCTTTGTGTTCGATGACCTCGATGCTCGCGGTTGTATCGTTCGTTTGAGCGAGACATGCGAGGCAATTCAAGCAACGCATCATTACCCGGCTAACCTTGCTACGCTACTTAACGAGTTCGCTCTCGCAGCGACGCTGTTGCGTGACAGTATCAAAATTGACGGCAGCCTAACGATTCAGCTACGTACCGACGGTGCGATTAAGTTGATCATGGCTGACTGTTTGTCTGACCGCCGAGTACGGGCTATCTCTGAATATGACTCAGAGCAATTGCCGGCCAATCAGGAAATAAGACTTGATGAACTCGGCAGCGGCGCTACCTTGGCGATTACTATCACTCCGGACGAAGGCGAACGCTATCAAAGCATTGTTCCCATTGAGCACGCGACGTTGAGCCAATGCTTGGAAGATTATTTTCGGCGCTCAGAGCAATTACCGAGCCTATTTCGTTTGCTGTCAGATTCGCAACAAGCGGTTGGTATTTCGGTTCATGCTCTACCGAGCCACAAAGTAAAAGACAAAAGCGCTGCCGATGAGCACTTCGAGCGTATTAATATGTGGCTCACCACTTTGAAGGGCGACGAGGCTTTTGGCTTAGACGCTGAGGAAATCTTAACCAGACTTTTTCATGACGAGTCGTGCCGTCTCTATGAGTCTCAGTCGGTGCGATTCGGCTGTATTTGTTCATCCGAAAAATCGCTCGACGCGGTCAAAAGTCTTGGTCAAGAAGACGTGCAAGCGTTAGTTAACGAACAGCAACAGCAAGGTAAGCCGAATTTAGTTGTCGATTGCCATTTCTGTTTTCAACGATACGAATTTAGTTTTGAACAGATCAATGGGTTATTCGCATGAGCCTTTCATTAAAAGACCAACTATTAAAAGCCGGTTTAGCTAAAAAAGCAGTGGCAAAGCCAGCTAAGAAGAAAAAGCAGCCGCAGGTTGCCAAGAAGAATAGAAATAAGCCTAGCGAAGTACAATTGCGCACGCAACGCGCGATGCTTGATAAGGCCAAGAAAGATAAGCGCTTAAATGAGCAGCGCCAAGCCGAAGCCGCCGCCAAAGCCAAGTTTGCACAAATCAAACAACTAGTTGATAGTGCTAAGCTTGATCGTAAAGACGGTGAAACGCCCTATAGTTTCACGGTAAAGAAAAAGGTTAAGAAAATTTACGTTACCGACGAGCAACAAAAGCAATTATCGCGTGACCAAATTGTGCTTATATCGATGGGTAACGAGGTGTTTGAGTTAGTTCCGAAAGCGGTTGCCACAAAAATCGCCGAGCGCGATGTTAAGTATGTAGTCAACAACTCTAATACTGAAGCCGCGGCGCCAGACCAAGACGATCCATACGCTGACTATCAAATTCCAGACGACCTGACTTGGTGAAAATTGAATGGATACTGCGCTGCATAATTTTCAAATTTGGCTCAATCAGAGCTTGCCCCTGTACTGGCTAATTGCCTCTATTACCATTAGTTTAATGCTGCTATTGCTATCGAGTCGTAAAAGTAAAAAACGTATTAGCGAACTAGATGCTCAACGCCAAGAGTCGGAAATAAGTAGGGCCACCAATGAACAGAAAATAGAGCTGGTCGGCCACAGCAACTTTAGCCTAAATGAAAAAGTAGAAAGTAATAGTGCTTTGATCTCTCAGCTAATGGCTGACAAAGCGGAGTTGAAAAGCAGTCGCGATGAGAAGGTACAGCAACTTAGTGATAATCAAAATGAGCGTCTTGGCTTACGTGAGATGGTCGATAATGGCAATCGAAAAGTTAGCCGGTTGGAAGCTGATATGCGTGAGCAAAATGCAAAGCTAATAGCCGAGCACGATAAGCTTGCTAGCTTAAAAACTCAATTTGAAGAGCAGAAAGGCCTGCTTAAAAATGAGTTTAAAGTAGTCTCGGAAGAAATTATTAAAGAGCGACAGGACATGCTCACTGCAAAAAATAAGGAAGGCGTAAGCGCCCTATTGAAGCCGCTGCAAGATCAAATTGAAGGTTTTCAGAAGCGTGTGAATGAAGTACATGATGAATCAGTTAAAGGTAATACTAACCTTAAAGCCGAAATCGAAAACGTTATGAAGATGGGCATTAAAATGCGTGACGAGGCCAGCAGCCTTACCACCGCACTCAAAGGCGACTCGCAACAACGTGGCGCTTGGGGCGAGGCTCAGCTTGAACGCACACTTGAAATGAGCGGTTTGATTGAACATGATCATTTTGAGAAACAAAGCTCATTTACTGATCAAGAGGGTAAGCGTAAGCAAACTGATTATTTGATTAAACTGCCCGCCGACAAGTGCATAATTATAGATAGCAAAGTTTCATTGAACGCCTATGAACGTGCGTGTTCAGCATCAGAGTCAGAGCAGCAGGCGGTTGCTATGAAGGCTCATGTTGCGGCAGTGCGTTCTCATATTAATGATCTTGCTTCCAAAGAGTATACCAATTTAAGTGCACTCCACAGCCCCGACTTCATCCTTATGTTTATGCCCGTAGAGCCAGCCTACATTGAAGCTATGAAGCAAGATCCGGAGTTATTCGGCTTTGGCTATAGTAAAAATATTATCTTGGTATCGCACACAACGTTGATACCGATATTACGCACGGTCGCCAATCTATGGATGCTTGACCGAAGTAATAAAGAAGCGCGTCAAATTGGTGAGAAGGCGAACGATATTTTCAATTCGGTTGTTCTTGTATCTGAACGCTTAGGTAAACTTGGTAAAACACTTAATACCGCCAGTACGCACTTCAACGATACGGTGACCTCATTGACCGGTATGCAGAGCAAAGTGACACGTTTTAATACACTGTCCAACAAGGCTAATAAATCAATGCCGGAACTAGAGCCGAAAGTAATTCAATTCGACACCAGTAAGCTAGACGCCATTGCCTTACCTGATGACAGCTCAGAGCCAGAATCTGAGTAGAAATTTTGCTCGATACTGGCCGTCACATTACCGGCTAAAAGAGCTAGCATCTGATCATAGATAGGCCGTTTTCGATTAGCGCTGAGGCTGGGCATTGTTCGATTACGAAGCCATTTTTTTGGTAGGCTTTGATTGCCGAAGCATTATGTTGGTAGACAGATAGAGAGCATCAACCTATCTCAACTGCCTCAGCCCTTGAATAGTCATACCATCAACTAACGCTACTACCACGCCATCGCCGTGATGATTCTGTGAAACAATTAGGCGGCATAAATAACAACGCTTTTGCCTAAGATTGCAATAATTAAGTTAAGGAATGAAATACCGACATGGCAAAGAACACTCCGAGTACAGCTTCAATAGAGGCATCAAAACGACTAAAGAAAGCATGAAACGCAAAACGAAAGGTTTTAAATCTATCCCAAACGGACGTTGGGAATCTACTTGATATTTCGCAGGGCGCTGTCGGTCAGTACCTGAATGGCATAATCTCGCTAAATCTGACGATTTTAATTAAGTATTGCGCGTTGATAAGTGAAGACCCTCGAACCATATACCCCGAGATGATGGATCAAATTAAAGTTAATAATGGCCCCTTGCCGGATCAATCAAACACTAAGCGCGAACTGATGGAAAAAATAGGTGGCCTGTCCGAAGAGAGCGCCGCCACCTTGCTCGCAATGACTCTATTGATTATCGAGAAGGCGAAATAAATCAACAGAGTCTCGACAGTGTTGCTCAAACGTAAATAATTGATCGTTTTTTAAAATTAATGAAACCCACGGCCAAGCCTATGAGTGAAGGTAGATAGTCAGTATTTCGATGCTGCTTGGGTAGGACACGTTCGGCCCTGCCCCGTCGGATAATTGGTCGACATTAGCGAACCAATTTAGCCGTTCTGCTTAGTGCTTAATGGTCTGCGCTATTAATTCCACATTGGCTTAGCAACGATTATTTCTGAAACATGCCTTCGGTGTTGATCTGCATTTTCACGCGTGAGTACATGTGGTAAATCTACCGAGTAAAATGATACGCTGTGTAATTTAGTGGTCAAGGCCGCCCATGCATAGATACTTAATTTCTAAGTAATCTTCTAAGCCATATTTGGAGCCCTCACGGCCCATGCCTGATTGTTTAACCCCTCCGAATGGCGCCATTTCATTTGAAATAATTCCTTCATTAATACCAACCATACCGTACTCGAGAGCTTCTGAGACTCGCCATACTCGACCGATATCTCGGGTATAAATATAGGAGGCTAAACCAACTTCTGTATCGTTAGCCATGGCAATCACTTGTTTTTCTGTCTCAAACTCGATCAGCGGGGCTACGGGTCCAAAAATTTCTTCTCTAGCGACACTCATGTTTGGAGTGACCTGAGTCAAAATAGTGGGTTGAAAAAAGCGTGAGCCTAGATCGTCAACGTGGCCACCAACTAATACCTTGGCACCTTGACTAATCGCCTGGTTAACTAAGGATGAAACCGATTCAATGGCGTCGTCGTTGATCAAAGGCCCGACTTGCACGCCTGCTTGGCTGCCGTCTCCCATTGATAGCTTGGTAACTTCGTCAGCTAGTTTTTTAGCAAATTCTTGGTAGACGCCGCTTTGTACAAATACGCGGTTGGTACAGACACAGGTTTGACCGGCATTGCGAAATTTTGAGACTAAGGCTCCCTGTACCGCGTCGTCAATGTTTGCATCATCAAAGACGATGAACGGTGCGTTGCCGCCGAGTTCCATCGAGGTTTTTTTTACGGTAGTAGCGCATTGAGCTAACAGGGTTTTGCCAACCGCAGTTGAACCGGTAAACGAAAATTTAGCGATGCGAGGGTCGCTCGTAAGCACTTCACCAATCGGCCGCGAAGAATTACTCACGATCACATTGAAGATGCCAGCTGGAATTCCAGCTTGTTGCGCCAACTCGGCCAAGGCTAAGGCTGATAGTGGAGTTTCTTGTGCCGCTTTAACGATAAACGAGCAGCCTGCGGCTAATGCCGGAGCTGCTTTGCGAGTGATCATAGCATTAGGGAAATTCCAAGGGGTAATGGCTGATACAACCCCAACACCTTGTTTAATCACCACCACTCGAGAACTTGATGCGGCACCCGGAATAGTGTCTCCATAAATGCGTTTACCTTCTTCTGCAAACCACTCTATATAGTTAGCGCCGTAGGCGATTTCGCCTTTTGACTCGGCCAATGGTTTGCCTTGTTCGGCAGTCAGGATTGCCGCCAGGTCGTCTTGGTTATGCATGATTAGTTCAAACCAATTACGCAAAATAGCAGAGCGTTGCTTAGCGGTTTTAGCTCGCCACTCTGGCATTGCCGCAACCGCTGCGTCAACGGCTAAGATAGCATCACTCTTGTCTGAGCCGTTTAAGCTGCAGATGGTATTGCCATTAGCTGGATTTGTGACGTCAAAGCGTTGACCATTACCCTCATGCCATTGGCCATTAATGTAACTACTGCTCTTAATAAGTTGGGAGTTTAATGTGCTCATAATCTGCATGCCTTATCGGGTATTGGTTAGTGCTGGTTTTAAGTGTTGCCCATAACGAGTATAGTTTTAGTGTACTGTCAATTGCTTTAGCTTCAAAACTGTTGATGCGGCGCTAGCCTTTTCTGTCACTCATATTTTGCTCGACCCTACTGGTGTTTACGGTTAGAAAAATATCGACTAAATGCTGATGATAACACCTGACAATAAAAAGCCCCGAGGTCATCGGGGCTTTGGTTTGATACGGTTGATTTGCTTAGAATGCTTTTTGCCAACCGACCATAAGTACTGAGTCGATTTCAAGCTGTGGTCCGGCTAAGTCTTGCCGAATCGGTTCAGCGTACTCAACCGCTAATCGATGACCGCTAGCGAATAGGTAGTTGATACCCAATGAAACATCGAGCCTGTCACCGGCTTGTAAGGCTGTGTCAGCGGTTTGAATCATGCGAGGGTTGAGGGCTTGGTTTTGCCCATCGATTGCATCTTTATCTTGGTAGTTGATGCGTAACGATAGACTCAGTTTGTTACTCAAGTCTTTAGCAATCCAAGAAGTCACCCCCAGCTGATCACCTAGGGTATAGCCCTGATCATTATTACCCGTGCGGATCACCGCATTTGCTTGTGCACCCCAACTGACGGTGCTGATTCGCCCAGAATAAGTGATCGCTGGTAATACATCGTAAGTGCCTGAGCCGATTTGCATTGGGTAAGGTAGAAACGCATTTTGCATCGCCGGTGTGTCGTCACGTTCATCGGTCGAGCCTGTCGGCAAACTAACACCCAATTGCCAGTGCATTTTGTGCTGATGATTATCAAATATGCTGACCATCGCGCTCAGCTTGGTATCGCCAATACCCGATGATTCAGTGGTAAACTCGCGACCGTTTCGGATCAGATGTTCCATTGAGTTGCTTACATAACTAGTCGTGCCCATAAGCGTGACCTTATCGGAAAGCCCATACATAACACCCAACATATGCATTTCCATTGGCATTGAAGTCGGTGCCAGTATAAACGGCCCAGCTTGGCTCATGCTGCCAACGATGTCCCGAGCGGATACACGTTGCATGCCGATTCGATTGCCGTCCATGTTCATACGCATGTAGCGATATGAAAACATGATCTCGCCTTGTCGGTGTAAGTGGTCACCCATGACACCTAATGCTGCGTGCGATGATGCTGCAGTGTTATCGTCAGCGAAAGCCGGGGCACAGAGTGTGGTGGTCATAGCGAGCGTGATTGTTAAAGTTTTTTTCATAATAAATTCTCTAAATTGCCTGAATAATTAGGCAACCAAGTTGAGTTAATACGTTGAGATCAATGCTGTGATAAAGCCAGCGATCTAGACCTAAAGATAAATAGTATTTAACTTAGAGAATTTTTTGGTGGAGCACGCGCCGGTGGCGGATTAGAGAAGGCCGTAGGGAAATCGACTAAGGCAGTGGTCGCCTGAAGCTGATGTGTTGTGCTTAAGACATGAACGCTGTCGCTGCTCCCCGGGTCACTTATATCGTTATCGATACTGAGGCAGGCTAGGCAATGCGCAGTGTTTATTTTGCTGTCAACTAAGCTGTTTACGGCTACCCATTGATAGCCTCTTGAAGTGCACATTAGAATCTGACCAGACCGTTCGATTGAAGTCTGGCCGGGCAGAGCGTTGGCGCTTAGTGGTAGCAGCGCATTAAATAGCATAGACAACATTATTACCCAGACAATGTCAGCTTTGGTCGGCTGTAATCGTTGGATAAATAGAGCTAACTTAAAGTCCATTTTTGTCATTTATTTAGCTTATTTGAATGTCTCGCCCAGTTCAAGATAACTGACCGTTTATACCGCCGTCGCTATCGCGTAGCCAGTAGCGAATCGATTTCGCTGCGAACTTCTTCACTCATTGGGCGGGTCGACGACGCGAAGTGTTTAACCGTTTTGCCGTCTGCTGAGACTAAGTACTTAGTAAAGTTCCAGCCAGGCTGTTGCCCTGTTTGCTGGCTCAATATTTTGAATACTTTATTAGCGTTCTCGCCACGCACTGAGCTTGGTTCTAGCATCGTGAAGGTAACGCCATAGTTAACGTAACAGACATCGGCCACTTTCTCGTTATCGCTATGCTCTTGCTTAAAATCATTTGACGGAAAGCCAATAATCGCTAGCTCGTCGCCATACTTTTGGTGCAATTTTTCTAAGCCCTTAAACTGCGGCGTAAAGCCACATTGGCTAGCGGTATTTACCACTAACAAAGCCTTACCTGAAAACTGCTGACAGAATTCAATTTTTTCAGATGAGCGTAACTTAATGGCACTGAAATTGAGTAGTTCATGACAGTCGCTGTTGGCTGCTGCTGGAGTGCTTACAAGCAAAGCCACGGTCAAAATTATAGAAGCAGTTATAATCTTCATTGTTTCTTACATAATTTATTTATAATAACCATAAGCTAGCATCTTTAGGTTAGCGTTATGTCGATTTTAATATCAAACCAACAAGAGTATCTACAACTTTCATGCCCAAGCCACCTAAAGTTGAACTATCTGAGGGCGATATATCGCGTGTTATTGAAATGGCATGGGAAGACCGTACCCCATTTGAAGCGATTCAAACTAACTATGCATTATCTGAACCCCAGGTTATTAAGTTGATGCGTAAAGAGATGAAAGCGAGCTCGTTCAAAATGTGGCGTGAGCGAGTAACCAGCCGCAACACCAAACATTTATCGAAGCGATCATTCAAAGTTGGTCGCGCGCATTGTCCTACCCAATATAAACGTGGTTAGCTTGACTTTGTGCATGGGCTGGCTAATCAGCACTTCATCTGGCTCTAGTTTTGGTCAGGTTCATGTTCCGATGCAAGAATAAGGTAAACGGCAGGTAAAACAACTAAGGTGAAGAATGTACCAACCAGCATGCCTGCAACTAAAATAATACCGATGCTATTGCGCGCCTCGGCCCCTGCACCAGAAACCAAAACCAACGGAAAGTGACCGAGCACGGTTGCCCCTGTAGTCATTAACACGGGCCTTAAGCGAGTTTCGGCTGATTGTTTGATAGCAGTCAGTTTGTCTGCGCCTTGTTTTTGCAGTTGATTGGCAAACTCGACAATTAAAATTCCATTTTTAGCAATCAGCCCCACTAGCGTAATAAAGCCAACCTGCGAATAGATATTAATGGTTGTGAAATCTAGAAAGGCAAACAGCATAGCGCCTGATAAAGCCAGCGGTACTGACCCTAACAGTACGACTAATGGATCTCTAAAGCTATTAAACTGAACCGCCAAAACTAAAAATACAAATATTAAGGCAATGCCTAGTACCCCCTCTAGGGTATTCCCCTCGAGCCTAATCTGGCGAGACTCACCGGCATAATCTATACTGTAACTGGTCGGTAATATTTCCACCGCCGCTTGTTCTAGAGCGGCTAAGCCTTGTTCCTTAGTTGTGCCCGGGATAACTTCTCCAAAAATTCGAAATGCATTTTTTTGTGCGAACTTAGTCAGCGCTCTAGGCGCTGTTTCAATTTCTAATGTTGCGATGCTGCTAAGTGAGATTAGTGCAGCCGATGGTGTTCGTATTTGAATGTTGAGAATGTCATCAGGATTAATTTTTTGCTGATCTTGAATCATCGGTATTACCCGGTAAGCTCGACCATTTTGGTCGTATCGTTTAACAAAATTGCCCGATAGGTAAGTGCCGAGCTGGCGGCTAACACCGGCGAGATCCATGCCAAGATCGGCAATTAGCTCGCGATTGAGTTTCAGTCTTGCCTGAGGCAGGTCAATTTTTAAGTCTGTGTCAGCGAATAAGAACTTGTTACTCGTGACTGCCGCATCGACCATTTTTTCAGCATAATTTTTCATTTCTTCGAACGAATCGGTGCTCAATACCACAAGCTCTACTGAAAAATTACCAGATGTAGGTAGTGCTGACTCTAATACGGGAAATGCTTTTAAGCCCGGTATCTGCGAAAGCGCGCCAAAAGCCTGCCAGAATATTTGCTGTACGTTGTCATTTCGTTCAGACAGCGGCACGAAGTCTACGCCACCAAAAGCCCCCGTTGGAGTAACTATTTGCCACATATATCTAGCGCCATCGAGTTGTTTCATAGTTTCTACCACTTGGTCCATGTGATGGGTGGTGTACTCAAGTGATGCGTCGGGCGGCGACTCTATAATTATATTAATACTTGATTGATCTTCGGTTGGCGCTAGCTCTTTTAACGAGAACAGGTAGAACGGCACAGTCAGTAATGCAAAGAAAACAGCAATACACAACACCTGGTTTTTATAGTTGATCGCGTGATCAAGCACTTTACTGTAGTGATGCTGAAGATTGGCAAAAATAGCATTAACCTTGAGTGTAAAGCGACCTTCTTCGCCGCCTTCTGGGCAAGCGTAAGCGCTCATGATCGGTGATAGAGTGACGGCTACCAAGCCAGATATCAACACCGCTATTGCTAAGGTGAATGCAAACTCTTTAAACAATGCGCCGGTTAAACCAGAGAGTAGGCCAATCGGTGCATAGACCGCCGCCAAGGTTATTGTCATGCTCACGATCGGAGCAAACAGTTGGCGCGAACTAGTGAGTGCGGCTTGCAGTCGAGTCATACCGTTGCGCAT
>JBLHRL010000049.1:0-22750 GCA_047625975.1 Arenicella sp.
CATTATTCCAATCGATTTGACCCTCTTCGATAACATTTATTCCGGCAATGAGTCGTAATAAACTTGTTTTGCCACAACCATTAGGGCCAGTCACATGCAAACATTGACCCGCAGCAACATTGAAGTTTACGGCATCAAACAACTGATTGTCTCCGCGAATGCAGGACAAATTTTTAATCGAAATGACCTTTGAGCTAGACATTGAGCAATTAGCGACTGTAGTTTTACAAAGAAGAGAGTTTAGCAATACCATGTAGCGCTTGCATTAGTTAAATCATCGCCTTTTAAGTGTAATCGCTTAACTTCAGTAGTTTTAGAGACCTCAGCCTAACTCCAGTTCAAAAGTAACCTGTCTAATTTTTTCAAAATTGACATAAAAATTGAATTTAGTAGCAGGTTATTGCGCGATATGATCAGAAAAATATTGCAAATATTCGGCGTTTTATCCTGTGCTGGAGTTATGCTGAGGTCTCTACTAATAAAAAAGCGGACAAATTAATGGATTTTGAGCAATTTAAGGTCACTGGCGAAAACGTCAAATTGGCAACGTTTAAAACCGAGTTTGACCATGGGGAATCGGGTTCAGGCTTAAAGAAGCTGCGAGAAAAACTATGGGATGAGGTTGCTGAGTTACAAGAAAAGCTCTACGCCGAGAATAAACAGTCCTTGCTAATCGTATTGCAGGCGATGGATGCAGCTGGTAAAGACAGCACAATTGCAAAATTGACTCGCAAGTTGAATGCCCAAGGCTGCAAGATTCACAGTTTTAAAAAGCCATCGAAGCTCGAGTTATCGCATGATTTTCTCTGGCGTGTTCATGCGGCTGCGCCCGCAACGGGTGAGATTGCTATCTTTAATCGCTCGCACTATGAAGATGTATTGGTCGTCAAAGTCCATGGTTGGGCGAGTGATGAAAAGATAAAGCATCGTTATCAACACATCAATAATTTTGAGAGCTTACTGACCGATCGAGGTACTAAAGTTATTAAATTTATGCTGAATATCTCGCAAAACTATCAGCTGAGTAGGTTTAAGCGACGTTTGGATAATCCAGGCAAACACTGGAAATTTAACCCAGCCGACCTTGACGAGCGTAAGCTCTGGGACGACTACATGGAAGCTTTTGAAGGGGCTTTAGAGAAATGCAGCAGTGATGCATCCCCTTGGTATATTGTGCCGGCCGAAAATAGAAATTTTCGTGACGTAATGATTGCGTCTATCGTTCGAGACGCATTGAAGTCTATGAAGCCTGATTATCCAGCTCCAGAGTTCGATGAAAAAATCTACACTTCTGGCAGTATTGTCTAGCTTGCGACGAGCACTGCTAGCCTGCATTCTGCACTGGTACTCCGATTGGCTTAAGTTGGTGGCGATTGGACAGCTGATCGCGGCCTAGTTATAAAATTTAGTTTACAATCATGGTTTTTAAATTACGTCGGGCGACAATGTCGCCTTGTTTCGCGGCTCGTTGAAGCCAGTCTATTGCAGTACGTCTATTACTTGTTACGCCCTGGCCCCTGGCATACATAAGGCCCAAATTTGTTTGTGCGCTAGGGTAACCTTGGCTGGCTGCTGAACGATACCAATACACTGCATCGGTAAAGTTTCTTGGTAATACTAGGCCGTCTTCGTAGAGGCTACCTAGGTCCGATTGGGCCCATGCTCGCCCATCGCCTGCAAACCGTTGAATAGCGGGTAGGGCAGCACGAATTATTCGATCGGCGATAGCGTTATCACGTTCAAAGCCGCGGCCAAGAAAATGCATATAAGCCAGCCTAAATTGAGCTCGTGCAATGCCTTTATCGGCTAACGGTTGGAGTAGCGCTGCGGCGGTTTTGTAATCGCCATTATAATAGGCTTCTAAGCCCTGTTTTAAATACTGCTTATCAAACGCTTGTTGCTCTGAAGTTTCACGCCCAAGGGGCCGTGCTTTCCCAAACTCTAATAGCCCCTGAGGTATTGCCGGCCTATTAGTGTTATCAGAAAGCCGTTCTGATTGTTGCTGTTGAGCGGCCAAGGCCTTTTCGGCTAGAGGTTTAGCGCGTGTGATCATAGCTTTAATTAGAGCTATTGAGGTATGACTAGAGTCGATGATGCTGACCGTTGATAGGTGAGCCGAGGCGGCTTCGTATTGGCCGTTGAGGACAGCATCATTGGCCAATTGAATGTAAGAGTCTGCTACTTGCTGGATGCCGGACAATGCGAGTTGATTTTCGGCTTCTAATTGAAGCGTCTTTTGATAAAAATAAAGGGCATTTTGTTTCGCTGGTAAGACCATGTCTTGTTTCTCAAATGCGGTTTGTGCCTTCGCCAATAAGACCTCAACTCTACGCTGAATATCCCAGACTTGAATCGCCGCTTCTAATTCAAAAAATTCATCGGAGTCGGTTTCAACCGTGGCTAATTTCCCTAAGGCGTTTTCGGCAAGGACTTTATTATTTTGCTCAAGTGCCCTGTAGCCTGATATTAAAAATCGGCCTGCGATAAAGTCTAGTCCTTGTTTGGCTTCGACATTTCGCGCGCTAATCGCAAGCACTTCTTTGTAGCTAGCTGTAGCGTTATCTTTGGCCGGCTGAGTATAGTTACCACCTTTAATTTCGCTATCAGCTTTGTCTAGCAGCGATCGAATTTGCAAATCTCGCGCTTCCTGCTGACGGAAACTAATGGCTCGGTCTATGTCGTCTTTACGGCTGAAAGACAGCGCGCTTTCGCCGGCCTCACTTTGCAGAAAATCATTCTGTTCGGCTTGTGATAAATCAGTCTCGCCTAACTGTGGGGCCAAGGTTATGCCAGGACCAACCACTTCTTGCGTAGAGTTGTTTTCTTGCGGCCAAAAAAAGGCGGCGAGTATCATCATTACAATGATGCCAGACGTCCAGTTGGTGACGCTAACATTACTATAACGACTAAATATGCCTGTTCTTGAGCGGTTTGCAACTCCGGTTAAATCACCGCCGATGACTTGTTGTTGTCGTCGAGGCGGGGCATTTAAATCAAAAGAGCTACTGCTAGCGGGGCGTGATTTCTTTTTGCTGCGCGTAGTTTTGCCTGATAACGCATTCTCTATTTCCGCTCGTGAACGCACCGCCTCTGGCTCATCAGGCTTTATGTTATCAGCTGGCTGGTGGCTAGATTTCTTTTTGATGGGAATTCGCTCTGGTGTTTTTGATTAAAGTTTAATACAAGGTCTGTACTTTAGCACAGCACTGTCGAGTAGCTATGGTAGTTAAAGGTCGGTTACATAAACTCTTTTTCGGGCGTAGGCTTAGTCGATGTTACATATCCACATTTTCGATTAATAGATTCTATTCCGAAGTAGCTATGCTGTTTCGAAATGACATAAATGCCAGTGTCTGGAACCAACTTCAGTAACATAGCTGAGTACGGGTTGGCTTATTTAATACTTGAGACCGCTGATCAATAATAATCACTTAAGGGCAGGTACTCAGCATTTTTATCCAATTTGGTAGCCGATTTCAGTTAGGGCCTTTTTAGCATAGCGTACATCGCTTTCGGATAACGCAATAATAGTTAAGGTATTATACTCGGAGTCGCTTGTCACAGTGATTACTTTGGGCTGCGTGCTGACCGCCGAGTCTTGCTTTAAAGGCACGCAAGCGCAAAGTAAATAAAGTAGTAACAGCAGCGGAAAAAGTGATAATTTGGCTCTGGTTAGACATTGCGCGTTAGCGACGATCAGGTGATTTAGATCTCTATGAATACGGCTCTATCTAGGATTTTTTTGTATTTTTTTGCCACGTAATTACACGGTAACCCACGGCAAGTTATCACGCAGATCAAAACGTTTAGTGTTACTTTTGTACTTTAATGGTTGGGCTTATTTTTAATAACGATAATAGAAAAGCACAAATTGTCATCGGTGTTTGATCGTGATTAGGCCAGATTTTCTATCTGAGTTGACTTCTAATACAGCACCAAAATCAAGTTGTAAGCGGAATAAATGTGTCATTGGAGTCTCTAATATTTCCCCATGGATAAGTCGTTGAACACCCGAGTGGGTAACAATCGCTACTGCTTGATGTTGTTCGGCTAGCAGCTGATTCCAGAACTCAATGACCCTAGCCTGCATGGTAAGCATACTGTCGCCATTTGGGGCCGGTTGGTCGACAAAATTATTCATCCAACTCTGCGCTTGATCCGATTTGAACTGGTCCCAAGGTAATAGCTCCCAATCGCCAAAGTTGTATTCCATTAATCGCGGGTCGGTTATTTGATTTTCAGACGTCAGCTTAGCCGCAAGATTAGAACAGCGTTGCAATGGGCTCGTATAAACCACGTCATAGTGGTCAAGTAGTTTTTTAATAACGGTTTCAGCTTCTTGCTCAAAGGTATTCGCCAACGAAAGGTCCGTTTGACCATAGCAAATACCCGTTTCAATTTCTGGCGTGGTGTGTCGAATCAAGTGGATAATCATAGTGAATAAAAATAATGTAACGGTTATTAATTGATAGGCTAACTAGTTGACAGTTAAATTTTTATTGCACTACCGAGTTGGCTTGCGAGCGCTAGAGACTGGCAGCCAACGATAGATAAAAAGTTATCTCTGACAATTGTTGAGTTGCACCGAGTACGTCACCTGTGTAACCGCCGATTCGATGCCGCGAATATGCCATGAAACATAGCGCCGTGACCGATGACAGCAAACAAGCGAATAAAGTTCCCATTGGCGCCATGCTGGCTAGTAATATGATCGGTAAGCCGGTAGTGGCGATACTGAATAACGTATCATTGGTAGATAGATTTTGTTCGGTAATCGGCTTGATTTTACTACTATCAATGTCTTGCACATAGTCAAAGCAGTCGATCATAAATGATGAAAGAGTTCGGCTTATTGTATGTGCGGTAACATAGGCCGCTATTAACAGTGTAATGTTGTTGCTTTCGGCGATTTCGAGCAAGCTTAGAAATTTTATTGCTAGAATGAAAACTAAACCCGCCGCGCCGTATGTACCCAAGCGACTGTCCTTCATTATTATTAGCACTTGTTGTTTTGTCCAGCCACCGCCAAAGCCGTCACAGCTATCAGCAAAACCGTCTTCATGAAAGGCACCGGTTGCTAGTAAACTTAAGACCATCGATAGTGCAATACTAAGTGCGGTTGAAAATACCTGGTTGGCGATCAAGAAAGTAACCGCGGCTAGTGAGCCAATAATAACGCCAATCAACGGCAAGTACTTTCTTGACCTATCTAATACGTATTGCGAATGCATAGCGTTGCTTGGAACTCGAATGCGCGTATAAAACATCAACGCAGCGAAAAAATAATCGAGCTCAGTTTCTCTTTTCTTAAACATCAATATCCCTCAAATTAGCCAACCACTTACTGGTGTTCGCTTAGCGTTACTTGGCGCTTCTCACGTGCTTGCTGTAGCTGACCGCAGATGCGGTTTATACCATTGACTATACGTACTGTATGACGCTGAATATGATCAGGATTGACAAAAAAAAGATTGTCTAATTTTACCGCTGATAACGATGGCCAAGCCTGCCAATCGTCTAACCAGTCTGGTCGAGCATCAGACATACCACTGGCCAAGATTACCTCTGGGTCTCGCTCTAAGATAGATTCAATATTAATGATTGGGGCTATCGCTGCTTCATCCGCGTAGATATTAAGGCCGCCACAAAGCTCTATCGCATTACTAATAATATGCCCACCGTTAATGGTTCTCAGAGGGCTGTCCCAAACTTGGTAGAAAGTTGATACAGGCTGTTGTGCTAGATTTTTTTTTCGTACTTTATCTATACTGCTTAAGTAGGACTGGGCGGCGGGTTCAGCGATGTCGATGGTGCCGGCCAGTATGCCAATATCTCTAATACTCTTAGCGATATCATCTAATCGCGTTGGTTGGTCTATATACACAGGGAAGCCTAATTGTTGAATTCGCGCTACGCTTGAATCTGAATTACCAGATTGCCATGCAATAACTAAATCCGGTTGCAGCTCTAATATTTTTTCTAAATTAGTTTGAGCATAACCACCCACGATTGGCAAAGTGGTTGCTGCCTTAGGAAAATCGCTGTAAGCGACAACGCCCACCAGTTGCTCGCCAGCGCCGGCAGAGTAAACGTTCTCTACCACATGGGGTGCCAGTGCAACAATACGTCTAGCCGGTTGGTCGAGCTTTACGATTGAGCCATTGAAGTCTATTACTTGAACCGACAAATCGACGCTGTCACTGACTTCTGTAGATATGTTATTTGTTGTAAGTGGTGCTTGTTTTGGCTGTGAATCACAGCCGCCGATAAGTATCGCCAACAAAGCCAGCATAAAGCTCAAAATCAAAGAGTTCTTTTGCATGTTATGACTCACTGACACCGGCGCTGTCAAAGGTTGCCATATTGCAGTGCAAGGCTAAGGCGCTGATAATAATGGGTGCCACGACAGCCGCACCGCTGCCTTCGCCGAGACGCATGTTTAGATCTAACAAGGGCCGCGCCTTAAGAGACTCAAGCGCTAGCGTATGTGCGGGTTCTGCAGACTTATGTGAAAACATCATCCAATCTCGAGTCGAGGGGTTAATTTTACAGGCAAGTAATGCCGCTGCCGTGGTTATGAATCCATCGACTAGAATTGGTACACCTGCTTGCGCGCAGGCGATATAGGCGCCGACTAGAGCGGCTATTTCAAGACCGCCGATGCGGCCTAAAATCTCGATCGGTGAAGTCATCTGCTCGGCATGCAAATTTAATGCCTGATACAGCGCCTTACGCTTGCGGGCCTGGCCGTCTTTATCAACTCCAGTGCCTGGACCGACCGTTATTTCAGGCGCTTGCTTAAGCAGCACACTATAAATAGCCGATGCTGAGCTAGTATTACCAATGCCCATATCACCGCCGATAAATAGGTCAGCCTTACTATCTATTTGTGTCCGCCCAACATTTAGTGCCTTTAGTACGGTTTCTTGTGACATTGCCGCCTGTTGAGTAAAATCATTGGTACCAAACATTATCGGCGTATTGACTAAGCCGTCGGTGTCTTCTATCGCCGAGATGAGGCCCATGTTAACCACCTTAAATTTAGCCTTGAGTTGCTTTGCTAGTACACTTATAGCCGCGCCACCACGGGTGAAATTATGTACCATTTGCGTCGTAACTTGCTGTGGAAAAGCAGAAACACCTTGTGCACACACGCCATGGTCGGCGGCAAAAACGGCTATTTGAATATGCTCGCAGGTAGGCGCTAATGATTGCTGCCAAGCGCAAAAAGAGACCGCAATATCCTCCAGTTGACCTAGCGACCCAGGCGGCTTCGTCAGTTTTAATTGGTGCGATCGCGCTGAGTCTATGTCGACCTGATCGATCGATTTTGCGGGCCTTAAAAACCATTGGTCGGTCATAGTAATGTGGTCTGGTTATGCTGCGTAATAGAAAACGACGTCAGCGAAGTAGAGAGCCTCTCTAGCTGATCGCCTGCAAGCGATAATCTTAGCCAATTACGCTGCTGATTGTGTTGATCTTTAAATTTGTCACCCAGTCTCGCCCAAATTTTTTGCTCAGCAAGGTGGTGGTGAAGATTAACGATAAGATCATTTTCATCAAAGATGCTGAAAAATAAACTTTGGTCGTGTAGTACGCAGTTGGGCATGCCCTGCTTGATCGTCGAAAGCGCTAATCGTTGTCGTTCAGCATGATGCTTGATTCGCTTGATCTGTGAGCGTTGCCATTGTGTATCATTCAGAGCCATGGTCGCTAGTTGCATTGACGGTCCGGCGACACTCCATGGCGATAGCAGCGTCTGCAACTCGGCTACAATTGGGTGTCTTCCTATCGCGAACCCAATACGCGCCCCCGCTAAGCCAAAGAATTTACCGATCGATTTTAATGCCACCACGTTAGCGTTGCGGTGCAATAGCGGTAAGGCATCATGGTCGCTATGATTAAGGCGTAGATCTGCAAATGCTTGATCAACGATAAGCAGCCCACTGAGACTGGTTGACAGTAGCCTAAGACTGACGGTTGGTATCTGCTCCGAGGTTGGGTTGTTCGGATTTATCACAACCGCGTTGCTGACTTGATTGTTGGCTATCATTTTCTCGAGTTCGGCGAGGGACTGGTACCGTAAGACCCTATGGCCTGCTAGTTTCCAAGAGCTTGCATGCTCTTGATAACCGACCAATGGTACGGCTACTGTCTGCGTCGTTTTAAGCAGTTGTGGGATAAGTCGAATGGCCAGTTGTGAACCTGGAGTAAGGGCTATCTCACTTGCTTGGCATTGATAGTATGCCGATGCGGCGGTTAATAGTTGCTTATCGGGCGCCGGAAGAGTGCGCCATGTTGACGGCTCAAACTCCGGAATAGGGTAGTTCCAAGGGCTTATTCCAGTTGATAAGTCTAGCCACTGATGTGACTTGCCACCATAATTTTTTATGGCGTTTTCGAGGTCACCACCATGTCTTAGTGCTTGCTTTGTGATGCTAGTCACTTTAACGATAGAAGGTCGTGTGGATAGCGGTAACTAGTGCTATTGCGGCAAGCCAAGTTAGTAGTGTCAGCCCTAACAATTTATTGGTACGAGTAATATCGCCTACTTGCGGTGTTATATCGGTACCGAAAAATGGCTTGTCTAGCCGTTCTCCCTGATAGCTCGCCGGTCCGCCTAACCGAATATTTAAACTGCCGGCGCCAGATGTCATTACTGGGCCACCATTCGGGCTAGCTAATGACCTGGCCTGTGTTCTCCAACAGTCTAAGGCTTGACGGGAATTGCCGCAGATCGCGTAAAACAGTGCGGTGATACGAGCCGGGATATAATTTAATACGTCGTCAAGTTTAGCCGCGCTTTTGCCGAAAAATTCGAAACGTTTAGTTCGATAACCCCACATCGCGTCCAGGGTATTTGTTAGTCGGTAGCAGATGACCATAGGCACGCCGCCGATTAAAAACCAAAACAACACTGCGAATGTTGAGTCGCAGCCGTTTTCTAGGCTTGATTCTATGCTTGCTGAAGTGATTTCGGCTTGGCTCATTTTTTCAGTATTTCGACTCACCATTAACGACACAGCATAGCGTGCTTGGTCTAAGTTTTTTTCAGATGCTAGCTCGGTTGCATTTTTTGGTATAGCGTTAAAAACTTTTTTAGGTAAGGCGTTATAGACTCTTTCCGAATGCTCAATTAGGCTTTTAAAACCAACCGCTGAGTAGACCACCAGAATACTAAAGATCCAACTGTACGGTCCGAGCTCGGAGCTGATCAAGTAGCCAGCGAGAGACAAAGGAACAATCAATATAAAGGTGGCGGTTAGACCTAAAAAAAACGCCGTTGATAATTCTTGATCTCGATTAAAGCGTTGTTCAACCTGATTGGCAAAATTGCCAAAACCAACCAACGGATGATATCGCTTGGGTTCACCTAACCATTGGTCGAGCAGTAAACCGAGACTAATTACTAATAATGCCATGACTATTTATCGGGTCGCTTTAGTGGCATTTCGAGGCCCGCGACGACAAGAGTGACATCGCTTGCGACCTCAGCAATTTGTTGATGTAGCCAACCGCTTTCATCAACGAATTGACGCGATAGTTCACCCATTGGCACAATGCCTGAGCCGACTTCATTGCTGACCATAATAATATTGCTTGAGCTGCGTTGTAACGATGCTAGAAATTGTGTTCTATGTTCAAGCCAACACTTGCGGTGAAGACAATTACTTAGCCATAAGGTCAGGCAATCGATCAAAATGGTTGTTTCTTTACTCGCGTTGTCGATCACCTCAGCAATGTTAAGTGGTTCTTCAATTAATTGCCACACGGGACCACGACGCTGTTGGTGATGTGCTATGCGACTTTTCATTTCATCATCTCCGGGTGTTGCTGTCGCAAGGTAGACCAGCGAGCTTTGCCGGCGGTTTTGATTTTGGCTGAAGGCCGACAGTGCCGCTTGCTCAGCAAAACGGCTTTTACCACTTCGCGCGCCGCCCAGAATAAGATGAGTAAGGTTCACTTATAAGCCTATTACAACGGGTGAGTTATGTTCGGGATGTTGAGCAATATGCACATCTATTTCAAAGAGTAATTTGATGTTCTGCTGGGTAATAACATCCTTGATCGAGCCAAACGCTAAGCGTTCACTGCACAGTAAGGCCAGTGCTTTATCGGCGTAACGCGCCGCCAAGTTGATGTCGTGCAATACCATCACCACGGCAACACCGTGCTTTGCAAGCTCGCGGATGGCACCCATTAATAATTTTTGATGGCCTAGGTCTAGTGCCGCTGTTGGTTCGTCAAGTAACAAAAGTCGTGTGCCGTTTAGCGCGTCTTCTTTTTGCCATATTTGGGCTAACACACGCGCCAATTGCACACGTTGTTTTTCGCCGCCAGAGAGCTCGGTGTAAAGCCGCTCAGAAAGATAGCTTATATCCATTAGAATTAGCGCTTCTTGCACTATTTCGTCGTCCCGTTGGCGGCCAGTATTGTGCGGAATTCGGGCAAGCCCAACGACCTCAGAAACTCGGTACGGAAAACTAAGTAAGCTTAGCTGTGGTAGTACAGCTATCTGCCTAGCTCTAAGTTTTGCTTGCTCAGCAACACCATCGATAATGATCGTTCCGCTAAACTCGATGTCTCCAGCAATGGCGTTTAACAAGGTTGATTTACCCGCGCCGTTGGGGCCGATGATGGCGAGCACTTCACCGGCATTAACATGGCAGCTAACCGAATTGACTAGTACTGAGTGGGAGCTGCTTTTACGTGCGGCTCGAACTCGAATGCACACCTTATCTATGTCTAGTAACCGAGTCGTCATATCTTAGCCATTAACGCATACCAAATTCATGCCGATGCCGCAATAAAGAGATGAAAAACGGCGCCCCTATAATGGCCGTTACCAAACCAACCGGAAGCTCGATTGGCGACACAATAGTGCGTGCAACGGTGTCAGAAAGTAGCAATAGAATGGCGCCACCGAGTGCCGAAATTGGCAGTAAGTAGCGATGGTCTGGGCCAATTAACAAGCGAATCATGTGCGGGATGACCAATCCGATAAAAGCGATTGTACCGGCTAACGCTACTGATATTCCAACGCCAGCCGCGACCAATAACACCAATTTAATCTTAATTGACTGCACTGATAGACCTAAGTGACGCGCCTCCGATTCACCTAAAAGTAACGCGTTTAATGCGGTGCTAAAGCGCGGCAGAGTAAGTAAGATAATGGATCCGAAAATTGCGGCGATAGCTACTCGAGGATAATCGGCGCCATCAAGTCCGCCCATTCGCCATAAACTGATACGTCGTAACATTTCTTCATCACCGAAAAATTCGAGAATACTGGTTAAGCTTCCAGCCAGCGCGGTGATGGCGATGCCGGCTAGCAGCATGGTTGCTACCGATGTGCCATGGGTGTTGGTTGCCAGATTATAAACCAAAATTACGGCGATACTACCACCAAGAAAAGCGCCAATGGACACTAGCCCGAGGCCGGGTAAGCCGGTCAGACTTGTTAAACTACCGGCAAAGAAAATAGTCAATGCGGCACCAGCTGATGCGCCTGCTGTAACGCCAATCAGTGAGGGGTCGGCGAGCGGGTTTCTGAATAGTCCTTGAGTAGTAGCTCCGCATATTCCCAGCAGCGCACCGACCAGAACGGCGAGCAGGGCACGGGGCAGTCGAATTTGCTGAATTATTAGATCTGTACGGCTTACTAAATCTGAACGGCTGTTAGACTCGCTGCTGAAAAAGCTATGTAACAACGACCAGAATGTATCGCTAATGGTTATGGATATTGTGCCGAAGGCTAGCGCTAAAAAAAAACTAAGCGGTAATAATACGCAGGCACTGACTATGACAACGGTTCGGTTTGAAAAACGAGTATGATGACCGATTGGTTGCATTGGCTATTGGTTTTTCAATGAGTTGATAAAAGAACTATCTAGGCATTCTTCTAAGCAGTCGGCTAAGCGTTCTAGCTGTTGTTCCCGAATTACCTCAAGGTCGGCCGCTTGGTTTGATTCTAAACCTGCCCAGGTTAGTATCGCCTTAGCGGCTTCTGGGGTGTCGAATAGACCGTGAAGATAACTGCCCAATACGTGCCCATCGCCGCTAATCAAACCGTCAGAGCGGCCCTCGCCAAGATCTATCAGGGCGGCTGATTTACCCGCGGTTTGAGTCGTGATGCCACAATGAATTTCGTATCCGCGAACAACTGAGTTATGTATTTGGTGGTTTATAAACACCCCAGACACACGCTTTAATTGCTTCTCGGGCTGTAATACTGTCGAGGTTTCTAATAAACCAAAACCAAGCGTGCTTCCTATGGTTGTTTCGATTTCATCAGGGTCAGAAATTAAACCTCCAAGCATTTGATAGCCGCCGCAGATGCCGATTACTTTGCCGCCGTATCTGACATGACGTTGCAGGGTTTTTTCCCAACCAGCGGCCTTGAGTGCGTTCAAATCGCCGAGCACATTTTTGGAGCCTGGAAGAATAATCAGGTCGGCTTCGATCTGTTGCTGTGTGATAGAAATAAACTGTAAATCGACATCCGCGTGCATGCGTAATGCGTCAAAATCAGTATGGTTGCTGATCCTCGGTAGGACAGGTACGACTACTTTGAATTTTCGCTTATTTTCATTACTCACTTGCGCGGTTGAAATCGCGTCTTCGGCATCTAAGAAAAAATCTGTCAGATAAGGCACTACGCCAATAACCGGTTTGCCGGTGCGCTCTTCTAGCCATGTTAAGCCTGATTCTAGTAAGCTGATATCACCTCTAAAACGGTTGATTATAAAACCAACTACGCGCTGTTGCTCACTCGGCTCAAGCAAGTCTAGTGTCCCTACTAAGTGAGCAAATACGCCGCCTCGATCAATGTCGGCAATCAGTACAACCGGGCAGTCTACCTTCTCGGCAAAGCCCATATTAGCGATGTCGTTAGCTCGCAAATTAATTTCGGCAGGGCTGCCAGCGCCCTCGACCATTATTTTTGTGTACTGTGCTTCGAGTCGTGTATGTGACTCTATTACGGCTGTCATCGCCACCTTTTTATAGTCATGATATTCGGCCGCTTGCATCGCTGTCACCGCATGACCATGAACGATTACCTGAGCGCCTGTATCACTTGAGGGTTTTAGTAGTATCGGGTTCATGTCGGTATGGGGTTCAAGGTTACATGCTTGAGCCTGTACTGCTTGTGCACGACCAATCTCACCACCGTCAACGGTTACCGCACTGTTTAATGCCATGTTTTGAGGTTTGAAGGGCACTACTCTCGTGCCATGTCTTGCTATTACTCGACACAAGCCAGCGACCATTACGCTTTTGCCTGCATCTGATGTACAGCCTTGAATCATCACTGTATTCGGTGATTTAAACTCTTTTCGGGTGTCGATTGCCACCTTAGCAGTCCACGCCTCTACGAGCCTTGATGCCCGCCTTATAACCGTGCTTAATGTTCTTTACGTCAGATACCGTGTCCATAATTTCTCGCAATTCGCGGCCACCGCCGCGGCCAGTTACCACCACGCTTTGTTCGCGAGGGCGATCACTGATCGCGTCAACGATCTC
Source organism: Arenicella sp. (assembly GCA_047625975.1). Classification (GTDB taxonomy): domain Bacteria; phylum Pseudomonadota; class Gammaproteobacteria; order Arenicellales; family Arenicellaceae; genus Arenicella. Next base: position 13,525 of record JBLHRL010000049.1, read on the forward strand.
ATTGCGGTCTAAATATTTGTAACCGATCATGTAGGTTAACTCGTCAAGTACTACCAGATCATATGAATCGTCAACGAGCATTTTCTTAGCCACTTCCCAGGTTCTTACTGAGGCGGCTATGTCGGCTGCTTTATCTTGCGTATTCCAGGTGAAACCGGTACCCATCTGATACAACACCGCAGTAGGACAGTGGTCATTAATAAAGTTAACTTCGCCAGACTCCTGCGCGCCCTTAATAAATTGCACAATACCGACTTTTTGTCCGTATCCGAGCGCTCGAAAAATCATGCCAAACGCTGAGCTGGTTTTGCCCTTACCATTACCAGTCATCAAAATCGCAACCCCTCGCTCAATTGAATTCTTAGCAATCTGCGATTCAACGCGCTCTTTTTGCAGCTGCATTTTTTGTTTATGCAGTTGCTCTTCGCTCGCTGTCTCTGTATTTTCTTGTTCTATAGTCATGGCGTCAGTATAAGTAAAAAAGGCTCCAGTCCAAACTCACAATATGAGACTTGAATCAAGAGCCCGATTTAGTCAAAGCGTTAATCGCTCTGTGATATCTATTGCGCAAATCGTTACCACTAGAAGTTAAGTCTCAGACTTACTTTAGCTTGGCGACCTTGGGTGTTATAACGCTCTGTCGAGTTAATTAAATTGACAGTAAAGTCTTTGTCTAAAAGATTATCGATTTTAGCAAATACCGATAAAGTCTCAGTAATGCGATAGCTGGCGTTGATATCAAGCAATGTATAGCTGGCAAGTTCTGTGCCTGAGCGATCAAAGCGACCACTTTCTGATTTTGCTCGAAACTCAAAGTCTAATTTACCAAAGTTTTTAGACGCTGATAGGGCGATAGTTTGTTCCGCTCGGTCATCTAGTTCAACGCCAGTTTGCTTATTAGTCGCTGATAATATATCAGCCGCTAAGGCTACGTTCCAATCCGCCAATGTTGTCGATAGACTTGCCTCAACCCCTTCTATTTCAGCGTCACCAACGTTGGCGGCTAAGAATGTATTTGGGTTAAAACTAAATAGGTTCTTAAAGTCACTCTTATAAGCGGCTACGTACCAGCTAAGCTCACCTGTATTGCCGTCTAACTTAACTTCATAGCTTTCAGATTCTTCCGGCAGAATGTCTGGGTTACCAAAAAAAGGGAAGTATAAGAAGTTAAATGAGGGTGCCGAAAAAGCGGTGCCATAGCTTACCGTGGCATTCAAACCGTCATCAAGCTCATAACTTACTGCGACACTGCTATTGGTATCAGTACCGTAGGCTGAGTTATCGTCGAAACGTAAACTTGCGGCAACGCCAAACGCGCCGGAGCGAGTTGTAAACTGCGCAAATGCACCTTTATTATCACGGTTTGTTATCGGAAAGGTAGTGCTCGGAGACTTAATATCTTCTTCATAGTAATCGACACCGGCAGTCAACACTGACTCGCCGCCAAGAGCGAACACTAATTCACTGCCAAGAGTGTCGCGGTTGGTGCTTAGGTCTGAAGGAAACGCGCCATTGGTCACTGATTGATCTTCGTTGGTGCCAAGCGTAACGTTCCAATTAATGTTGTCGTTAACTTGAGTGTTTACGCTAAGCGCAGTGCTTAGTGTTTCAGTCTTAGTCTGAAGACCAGGATCAGTGCCAAAGGTGTTGTCAAAATCAACCGTGCTGTCGGCCGCAAGAATGTTGATACTGGCGGTAGTAAATTCGCCAAAGCTAAGCTTACCACCGAGCGCAAATGCGGTTTCTTCAAAGCCGTCTATATCGTCGTTGCCACCACTTAAAATACTGGTTCTATCGATACCTTTCGAGTCTTCGCTATGCGCCGAAAGATGAAAGCTATTACGTTGATCGCCTGCGTTAAACGAGACGTCAAATTCTTCTAATGAATCACTACCGACTGATGCGCGAACTGAGCCCATACCTTCGCCGCCTTTTTTAGTGAATAGCTGAATCACGCCGCCAACGGCATCAGCACCGTAAACGCCTGAAAACGGGCCTTTAAGAATTTCAATGCGTTCTATTGCTTCAATTGGGTAGCTGTTAAGTGCCGCCGCACCAAGCGTTGCACTGCCAACTCGTACGCCGTCAATCAAGACGATAGTTTGTGAGCTCGATGCGCCACGAAGAAACACACCAGTGGCCGAGCCTCGACCCCCTGAGTCGCGAAAGCTAATGCCAGGAATTTGGTCTATTAACGCCGGGATGGTTTGCGCTTGGGAGGCTTCTATGTCGTTAAGATCGAACACATGAATGGTTTGCAATACGTCTTCAAGCGTTTGATTGTTCTTAGCAGTGACGACCACTTCCTCTATGTCTTGAGATAGAGCTACGCTCGATGAGGCTATACAGGCTAGCGCAATACTTGTTTTGATAAATTTATTCATTTTTTAACACCTTGGCACTGAATTTATCAGTACCTTTAAAAATATAATTCTTAAGGTGATAAAGCGAGGTGTCAAGGAAGGGCATGGGCCGAGTTGCGGTCGCAAAAAGGCTGTCTGCTTTGCCTTGGATGGTAGCCCTCCGCTCCATCAACGGTCTAGAACTAAACCTTAATAATGACTAGTTATACTAGCCAAAATTGAAGTTGTCGTAGGCCGGTTCCGGACTTACAAAGCGCGCTTTACGTAAATAAAACACCTTTTAATACCGTTGCGGGGGCAGCGTTGAATTTTCATCAACTTCCCAGTTTAACCACCATCTAAATTAAGGCGGGACCTAAGTTCTGAGTGGATTATAGAGTGGTCGGCTTAGATGTCAATATGGTAGTTACAAATAGGTCGCGGGCAGCAAAAAGCCGATTGCCACACAAGTAACAATCGGCTTTGACTTAAACGTGAATAGTTACACTATGCAGCTTTTTCTTTGTGCTGGATCATCGTCGCTTTTGCGCCGTTTATCTCAATAGTGCGAGGCTTCATAGCGTCGGGAATCTCTTTCACAAGGCTTACGCTCAGTAAACCATCAGCTAAACTGGCGTCAACTACTTCGATATGATCGGCCAGGTTAAACTTGCGTTCAAACGAGCGGCTGGCGATACCTTGGTGAAGGTAACGTTTGTCTGTGTCAACGGCTTCTTTCTTACCCCGCACAGTCAATACACCGTTTTCTACCTGTAACTCAATCTCGGCTTCTTTGAAACCAGCGACAGCCACAGTGATAGCGTAGTTATTTTCCTCAATTACTTCAATATTGTAAGGAGGGTAGCCCGAGGATGCTTTTTCAGATTGTAAGGCGGCGTCTAAAAGTGAGCCGAAACGGTCATAGCCAACGCTGCTGCGATACAAAGGGGTAAGGTCAATTCTGTTCATGTTAATCTCCAGTTTATGCTCGGCGTAACGTCGCACTTGAGCCATAAAAATTTAAGTTAAATTCATTATTTGCCTCGTATGAGCGCAAATTCTGAATTGTCTTTGTCGGCTCTTTCGACACCGACACTAACTACTTGGAGACAGTCATATTTATTTCAAGGAGTCTTATAAAAATAGTCGGCGAATGTCTATTTACTTGGCTTAGCGTAAGCTAGCCTTCCTAAAGAAACGGCCGTATGATATTCATCTAGCCCCGAGACGGCTACTGTTTGCGCGGCGACGATGTCTATTTTTCCATCATCGGCAATCAAATTAGGTTCTACCAAAACTTCAACAATTTCACCGATAATCATTACTGTGCCATTTAGTTTGATGTCTATTTTTTGACGAAATTCAACGCCCATCTTAACCCTACTCTGCTGAACATAGGGTGCCTTAAAATCACTGTAGTACTCGCACAAAGATGTTTGATCAAACTCCGACACCTCGGCTGGGTAGCGAGCAGAAGTGTGATGCGAGTCTTCAAAAATAGCCGAATTTACATGATTAATGGTGTAAACCTCTGTCTGGTAAATGTTATCAAGCGTGTTACGTTCAGCCGTGTGAGGTCGATTGATAAATGCAATTAGCGCCGGGTCTGCACCTAAATGAATTACCGAACTGACGATGCAGGCATTAGTCAGGCCAGCGTCATTCTGTGTGCCGATAATGTTGGCGCTCTTGTAGCCAGAGAGTGAGTTTATGAAGTGCACTCGTTGGCGCTGCTCCATGTTGCGAAGATGGTCGGCATTGAAAAGCTTTACAGTATTGCCAGCTTGGATTGGATTATCGGTTTGGGTCACAATGAACTCACTAGGGGTATGAAATTATTTGTTGATGGATAAGAATATTAATAGAATGTTGATCATTGGAGCCAATGGCACAATCGGATCAGCCCTGGTGAGACACTTGAATAAAGCGTCTCAGGTAAGTCAACTGACTCGTAAAATTGAATTGTATACCGTGTCGCGCGAAAACTGTGACTACACCGAGGACAGTTTTAAAAAAAATTCCGTTCGGCTAAAACAAGCTGGCTCGTTCAGTAGCATTATTATATGTATCGGCAGCTTGCATAATCAAATTGTGGCACCCGAAAAACGGCTTAGCCAGCTGTCTGAAGAGGTGTTGCAAGAGTATTTTCGAATAAATACTATACTACCGTCGTTGTGCATCAAGCATTTTGCTCACCTACTGGATAAAACTCAGCCATCTCAAATGGTTGCACTAAGTGCCATGGTCGGCAGCATAGAGGATAACCAGCTGGGCGGTTGGTACGGCTACCGAAGCTCTAAAACGGCGTTAAACATGATGTTTAAAACCGCCTCGATAGAGGTGGCTAGAACCAATAAAATGGCGTGTTTAGCCACTATTCACCCAGGCACTACCCAAGGTCCACTGTCCAAGCCTTTTGCTAGTGGCGTATCAAAAGACAAGTACTATACTCCCGACCAGTCGGCTAAGCGAATCTACAATCTAACCCTAGGTCTGAAAGCAGAACAAACCGGCTCGTTTTTTAATTGGGACGGTTCAATACTGCCCTGGTAGGCAGGTAAATGTGCTTATAAAGGTGTTATAGTCGCGCGCTACCGAGCCCACGAACTTTTATTCGGAACTAAAGCATGAGACACGCCGCACAACTTCAAGCCACCATCGATTTATTAGATGAAATTGCAGAGACTAATTATCCTGCTGATCGAATAATGTCGCACTACTTCAAGCAACACCGGTATATCGGATCTAAAGATAAAGCCGCGATTTCTGAGAACCTTTATACGGTTCTGCGTAACCGTCTACGCTTTGAATACATCCTTAACAGTAAAGACCTAGGTGTGCATAGTCGGATGTTGGTGGCGTTGCTACTGAAGATGGATGGCGGCGATCTATATGATACCTTTGATGGTGATAAGTACAGCCCGAAACGTCTACGCCCTGGCCAGTTAGAGCGTTTTGCTGAGCTCGATTTGAATGTTATTGACGCGGCGCCACTGAACGTAAGGCTAAATGTGCCCGAGTGGATTTCGCCAAAACTTGAAAAGGCCCTTGGTGATCGGTTTGAAGAAGAGATGATCGCGACTAACAAAAGGGCGACTACTGATATTCGCGTAAACACTCTTAAAAGTTCAATAGCACCGATTAAGCAAATTTTTTCTGACGTCGGTTATATATCCCATAAAACAGACTTGTCACCCTGGTCAATTCGCTTTGAAAGTCGAGTCTCGTTATTTGCTTTGCCTGCGTTCAAGCAAGGTTGGTTTGAGATTCAAGACGAAGGGTCGCAGCTTCTCGCGCTACTAACTGGGGCTAAAGCAGGTCAGAAAATAGTCGATTTTTGCGCTGGTGCTGGCGGCAAAACATTGGCTATCGCGGCGATGATGGAAAACAAAGGTACAATTTATGCTTGTGATGTTCATACCAAGCGGCTGGAACAACTAGTTAAGCGTAGCAAGCGGGCGGGGGTACACAATGTGCGCACTCATATCTTAAGTTCTGAACACGACAAGTGGGTTAAAAAGCACGCTGGTTACGCTGATACAGTGTTAATAGATGCGCCATGTACCGGCACAGGAACTTGGCGTAGAAGTCCTGATAGTCGATGGAATTTAACTCAAGAAAGTCTCGATAATTTGGTTGCGTTGCAACAGTCAATTTTGCAAAGCGCGAAGCGTTTGGTTAAGCCTGGCGGCCGGTTACTGTACGCCACATGTTCCATGCTAGAGGAAGAAAACGAGCAGCAAGCAATTACGTTTCTAGATAATAACCCTGAATTTTCAGCTGAAGCATTTGATCTTCCTCAATCACTTGCTGCCCATCCTCAGCGTTTTATCAACAACGGACATGAGATTCGCACCTTTCCAGCAATGACGGGCACTGATGGTTTTTATGTCGCCAGTCTACGTCGAGCAGAGGCGGTAGAAGAAGTTGCCGAGACTGATTCTTAGGCTTACGAGCAATTAAAGTTAAGGGTATGTTAGCTTCAGCGAGATACCTAAAGTATGCTTTAGCCTAAGCGGCTAACGCGACTAGAACCTGACGCTTACGCTGGCCGGAATATGGTCGACGGCCATGCATAGTGATTTTATTATCCAGTAATGCCACGTCACCGTCCTGCCATTGGAGGTCGAACGTATAGTTTTCTGACAGCGCGGCAATGCGCTCTAGGCCTTCTTTGGGTATAGCTGATCCGTCGCCAAATGCTAGGGCACTAGAGGGGTCTTCACGCACCCCATCCCAACCCATATAGGCGGCGACTAGTTGGTTGTAAAATACGCTTTTACCGTTATCTAAAGTCAATACCGCAGGCAATATCGGTGTGATCGCTTTTAAGCTGCCGTTGTCTTGCCACTGCCAGTCATAGCCGAGTTCGGATAATTTTTTCTCGGCTTGCTCAGTTGTCTCCACACTTAATGTACTTGCCCAACTACGACCTTGTCCAGACTGCGCGTCGTCTCTAGACGGCATGTGAGTAGTGTATCGTAAGCCTTTGTTTTTAAATTCGTTTGCGAGCTCAGGAAGTTCAGATTCAAGAGCTTTAAATAATTGGTCCGAGCGACAAATTGGTGTTGCACCACCTTGCTCAGCGGCGCTGTTACAGAAAAAAAATAGCTTTTCAGGTGAGATAGGTGTTTGTGCCATCTCATGGTGAAGAAAAATTTCTACATCCTTCGGTGCTTCGTTTGCGGTGAAAACACGATCAGTGAAATTAATTCGCACTGCGTTTGAAAGAGACTCTTTGTAGGTAAAGCTCGGGTAGCCAAAAGCGCTTGAAAAAGCATCGAATGTCTCCGCACTATTGATTGGAAAACCACGAAATAGCAGCGCACCCGAATTACTCAATTCAGCCTCGAGCTCAGCCTTGTATTGTTTAATCCACGCGTTAGTAGCTTCAACTGTGTCGAAATTTCCATCATTCAAGACAACGCTTGGAAATACGCTTTGATCGAAGTTACGTTGGCCGTCGATTGGGTGAAAGTTTATCATGGTACAAATACCTAAATGGTGGCTTCTGTTCAGAACGGCTTGGCGGTTATTGCGCTCAAGGCTGTCGAGTTTAGTTATAGATCGGGTGAAAGGTATTAAAGGCGGCTTCGCAAAATACACCCGGGTCATTAAATCGTCGATTACTGTTCAGGCCGCTAATTGCCGTCATTTCTTGCTCGCTGAGTTTAAAGTCGAATAGCGCTGCATTTTCAACCATTCTGTGAGTTTTAGTTGTTTTTGGTATCACCGCGGTACCACGTTGGACACCCCAGCGTAATACGATTTGCGCAGCGGTCTTACCCAAGCGTTTTGCTGCGTCGACCACTACCGTTTGCTGGAGTACAGACTCTTGCTGCTCAGCCATATCTAACTCGATATAAGAGAGCGCACCTAAAGGTGAAAATGCAGTAACCGGAATTTGATTCATCTCGCACAAGCGCAATAATGCTTCCTGGGTCAGATACGGGTGCGATTCAATTTGTAGCATCGCTGGCTTTATTCGTGCATAACTGAGAAGGTCATGCATCAAACCAGTATTGTAGTTACACACTCCAATGCGATGTGCTTTTCCAGTGTCAACCAGAGCTTCCATCGCTTTCCACGTCTCTATTAACGGAACTTTTGCAAGCTGCATACCAGGGTTTTCGGCGTCTAGGTCGGCAAACCAGCCTGCAGGGTAACGCTGCTCAATAGGCACATAGGCTTGGGCGATAGGAAAGTGAATCAAATAAAGATCTAGGTAATCAAGTTGTAAATCGCTTAGAGTTTTTTCTAGTGCTGGTAGAACATGTTCAGAGGCATGATGGGTGTTCCATAGTTTAGAGGTAATCCAAAGGTCTTCTCGCTTACAAAGGCCGTCGGCTAACGCTCGGCAAAAGCCATCGCCGACTTCTTTTTCATTGCCATAGTCGCTGGCACTGTCGAAATGGCGATACCCGAGCTCGATCGCCTGATATACACGGTCGGCACAGTCTGCTGCGTCAATTTTCCATAAGCCGAAGCCTACAGGTGGAATGGTGTTTGATGGAAACATAAAACCTAAAACCTTTTAAATTTGTCGAAATGCTGGGATAAAGTGATCCCGTAGTTTAAACTCTCATAATATATTATATCTTATATAAGACCTTAAAAAGCAAGAGTTATTAGTAAGGTTTTCACAACGTCTCTATAATACGTGGTTAATTGAGATGTTAAGCACCGCCCTAGATGTGCCATAAGGCTGGTCGAACCACGTTTATCAGGACTAATATAATGAGTTTAAGTACTAATTTTCAGCCTTTATACAAACAAGTTTACGACATGCTTATTACTCGTTTAGCGGACGGGTTTTGGAAGCCTGCGGGGGCCTTACCAAGTGAGTTCGCATTGGCTGATGAATTGGGAGTTAGCCAAGGCACTGTTCGCAAAGCCTTAAACCAATTAGTTGCTGAAAATATTTTGGTTCGGCGTCAAGGTAAAGGTACCTACGTATCGGAACACACCCAAGAAAGCTCGATGTTTCGCTTTTTTCGATATCGTGAAGTAGGTGGTGACGATCTAATACCAATAACCGAAATCGTTGACGTTGAGCGACGTAAGGCGACCAAGCGTGAAGCTGAAAAGTTAAATCTTGATAAAAAGTTAGAGCTAGTTCAAGTAACTCGAATTCGCTCAATTAATGGCAAGCCGGCGATCTTTGAAACGGTATTACAGCCTTTGGCTATTTTCCCTGATATTGATAAAGAACGTGAGTTACCGAATTCGCTCTACACTCTTTACCAAGAAAAATACAACATAAGTATTGTTGAAGTGAGAGACGAGTTACAGGCGGTTAGCTTGCCTGAAGACATAGCCACTCATCTAAATTTGGTTGCTGGCAGCCCAGCATTAATGACAGAGCGCGCTAGTATTAATATCGA
>JBLHRL010000050.1:0-22252 GCA_047625975.1 Arenicella sp.
TAGCGCCATTTCGCTGAATCGATAAAGCAGGCCTTGAATAGCTTTCTTGTTGTTGTAACGCGGCAAGTTGTAATTGACTTAACTGGCTCGCTTGAGCTATCGCATTGGCAACATCACTGGCGGATGAGGGCTTTAGTATGTAGGCAGACGCATTAAGTTCAAAAGCCTTAATTGCGTGTGAATCATGAGCCGTACAAAAAACGATCGCGGGAGTCGGAATAACCCCCGCATGCTTGTCTTTTGCCAGAATCTCGGCGGTCGCATCGAGGCCATTCATACCAGGCATCTGGATATCCATAAAGATTAAATTCGGTGAAAGCGTATCATTCATCTCAATAGCCTCTCGGGCGTTGCGTGCAAGCCCAACAACTTCAACATCGTCAAGATTCAACACCAAACGTTGCAATCGAGCTCTAGCGAGTGGCTCATCATCAACTATTAATACTCGAACTAACACCTAATAAGCCCGAGACACAGCTTGCTTGGGTAATTTGATCAATACTTGATACTGGTTCAAATCGCTACGTACCTTAAATGAATGCGTGTCATCATAAAGCACAAATAGCCGCTCTTTAATATTATCAACCGCTATGCCGTTACCCGACCGGTCAACCCCAAGATCCTCTACGATAGGATTAATCACTTTAATTGAAATGTTATCTTGCGTCTCTTTTATGCTCACCTCTACGCTCACCTTGATAGCGCCGTTATGATCAGTAGACGCCACATTACTACTGTATTTAATCGCATTTTCTAGTAATGGTTGAATGATAAGTTTTGGTACCAAGTAGTTCTCTGGTTGATGTACGGCAATATGCCAACTAACATCAACCAACTCACCCACCCGCCACATTTCGAGTTCAACATATCTCTCACATAATTTTATCTCTTTTTCCAAACTATGAAGATTACCACCCTCCTCTAGGCTAACTCGAAACAACATTGATAAGGCTTGAATTGCATTATCTGCTTTTGCCGAATCAGTCGCGGCTAATTCGGAGATAGTGTTGAGGCTATTGAATAAGAAATGCGGTTGTATACGAGCTTGTAATGCCTGAATACGTGATTCAGCCTCAGCCTTGTTCCACCTTTCAACCTTTGCCGCTAACACCATCAACCTTAGCAAAACCAATACGCTGATAGTGGCCGCTGCACCTTTGCTAATAAACCGATGACTATCAAACCAGACCGCTGGCTCAGGATTTGCAAGGTAAAACTGATACGCCAGTTCAATCAGCATAAATAGGGAAATAAGCAATGAACCCACAAGCAATGCGCCAATCGACCAAGACAACTTAGCAATCAACGGTCTCAATTGGCAAAGTAACACCAATGAAACTAATGCCCACCATTGAAGATAAAGAGAAACTATCCCGATATGAATGAAAATATTTTCAGTAAAAAAAGATAGACAGCCAATGACAACAATCATTTCAACCGCAATGATAACCACCAAAACGCTTGAATTTCGACAAATATCGGGGACCGGAAATACATTTTTATTTATATGCATAAAACCTAATATGTTTCTATCAACACTCACTACTTAGAAATATAAAAACCTCAAGATTAAGCTTACCCTACATTTAACCTAGAATGCTCAGTATTATTTACCGCCCATCACTGAAAAGTAACCGTTTAGCATTAAGCTTATTGCCTTCAAACTCAAGCTACATTAAGTTGCATGCTTGAACGGTCGACATCAGCACGCAGATTAACCACATACGCGTAAAACTCGACTAAATTAGTAACAAAAATGATTATTTTGACAGCACTTAAACAGATAAATAAATATCGTCAAAGACAGGCACTCGCGACTGGTTTCACATTAATCGAGCTAATGCTTGCGGTTTCCGTATTAGCCGTTGTTGCGGCTTCGGCCGCACCAAGCTTTAAACAATTTATCGAACGACAATCAGTGAGAACACAAGCAAATAATATACAAAGGGCGCTGTCTAGCGCGAGAAGTGAAGCCCTAACACAAGCCGCGGAAGTCGATATCTGTTGGAATTTTGAAACTACCGCATGGGCCTTTCCTGCCGACACCGATATTGCCGACATCGACGGTGTTGCTGGAGCCCAAGTAATTGCGCCTAATTCGATCGCAATTGCGATTAACTCGGACCAAGACCGATTAATTGACATCATTCAGATAGATGACCGAACAACATTGACATCCGGCGACGGCAATACTCGCGACTGCACCGCATTTTCTGCTCAAGGGTTTTTAGCAGGCGGCATAGCGGTTACCTTTAATAGCTCCGATGATTCTGGTGATAATCAATTAAATATTGCATTGACCACTAGCGGTCGCTCAGTAACTCGAGAGCCTGATCCTGATCAATAACCCCAACTCTGCCAATAATTTCGTTATGAACACACAAAACCCTATCATCAACAAGCAATCCGGGCTCTCCTTAGTTGAGGCGCTGGTTTCGCTGTTTATTTTTTCAATCGGCGCTTTGGGGCTCGCGGCGTTGCAAATGACGTCCATTGTGCAAAGCGACGACTTAAAGCAGCGGTCAATGGCAATCTGGAAAGGCCAAGAACTGGTTGAGCGAATACGCAGTAGTCGAACCTTCGACGATTGGAACGGGTCGATCGAGGCATATACTGATGTCATTGGCAGTAACGATGGTGGTATAGCCGCGTTCGGTGTTGATAACACCGTATTTACGTGTGCTATGACAGTTGCAGCCGACTGCTCTGCCGTCGCTTGCAGTAGAGAGCAATTAGCACGGTTTGATATTAACCAAGTTTTGTGTGATGCAAACACCGGCTTACAAATGGCAGGCGCGGGTGCAGAGGGGTCATTTGGCCTGATGGACATGGATATAGCCTTACGAAAAAATGCGGCTAATACGACCAATGAATTATACATAGCTTGGCAAAGTCGAACCGCAAATAGAAATTTTGCGGGAGTCTCAAGTGGCGCAGCCAATGGCGTTAGCGGCTTAATACCGACTAATCTATGCGGCACTAACATTGACGTAGACGTAAGAGTCGATGCTATTTGCATCCAGTTTCAATAATGATGAAAATGGAAAACACACATTTATTAAGTAACGATGCAGGCTTTACTCTAGTAGAATTAATGGTTGGCATGTTCGTCAGCCTAATCATTATTGGAGTCTCACTAACCTATTTGATCTCAGCCAGTGCGTCATTCAAAATTAACGCTAACGATGGCTATATTCAAGAAAATTCTCGTTTTGCGCTGACCTTTATAAGCCGAGTTTTGCGCCGCGGCGGTAGTAATTCGCAGATTGACCTTGGCTTTGAAACGTCGCCCGTACTTACCGGCCTAATCTGCAGTGACGGTCCTGTCAATAATATTGCATGCACATCGACAAGTAGCGGACCAAACAACTCAGATCGAATCACTATTGCCTACATCCTGGCCGATGGGCTCACCTGTAATGGCACCGATATATCAACGTTTTATACCCCTGATAATGGCGAACGTGTTGTCGACGAACTATGGGTAGCCTCTGATACCGACGGCGTAAATAACCTTTATTGCAAAAGCAGCTTAATGACGTCTGATGGCGTTCTAATAGCTCAAGGTGGCGCGCCGCCGATTATTTCAGGCATCGACATGATGAAGTTTGATTATGCGGTAGACACCAATGACGATTTTCGCGCCGACCGCTACTTGACTATTGATGAAATAGTTGCTGGGGACCCTGTCTCTGGCAATAGCTATGAAGACAGCATTCGGGCTATCAAAGTAGGCCTATTAGTCAACAGTGGCCTAGTCGGTACGACAGAAAACAATACCGAAGACCTCGTCAATAGGGTTTATGAAATTTTCGGGGTTGAATCAATTGCCTTAAACGACCAAGTACTAAGACAAATTTTTTCAACCACAATACAGTTGCCAAATGCACCAGAGAACTAAAAAAAATGCGCTCAACTATTAAATTTAAATTGGCGGCCAGTCGCCAACAAGGTGCGACGCTGGTAATAACCATGATCGTTCTTTTGGTATTAACGATGTTGGCGGTTAACAGTACTTCATCCAACCGAGTTCAATCGGTGATGGCTCGTAACAACCAGTTTCAACTAGAGGCTTGGAATAAAAGCTATTCAGAATTGACCGCTCGAATTAACGCGATTAATAACTTACCAGCGGATACTGGTATACCGGACTTTATTAACAGCCTATCAGAAACTGGTAATAACGATATTTTCACTAATTTGACGCCGCTATCGGATCTAAATGTTGCGGCAGCTAGAGAAGTAACGGCGGCTATTCGACTGGTAAAAATAGATTGCTTAGACGAGGGGTCGGGCTTTAGCACTGGCGTTATTGGTACTAACGACTTAATACTGTCATCCCTAACCAATCTTCGCACTGGTGGTACAACAACTAACCAAATAGGCATCAGCTCAAACCAAAGGCAGCGACTTTCAGTCAATTTCACATACGGTCAAAAGGGCGTCTGCACCGCTGAAGAAGAAATAAGTAATAACGTCGATATCCCTGTACCGGGCTCTGTAAGCAGTTAACTGATTTACACTTCAAACGAGAAAATCATGAAAAAAAATATTTTAATGCCTACATTGCAAACGGTAATTTTGTTGCTATTGATTTTATTCTGCTCTGCTAGTCAGGTTTACGCGCAGAGCCTAGCTGAATCACTGCTGCTCGACGGTGACCGAGGTTTGACTGAAAAGTTAGAGCCGCGAAAAGCCGAAATTTCAAACCGTAGAGTGTCGGCTAACGATGCAAAAATGACAAAGTCAATTCTGCGATTTACGGCAACGCCCCGAGGTGATTTGCCCGCATTCAATTTTACCGCAACCACCACTGAGTCGCCTTGCAAAGAAAATTGTGTATTTGAGTGGCTAATCAACCAAAGTACTAAGGTGGTTTCAGGCAATTCAACGTCGACAAGCATTACCAGCTTGAAAGCCGATACAAATTACCGAGTGGAGTGGATTAAAGCCGATAATAAACACTCTAGGCTGATCCGCGAAATCAAGTTATTCAACGAGTAGTTTTACTTGATTGCGGTGTCAAACCAGACTTCATCAAATAGGCTACTGTTGGTAGTCGCGATAGGTATCAAAAAATGAATCAATTAACCCTTCATTACGCTAACGTTATGCATATAATTTATCGAAAACTCACGGCACTAACTATGCTGTTGGCCGTGCTGTCTATTTTAGCACTGCCATTTAACGCCGATGCAGATGATACGAGCATTTATACGGGCTTAGATTCTAATATCTGCCAGGATACCGAGTCTTACCGCTTTATTTTTATCGTTGATAATTCAGGCTCGATTACAACCAATGAATTTACGACAATCAAATCCACTATTGATGACACCGCAGAGACTGTTTTATCCAGTGGCCTTGATGGCGTAGAGCTCGCGGTTATGCAATACGGAACAAACCATGACACCGGAGAACACGGTTATCATATAACGGTACCGTTTACCAATAACTTATTAACCGCTACCTCTTGGGGCAGGCATTATGGAACCGGTACGAGTCTTAACCGTTGGTTTCAAGATCACTTGCCAGGCTCGCTCGCTGAAGCCCGCATCGACGATGTCTATGCGGCTGGTAATAGCCTTGACATCACTGACGGCAGCAACGTTCAATTTGTATTTTTCACCGATGCATGGCGCACCACTGGGGATGGCTGTTGTTCGATGATGGTTGCCGAGGACGGTGACGCTTTTAAGGGCAGCGCCCTTCCACTATTTGGCGAATATGACGCGCTTAAAAGCGGTCAGTTACTGACTAATTCTGCAGGTGTTGAAATTAAAGGGCAATTTACCGTACTTAATGTCGATCCTCAAAAAAATTCGATCATGGCCTCGGCGGCAATAGCCTCGGTGGGTGGCGCCTATACTGGTGACATTGAAGCAAATATTGACGACCCTGATGGCTCGCAGACAAAGCCGCGCCGATTAATTTCAACTAGCTTTGATGACCCTGAGCTTGCGCAAAAAATCACTAGCTTAGTTGGCGAAGTGATTGAAGAAATTCGCTCTACTAACTTTACTCAAACGGCACCGGCAGTAACCGTTAATGCATTCAACCGCTTGGTAAATAGAACCGAATTGTTTTACTCGCTGTTCTCACCGACCACCAGCCCTCGGTGGAATGGAAATATCAAGGGCTTCACCATCCGTGCTGAAGATCAAAAGCTATTAGACTCTTTAGGAAACGTCGCCGTCGATGCGGCTTCAGGCGAGATTAAAGATACATCGGTCAGCCTTTGGAGCAAAGCCAACTACCCCGAATGTGACCTCACGAAGTTTGACGCAGACAGTATACTGAGAAACTGCAGCCCAACCAGTGATGGAGCTCAAGCCGGTGTTGGTGCATTCAGAGACAACCTAACCGATAGTCGAAAAATATACACACAACAGCGTGCATTAGAAAGCCAAACGGCTAATATTATAAAGGGAGACTATTTCGGTGGCGGCATTATTCAAATAAAAGGTGACACCGAGATTGAGGCAACTTTACTCGGCTTAGACGATTCGCAAAATACCATCGGAAGCGAAGATCGATTCGATGAGGTAACATTACCTTTTAACCCAGTCGGCGGCAACAGCTTCACCTACAGCGAAGCGGCTGATAGCCTAATTTTTAACGATAGTGCGTCCGCATCTACCACAGGTTGGACAGCCCATGCTGCGACACCTTATTTTCAGCAGTCTGGTGCCGATCTAGATAAAGAACATCGGTTCGAATTCACTTTTGGAGAAAATGATCCGACCCTCGCAGCCACAGGCAATGACTACATAATCGTTGGTATACAAGACGACGGCGACAATACCGCTAACTCAACCTCCTCAATTACGCTTGGGTTATATTTTACACCCAATTATAAACTAAACCTTTATATTCCTTTCGGCTCTTCCGCTGGCGTATACACGGCCGGCACATATGCAGATGGAGATGTGTTCGAGTTTGTTATAAGCGGTGATAGCCCTACCCATAAAATACTTCAAAACGGCGTAGGAATTGCTTCGTATAGTCAGCTACAAGCTCGAAATGGCACTTTTCTACCGGCAGGTACAGATTTTAGAGGTAGGGCTTTCGGTTATGAGTCACCTGACTTTGGTAACGCTGAGGATGTTATCTTTCAGAATATTAAGCTTACCCAAGAGGACGTGGGCGAGGTAATACCCTCTACCGACACTGGCCGTGAACAGGTTCTAAAATGGATTGCGGGTGAAAACGTGTTCAACGATAACCTGTCCGAAGCAACCGGAGACGGCAACCAATTTATCGCCGACAGCCTTCACACACAACCTCGGGTGATAACCTATGGCGGCACAGCAAACAGCCCTATTGATGTCCTGTTTCACACCACAAACATGGGAGCTCTACACGCCATAAATCCAGAAACAGGCGCCGAACACTGGGCCTACATACCGCCAGAACTATTGGCTAATCCGTTAGCCTACATTCGAGATAACGACCTTTCTACTAGTCATCGTTACGGCCTCGATGGCGAAATGTCGACTTGGGTTGTTCGCCCGCCAGCGACTAACGACCAGATCGAAGCTGGCGAAGCGACCGTGCCTAAACGAGTCTTTATCTATACAGGTCAACGCCGAGGCGGCAAAGGTATCTATGCATTCAATGCGACCAATGCCACCTCTAGCAACCCAACGGGTGCCAACACTTGCAATGTCATTGGCGATGGTGCTACAAGCGACCCTGTATGCCAACTATTTAGGCCAATTATTGGTGGTACCGAAGCTAACTCAACTCCTGGTTTTGAAATGTTGGGTCAAACATGGGGAAAACCGACACGACTTCGAGTTAACACCAGTGACCCGTCCTTCTGCGCAACTGGCGTCGATGTCTGTAGCCGTGACGTATTAATGTTTGTCGGTGGTTATGACGAACAATACGATGGCGTTAGCCAAGACTGCCAAAACAATGAAGTTGGTGTTGCGTCAGTCTCTGAATTAGCAGGCTGCGTGGTCGGCAGCGCTATTTATATGGTTGATGCTTTCACCGGTGAGCTTGTTTGGAAAATAGGTCAGCAATCTGCACCTACCGCTGGATCTGTACCGCCAGCTGTGAGTCCGGGCCTGTTTGTTGAATGTAATGAGAGCACCTCAGCGTCAGACAGCGCTATCGCGACGGACAGCTCTGGCACTTGTAACGACGATATGAAACATAGCTTTGTGGCAACACCAGTGTCTCTAGACCTCGATCGAGATGGTGCAATCGACACTATTTTTGCTAATGATATTTCTGGTCAGATTTGGCGTATTGACCTTCGATCAGCTGATACAGAGAAGCGAGTTTTTAGTCGCGTAATTGACCAAGTAACCGCCGGAGTCATAGCTGATTTATCCAGTACTGATATGGCCGCTGAAGACAGGTTCTTTTACAATTCAATTGATGCATCGATTCTACGAGACTCACCTATTGCAACTGACGAGGGCACTCGAATAAACCTTGTAATAGGGTCAGGAAACCGTGCCAATCCACGAAATAGTTCTGAGTCTACTGGCAACTATTTTTACGTTGTCTATGACACAAATCTAGGCACTGCTCCAGATGACTATAATTATGTCGCATCACCAATCGCTGGAGCACAACGGTCTCAGATTAACTTGAGTACGCTTGAAGCCGATAGCACACAGCTATCAACCTATGGTTTTCAAGTACCGACGGTAGACGATGAGTTTGAAAAGGTATTGTCAACCACCGTAACCGTCGCGGGCGTGGCTATTGGGGTTTCTTACTCACCTGAAATTAGTGATCAATTATGCACCATTGGCGGCTCGCGCCTATATTTGATTGATTTAAATGATGGTTCGGTTACCACGCAAATATTAGCACAACCCGGTATCGTCTCTGAGGCAGTAGTTCTAAACCTGTTAACCGACCCCTCCGATGATGCAGAAAACCCTCAAACACCAGAAATTCGCACAAAAGTTTGTGTCGGTAACGAGTGCTTTGATCTAGAAGATGACCTTGGCATAGACCCTAGTGATTCAAATTTGGGTAAAGCTATTAAGCAAGCTTGGTGGGAAGTTAGGTAGTAATACTAAACATATATGAGAATATCAATGACAATGAAATCTAGTTCCAAAGCAGTCACCAAGGGTGATGACGGCTTTACCTTAATTGAAATAATGATCGTTGTTTTGATTATCGGTGTTTTATCGGCAATCGCATTGCCAGCTTATAGCCAATACATTACTAAAACTAATCGCTCCGATGCACACGACAAGCTGACCGAAATAATGTTTCAAATGGAGCGGTTTGCCACCCGCAATAGAACTTATACCAACGTTCTAGGAGCCGGAGGGCTCGGGTTTGTAGCAGATGATGGGGGTTTATTTACGTCAAGTCTGGGTCACTATGAGATAATGGTAGCGCCATGCGATGGCGCAACAATTGGCGATTGCGTGAACGTTACCGCGACCCCGGTTATGGGCGGCAGGCAAGCGACAGATGGCGTAATAACCCTTAATAGTCGAGGTTTACGAACCGGAAATTGGTAGTAAATGCAGTCAGTTCGTGTTGCCTATCTCGGCAATAAGAGTCCCAGAAACAATAATCTCGGCAATAATAGTACCGGTAATTAACGCTGTCGCAACTCAATTGGCAAAGAGAACGAGATAGATTCTACTGGCCCACTTGCTTCATTAACAACTTTGCCCCCCCAATGCTTGATCTGGTCAATCACTTGCTTGACCAGTATCTCCGGCGCTGATGCCCCAGCAGTGACCCCCACCACGTCAACGCCGTCAAACCAATGGCGTTGAATTTGCTCTGGTGTGTCTACTAAATGGCTCGGCACGCCTAAGGTTTCGGATAATTCGCGAAGTCGGTTAGAGTTTGAACTATTAGTAGAACCAACCACAATTAACACGTCAGAATCCCTGGCTAAAGACCTTACCGCATCTTGCCGGTTCTGAGTTGCATAGCAAATATCGTCTTTACGAGGCCCGATTATATTAGGAAATCGATCTTTTAGAGAATCGATTACAATTTGTGTGTCGTCAACAGACAATGTCGTCTGAGTAACATATGCGAGATTATCTTGGTTAGCTACTTTTAAAGTTTTAACGTCTGACGATTCTTCGATCAAATGCATGCCTGAACCAGCTTGACCCATCGTGCCTTCAACTTCCGGGTGACCTTGATGACCGATAAGAATTACTTCTATGCCCTTATCTCGATAGCGCTTTACTTCCATGTGGACTTTAGTCACCAGCGGACAAGTAGCGTCAAACACTTTTAAATCGCGGCCAGCGGCTTCATCTTGCACTGCTTGAGAAACGCCGTGAGCGCTAAAAATCACCGTAGAGCCGTCCGGCACTTCGTGCAACTCTTCAACGAAAACAGCGCCTTTCTCCTTCAAATCATCGACCACAAAGCGATTATGCACGACTTCGTGCCTAACGTAGATTGGCGCATCGAATAGCTCTAACGCACGCTCAACAATATCGATAGCGCGATCTACACCGGCACAAAAGCCACGAGGGTTTGCGAGTAAAATTTTCATTATTCTTTAATATTTAGTGTTTAGTATTTAAAAATGGTTTGCCAAACGCTTCAGCGATCAACAGCGCTGCGCCAATAAAAATAGAGATGTCAGCTATGTTAAAATGAGGAAAGTGATAATCCTGATAAAACCAATGAATGAAGTCGACCACATATTGGTATATGACCCTATCTATGGCGTTACCAATTGCGCCCGCAACTACTAGACAGTATGCCACAGCCAAATGACGCTCGAATGACTGCAAACGAGTGATAGCAATCGTCAGGACAATACTCATAACAGCGGCTAGGGTAACGAAGAAAATTTGTTGCCAGCCCCCCATCGAACCAAGAAAGCCAAAGGCAGAGCCGGTGTTATGAACCAGTGAGAAGTCAAAAATAGGTAAAATGGGAATCAACCCATCCCAGCCAAGAATATGTTCGGCCCAATATTTTGTCGCCTGGTCGGCAACAATAATTACTAACGATAACCACAACCACTTAATATGCTTCATTATTCTCTATCCCTATGCAAAGTTTCGTTGTTCACCGTCACCATCGATATTGGTGACGCAGCGCACGCATAACTCAGGGTGGTCTGCGACCTCACCGACATCAACTCGACGATGCCAGCAACGTACGCATTTTTCGTCGGCGACCGAATTTACAGCTATTTTCAACCCGTCTAAATCACTTTGCACTGCCGATTGCGGCGCAGAATCGAAGGTATGGAGTGTCGCACCAGAGGTGATCAGCACGAACCTAAGCTCACTGTCTAATGTTTCTAGCGCCGAGTGCAGCTCATCGTCAGCATAGATATTAACGTTTGCATCGAGAGAAGAGCCGATGCTCCCGGAGGTACGCAAAGCTTCGATTTGCTTGGCGACCTCATGACGAACAGCAATGATTGAGTCCCACTTGTTATCCTCCGCCGCGTCGTCAGGAACCTGAGCAAAGCCGTTATAGCTGGTTGCAAATAGAACACTCTCTTCACGTTCACCAGCCATGTGGCCCCAAATTTCTTCGGCGGTAAAACTTAAAATTGGCGTTATCGAACGAACTAAACTCTCGAGAATATGATGCATCGCTGTTTGCGCGGACAACCGTGCCGCTGACGATGAGTCTAAAGTATATAAACGGTCTTTAATGATGTCCAAATAGAAACCACCCATATCAACCACGCAAAATTGGTGCAAACGTTGATAAATTTGGTGAAATTGGTAAGCCTCGTAAGCATCTTCAATTTGCTTTTGCATCTTGGCGCTCAAACGTACAGCCCATTGATCAAGGCTAAGCATATCATCATAGACCAATGCTTGGCTTGGCTCAAAATCGCTCAGGTTGCCCAACAAGTAGCGCGTGGTATTTCGAATACGACGATATGACTCACTGGTGCGTTGTAATATTTCATTCGACAGGCTCATTTCTGACTTATAGTCGGTTGACGAAACCCACAAACGCAATACATCAGCGCCAAGCGAGTTAAACACCTCTTGAGGTGCGATTACATTGCCCAACGACTTAGACATCTTGCGGCCGTCTTTATCAACCACAAAGCCATGCGTTAACACCGCCTTATAGGGCGCTTTACCCTGGTTCATTGCAACACTGGATATAAGGCTAGATTGAAACCAACCTCGATGCTGATCAGAGCCCTCTAGATACAGGTCTGAAGGGAAGCTCAATTCTTCACGAGCCTTTACTACACTATTATGTGTGACTCCCGAATCAAACCACACGTCTAGAGTATCGAGCACTTTGTCGTAATTTTGAAGATCGTCACCCAGTAACTCGGCATCATCAAGGTCATACCATGCTTGCACACCCTCTTGTTCGATAAGAAGCGCTACTTGCTCCATTAACTCCGGAGTCTTAGGATGCATCTCACCCGTTTCTTTGTGCAAGTAAATAGCAATCGGAACGCCCCAGTTACGTTGACGAGAGACGCACCAATCTGGACGACTTTCAACCATCGATTGAATACGCGCTTTACCCCAACTTGGCTCCCAATCAACGTCGTCAATCGCTTTAAGCGACTGATAACGTAATCCCTGCTCACCCTGCAAATGCTCCATACCGATAAACCACTGCGCTGTTGCGCGATAAATCATCGGTGTTTTGTGACGCCAGCAATGCGGGTAGCTGTGGTTATACTCGACGTGCTTCAAAAGTGCGCCACGCTGTTGCAATACTTCAACTACACGCGGGTTGGCCTTGAACACAAATTCGCCAGCAAACAACTCCGTCGATTCTAAATAGGTACCGTTTGACCCTACCGGATTATTCACCGGCAGATCGTAGCGTTTACCCACGGCAAAATCTTCACCGCCATGTGCTGGGGCGGTGTGTACAGCACCCGTACCGGCGTCAGTAGTGACGTGATCACCTAAAATAACAGGTACTTTTTTATCGTAAAACGGGTGGCTCAGGCTGAGTAATTCGAGCGACTCGCCGTTAAATCGAGCGAGTACCAGATGCTCTTCACTTAGTTCATAGCGCGCTAATGCAGATTCGACTAATTCTTCAACCAGAACTAATTGCTGATCGCCTGCTTGTACCAATACATAGATAAGCTCTGGGTGCAGCGAGACGGCTTCATTGGCCGGCAGCGTCCACGGCGTAGTAGTCCAAATGACAATGCTTGGATTAGTCAGTGACGACGCGTCAATGCCGATCCGCTTAGCAAAATCAGCATGATCAACAATTGCAAATTTAACATCAATTGCCGGCGATATCTTATCTTGGTATTCGACCTCGGCCTCAGCCAAGGCTGATGCACAAGCGGGACACCAGTAAACCGGCATTAAACCGTGATACAGATGACCCGACTCGACCACTTTGGCTAAACTACGAACCGTATCGGCCTCAGTTTTAAAATCCATGGTCAGATATGGGTTCTCCCAATCACCTTGCACACCCAAACGAATGAAGTCTTTCTTTTGCCCATCTACTTGGCGACCGGCGTATTCACGACACTTTTGGCGAAAGGTTTTCTTATCGATCTTCTGGCCAGCCTTACCATGCTTTTTTTCTACCTGAATTTCGATTGGTAGACCATGACAATCCCATCCAGGAATATAGGGAGCACGAAAACCGGCTAAATTTTTCGACTTAATAATTATGTCTTTGAGAATTTTCTGCATTGCATGGCCAGTATGAATATTGCCATTGGCATACGGAGGGCCATCGTGCAGCACAAACATCGGCGCATCGGCTCGTTGTTTTTGCAGATTATGGTAAGCATCGAGACTTGCCCATTTCTTCAGAATTTGCGGCTCACGGTTAGGCAAACCCGCTTTCATCGGGAAAGCCGTCTGCGGCAAATTGATGGTGTCTTTGTACTGGCTACCGGGCTTATCTTTGCTCATTATTTTACAACTATCTAACTGGGCTATTTAGGTTGTGATGGATCTCAAAATCGAGAGTCCAAATTATAGCCGAGTATTTTATGTTAGATACCGGTTTCGACCAATCAGAAGTGAGCCCAAAATCATGTTATTTACTCAAAATCCTTAACTATTCAATCGGAAAAGCTAAATATCAGACAAAATCACTCGTGCACGGGCTGCGTCTTTTCCAATTTGCACTTTTAAGTCATCGAAACTAGCGAACTTTAACTCGTCACGAATTTTTTCGACAAAACTGACGGACATCGTTTGACCGTAGATATCTTGATCAAAATCGAACAGGTGAACCTCAAGTCGATTTTCTTTACCGTCGACCGTTGGTCGGTTACCGACATTAGCTACCCCAGCGACGTTGTCGCCATTTTGTAACGTCGTGTGGACCGCAAATACACCGTTAACTGGCATCAGCATTTTGGGTAAGACAATATTTGCAGTGGGGTAATTAATAGTCCGTCCGAGTTGCTGGCCTTTAGAAATTACGCCGCTAATGTCGTAGGGCCGCCCTAATAATGTCTTTGCCAACTTAAAATCACCTTGGCCCAATGCCTCGCGAATGCGGCCACTACTAACGCGTTGACCGTCGATCTCAAAAGTATCGTGGGCGGTTACTTTAAAATCATGGATTTGCCCTACTTGCGATAATAGTGCGAAATCGCCTTGCCGATTTTTACCAAATCGAAAATCGTCACCAACGCATAAATGCTTAACCCCTAAGCCCTCAATCAACACGTCTTGAATAAACCCCATCGGCGAGTAAGAAGCAAACGCCTGATCAAAACTCAGACAAAGAACTTGATCAACACCTTGCGCTATAAGTAACTCGGCGCGCTCAACTACGGTGGTTAATCGCTGCACCGAATTAGGCCGAAAATATTCTTTGGCCAAAGGTTCGAAAGTAATTACCGTAGACGCTAAGGCCAAACGTTGACTGTGTTCGAGTAAGGTTGCGATTACGTGCTGATGCCCTAGATGCACACCATCGTAATTACCAATCGAGGCCACACAGGGCTTATGACTGGGTTTAAGGTTATTTAGTCCACGGATAAGAGTCATTAAACTGTGTCATCAATCTGTAAGGTTAGACCCAATCAGGGTCGGTTTCGTTTATGTAGTCTTGTAATTTTACACGTTCGGAAAAGCCAACGCCATCGGCCCGAAAATAGTTCAAGCCTAACTCTGGAT
The DNA here is from genome assembly GCA_047625975.1 of Arenicella sp. Taxonomy (GTDB): domain Bacteria; phylum Pseudomonadota; class Gammaproteobacteria; order Arenicellales; family Arenicellaceae; genus Arenicella. Next base: position 15,078 of record JBLHRL010000050.1, read on the forward strand.
AGCGCCAACAGAGACTACCACCACCGACATCAAACTCTACCGTCCAAAGACCAGAGACTCGCGCACCAAGTAGCTCAACCTTGTTGCGCCATTGAGAGACGACCACTTGATAATCCGTTTCGAATACTTTGCGCCTTGGGTCGTTGGCAAGCATTTTATTCAGCTTCGCTTGAATCGGTGTCAGATCAGCACGCTGACTGATGGTTACGGCACGCACCAAAGGCAACAAAGCCTTCGCTTCTTGCATATCGAAAAGTTTACCCTTGAGACCAATTTCAGCAAACATCAGGCTATTTCTCATCTACCGTATTATCGGCCTTGCCTTCTGCTCCCAAAGACCCGCGACCCAGCGCCCCGCGACCCAGTAATAATTGCTTCGGTCTTATCCCTAGCATCAACAGAACAGCAAAATAAATAGCCACACCCACGCCAACTAACACCAACAAATTCCCAACCCGCTCAGCAAACGACCAAGCATGCCAGATAATTGGCGACTCATTAAACACAATAAGTGTCGCCGACATCGCTGATACCGCCAAACCTATTCGCACTAAAAACCAAAACCAACCAGGCTGAGGTCGATAAATACCGCGCACGATCAGCATAATAAAGAGTAGCGAAGCGTTAACCCAAGCGGCGATCGAGACCGCCAAAGCAAGACCTGTATGTTGCATGCTACCGACCAGTAGCACACTGAAGAGAATATTGACCAATACGGCGACTACGGCAATTTGCATCGGGGTTTTAGTATCTTGTTTAGCAAAGAACCCAGGTGCAAGCACCTTAACCAAGATAAAGCCGCACACACCAATGGCAAACGCTTGTAACGATAAGCTCGACATAGCGACATCGTTAGCTGTGAAGGCGTTACGCTGAAAGATGGTTGATAACAACGGGGTTGCTAGCAGGTACAAAGCGAAGGTTGCTGGCACGGCGATCAAAACCACCCATCTTAGTGCCCAGTCCATCATCGCCGAAAAGCTTTCGTCTGTGCCTGAGGTATTTTCTTTTGATAAACTCGGAAGCACTACCGACGCCAACGCAATGCCAAACACACCGACAGGAAATTCCATTAAGCGATCTGAGTAGTACAACCAACTTACACTGCCGGTCATCAAGCCCGATAGAAAAACGGTATTTATAAAGGTATTGATCTGAGCCACCGACACACTGAATACGGCAGGCAACATCAAGCTAAATACTTTGCTAACCCCGGGGCTAGCCATATTAAGGCTTGGCTTGGGTAAATAGCCTTCTTTATACAGGCTTGGCAGCTGGAATAATAGCTGCACAACGCCCGCGATCAATACGCCAATCGCAAGTGCGCGCGAGGCTGTTTCAACTAACGGCACTAACAGCCACATCGCTAAGATTAAACACAAATTGAGCAAAACCGGGGTTACCGCCGGAATCGCAAAGCGGTTTAAGGTATTTAGAATGCCACCTGACATAGCGACTAAAGAAATACAGAAGAGATATGGAAACATAAACCGCAATGCATCAACTGTATAAGCCATCTGCACAGGGTCATCTTTGTAGCCAGGCGCATACAGCGAAACGATAAACGGCGCGAACACCATGCCCACTATCGTCATCACCAAGGTAGCCAGCGCAAGAATACCAGAGGTCGCATTTACAAATTGCTTGGCCTGCTGAGTATTGCGTTCAGTCAACTCGCTGAAAACTGGTACGAACGCCGCGGCAAATGCGCCTTCGCCAAAAATACGTCGGAGAAAGTTAGGAATCTTAAAAGCAACAAAAAAAGCGTCGGCTACACCGCTCGAACCTAGTACACTAGCCATAACCACATCACGTACTAAACCACTGACTCGAGAGATCAGCGTCATGGCACTTACAATGACAGTGGATTTAAGTAGTTTTTTAGACATTTCTTGTGGTAAAAAAGCGATTTTCGAGATTATACCTGTTCGCTTCTGTTAAAAGTAAGCAAACAGTGAATCTTGAGTGATAATAAAGTGTGTTTTAGGCTTGACAATTTTTGCCTAAATCTGCATATTCCCCCTTCGATTTTACGAGGTAATTAAAAGTGGCAAATTCTCCGCAAGCGCGTAAACGCGCAAAGCAAAATACAGTTCATAGATTGCGTAACCATTCGCAACGTTCTGCCGTGCGTACAGCCATCAAAAAACTTGATGTTGCAATTGACGCTGGTGATCAAGCGCAAGCTCAAGAAGCGTTTCAAGCTTCTGCTTCATTGATCGACAAGGCAACTATCAAGGGTCTGCATCACAAGAATCGCGCTGCTCGCCTGAAAAGCCGTCTGAACAAACGCGTAAAGGAAATGGCTGCATAAGCAGTGTTAGTTTTTTCTTTATTAAAAAGGGTCCTCTGGGCCCTTTTTTAATATCCCGATAAAATTCTTCGACGCTCAAGACTTTAAGCATCTTTTGTGATGAAATTCGTTAGCTGCGCTCAATCAGGGCGACCCACCAGCCACCTCAAAAAGGCATTAATTTCAGTACCTATTTGTTAAGTGTGCATCGAAGTAGAATAAGCTAAATTCTAAGAACAATAAAACTACAGCAATACTAAGTTGTCTCGATGAACCAGTTCGTCGTCTGGAGCAAACGGCAATAATTGGCGAATTGATTCGCTGGCCTTACCCATAATCAGTCTCGCATCCTTAGCACTATAACTACTCAGCCCACGGGCTATTTCGTCACCGCTTTGGTTAACGCAACTAATAAGCTCGCCGCGTAGAAACTCACCATCAACAGCAATCACACCAACCGGTAACAAACTCTTACCCGATTGCTGCAATACGGTTACGGCACCGTCATCAATCACTACCTTTCCGGCGATCTTCATCTGCCCAGCCATCCACTGCTTCTTGGACGGCACTCGGTTGCTGGCGGTTAACAAGGTGCCCAATATCTCACCTTGATATAAACGCTCAAGCACTTGGCTCTCGCGACCGTTAGCAATAATGGTTGACGCACCAGACCGACTGGCTATCTGCGCCGCTGCTAACTTTGTCACCATACCTCCACGCCCTAAACTAGTACCACCGGTAGCCATGGCCATTAGACTCTCGTCAGTGGAACTGGCTTCATGCAGTAAATTAGCACTTGGATTTAAGCGCGGGTCGGAGGTATAAAGACCGTTTTGATCAGTCAAAATGACCAATAAATCGGCGCCAACTAAATTAGCTACTAGCGAGCCCAAGCTGTCATTATCACCGAAGCAAATTTCATCTGTGGCGACCGTATCGTTTTCGTTAACCACGGTAAGTACATCCAACTCAAGCAAACGAAGTAAAGTGCTTCTAGCATTTAAGTAACGCTCGCGGTTAGCAATATCTGAATGTGTTAGTAAAACTTGAGCTGTCTGAATGCTGAACGGCTGAAACGCCTGCTCATAGTGACGTACCAGTGACGCCTGACCAACAGCGGCCGCCGCTTGCAACTCGTCGACTCGGCTTGGCCTCGCTTTCATTCCGAGTTGACTGACACCCGCCGCTACCGAGCCCGAAGATACCAAAATCACCTCAATACCCTTATCTCTAAGGAATGCGATTTGCTCAGCTAAATTAGTGATGGTCGCGCGATGTAAGCCTTCACCATCGTTAGTCAACAAAGCGCTGCCAACCTTAACTACCCATCGCTTCCTATCCTTTATGCTCGAACGGTCGCTCATTTTAGAGCGTGCGGACAATCGATGAGGGTATAAACAACCCTTGATGTCTTAGCCTATTTAAAAGGGTCATATGCTTCTGTCTTTACTGGTTGTGGAATCGTGACGAACACTTCTTCTTGTCCGGCCCGAATTTCAGCATCAATATAGTTCATTATGTCATTGCACAAGTCTTGTGTGCCCTGCCGACCAATCGCACTAATGGTGTAGACGGGGCCTTGCCAATCCAACTCTTTCAGAAGATCAGCAACAATACGTTTTCGATCCTCGTCAAGTACAACATCGGTTTTATTGATTACTAACCAGCGATCCAACTGATCCAAATCGGCACCAGTTTCTTCGCTGTATTGAGAAAGTTCTCCGACAATAGTTGTAATATCATTGGCCAAATTGGCGTCTTCATCACCGTAGGGAGCAATATCAACAATGTGCAGCAATAGTTTTGTGCGTGCCAAATGACGTAAAAATTGAATGCCTAAACCGGCACCTTGTGCCGCACCTTCGATCAAACCGGGTATGTCTGCTATCACAAAGCTACTGCCCATGCCTATGCTCACCACTCCAAGTTCAGGGTGCAAAGTCGTAAACGGGTAGTTAGCAACTTTGGGGGTCGCCTGAGATACCGAGCGTAAAAAGGTAGATTTCCCAGCATTTGGTAAGCCCAGAAGTCCAACGTCGGCCAATACCTTTAGTTCCAAATGAAGCTTTCGAGCATCGCCCGGCTTGCCTTTAGTGATTTTACGTGGCGCTTGATTAGTGCTGGACTTGAAAACAGTATTACCTAAACCTCCGTCGCCACCAACGGCGACCATCATTTGCTGACCCTCTTCGGTCATATCGGCAATCAGTTCTTCGGTCTGCGCATCATAAACCATGGTGCCAATCGGCACCTGCACAATAATATCTTCACCACCCTGGCCAGTCTTTACTTTGCCAGCACCAGTTTCACCGCCTTTAGCTTGGTAGTGGCGCACAAAACGAAAGTCCGCCAAGGTATTTAACCCATCGGTTGCTCGCAGGTGAACTGACCCACCGCGCCCACCGTTGCCGCCATCTGGGCCGCCTCGAGGTATATATTTTTCTCGGCGAAAACTTAATGCGCCATTACCACCGTTACCGGCTTGTACGGTAATCTCTGCTTCATCTACAAATTTCATCTGCAGATTTTACTGCTTTCATGTGGTTTTTTCATCACTTATTTAGCGCTTATTCGATAATAATGTTTAGAAAAATAGTACCGGTTAAATAGCACCGGTAAAATGGTATCAGTAAAATAGTCTACGGCTACTTACAATTCTTCGGCTTCGGCAAACCAGCAAATTTACTCGCTGCTTTAGTTGCACCTTCGGGAAACAGTTGCAGCAAATAACGACTATTGGCGTTCTCATCGCCGAAGGCTTTTTTAAAAACCCTTATTACCATGCGCATCGGCGGCGGAATATTATAGTCGTCATAATATTCGCGAAAATACTGAATGATTTCCCAATGCTCATTGCTAAGTCTAACGCCATCAATTTTAGCTATCTCGAGGCCCAAACCTGGAGACCAACTGAGCCGCTGTTTTAAAAATCCTTGTGCATCAGTGGGGTATTGCTGCCCTTCAAATTCAATGAAATTATCGCTCATCACCATGCTACCTGCTTATCGTGTTTGTCAACCAAATCTACGTAGCCGGAGTAACCAAGCTGACGAATTGACGAGTACTTACTGTCAATTCCACGCAACAAAATATCGTAATATAAGCCATAAACATCTATTTCCATAGCGGCACATTTAGCCGTAAATGAGCTAAGGTTGATCGGTGATTGCAGCGCCAGCACAGCATCTTCGATCAATAAAATAGAGTCGCCTTGTCGCGCAAAAGCCAACTGCTCGAACAGCCAAGCGCTTTGTTGCCACGAACGGTTGATAACGAATAAAGTGCTCAAAATGTAAATACCTTTGCCTGATCTGCAATTAACTGGCCCACACTATTGCTGTCTATCTTCGACACTGGGCAAATGAGTTCGTTATCGCATAATCCGCGCGCATCAGCACTAAGATCATGAAGGTAAATATTGTCGACTCCAAAATCTTCCAGTGCCTTGTAGGTGTTGGTGAATGGCTTTAGACCCTTTTCGAACGACTGCTGACCTTGCTTTAGTTGAAACACACCATCGTCAATAAATAACACAGACACGTCTAAGTCAAAGCTTGCTCCTATCAGAATAGCATCGAGCGCTTCTTGCCCGTCAGCGTTAGAATAAGGGCCATGAGTTATCACATATAATATCTTTTTAGCTTTCATTTAAACGTCACTGTACGGTCACTGCTTAAACTCGCTTGATGCAAACTGCCCAACCCGGCTACGCTAAAGCCGTTGTGTGCATTACCGGCACCAAGTTGATATTCGCTGGCCTGGGCATCGCTCATAACCCCTCTTCGCTCACCAGCCGAAATACAGATTACCAATGGCACCGAGTTCTGCTCAGCAAACGCCAGCCACTGGTCATGCGCATTAAATTCATCGTCTAATGGCACTGACAAACGACTTGCCTGAGTTACACCGTCTTGATAAAAAAACACCTGGCTAATAGTATGACCCTTCGCCACTGCTGCTTGGCAAAAGCGCAATGCACTATAGCCCGATTGGCTAGCGTACAAAGGGCCGCTGACAAGTAAATTGATATTCATAACAGGCGATGCCTACAACTAATTAAAGTACGTGTCTTCAAGCGCATCCATATCTTTCTTAGGCATTTGTAAATAAAAACCATGGGCTTGCATATTGGCTAATACGTGTTCAGCGTCGGCTTGAGCTAAGATACGGTCTGCAGTCAATTCAAACTGAACTACAAAATTCAGCGCTCCCATCAATTTAAGAATGGCGCCGGGGAAATCATCGGGCAGCGCATCTTGGTCAAACTCTTGATTGAGATACAGAAAATGATCGTCTTTCTTATCACCTTTATATACGTAGCACTGCATTACTCACCTTTCCGAATAATAAATGTATCAATTCTGCTTTGACTCATTCGAGTCGTATAGCTTACTAATTGATGGGGTAAATGTCGCAACATAGCGTCAAAATCAAGCTTAGCGCTTGGGTCACTTGCTAATACCTCTAAGTACTCACCAATCGCTAAGGTTTTAAGCGCCTGTTTGGCGCGTAACAATGGAATCGGACATCGGGTGCCGCAGGTATCGATACTCAAGGCTATCTTGATATCAATGGCGGTCGCCATTCCAACGGCTTGGTTAACCTGCTTATCTATCATGATGTTTATCGAAAGCTCAATCTTGGTGGCTTTAGCCAAAGCGCTAGTATAGCAAGGCATGTAAGGATTTTTCTAACATTCTTAATGTTTGCCAGAGTCAACTACGGCATGGTTACTCAATCGCATGGCAATGACTTTTTAAACTTGGTTATCCTAGTAACGTCGTTTCGAACCAGTTGCATTAAAAAAGGTCCTTCGACTACGCTCAGGATGACTAGATATAGCTTAATATCACTAGAGATAACTCAGGGTGACTAGAGATAG
>JBLHRL010000051.1:0-22090 GCA_047625975.1 Arenicella sp.
AACCTTTGACTTAACCGCGGCGGCAATTAAAGAACTTACCAAACCACCAGAGCCGGCACCAATTACTACTAAATTTGCATCATATTTTGCCATGACTACGCTCCTTTTCCGTTTTGACCTAAGTCTTTACCGGTTTCATTTAAGTCTTTACCGTTTTCATTTAAGTCTTTAACGTTTTCATTTAAGTCTTTACCGTTCTCATTTAAGTCGGTCTTTTTCTTTATCAGACTAAGAATATATTTGGCTAGGATTGGAAACACGCCTAGCAATGCAAAAGAAGCCAGCAGCTTAGGCGATGCAATGTCACCCAAGCTCGAAATATCGGCTAATTGCGTACCCGCATTTACGAAAACAGCGGTGCCTGCCAACATACCAATCTGGCTAGCCCAATAAAAGGTCCACGTTTTAAGCTTGGTTAAACCTAATACCGAGTTAACCATAAAGAATGGAAATAACGGCACCAACCTTAAACCAAAAACATAGAATGCACCTTCTCGTTCAATGCCCGCATTAATAGTGCCTAAGCGATCACCAAATTTTGATTGTATCGCATCATGCAGCAAATACCGGGTCATCAAAAATGCGCCTGTGGCACCAATCGAGCTAGCAAATGAAACCACCAATAAACCATTCCAAAAGCCTAAAATAGCGCCCGCGGCGACGGTTAATAAGCCGGCTGCGGGCAAATTAAATGCCGCTACCAAGACATAGACAACAAAGAATATTAGCGATATCAGAACTGGGCCCTGTGCATATAGAGTATTCAGTGCCTCTTTTTGTGACTTTAGATAGTCAAGGCTTAAATACTGGCCTAAATCAAAAAAGAAGAATGCTGCGATGACGGCCGCAATGACGACGATTAGGATAACTTTTGTTTTCATACTACTATTTACATTTAGTTGAGATAATCGAAGCTAAGCTTTGCAGCTGGCTCAATCAGATATCAGTTTCAGGACTCAGTCGAAGACCCACCATAACAGCCTTTTCTTTCGGGCAAACCTATAGATTTGTCATTAATGATCGAAAAACTTGGACAAAATTTTAACTGGAATGACGCTTCTTTGCAGGCTTTTCCAACGCTAAAGGCTGACGAACTGCATCTTTGGTGGCTGCCTTTGCACCTTGATCACACACAATTGAAGCCGGCTTTTCATCTTTTAAGCGATATTCAACGCGATAAGTATCATCGCCGAGCAACCGCCCAGCTTAAGCAAAACTACCTCGCTAGTCGCTATTATCTACTGCAACTTCTCGGCGCGTATACAAACCAATCACCGAATGAAGTGCTGTTAAGTTATAGCCGATTGAACAAACCTAGCCTTACAGAGACAAGCGCAAGCAACCCCAGCTTAGCGGTGGAATTCAATTTCACTGACACTGAGGGCTACGGCGTGTTTGCTTTCAGCCAAGGCCGCCAGCTTGGAGTTGATATTGAAAGCCGCACACGAGAAATCAACTTCGAGGCAATAGCTAAGCGCCGATTCACTCAACGAGAACTTGCCTTTGTCTATCAAAACGGCGAGCTAAATAGGCAACGTTGTCTGGCTATTTGGACCCGCAAAGAAGCCTTCGGTAAAGCAACCGGCGTAGGCATAAACTTTAAAATGAATCAACAAAACCTAGTTGGCGATCAACACCATACCAAGCATTATAAGTTCCTAGATACTCACGGCGCGCCTTGGTGTTGCTTACCTTTACAACTGGATGATCAGCTAATCGCCAGCGTCGTTCATCAACATCATAGCGACTTAAATTTAAAGGCGTTTAAATCGCTGAAAATCTAAATTATTACAGCCATTTAATAGCTAATTTGGCACCCAAACCTTTTGATACCATCGCTTTAACGCTGAAAATCCCAACCCATAGTATTCATGCAATGCAAGGGTAGCTAGCTTTAACGCAAACGCTGATGGAATAAGTTTCAAAACAGCCGCCGAATTGGTTTGACGAATAATCACATCTGCCGACGCTGGCGTAATCTTAATAGGCAAACCTTCGAATAGGCGATAGGCTCGAGGCATATGAATCGCCGAGGTTACCAGTAGTGCACTTTTAATCTTACTATCACTAATAAGCTCAGCGGTGTTCTTGTAGTTCTCAGCAGTGGTACGGCTGCCAAGTTCAACCTCAATCGAGCCTCTCGGCACGCCCCATTGATGCAACAACTCGGCCGCATAGTAGGCTTCTGATTGCACTCCTGGCTGTTGGTAGAGATTTCCACCGCTGAGCAGAATCCTATCGCCCTTGCCCTCGCGGAATAACCTCGCCGCATACCAATAACGATCAGAGCCATGAGTCAATTGAACATGTTTGGCAGGGGCTGTGGGTATGCGTAAACCACCGCCAAGCACTATAATCAGATCATGCTTAGCAATCGATTCGATAGACAACTGAGGGTGCTTAGCTTCAAGACTAAAGACTAGCCAACTGGCGACTATCGAATTACTCGATAATAGCAAAACCCCAGCCGCAATAATCGACAGCCTCTTAGCGGCAGCCATACGCCCGCGGATACGACACACCAAGGCCAAGCAGGCAGCGATGAAAACTAAACCCAGGGGGTAAAGCAACGCTGAAATAAATTTGATAACTATGACAGAATCCATCGAATATTTAGAACCAATTTTGACATCCTCAACCAGGCGCTAGAGTAACATGGAAATAGAGCTTAAATGGTTACGCCATTGACGCTCGAATGTTACGATACCCTTCTAACTAAAGTCAGGCGGCTCAACGCACGAGTCATATTAAGAGCGTTGCCTTGTCTTGACCCAATTTTACTCCAAGCATTATGGATTTATTCGATTTTAAAGATGGCCGAGAAGGCTACTACGGCGAGTATGGCGGCACTTTTTTGCCGGAAATACTGCACAGCACGATAGAAGAGCTAAAGGCAGAGTTTCGCAAAGCGAAAGAGGACCCGGCATTCTGGCAAGAATTCATGCAGCTAATGCAGTCGTATTCAGGCCGACCGACCCCCGTTACCCATCTAGAGAATTTATCTAAGAAACTGGGTGGCGCACAGATCTACGTAAAACGCGAAGATTTAAACCATACTGGCTCGCATAAAATCAACAACGTGATGGGCCAAGGCTTACTGGTTAAGCGCATGGGCAAAACTCGCGTTATTGCCGAAACTGGTGCTGGCCAGCACGGCTATGCTACGGCGACCATGGCGGCACGCTTTGGTTTTGAAAGCAGGATATACATGGGCGCGGTTGATGTTGCACGACAACGACCGAATGTTTTCTGGATGGAGAACATGGGCTCAGAGGTGATCGCGGTAACCGACGGACAACAAACCCTTAAAGACGCAATTAATGAGTGTCTGCGCGATTGGGTCACTAACATGGACGACACTCACTATGTACTTGGTACCGCTTGCGGGCCTCACCCATTTCCTGAAATGGTTAGCTGGTTTCAATCGATCATTGGCCGCGAAGCTCGCGAGCAAATGCTTAACAGTGCAGGCAAACTACCAGACCGTATTTATGCGTGTGTCGGTGGTGGCTCGAATGCGATTGGCCTATTTCAAGGCTTTATGGATGATAAAGACGTTCAGTTAGTTGGCTGCGAAGCCGGGGGTCTTGGGCCAGGTAAGGGCAACCATGCTTCTCGTCTAGCCTACAAAGATGCCTCGGTGGGAGTCGCGCAAGGCATGAAGACTTACTTTCTACAGAATGATGATGGCAACATGCTGGAGACCCATTCCGTTGCCGCAGGCTTAGACTACATTGGTGTAAACCCGGTGTTAGTTCACTTATGGGAAGAAGACAGGGTTCGATTTGAAGCAGTAACCGACACTCAAGTCACGGAAGCCTTGAAAGTGACCATGAGAACAGAGGGACTGATCCCTGCCCTAGAAACCGCGCATGCCTTTGCACAAGCAATTCTTGAGGCCGAGCAAATGTCGAAGGACGACGTAATCTTAATTAATATGTCTGGACGCGGAGATAAAGATATCTTTACTATTGCCGACGCCTTAGGCGACGACCATTGGAAAAACTTTATTAAACAAAAGGCCGACGCCTATTCTTCGGAGGGTTAAGACTATGGCACTAAATAACTATCTAGCTGAACGTAAGATCGCGCTCAGCAGTAGCAAACGGCCTGCCATGATTATGACCCATGTGGTCTGTGGCTACCCTTCGTTCGAGGCAAACTGGAAAGCCTTAGAAGTGATGGACTCGTTTGCGATTGACTTGGTGGAACTACAATTCCCCTTCTCTGAGCCTTCAGCCGATGGTCCGTTGTTCGTTAAAGCCAATCAAGAAGCGATTAACAACGGCGTACACGTTGATGATTGCTTTGATTTTATGGCCAAAGTTACCGCTAAATTTTCATTCAAAGTAGTCATGATGGGCTACTACAACACCGTTTTCAAAACCGGCCATCGCAAGTTCATGCAGCGGCTTCAAGATGCCGGTGCGCATGGTTTTATCTTGCCTGACTTACCGGTCGAAGAGGCTGGCGAACTGCGTACTATTGCTAAAGAACTAGACCTTTCGCCGATCGTGTTAATGACGCCGACTAATACTGATGCACGTTTGAAGCAGTTAGCAAACTGCGCCGACGGGTTTATCTATACCGTTGCGCGTAAAGGCGTTACTGGTACAGATACAAGCATGAACACCGACGTATCCGAGTTTATACAGCGGTGTAGAAAATTTACTGACTTACCGCTGGCCGTTGGCTTTGGGGTTAGCACCTCGGACGACATCAAGTTTATAGGTGAACATGCTGACATTGCGGTTATTGGAACCGCCGCGTTAAAAGCGTGGGAATCTAATGGTGAACAAGGTCTGTGTGATTTTTTCACTCAACTACTCGCTTAGAAAAACCACTGGCAATAGCCGACAAAAAACTGGTTACCCGTTCATGGACAGAGCGGGCACTACCCCTTGTCATGGCAAAAGTCGGCCGGCATGGTTTTAAGTATAAATTGCGGCCCTGCTATCTAGACGTTTTGCTCTGCAATTGCGATACTTTCACTAGCCCTCGAAGCAACCAACTCTTAAACATTTGATTTAGGCCCTAACTATTCGAATTGAGACAGACGGTTGGAATTCATAATCGTAATCAATATGGTTCCTAATCATTATTAGGTACTGGAGAAACAATGAAACGATGTTCTCTATTATGTGCCGGCGCGTGGCCATTTATATTTTTGCCACTGCTACTACTTTTACCGCTATTATTTTTTAAATGGCACGCTATTGAAGAGGACGTAGCTGGCAATGCGCAAGCCAACCTAGCCTTAGTGGGTACTAATTGGGCGAAGGTTGAAACCACCAATCGTGGCCGCGATGCCCTCGTCACCGGTATACCACCAAACAAAGCAGCGATCGAACTAGTGAAACAAAAAGTAGCGCTTAGCAATGGGGTAAATCGTGTCGATATAAGTTCAGATGTTAAACCGGTATTGGTAGCCGCAATTACTGCTGAACTAGACATCACAATTGCCGGCGATACGCTTGTTTTACGAGGCACAATGGCAAATCAAGACAGCATTAATTCGCTGATCACTGATGCCGAAAGCGTTTTTTCGTCGGCCAATATCAGTAACAATATACGGGTGGGAAGCAACACTTCAGCACTGCCCAACTTGAATGGCCTATTTGCTAATCTAGCGGATAAATTATTCTCGTCAGAAACCTTAAATGCGTCACTGAAGGGTAAGCAATTGAGCCTCAAGGGCACCGTAAATAGTCACGAATCTAATTCAACGCTAGTCACTCAAATAACCAGTGAACTAGGTTTGGAAGTAAGTAACGGTTTAGCTATTGCAGACACGACGCAGAAGCTACATCTCTGCCAAAGCTTAGTAAACCAACTATTAAGCGAGCGAAAAATTAGCTTCATGAATGGCGAAGTAACTATTCAAGAAGGTAGCTTTGGGTTACTTAAGGAAATCAAATCAGCCTCCCGTTACTGCCCCGAAGCCAAGTTCGATGTGTCTGGCCATACCGACTCAACCGGAAATTTGAGCTTTAACATGAAGTTGAGCGGGCTTCGAGCACAGGCGGTGGTCGATCACTTAATAAATTTAGGCTTAAACGCGATAAGATTAACTGCTTTTAGCCATGGGCCTAACAAACCGATTGCTGACAACAGCACAGCGGAAGGTCGCGCACAAAACCGCCGTATAGAATTGACGGTTACTAACTAACATATTAAAGAAACACTTATGACGTATTTATTTTTTCAGATCTGGCTTTGGATTATCGCCTCGTTCGTTTTAGGTTGGGTATCACATTGGTTTTTATGTTGCCGCGGCAAAGATGAATCTAGATCAAATATTGAATTTGACTCGAGTAGTAAAACCGTGACCAGTCAGAGCATGCAGATTAACTCTGCTACTGATTCATAGACCACTGATTACCCAATATAGGCGCCCGCACGTCAACGTATGTGCCATTAAGATTGCGAGGCTAATGACAGAGATAGTATCGTCTAGCTAGATCACACTGGCCCAGCATGTTGCTAGAAATGATATCGACACGTTTAACAATTGTCGCTAAAAAACAACACTTTTCATCTTTACCAATTGTTCATAGTTAATGTTTATCTATTGATTCCGCTTCTAGATATGAGTTAGACTAAAGTCGGAACGTTGAGGTTACTCAGGAACCCTGACCCTACCCTACCTAATACCTAAACAAGGTTTTTGAGTGACTTCTCTGTTCTGTAAATCTTCTTTTCTCAGGCGTCCTGTCTGAATTAAAACACACAAAATCAAATACTTAAAATCTTTCTAGAAGAGTTTTCTAACACTTGAGATAAACGGTGATGCTACAAAGACCTTGTAAGTAGTTAAATCTAAGGGTTGACAGCAGAAACCCTAAATTAGACTAAGGTCTAATCTAAGGGTTGACATGGGCCTTTGAAAAAATATTACTTCTTAAACGCGGCCGCTAATTTTTCGGCCATTGCGTTATTGGTCATAGGCTTTGCATTCGGCGCCTGACGAGTCTGTTTTTTCGGCTGCGACTTAGTTACGGCTGGCTTAGTTACGGCTGACTTTTTATGGCCAGTGTAGTCGCCGCGGTCTTTACGATCTTGCTTAGTCTCTTGTAACTTCATCGTTAACGCTATGCGCTTACGCGGGATATCAACCTCAAGCACTTTAACTTTTACGATCTGACCGGCTTTCACCACCTGGTGTGGATCATCAACAAATTTGTCGGCTAAACAGGAAATATGCACTAAGCCGTCTTGATGCACACCAACGTCGACAAAAGCTCCAAAGTTAGTCACATTAGTAACGGTTCCCTCAAGAATCATATCTTCAGATAAGTCTTTAATGTTTTCTACGCCATCTTTTAAACTCGCTGTCTTAAATTCAGGTCGAGGGTCACGACCCGGTTTATCGAGTTCACTGATGATGTCAGTAATCGTCGGTAGACCAAACTTTTCAGTAACGAAGTCTTCTGGATTCAAAGACCTTAAAAATACGCTATCACCAACAATCGAGTCGACAACGCGCCCCTTTGAGGCCGCAATCGTAGCCACCAACGAGTAGGCTTCAGGGTGTACACCAGAAGCATCTAGAGGGTTAGTGTTATCAACAATAATGCGTAAAAAACCAGCCGCCTGCTCGAAGGTTTTATCGCCTAGACGCGGTACTGATTTCAATTCTTCGCGACTGGTGAAACGGCCGTGAAGGTTGCGATGCGCGACAATATTTCCAGCGATGGTTTCATTTAATCCTGATACCCGCTTAAGTAGTGGCATTGATGCCATGTTCAAGTCGACGCCAACGTCATTTACACAATCTTCGATTACCGCATCTAGAGAACGGCCGAGCTGATATTGATTTACATCGTGTTGATATTGACCGACACCTATAGACTTGGGTTCAATTTTAACTAACTCCGCTAATGGATCTTGTAATCGACGAGCAATAGAAACCGCACCGCGAATGGTTACATCCAGATCTGGAAATTCACGTGCCGCAAACTCAGATGCAGAATAGACCGACGCGCCGGCTTCGTTGACCATAATTTTAGTGAGCTTTAATTCTGGGTGTCTTTTGATTAAATCGCCCGCTAACTTATCGGTCTCGCGTGATGCAGTACCGTTGCCAATAGCGAGCAATTCAACATTATGTTTCTTAGCCAGCATGGCTATTTCGGCAATCGAAGCATCCCATTGATTTTTTGGCGCATGCGGGTAAACAGTACCCTGATCTAAATATTGCCCAGTACTGTCAACCACCGCGATTTTTACACCCGTACGTATTCCGGGGTCTAGGCCCAATGTCGCCTTAGCGCCAGCTGGGGCCGCCAAAAGTAGGTCCTTGAGATTCATTGAAAATACTCGGATCGCTTCAGCTTCGGCCTTTTCTCGTAAGCTAAACATTAAGTCGCCGCTGATGTGCAACAACATTTTAATGCGCCATGTCCAACTCACAACTTGCACTAACCAAGCGTCGGCGGGGCGACCCTGGGGCGTTATACCCCATTGCTTGGCAATCATCACCTCGCAGGGATGAGCTAACACACCGAGCCAACCACCCTCGGGGGTTTCTAGATCAAGCGTCGACATCAAAATACCTTCGTTGCGACCGCGAAAAATCGCCAGCGCCCGATGAGGCGGAATATTCTTGTAAGGCTCTTGATACTCGAAGTAATCTTGAAACTTGGCGCCCTCTTGCTCTTTGCCCTTAGCGACATTGACCGAAACAATTGCACGCTGTTCGAGTAAAGAACGAGTCGCTGCCAGTAGGCCTGCATGCTCGGCAAAGCGCTCCATCAAAATTGCTCGCGCGCCATCAAGCGCGGCTTTAATGTCGGTAACTATAGCAATAGGAGTGTCGGTAACCACAGCAATAGGAGCCTCGGTAACCGAAGCGGCAGTGGTTAGATATTTCACGGCCTCGACTTCAGGCTCAAGGCTTGGGTCAGCAAGCAGCGCATCGGCTAGCGGCTCTAAGCCAGACTCAATTGCGATCTGCCCTTTTGTTCTGCGCTTACGCTTGTAGGGCAAATAAAGATCTTCCAGAGTATTTTTAGTTTCAGCTGAGGTGATCGCTTTACTGAGATCGTCGGTCAACTTACCTTGTTCCTCAATACTATTAAGAATACTGGCGCGACGATCTTCTAGTTCACGTAAATACTTCAAACGTTCTTCGAGGCTACGCAGCTGAGTGTCGTCTAGACCACCTGTGACTTCTTTGCGGTAACGCGATATAAATGGCACCGTAGAGCCTTCATCAAGAAGTGCAATAGCGGCAATAACTTGCTTTGCCTGAACGTCTAATTCTTTGGCAATTCGATTTTCAATAGACAACATTTAGAGCGACAGAGTAATAAAATTGGTCGCTGATTATGAAAGAAAGCACCGACTAATTCCATAAAAATACGGCCTTATGCTGCGAGATAGTCAAAAAAACTCGGATCACCAATAGTACCCCGAGCGTTGCATTAAACTCTTTTATAAGTCTTTACTCTAGGTTTGGTCTTGACCGTCTAATTGCCTTCAGCGGCCGCCTCGAGTTTATCCTGGGTTCGAAGTTCAAAGTCATTGGCATCATGGCGATCACGCAGCTGTGAACTCAGTTCACCCCAAGCCCGATTCACCATTTTGCCGCGCTTCACCGCGTCGCGCTGACCAATTTCTTTGACCCAGCGATTCAAATGAGTGTAGGTGTGAGTCTGTAAAAATTCTGCCGCCTCATAAACGACGTTATTAATCACGCCGCCATACCACGGCCAAATCGCTATATCGGCGATACTGTATTCATCACCAGCCATATACTTATTATCGGCTAGGTGGCGATCTAATACGTCAAGTTGGCGCTTAACTTCCATACTAAAACGATCAATACAATACTCAATTTTGACCGGTGCATAACTGTAGAAATGACCAAAACCACCGCCTAAGTAAGGTGCGCTACCCATTAGCCAAAACAACCAGTTCAAACATTCAGTTCGCTGCTGATGATCTTTGGGAAGAAACGCATCAAATTTTTCAGCTAAGTAGAGCAAGATAGCGCCAGATTCAAACACTCGTATTGGTTGGTCACCTGAATGATCAGCCAATACGGGAATTTTCGAATTAGGGTTTAAACCAACAAAGCCACTACCGAATTGACCGCCTTCAGTAATATTAACTAGAAAGGCATCGTACTCGGCACCGCTATGGCCCAGCGCCAGAAGCTCTTCAAGCATGATAGTGATCTTCACACCGTTCGGTGTCGCCATCGAATATAGCTGTAAAGGGTGCTCACCAACCGCTAACGCTTGCTCATGAGTAGCGCCTGCGATTGGACGATTTATTTTGGCGAACTGACCACCATTTTCAGATGCCCACTTCCAAATTTTCGGCGGCGTATACTCGTTTGTATCGGTCATGTTAATGTTCCTTAGTGTCCTTTGATTTCGATCTAACTTACTTTATTAAATTACTCGCGCTTACGCTAATGATGCTCGCGGTCAATTATAGCCGTTCGGATTTGTTTGCTGCCAGTGCCAAAGATCGCGCATCATATCATCGAGGTTACGTTTTGCCAGCCACCCTAACGTTTGCGCACTTTTACCAGTGTCGGCATAACAACTGGCTATATCACCAGCTCGTCGCGGTACAATCTTAAGTTTAATAGCTTGACCGCTAGCACGCTCAAAAGCTTTCACCATTTCTAAAACTGAATAACCTCTACCAGTACCAATATTATATGACTGACAACCATGATTACTGTTGAGCGCCTTTAACGCCTTTATATGGGCGTCGGCTAAATCGACAACATGGATGTAATCACGAACCCCGGTACCGTCGGGAGTGTCATAGTCATCACCATAAACAGATAAACATTCAAGACGCCCGACTCCAACTTGAGAAATATAGGGCATCAAATTATTAGGAATTCCATTCGGGTCTTCACCAATAACGCCGCTTTCATGGGCGCTTACTGGATTAAAGTAACGCAGAATAGAAATTTGCCAATCCTTATCAGATGAAAAAAGGTCGCGAAGTATATTTTCGACCATCAACTTACTTTGACCATACGGGTTAGTTGCGCTGAGCGGAAAAGATTCAGTAATCGGCACTGAACTCGGGTCGCCATAGACGGTCGCCGAAGAACTAAATACAATTTTCTTACAAGCACTGTCGCTCATTGCCTTCAACAGCTGCAGACTGCCATCAACATTGTTTTGATAATAACGCAGCGGCTGTTGAATCGATTCACCTACCGCTTTCAAACCAGCGAAGTGAATTACGGCATCAAACTTATGCGCCCTAAAAGCGGCCTTCATAAGCTGCTCATTTCGCAAATCGGCGTTAATAACCTCTACTTTAACCCCGGTAATTTGTTCCACTCGGCGCATAGACATCGGGCGACTATTACTGAAGTTGTCCAGCACTACAACCTCAAAACCTTGTTCAACTAAAGACACTACCGTATGGCTACCAATATAGCCCGCGCCTCCAGTTACCAGAATTTTATTACTTATTTGCTGCATCAATCGACCTCAAGAAATGGTGTTGTACTATTGCGTGTATGCTAATATTAGCGGAGATGTTAAGTATCAAGCAGAAGCTGAAAACATTCATCAATACGATCATAACAGCTAAGTTTAAAAGCAAACAGATAAGCAATATACTGACTGTCGAGAGGCGAGCCAACTCGCTTACGCACTCAGCAAAAATTCACTCGAATAGTGTCATCAAATAGGCCTATCTAAACACCACGAAAAAATATTGATGTTGCCGCCCTAATGTATCAACTATATCGAGATAGACCGCTTCTAGTACTGTTCATGGTGCTAGCCAACATTGCCGTTTCAATGTGGTGTTTGAACATTGATCCAGTGATCAATAATGATGGCGTCACTTACCTAAACCTTGCGCAAATGATGCTTGATGGTCATTGGTCGAAGGCATTTGAAACCTATAGCTGGCCTTACTATGCGGTGTTCATCGCGGCCACAGCCAAAATCACATTTCTAGGCGTCGAAAACGCAGCATTCTTGCTTAACACCGCTCTGGCAACATCCTTGACGTTAGCATTCGTTTGCATTGTTGCCGAGTTATCAAGCAATAATCGACGTATTATTCTGATCGCGATGTTGGTGATCTTGTTTTTTCCAAGTATCACGAAATACCGTTCATTTATAATCCGCGACTTTGGCTACCTAAGCTGCTACTTGTGGTCACTGTATTTTATTTTTAGATTTTGTAGCAGCTTGGATAAACGCCACCTAATTGGATGGCTTGTATTTGCCGCGCTCAGCTGCCTATTTCGCTTTGAAGGCATCGCCTTTTTATTGATAGCGCCCTATTTTCTAATATTATTCACGGCAACCGAAATTCCGCATCGGCGATTGGTACTAATGATCTTATCTGCGGTACTGCTTATCGCTTCAGTCGGTCTAACTATTTGGTATATCACCGATAAATATGCCGGCCTAATTGAGGCCGCAAGGTCTACGGGCAAAGATGTTCACAACGTATTTGATTTATTTATACTCAATACGCAAGAAGAATTAGGTGGCGCTGAGCTAACGACTTGGAACTATCTAGGGGTTATTTTCAGCAACCTCGGCAGTGTCGCCTACGAACTGATTCGCCGTATGGCGGTGTTTTATTTCTTTTTTGCACTCTACGCATACATTAAAAATATAGGCTTTAAAAATGAGCTAATAAAGCGCGTTTGGTCAGTCTATGTGCTCTCTAATATTTGCCTATTGGTGGCTTATAGCCTGTACAACAATTTCTTAGTAAGTCGCTACACTATGGCATCTGCACTGACGCTTTTACTACTATCTCCATTTGTAATTGACCGAATGCTGAAGGGCTTCAAACACTTTAATCTTACTAAGCGAGGCTTCGCTACTTTGGCTATCTTACTAATGACAGCTACCTCGGTCGAAGGCTTAGACGTAAGAACTAAGAAAATCCATATCAAAGAGACTGGACTTTGGATCAAACATCAGCTGGCGGACACTTCACATATTTTCAGCAATGATCCGCTTATAATTTACTATGCTAGCCGTGGTCACAACGACCGACTGAATGATGCCTATACGACCTTACAACTCGAGTCACATATAGCGAGCAAACACATTAATAGTTTTGATTACGTAGCTTTATCACTGAAGCCAAATGACTTCCATGAAAATCTTGCACGGCAAACACTTTCGTATCACCATGGTGCGCCAGAGAAGATTATTAACGGCGTTGGTCAGCGAGCCGTGTTTATTTTTAAGATCCGTAAAAACCATCCATAGGAAGTTAATAAGCTAATGACTACTCGTCGACAGATGTTGCGTTATTTAGGATTCTCAGCGCTAGGTATGACGGGTTTAGCCTTGAGCGCCTATAGTTATCAACGCGGAATACGCCTTCCAACGCTGCATTGGAACCCATTAGCGATAAGTAATCAGTTTCAAATCGATACGATTGAGCAAGCATATGGAACCGATTTAATACAAACACCGTTACCCAAACCATCTGAGCAAAACAATTACAGCGCCAGTTTTAGAGCGTTCGCGCCGCAGCCTAGCTTAGTACTGCAAACCAAAGGGCCTAATAAGCTGCTTATTTCAATATCAAACATTTCCCCAGACGCGGTGCTTAGCAGTGTTACTGATGATGTGATCATTAGCGAAATGTCTGATAAAACGAAGCGATCAGTGAGCATCGAAACAAAATCAGAAAGCATTATTACCCTGCAATGGAAATTGCCAGAAGTCAGCCAATATACCTTTGCGTCGATAGGCGATACAGGTGGCGATAAGGAGTTAGTCTGGTGCATTCAGCGAGCACATGATTTAGGAGCCAAATTTCTCTTACATCTAGGAGACTTCAACTATCAAGATGGCGACTACCAGCGTTCGATTGATGCATTTAATAATGCGCCGTTACCGGTTTATGTCACTATTGGTAATCACGATCATCATAATAACGGCGCAATTTATAGCCGTTTTACGGATGAAATTGGGCCTCTAAATAATGTTTTTAATATTGGTAAAACTCGCTTCGTAAATATTGATACAGCCGTCAATATACTACCCTATGGGGCTGGCTCACGTGGTGAACTGCTTAAACTGATGACCAGTGACAATAATTATACAGATACCGTTGCATTTACCCATCGCCCCTTACACGACCCGGTAGAAAACAGTCATCATGATATTGGCAGTTCTCGCGAGCGCGATTGGCTAATTGCATCACTTAAATCAGTAGATGCCAAAACGCTTTTAAGCGGACATATTCATATCTACGATCGCAGCGACTTTGACGGCATTGATAACATCATTGCAGGGCAAGGCATGGGGCACCAAGACTTACTAATCAACGGCGACGCATCAAAGATGGTTGTGGGACATGTGGATAGTGCTGGCGGCGTTGTTTACACCGCTGAGCCCTTAGCAATGCCGATGGAGCTGCATTGCCACCCGAGAATAGGCCCGGTAAAAGAGAGCCTGCGCGGCGGTGAACATGAGGCGCTTTTGAAAGTGCTGGAAAAAGCCTGTAAAGACTGATCACCGTTGGGCGCTGCACAGTAAGCACAAAAAAAGAACATTGCCATAACAGCCATGCTCTTTTTTTAACTTATTAGCCTAACAACGCGAATGTCGTTAGGTCTAGCAGATGTATCTTAGCGCTTCATCGAACCAAAAAATTCAGCATTGGCTTTAGTCGCTTTAAGTTTATCCAGCAAAAATTCAATCGCATCAGATTCGCTCATAGGGTGGAGCAACTTGCGTAAAACCCATACTTTTTGCAGTTCTTCAGGGTCCATCAAAAGTTCTTCGCGGCGGGTTGATGACTTATTAACAACAATCGATGGGTAAATACGCTTTTCGGCGATCTTACGCTCTAAATGCACTTCCATGTTACCAGTGCCCTTAAATTCTTCGTAGATAACTTCGTCCATTTTTGAACCAGTTTCTATCAATGCTGTGGCTAGAATCGTTAGACTACCACCTTCTTCAATATTACGAGCGGCACCAAAGAAACGTTTCGGGCGTTGCAATGCATTTGCATCTACACCACCGGTTAGAACTTTGCCAGACGCTGGTGCTACGGTGTTGTAAGCGCGCGCAAGACGAGTAATCGAGTCGAGCAAAATAACCACGTCTTTTTTATGTTCGACTAAGCGCTTGGCTTTTTCGATCACCATTTCAGCAACTTGTACGTGCCTTGCTGCCGGTTCATCAAAGGTTGATGATATAACTTCACCGCGCACAGTACGCTGCATCTCAGTTACTTCTTCTGGGCGTTCATCGATTAACAACACCATTAGTTCAACATCTGGGTTATTCGCGGTGATTGCTTGGGCAATTTGTTGCAGCATTACCGTTTTGCCACTTTTCGGTGACGAAACGATCAAGCCACGCTGACCTTTACCAAGTGGTGCCATAAGGTCAATCACTCGCCCAGTTAAATCTTCCGAAGTGCCATTTTCCTGCTCAAGCTTCATGCGCTTGTTCGGGTGTAACGGCGTAAGGTTTTCAAACAAGATTTTATTTCGAGCTTCTTCTGGGGTCGAGCCATTAATGGTTTCAACTTTCAGTAAAGCAAAATAGCGTTCTGAGTCTTTCGGTGGGCGAACTAGGCCAACTACCGTATCACCAGTGCGTAAATTGAAGCGACGAATCTGACTTGGCGATACATAAATATCATCAGGGCCAGCTAAGTACGAGCTATCGGCAGATCGTAAGAAGCCGAAGCCGTCTTGTAAAATCTCGACAACACCTCCGCCTTCAATGTCTTCGCCTTGCTTGGCAAGAGACTTCAAAATAGTGAAAATTTGGTCTTGCTTGCGCATACGGCCAAGGCCGTCTAGCTCCATTGAGCGACCAATTTCGGTTAGCTCAGTGGCGGTTTTCTTTTTAAGATCGGTTAAGGATGCTGACATAGTGCTTAATGGTTTTTAAGTGGAGTTATTAGCAGATGAGGTGTGCAGATGAACAAGCCACACTTCATGAATTATAAAGCCCAAGTGTTTTTATCTTAATGGAAATGGTCGACAGCAAGTGTTTGCTCGTCATTCTTCGATTAGGATCCTAAACTGACGCTTTAACCAATCGCAATTACAAACAACTAATTGAATTTAGCTAGCCGCTATCGGCGCGCTGGGAAACTTTTTGGGAATAGGATTCGGCGACTGCGAATCTAAAGAGACAATATCATGCTACTTGGTTAAATGTCTAGTCGATTAGAGCCTGCATTATTAACCGGCTTTTGAGTATGATAAGCGCTATCAGGTTCGGCCACTAGAAAGCAGCTTGCTGGGTAAAAATTGGCAGTGACGCGCAGTGCTTTGATGCACCACTGCCTCGACAGTATATCTAAATTAAATATTTTCGTCGATGAATGCAGTGAGTTGAGACTTAGACATAGCACCAACCTTGGTTGCTGCAACGTCGCCCTCTTTGAACAACATTAAAGTAGGAATACCTCGAATGCCAAACTTAGGTGGGGTGTTTGGATTACTGTCGATATCAAGCTTAGCAACGGTTAATTTGTCGCCGTATTCAACAGCCACTTCCTCTAAAATTGGAGCTAACATCTTGCATGGACCACACCATTCGGCCCAGTAGTCAACAAGTACAGGCTTGTCAGCCTTCAATACGTCTGATTCAAAGCTAGAATCGGTGATCTCAACGGTGTTTTGGGACATAACTTATTCGCCTATTTATTTGGAAATTAGGGTATAGTGTGCGGATTATTTTGCATATTGCAAGTACAAAAATTCTGGAATTGGTCTTCGACTAATATCACCGTTCGAATCGCAGAGAATGACCGCACCATAACAGTCAACTGCTAGACGAAAGATGATTATCGCGCATACCGCATGACGCCAGTTCAACCCAAAATAGCCGTACCGAGGATCTCTTGCTGCTCATTTTGCTGATAACGTTCAGCCGCATTGTAGCGATCAGAAGCAACCCTTCCTAGGGCTAACTTATTTAGTGTTCATAAAATCATGACCGATAAACATTTAAGCGATACTCGATTTTCCGAGTTAGACATTCATCCAGACGTTCAAAAAGGCATCGATGACATTGGCTTCGAGTTTTGCACGCCGATTCAAGCGATATCTCTGCCGATTGCCCTACAGGGCAAGGACGTAAGTGGTCAAGCTCAAACTGGCACCGGTAAAACGGCGGCGTTTTTGATTGCATGCTTTCATAAACTATTGAACGAAGAGCGCAAAGAATCGAAAAAGAAAAACCCGATTCGCGCTTTGGTGGTTGCCCCTACTCGCGAATTAGCGATTCAAATACATGAAGACGGCAAACAATTAGTCGAGCATACCGGGCTAAAAATGGCCTTGGCATACGGTGGCACTGATTACGAAAAACAGCGCACCCATATTGAATCTGGTGTTGACATCTTAATTGGCACTCCTGGACGCATCATTGACTATTTCAAGCAAGGCGTGTTTGCACTCGACGCTTTGGAAGTAATCATCCTTGATGAAGCCGACCGCATGTTCGACCTAGGCTTTATCGCCGACATTCGCTACTTATTTCGTGCCATGCCGGAGCCTAGCGAACGTCTAAATTTATTGTTCTCGGCGACCTTGTCTGCACGTGTTGGCGAGCTTGCCTACGAGCATATGAGTGAACCTGAAGTGGTCAAAATTGAGGCGGAGATAACGGGCGATAGAATCACTGAAATCGCTTACATGCCGTCCAATGAAGAAAAAATTCCGTTATTGATGGGTCTACTGCAACAAGCCAACAACGAGCGCTGCGTAGTATTTATCAATACCAAACACATGGCTGAAAAAATCGATGCATGGTTAACGGCAAATGGTTTTAAATGCGCCATGCTGTCTGGCGATGTGCCACAGAAAAAACGCGAAACGCTTTTGCAGCGGTTCAAAGACGGCGACGTTAACGTTTTGATCGCAACCGATGTTGCTGCGCGTGGTTTGCATATCCCAGATGTGCATTTTGTAGTTAACTTTGACTTGCCTGGTGATGCCGAAGACTATGTTCATCGTATTGGCCGAACCGCTCGTGCTGGCGCAAGTGGCACGGCAATGAGTTTAATTTGCGAAACCTACGCAATGAACATTATGGACATCGAGCAGTTCATCGAGCACACCATTCCGGTTGAGCGAGATATTGCAGAGCTAATGTTTAAAGATGCCGTAGTTCCAGACTTATCGAACCTTAAATCAAACCGTAAGCGTGATAGCCGCGGTAAAGGCGGCCCAAAACGGGACGGCAAGCCAACTGGCGGCCGCAGCGCAAGGCCTCCTCGTGACGGCAAACCCAGTCGAGAGAGTAAACCAAGTCGTGACAATAGCTCTAGCCGCGACGCTAAGCCGAGTCATGACAATGGTGGTGAAGAAAGTCGTGGTGATCGCGAACGTCGGGAAAAGGGCAATCCCAATAGAATGCCTAAGCAACAACCCGAACATTCTAGTGAGCCAGTACAGTCGCCGGAAGAACGTGAAGCGGCTAAAGTAGCCGCTATGGAAAAACGCAATAGCGAGCCGCAAAAGGCGCCTCGCATTCCATTGCGTGGTCGTCGCGGCCAAGAGGTTCCTGCCGTAGGATAGCCACTGTCCTAACCGCATAAATAAGCAATAAAGTATGGCCGATGTAGACTCAAAAAAAACCACTAATTATCGCTCGGCCCTGCTGCTTAGCGGTGGTGGTGCCAGAGCCGCCTACCAAGTCGGTGTACTCAAAGCGATTGCCGAGATTTTACCTGAGGGTTGTCATAATCCGTTCCCAATTATTTGTGGAACCTCGGCCGGCTCTATCAATACCGTAGCTTTAGCATCGAACGCATCAAATTTTCACCAAGGCGTTCGCAGAATAGAAAGCGTTTGGTCAAACTTTGAATTACATCACGTGTTCTACTCAGATGCCAAAAACTTGATTAAGCGAATCAGTCATTGGACATGGACAAATCTCGGTCCTGGTGATCGGCACAAAGGGCCAAGCTCTATTTTAGACAATCAACCATTGCGGGAGTTACTCGGTAAATATATTGATTTCAATAATATAGACAAGTCTATTGAGACCGGCGAGCTGCACGCATACTGCCTAACCGCATGTAGCTACACTTCAGGCGAATCGACCACTTTCTATGACGGTGCAGCCGAAATTCAAGACTGGCTTCGCACCCACCGTGAAGGCGTGCGTGAAAAAATGAATATTGACCACTTAATGGCCTCGTCAGCGATACCTGTACTCTTTCCATCAGTAAAATTAGGCCGTGAACACTTTGGTGATGGCTCTATGCGGCAGACATCGCCAATTAGCCCAGCACTTCACCTCGGCGCCGAAAAGATCCTAATCATCGGCCTACGCATGGAAAAAGAGCTTGGCCTACCAGAACCACCAAAATATCGCCCGTCATTGGGGCAGATTTCTGGCTACGTTTTAGACACATTATTCCTCAATAGCTTGCATTCAGACATCGAACGCATGGAACGCACGAACCGCATGGTCATAGAAGCTGAGTCGGGTAGCCCAGAGGGGCTAAAGGTGATTGAGCACTTGGTAATTAGTCCATCTAAGGACATCGCCAATATAGCCATGAAGCACTTTTTAGAATTACCGAAGAGCTTTCGTATCGCCTTACGGTTTCTCGGTATGGCCAAGGCCAATAGCCGACGCTTGATTAGCTACTTAATGTTTACTAAAAACTTTTGCCAAGAGCTAATTGACCTTGGGTATAGCGATGCTATGGCGCAAAAACAGCGATTAATTGATTTTTTAGAAAAATAGAGACGGTCTAAACAGACACGATGAATTATCGCATTGATGTTTAAGCCCAGCGTGGTGTCGCCGTTTTACTAGTTGTTTTCTATCATGCTCGACTATTTCTAATTGAAAATGGATTTCTGGGCGTTGATATATTTTTCCTGATTTCAGGTTTTTTAATCACCAGACAACTCAATAACAATAATTTTTCTTTTGCTGAATTTTACCTGCGCCGTGCTTGGCGCTTACTACCCGCCGCTTATCTAGTCTTCGTGTTTTGCTGTCTTCGTGCTCTGCTGTTTGCTTGCGCCATGGATATTAAGCTACTCAGAGCAGCGAGAGTTTCTACAACAACTCTGGGGCGCAATGACCTTCTCGGCTAATTTCGTACTTTGGCGTCAGACTGGTTACTTTGCGGCTTCTGCCCAGCTAAAACCACTTCTTCATACCTGGTCTTTATCGATAGAAGAGCAATATTACCTGCGTATGCCTGCCTTGCTGGCAATAGTGCCCAAGAAAATGTGGTTTGGCTTGATCGCGCTTTTTACCGTAATCAGCCTTAGTACCTACTTGCTAATGTTCGAGGCTAGGCCGGGCTCGGTATTTTACTTTACACCGGCACGAATATTGTGGCTGGGCATAGGCTCGATACTGCCGTTGGCGTTGATCAAACGCGACTATTTAATTCCAAACTGGTGTCGTTCTTTAGTGGCACCAGTAGCGTTAATAGCTGGCACCCTGGCAGTTTTTTTACATCACCAAATTTTGCGACAGGTAAGCTCAATTTAATCACAACGGTGTTCGCCACCGCACTGATTATTGCAACGCGCCCAGCTTGGCTAAATCGCGGAAGGCTTGTTTATGCCTTAGCTCAAGTAGGCACCGTATCGTATTCGTTATACTTAGTTCACTGGCCGGTTGTGGCATTTCTGAACAACGCCAATATTAGTGGTGAGAATTTTTGGTGGCCATACAGATTGATGGCCGTACTCGGCTCGATAGCTATTGCTTGCGCTCTGTATTACTTTGTCGAAGCAAGGTTCCGGATAACAGATAAACCTCATTCGGCCAGCATTAAACCGCTCGTTTTATTATCGATACTATTTCTATTAATCAGCGTCGGCTTATCCTATCTATCAAGTGGCGCTGGCTATCAAGCTCTTTTTCGAGATAATAATGGGCTTAGCCAAGAATGCTCATCGACGAATTTTGAGAGCATCAACGAATGTAAGACCAGCGAAGTCCCGACACCCTATTGTGGGGCGATTCGTACGCAATGCACCTAGCGCCGGGGCTAAAAATAAGCGCGTCAGACAGCATAATTCAAGCTGCAAAATACACCTGTTTACCGATCAGCGGAATCAGCTTTTACTCGCGGCCCAAGCACGGCCAAAGGTGGGGCAAGATTGTATTAACTTCAACAGTCAGGTAGAGCGTTACGCGATCAATAACAAGAGCATCGAGCTAGTGGTACTCGCATCGCGTTGGGAACACATACTTAGCATGCCAAAACAACTGACAAGCGATGGCAACTTGGTCGAACTAAAGTCACTGAACATTGACGATATCGCAAACCGTTTAACAGCCATGATTAATCGAATACGGGCGGCGGGAAAAAAGGTAGTGGTGGTTGCGCCGCCGCCAGCACTAGAATTTAACATTGCCAATTGCCATGACGCATGCAGCGAGGTCAATAGCTAATCGACAACGGTGATAGGCTCGATTGTCGTATTGGCTATTCGGATTACAAAAAGCAAATCAAAGAATGTGACAAAATTGATGTCGGCATTAGTCGTCCGAGGAACTTCAGTTTATTGGTTTGACGAAAAACTCTGTGATGATCAACACTGCATGACAAAATTAGACGAGGTTATCTTGTACCGAGATAAACGCCACTTTTCTTATGCCGGATCAGAGCACTATGCGCTTGAATTCAATTTAGCCTCCGAGCTCAAATCGCTGGCAAATTAGCCAGTAACTCTATCACTTGTCACGAGCTAGTCGTGGTCTTGCATCAATCTTTTGCCTAAGCCGATGACATTATCATCTAAATATCCAAGTGCCGCGTAGAAAGCCAACACGCTATGATTAATAGCGCGCACTTGTAAGTTTATTTTAGGGCAGCCTTTAAGTAATAAGTCGGACTCTGCCCGCCCCATCAATTGACTAGCAATACCTTGACGCTGGAAATCTGGTGATACAGCCAAGTAATTAATCCAACCTCTATGGCCTTCATAGCCAGCCATCACTGAGCCAACGATGAGGCCATTCTCGGTAGCAACGAATAACAACTCAGGATCAACGTCCAGCTTACGTTGAATGTCTTTGCGCGGATCATTTTGTGGTGTCGCTAAACCAACCTCTTGCCATAATGCGATCAGGGCAGTTTGGTCATCAATATGAAAAGG
>JBLHRL010000052.1:0-21258 GCA_047625975.1 Arenicella sp.
AAGAACTGTATCGTTTTTGTTAGTGGCGATGGTAATTTAAGCTAGGCATATCGTAAGAGAATTTGTTTTAGAATACCCAAACGCTAATCAACTCATATCTTTTTTCTATTAAAAATTATCGAAAAAAATACAGGCTTTTTATAGGCAAAAGCGTAACTAACATTAATTAAATAATACCTTAGGTACATGTTGGCCATCCGCTTCGCATTGAGTCTTACGTCTTTACCCAAGAGGCTTATTCCCTTGAGTAAACTTATGCGTGGTCTGTGCGTGTTGTCGTTGTTAATGTTAATGTTGTCAGCATGCTCAAGCAATCGACTATCAACCCTACTGAAGATGTGATCTCTTCGGTCCTGAACTACGAAGCATCACTTGCTGACAACCATCCCGATGCCATCGAGTAGATATATCGTATACCCGATCATGTTTGCGAGACTATAAGCGAAAAATATGACTCATCTGATCTAAACCGA
The DNA here is from genome assembly GCA_047625975.1 of Arenicella sp. Classification (GTDB taxonomy): domain Bacteria; phylum Pseudomonadota; class Gammaproteobacteria; order Arenicellales; family Arenicellaceae; genus Arenicella. The sequence continues at coordinate 474 of JBLHRL010000052.1, forward strand.
AACGCACGTGAATTGGCGCAATGGCTTATTGACCCTAACGGACATAAACTAAGCTACGACATAAACGCCAACTTAACACCCGCCCAAGCGTTTGCGCAACGTCGAGGTAATTACTTAAGCTTTACTTTATTACTAGTCGAATTAACGGCTGGATTAGCGATCGAATTAAAAGTTAACAAAGTAGATCTGCCTGATATGTGGGGTCAGAATTTACAACACGATTTAATTTTTTACCGCCATGTAAATGCGATGTTCAAAACGGTTTGCAGCACCCAAATATTTGATTTGGCAATGAAGGAATACAAGCAAGGCTTGCCACAACGACTAATAAGCAACCGCTCTACTGTTTAGCAACATGGGCATAGAGTATCTTTAAAAAACGATATTGATAATTCAACTCGCTATTTAAGCTTATCGATATTGGTTTATCCAACTAATTCACATATATCGATTAACTTCGGCGCTGCTTACAAACAGGTAGACATGCTCGATTTAGCCAAATAAATGTACCTGCAAGCTTTTGCCATTGGCGATAAAAACGGCCTAGCGGCGAGCAACTTTTAGCGCCTTTACGGCTTAGAGCGATCAACAGACGTGCAGCCTCGGGCAGCTGATTGCTCTTATTAGTTGAATTCAAGATATAAAAGAGATGTCAATATGAAAAATATGAGGCAACGTGTATTTTTATTTTACCTAGACTCTTTCATACCTATAAACCCTGTTGCCTGAAAGTAACTGACTCTATTCCCTGAAATTAGGTGCGTTAGCAATACCTAAGCAGGTGAATGATTCTTAGCCTACATCGTTTTCACTTGAGATGTTTAATTGCTTAAACTTTCTCTGTCGCTATAGAATCGAGAGGTTGATTTTTACGCTACTCCCTCCTCTTGGTCAATCAAATTACCATTTAAGCTTCAATTTTAGCGTAAAAAATGAGCTAACAATCTTTTTTGTCAGGTTTACTTGACATGGTCGTGTCACGCTGACATTATGTCAGCTTAAACTTACATAATGTCAGGTTTGTGAGTCATTAAGGTTTGCTTAGCTCATCAAAATAAGGGCAAGTACAATTAGGAGAATATTATTATGGAAAAATCTAAACAAGACACTGTGTACTTAAAACGTTTTATGATTGCGATGGTGTTATTTCTCATCCTGATTGCGGTGCAAACATTTTCTTTAGAACTATTAGATATGCCAACTTGGCTAAAAATTGTGGTCACTCTTTTTCCAGGATTGCCTCTAGTTTGGGGTTTTTTCATTTTTAGAGCTCGATATCAAGCGCTTGATGAATACATGAAAGCACTCACTGGAGAGGCATTTTTATGGACATTAGGCACGCTCTGCGTTTCTTCATTTATATACGGAATGTTGGCAATGAAGTTTCCTATGCCTCCGGTAGATCTAGCATTAGTAACCCCTGTTGTATTTGGTAGTCATGGACTGATAGTGCAATTGTTAATTTGGAAAGACAATGAATAATCGAATTAAGGTATTACGCGCTGAGCAAGATTGGTCTCAACAAGCACTTGCAGACAAAATAGGGGTTTCTCGACAGGCTGTAAATGCGGTGGAAAGAGGGAAACATGATCCATCCTTACAGTTGGCGTTTGATATCGCTAGCCAATTTAACCGGCGCATTGAAGATATATTTTTTCCCGAGAAAAAATCAAATGCTGAAGAATGTGAATAGTGCGCATTCATGATGCACCTATTTAGCTACAGGCTAGTATAGGGGGTGCAATTTTTCATTGAATCTGGGACGATAAATACGTTGGGTATAGCCAACAAGTCCGCAAAAAAGTCGCGCTACGATTCTAAAAACTCGCCGCTAGAGCGCGTAAACATAACCCGTACTTACACTATCAAAAAGCGGAGGCACCCTATGGCGAGAAAGACTCCCCACGAGCTTCTAAAGCAATAAAAACCACGCTTCGTCTACACCAAAAAGACCCTAATTTTTATCAGTTAAGTAGCCGCATCAAGCAAGTGCCGAACAAGCACATTTCGGTCATTGTTGACCTCGAAAAGGCACACAACTTTTCTCAAACTATCGAAAGGCGATGGCTATATGCTAACAACGTTAAGATGGTTACCGCAAGAGTAAAACAGGTACAGAAGAAAAGGGCGAAACAAGGAATGCGACCCAACTCGGCATCGCGAGTATAGGTTTATAGCCGCAGCTACGATTAAAGCTAGCAGATAATAGTCGGGTTCTTAACAGCGAAGGCCACTCGATCAGCTAGCTGAATACCGAGCAACACCTTGTGCATCATAATCCAAACTAATTTCTTTACGATGCATCAGGTAATTAAGGTGCGCCAAAGTTTCACCAGTTGCAAGCAACGTTTCGATTACATTTAACTCTCGATCAAACAATACAGCTCTCGCTTCAACTGGCGAAATTGGCGCATCAACGGCTAAGCGAAGACGGTTCAATTGCGCATGATGGTCATCGATCAGCTGCTGCATTCGCTCAATATTTCCACGAAATGGCTCTTGATGAGCCGGCAACATTAGGGTGTCAAAGGGCAATGAATCTCTTAATTTTTCACACGATTCCAGCCAGTCTCCAAGCGGGTCTTTATGACGATTAGACGGGTAAACACTCACATTAGAAGAAATTCGAGCGATCGACTGATCACCTGAAATCATTGTATTAAGGTCCTCGCAATACAGACATGAGTGCTCGGGAGAATGACCATTACCAGATATAACTCGCCAATCTCGACCGTCAATGTCAATAAGGTCGCCTTCTGTGATAAATTCGCACATGCTTAGCTGCACCCGAGATTCTACCGGCTTATCATCACTTTCCATAAAACCGACGAACTCTTCGACCATCGTAGGGCTGTAACCCATTTCTCGAACGAAAGCCGATGCCTCTTGTTTAAACTCATCGGTATCACGGTTAATAATCGATTCGTAATGTCTGTACTCGCCTTCAGAAATAAGGATTGAACAGTCGCAGCGTAATGCCAACCAAGACGCCAAACCAATATGGTCAGGATGAAAGTGGGTAATAATTATTTTATTTACTGACTCGGGAGTTAAAAAGCCATCAAACACGGTATCCCAAACATCTTTACACACCTGCGCATCATACCCAGAATCAACTAGAGTCCAACCATCGCCGTCGCGAAGAATCCAAAGGTTTATATGATCTAAGGCGATCGGCAACGGAACCCGCAACCAATAGACACCATCAATTACCTCGAACGGTATACCTGGTTCTGGGCTCCACCGCATTTCAAACGGGTAGTCTAAAACGGGGCGCGGTGCAAATTCAGTCGATAGCTTATTCATTGATGCTAATTTTTTCTTATTCGTATTCAATTTAGCATATCTCCCCAAGCGCCATAGGTCTGTGACATGAAGCCTGCTGAAATCGTCATTTGTTATTGCTTGTTGGCGTGTCAAAACTATCCTAGTAGATATCTTGCGCCGCTCTTTTCTATCAAAATTGATCGCAACAGTTTGCAGTAATAGAAAGTGATGTTATTATTGTACAATAATCAAGAATAACGGTTTTATTGACTATGAATATGATGGCAGCAAGTCATGACTTTGGCGAATCAGAAGAAGCTCTCGACCTTAATGAGCTGTGTATTCAACACCCAACAGCCACCTATTTTGTTAGGGCAAGTGGTGACTCAATGATCGATGCCGGCATACATTGTGACGATATTTTGGTGGTCGACCGATCAATCGTTGCTCGCGATGGAGACATCGTGGTGGCCAATCTTGATCATTCATTTACCGTTAAAAAACTTGAACTCTCTCCTCAACTTCGCTTAATTCCTATGAACCATCAAGATCTTGATTATACGCCGACCAACATTGATGATGACTCCACGTTTGAGATCTTCGGTGTTGTCACCTTTGTCATTCATGCCGTTCGCTAACGATTAATACTATGTTCGCTGTCGTCTACTGTCCTGGCTTTTATATCCAATGTGAACGCTTATTTAGACCTGAGCTAATAAATCGTGGGTTAGTGATCATTAGTGGCGACCAAAATGGCAATTTGCGAATTGTTGCCAGCTCGATGGAAGCGCTTGAGTTAGGTTTAAAAAACGGCTTGCTTAACGATGACCTTAATCAACTGCTTACTAAATTAGTATCAGAGAATATGATTGAAGTGTGCTGTCCTAATTATGAACTTTATGCAGACTTGTCATCACGCCTGATGAAGTCATTACAACTGCTGTCACCAAAGATTTCAGCCACCGCTAGTGATGAGGCGGTGTTAGAGTTAAACGCCCTAAAACACCCGCATCTCGAATCATTAAATATAGCGACGCTAGCTGATGGAGGCCTAGATGCTAGCGTATACGGTCATTACGCAATAGACCTAAGAAACAAGCTTAAGCAATGGCTTGGAATTTCGACGGTCATTGGTGTAGGCACGACAAGAACTCTCGCTAAGGTAGCCTGTAACGCAGCTATAAAACATCAACATCACAGCCCCGTAGTTGATCTCAGCTGTATATCTAAACGAACATCAATTCTCGAACATACCGCCGTCAGCGATATTACCGGTATCAGTAAAAAAGTAGCAAAACGTCTAAGCCAAATAAATATCGATACAGCCTTAGAGCTCAGCCAAGCACCAAAAGATCAAGTTCGTCGATATAGCTCGATAATTGCTGAGCGTATCGCTATTGAGTTATCGGGTTTGTCGTGTAAAGAACTCGAGCAAAGCTCAATTGAAAGCACGCGCTGGATCACAAGCAAGCGAATTAAAGCGCACAGTTTTAAAGAAATAAAACACGTACTTAATACGCAAGTGATTAGCGCGACCGCGCAATTAACCAATATCTCAAATAGCTGCACTACCGTAACTGTAACGCTAGCGATTGAACCACTATGCACTCACGATAATACTTTTAAAAACTCACTATCAGGAGAATTAAGCAAATCTATTAGCTCAGTAGCCGGGATTCGAAAATTAGCTCTCGAGTTATTAGAAAGCGTCTGGTGTGATTTCTATCAGTACCGCTCGTTAAGCTTGAGTCTCGGCGGCTTAAGCGCATGTTGCGGTGATCAAATTGGACTATTTCCGATGATTAGCCCAGACCCAGACATTAATACTTTTGATGTATTACCAAAAGTGATTATTTTTGAGACGCTGCTGTCTATAGATAAGGTTGGTATCAGCCGCCAGCACAAATCTCGACTCTCACCCCTGTTTACCACTCGGTGGAGCGAAATAGCCCGTGTTAGCTAACAATTTGTCAGCCCCCAACTCTCTTTTTAGCCCGTCCTTAAGAAGTAAGTCTTATATAAGTATAAGTGCTTGTTCCTTTAGATCCTAACAACTAGACGTTATAGTCGCCAGACAAATAAGGGCCTCTGCCCTTTGCCATTCCGGCGCGTATTACTTGCCTTAGTTACGGAGTTATTTAAGGTTTTAGTAGCCGTGCTTTTTAAGACAAAATAAGTATCTTTACTATGTATAAATATGATGCGGTCGATAAGACCATTGTTGCAGATCGAGTTGAACAGTTTCGCGGCCAGGTAACGCGTCATTTTGCTGGAGAACTAAGTGCTGCCGATTTAGCTCCGCTGCGTTTACGCAATGGCTTGTACATGCAAATTCACGCTCATATGCTGCGTGTGTCGATTCCTTATGGGCTTGTCAATTCTGAGCAAATGCGAGCGTTAGCTCAGGTTTCACGTCAATATGATAAAGGCTACGGCCACTTCACAACCCGTCAAAACATTCAATTCAACTGGCCTGAGCTAGCGGACGTCCCTGATATATTAAAAGACTTATCAAACGTTGAAATGCATGCGATCCAAACTAGTGGTAACTGTATTCGTAATATTTCGTCTGACCACTATGCAGGTGTCGCCACCGACGAAATTATTGACCCGCGCCCCTACTGCGAAATTATTCGCCAATGGTCAACCCTTCATCCCGAGTTCTATTGGTTACCACGCAAATTCAAAATTGCGATTACTGGCGCAACAGAAGACCGTGCCGCGGTTAAATTTCATGATATCGGTTTAGAGGTGGTTTATAACGATGAAGACTACGTTGGCTTTCGAGTTTACGTGGGTGGCGGCTTAGGCCGAACTCCAGTAATCGGTAAGGTAATCAAAGAATTTTTACCACGTGAAGATATTCTATCTTATTGCGAGGCGATCTTGCGCGTCTACAATCTTCATGGTCGACGCGACAACAAATACAAGTCACGTATTAAAATTCTAGTTAATGCCATGGGCATTGATGACTTTCGCGACGAAGTCGAAGCAGAATGGGCATATTTTAAAGACGGTGAACTAAAGCTGCACGATACCGATTTTGAAATAATGCAGGCTTTCTTTCCAAAACCATCTTACGATGATTTACCCGCGGGTGACAACCGTATTAAAAGATGGAGAGACTTAGATAGCCGCTTTAAAGCTTGGTACGACAATAATACGGTTGATCATATTCAGCCAGGCTATCGGATAGTCAATGTTTCTCTTAAGGAACATGGTGTTGCTCCTGGCGACGCCACTGACGCTCAAATGGATGCAGTTGCTACTATTGCAGAGCAATATTCTTTTTCCGAAATTCGAGTTACTCACGAACAGAATTTAGTGTTAGCAGACATTCGCGAAAAAGACCTTTTGGAGGTTTGGAAAGCACTCGATGCCGAACGACTGGCGACGCCGAACATCGGCTCTGTTAATGACATGATTTGCTGTCCAGGCTTAGACTTTTGTTCGTTGGCCAACGCCAGCTCTATTTCAGTAGCTAAGCAAATCAACGAAAAATTTGATGACTTTGATGAGCTTTATGATATAGGCGAAGTAAAACTTAAAATGTCGGGATGTATGAACGCATGCGGCCATCACCACGTTGGCCATATCGGAATCTTAGGAGTCGATAAGAAAGGTGAAGAATGGTATCAATTGACGGTGGGTGGTGATGCCTCTAATCAAGCAGCACTGGGTACTCACCTAGGTAAAGCAATTGCTAAGGACAAAGTCGGCGATGCGATTGGCGACATCTTGCATGTTTATAAAGACTTGCGAAGCGATGGCGAGCGATTACTGGATACATTTCGTCGTGTGGGTATTGATCCTTTTAAACAAAAAGTATATTCCGAGGACCGTTAATGTCAACTACAAAAATTGTTGCCAATAGAACCATTAAAGCTCGCGCTAAGGTTACTCCAGATCGAATTCAAAAAGATATTATTAATCTTAAGGCGATCGTCGATCAAAAAATTATTGATAATTCTTTACGCCATGTTGCTGAAACTGAAGAGTTAAGTCTGGATGATTTACCAAAAAACGATATCAGTGTGCCGATGAGCTTCTGGCTGGCACACAAGGCCGAGCTTATGGCACGTGATGGTCTTGTGGCTGTACAGATCGCTGCGGATGAGTTTCCCGAGGACCTTATTGCTGAATACTCGGATATCTCGAGCATTGTATTGCCGATGGTTTCCCATGTTGACGGCCGCTCTTATTCACACGCTTACAAACTTCGTACTCGCTTTAAATATCAACGCGAAATCCGGGCGATTGGCGATGTTAAATACGATCAACTGGGGTTTCTTACACGCCTAGGCTGCAATGCGTTTGAACTCTCTGAGGGTGAAAACCTCGAGACAGCGCTGAAGGCCTTCACCGAAATGAGTGATATATATCAACCATCGGCTGATGGTGGCTGCTTGATTTTTTCTAGACGACGTGCCATTCACTAACGCGACGGTAGGCTATAGAACATGCACATTACCTTTGTAAAGAAAATTCTAGTTTCTGGCGAGCTTTGTAAAAAGTGTCGTGAGGTTAGCGAGCGACTTGAGTCGGAAGGCCTTCTTGATTCAATAAATTATATTGCGATTGCCGACGAGCGTGATGCTCAGTCTGAGGGTGTCCGCTTAGCAATGCAGTACAACGTAGCGCGTGCGCCGTTCTTTTTAGTAGAACAAAACGGAAAAATCCAAACTTTTGATATCTACTTTAAATTTAGAAAATTTATGCTTGAGCAGGGTATCGCGGCGGCCACTAGCTCTTCGCTATAACCGGAATTAACTAATGACCTGGGCTCTTTTATTAAAAATTGGCATCGTACTGTTTATCTTCGGACTACCTGTTTACTTAGTGTATCTTTTAATTAAGTCAAACAAAGATAACTAAGTAGTATTCGGCTTAGTTACGAAGCTAAGACCACCTAAATTCTTTAGTTGCACTTAGTCATCCTGAGTAAAGTTTGCTGTAATCCTGAGCGCAGCCGAAGGAGCTTAACATTTAAAAGCACCGTATAACGGCCGCCAGAATTGACTTAAAACAAGGTGAATACCATTTGACTTGCTTCCACTACTGCATCGTTTTATCAACTATCAAGCCAGCAGGCGCCTGACAAGTTGGCATAATTTCCAGCTTATTAATATTTACATGATCAGGCAAACCAGCCACCCACTCTACGCTGTTGGCAATGTCGTCCGGTGTTAAGGCATCACAATTGGCGTAAACGGCTGCTGCCGCATCGCTGTCACCGTGAAAACGGATATTTGAAAATTCTGTCTCGCTAATCAAGCCTGGAACCAGATTGGTGACTCTCACCTGAGTCCCTAAAAGGTCCGCTCGTAAGTTCATTGTAAAGTGATCGACAAACGCCTTGCTAGCTCCATAAACGTTACCACCTCTATACGCGTAGTTACCGGCAGTCGATCCTAAGTTGATAATGAGGCCTTTATTTCGCTTCACCATAGCCGGTAATATTTGCCGTGTTACAAACGCCAGAGCCATACAATTTGTTTGAATCATGGTCTGCCAATCAGCCCAGTCAGCTTTATCAGCGGTCGATAAACCCAGTGCTAGCCCAGCATTATTAAGCAGCAAATCAATGTTTCTAAACTGGTCTGGTCGTGACTCAAGTTTGGCGGCTAATTGCTCGAAATCATTTACGTCGCAAGCTATTACGTGGCAGTTAGTTGGTAAGCTATTGGCTAATTTAATTAACTTAGATTCGCGCCGAGCAACTAAAATGAGTTGATAACCGACATCGCTTAGGCGTGTTGCTATCGCCAAACCAAGGCCAGCAGAAGCACCGGTGATTAGCGCAGTTTTAACATCCATAATGATACTGATTAGTTTATTTTCGGTGATCTTAAACTATAGTCCAAGCTTGCGATCAAAACCAGATTGTTTGTATTGCAAGCTAAAATATCCGGCTACTTTCAGCTCTAATTTCGAGCTTTAGCAGCATAGATCCCCGGTTAGCTGGAGGGTTGTCAATTTATATAAAAACGACTAAATAAACAACCCTCACTAGCGATACCCTTCTAACGCGTTACATGTCTGAAAGGGTCTAAATCATAATACAAGGGTACATCTTGTTTTATTCTCTAACCACACTTAGGTATCAAGCGCCTTACTGACAATTTCGTTCACATCTTTGGCCAAGTTCTCTACCTGGCTAATGCGTTGAATTTGAGATTTCATCGCTGACTTATTGGGTTCTGAGTAATTCTTCCAGTTATTGAAAACCCCAACTAGTCGAGCGGCAACTTGAGGGTTAATGGTATTTAGTTCTATCACTTGGTCTGCCAAAAACTCATAGCCTTTGCCATCTTGGTGATGAAAGCCAACCAAATTACTGGTGAAAGCACCAATTAGGGAGCGCACCTTATTTGGGTTATTCATTGAAAAGTCTGAGTGTGTTAGTAGTTTTTTAACGTCATTGAGTGATTCAATTTTTGGTGTCATTGCTTGCAATGCGAACCATTTATCAAGCACTAATGTGTCGTGTTGCCAATGCCGATAAAAATCGCTTATCAAAACCGTCCGTTCGGAATAGCTCGACATTATTAGGGCACTAAACGCCGCTAAGCGGTCGGTCATATTACTAGCTATATGATATTGGTGGCACGCCAGCGCATGGTAAGCCGGCTGTTCAGTAGCGACCAAATAGCTCAACGCCCGATTCTTTAAGGAACGTTCTGCGACAGCTTCGGCATTAAGTGAAAAGCCAGAACGTTGATTGTTATTTGCGTACAGAGCATGAAATTGTGATTCGAGGTCGCACGCTAAACGACTAACGCATTGGTCTCTTATGCTGACGATACGTTGAGGGTTTATCGGTGAAGATTGTTCAGAAATATAAGCTGCAGATGGTAAGGTGAGCATTTCCGCATACACGGCTTTGTCTTCAGGGCTGGAACTTATCAAGCCTTGCATAGCACTTAATAAATTCTGGTATGCGGGTTCGCTAATTTCTCCTGTCTTTAAGGCGGGTAGAATCACATTAAGTGACAGGCGCTGCATTGCTTCCCAGCGTGAAAAACCATTATCATCAAACTCAATCAAATTCGCTAATTCTTGATCTGACTGCTTTGTGTGTAGCTTTATCGGCGCAGAAAAATCTCTCAATAAAGATACCAATGGCTTGGCGTCTAAATCGGTGAACTCAAAACTCTGCGAGACCTGATCCAGAACTAATGTCGTTTCTTGCAATTTTGTACCCTCAGAAGAGAATAATGCCATTGCAACCGGTATAACAAACGGCTGTTTATCTTTTTGATGCGCTGTTGATGGGCACGATTGAGTAAAATCGAGATAAAGTGTATTACCCGAAAAACGCTGGGTAAGCCGAACTTCTGGCGTACCTGACTGAGTGTACCAACGTCTAAATTGTTGCAAGTCGATGTTATTGGCTTGCTCAATAGATTTGACGAAATCCTCGGTAGTAACGGCCATGCCATCGAAGCGATCAAAGTAAAGGTCTGTGCCTTTACGAAAGCCTGTTACACCGACTAGGCGGTGCATCATTCGGATAACCTCAGCACCTTTCTCGTAAATGGTGACGGTGTAAAAATTATTAATCTCTTGGTATGAATTAGGCCGGATAGGATGAGCCATAGGACCGGCATCTTCTTTAAACTGATGCGCTCTAAGCACCTGTACGTCACGAATTCTTTTAACCGAGCGCGAGCCCATATCGGCACTAAATTCTTGGTCTCTAAATACCGTAAAACCTTCTTTTAAACTCAACTGAAACCAATCTCGGCACGTTACTCGGTTACCGGACCAATTATGAAAGTACTCATGACCAATCACACTTTCTATACCCTCATAATCTGAATCAGTAGCCGATTGCTGATTGGCTAGCACATACTTAGAGTTAAAAACATTAAGACCTTTGTTTTCCATCGCTCCCATATTGAAGTCGTCGACGGCAACAATATTATAGATATCAAGGTCATACTCTCTCCCATAGACGTCTTGATCCCACTGCATAGAGGCTTTAAGCGACTCCATGGCGTGTTGACATTTTTCAATATTATGTGCTTGAGTATAAATATTTAACTCTACTCGTTTACCACTGACAGTTTGGTATTGATCGCTAATATGCTTCAAATCACCGGCGACTAAGGCGAACAAGTAACTAGGCTTTGGGTGTGGGTCATGCCACTTTGTCCAATGTGTACCATCGTCGTTATCACCCCGTGTGCCGGGGTTGCCGTTTGACAAAAGTACCGGACAAGCAGTTTTATTGGCGCTAATAGTAACGTCATAAACGCTAAGAACATCAGGGCGATCCGGAAAATAAGTGATTCGACGAAAGCCTTCAGCTTCGCATTGAGTGCAAAAATTACCACTTGACTGATATAGGCCAGACAGCTCAGTATTTAAATGAGGTTGTAGCGTAGTCTGAATTTCAAGACTAAATGAGTCTGGCACATCTACAATTGTTAGCTCTTCATCGGTTCGAATGTATTGCTTAGGATCTACTAACATACCGTCAATTTTCAGGTACTCTAAAGCAAGCTTTTCGCCATCAAGTATTAACGGCTCGTTGCCTTTTCCTTGACGCTCAACACTCAAGATAGTGGTAATGGTAGTAAGCTCCTTTCCAAGCTCAGCATTCAATGAAATTTTAGGCACCAAGAAAACAGGGGCTTGGTAATCTTTCAAATAAACTGTCGTTGAGTTGTTGGATGGTGCGATGTCTGTTTCTAGCATGGTTTGGGAGAATTCTAATAAAAAATAGTGACAAAAATCAACTAATTATTAAGGCTTAACGGTTAGCTGATTTGAAGATTCAAAGATCAAAAATAGTTAAGTAAAACCAGCCCAAACAGGCTTTAGCTCTCTAGATAAGTCGACTGCGCCACCAAGACGCGCCCAAGGTTGATCTAGAGAATGAAAATCAGAGCCGACCGAAGAATACAAGCCAAACTGCGTTGCTAAATCAGCCAGCATTGCCGATTGTTGCTTGTCTGTTGTAGACGTTGACACTTCGATACCTTGAATACCGGCGGGTTGCATTTCACTAATTAACCGAGACAATTTGGTGCGAGTTAACTTGTATCGATTAGGGTGCGCTAGTACGCCAATGCCACCGGCCGCAGTAATCCATGAGCCGATTTTCTCTAGATCAGGCCACAACATCGGAATGTACCCCGGTTTCCCCCTCACCAAGTAACGCTTGAACGCTTGCTTTTTATCTTTAGCGTAACCTTGATCTACTAGGGCCTGGGCAAAATGAGGGCGTGTCGGTACTCCTCGCTCTCGAATTGAGGTCGTTACCGCCTCTCGAAGAAAAATATCATGTTGCTCGAAGTCTTCAAACATGGCTTCTGCTCGATCCGTACGACGCTGCTTATTTTGTACTACACCGGCTTTTAATATTTTATTATTTGGGTCGACGTTTAGGCCAACCACATGAATAAGGTGCTTATCCCACGTGCAAGATAGCTCAATACCATTAATCAGTTTTATACCTAATTTGTCAGCGGCAAATTGAGCCTCAGGTAAACCATCTAAAGTGTCATGGTCTGTTAGTGCAAGGTCGGTTATACCCGCTTTATGCGCTAAATTGATTAACTCTGTCGGGCTCAAAGTACCGTCTGAGAAGTGCGAGTGACAATGTAAATCAGCCTTCATCAACTACAAACTCCTGGACTTCTGAAGGTGCAAACTCTGTATTATTTTTGTGTGCATAACGCTCATCATGTTGGTCTAAAAAACTGTCAAGTGGAAAACGAAAAATTGGCTCGTATTCGGCGCCCGTCGCAGTCAAAACACTTTCAAACAAAACAACCTCATCTATTATAGGTTCAAATGAGACATGTAGCGGAATGTTACCCGCGTAGGTATTTCGGCTATTTCTATAACGGCCCAACGTGACATGCGGTATAAATTTGCGCTTATCAATGAGTATATCTGCAGACTTAATTGCGCTAATCACTTGCTGCTGTAGGCTCTTGATCTCTACACACCGCTCCATCATCGCAGCAACAAGTTTTGGTCGTGTCTCTGGAAAAGGACTTAGGTGGCTTAGCACCGCTTGAAACTCGGTTTGGCGAATATGGTAATCAAGCTGTTCAGCAAGAACTTCAAGATCCTCTTCATGCTGTTCTCCCAAAAAAGCTAAGGTCACGTGGTAATTTTCTTGGTCTACCCAACGCACGGCGCCACTCTTGTCTTGGTATGACATTTTTGCCGCCACGTCGCCTAATTGGTTGGCTGTTTCGCGCGCGATAGGAAGAGCTACAAAACTTCGAATTGTCATTGCATTTACCACCACTATTGATCTCCCTTCATAATAACACTGTCACTGTCAATTCAATGCCTCTTTTATTTACCTAAGCGCCAAAGCACTCTAATTTATAAGCAGGCTATTTTTAAGATCGGTAAAACTTATTGATATCTCTGTTAGAAACTTATCGTTTAGCGAAATTTATCGGCTAGAATAGACGCAGTTCATAATATGCAGATAACAAAATCAGATAAACAGCGATTGCTACAAGCCGTTGCGGAGCTCAAACAAGAGCATCGCAATCTTGATATTTCGATTCAAGAAATGACTGACCAGGTTCAAGCTAATCAGCTTGAAATCGGACGCATGAAGCGTCACAAATTGAAACTAAAAGACTCTATAGCGAAGCTTGAGAGTAATTTGATTCCAAATTTGCATGGCTGATGTTATACCTTCATGGCTATATAATGCATCGCCTGACTATCAACTAAGGCGTGTAATAAAACCACATGCAGACACATCTGATTGAAAATAACGTTGTGCTCGACTAATCTTAAAGGAGCCACTTCCATGCACCAAAATTTACTTTCTATCGCGATCTCAGCATCGTTGCTTATTGCCACAACAACGTCAGTCGCCACGCCTAATTTATTTGACACTATAGATAGCGACTATAAAACATACCTCGGTCCGTTGTTTAAACACTTTCACGCCAATCCCGAACTCAGTACAGTCGAGAATAAAACCGCTGCACGTATGGCGAAAGAGTTAAAGGCAGCCGGCTTTACAGTGACTACTGGCGTCGGTGGCACCGGTATCGTCGCTATGCTAAAAAATGGTGACGGTCCTCTGGTAAGCATGCGTGCCGACATGGATGGTTTGCCGGTTGAAGAAAAGTCGGGGCTAGATTACGCCTCTAAAGCGACACAAATAGACCCAATTACCGGTAATCAGGTGCCGGTAATGCACGCCTGCGGTCATGACGTTCATATCACCAGCCTAGTTGGAACGGCTCGCCGCATGCAAGCGATGAAAGACCAATGGTCCGGCACACTAATGCTAATTGTTCAACCTGCAGAAGAGCGTCTTCTTGGTGCCAAGGCAATGATGGACGATAACTTATACCAGCGATTTGGCACTCCAGACTTTGGGTTAGCATTTCACGTCACGAGTGGCCTGGAATCAGGAAAAATTGGCATAACCGATAATAGTCCATATGCTGGAGCAGACACTGTTGACATAACTATCCATGGCGTTGGCGCTCATGGAGCGTACCCTCACGCGGGTAAGGACCCCATCGTACTTGGCGCTCAAATAGTCATGGCATTACAAACATTGGTAGCACGAGAGCTTCCGCCTCGAGATCCTGGGGTCGTCACCGTTGGCTCATTTCACTCAGGTACAAAGCACAACATTATTTCTGATAAAGCGATACTGCAATTAACCGTCCGCAACACAAGTTTAGAAACCAGAAAGACGTTACTTGACGGCATTAAGCGTATTGCTGAAAACATGGGTCGAGTTGCCGGTTTACCAAGCGATAAGCTGCCAGAGGTAGTGGTCTCAGGAGAGAGTGTTCCGCCCACTATAAACGATACCAAGTTAGCACAACGATTGCGGGCGCTTTGGATCGAAAGGATGGGCAAGGGCATTCTTAGTGAAAAGCCAAACAAAGGAATGGGCGCAGAGGACTACCCATTCTTTAGCACTGAACCTTATATTCCGAGTGTTTATTTTGCCATTGGCGGAACCTCAGATGCCGATTTTAAAGCGGCCGAAAACGGTGGTAAACCTGTACCGAGTCACCACAGCCCACTGTTTAAAATAACGCCTAGGCCAGCGGTTACCCGTGGCGTACAAGCGACGGTATTAGCATTAATCGAGTTAATGGGTAAGTAATCACTTTCTTTGAATGAATATGCAATTTTCGACCAACGACCAGGAAGTACTAGAAAAAATAATGATGTTGCGACGCGATGTTCGTGGTAATCGCTTTATTGATAGAGAGGTATCGAATAACGATATAGAGAAAATACTTCGGGCTGGTTCATTGGCGCCTTCGGTAGGTTTTTCTCAACCGTGGGAGTTTGTTGTGATTCGAAATAAGTCTACTAAGCAAGCGATTGCTGATAACTTCGAACAGGAAAGTAATAAAGCTAGGCAGCTATTCGACGACCAGCAGCGCGACCGATACGCTAAGCTAAAATTAGAGGGGATTCTAGAAACCCCAGTGAATATCGCGGTATTTTATCGCCCGTCTCTAGAACCCGTGCTTGGTCAGACCAGCATGCTCGCTATGGGTGAGTACAGCGTGGTTTGTGCGGTACAAAATATGTGGTTAATGGCCAGAGCCATGAATATTGGTATTGGCTGGGTTAGTATTCTAGAGGCTAATGCTGTCAAAGAAATCCTCAACGCGCCACAACAGAACAAACTAGTGGCCTACCTATGCGTCGGCCATGTAGATGAATTTTTAGACAAGCCTGAGCTTGAAATACTAAAATGGAAAAAGCGTAAGACCGAGGAGTCAGCAGTCTATCAAGACTCATACTAGTCGTCTTGTCGTACACTTGGTTTGCCCGCAAATAAAACTAAACCATTTAGAAGGTTAAATGCTTCGTTTAATTGGTAATCTCTAGCCAATAATATTTGAATTTCTTGCTGGTTTTTTGTCGGTTTTTCAAGCGCTTCCACTTCGCCACTATCGTTATCTAGTCGACCCGGCAAATCATTTTCTTTGATGCGTTTAAAGCCTTTTTCGCGATCTTTAAACTCTCTGTACTCGACTAACACGTCAGGGGAGATGCCGGCAGCTTGAATCGAACGTCCACTTGGCGTGTAATAACGAGCGGTAGTCAATTTGATCGCTTCTTTATCGTCGATATTAAGTACCGTTTGTACCGAACCCTTGCCAAACGAATCGGTGCCGAGTATCAGTGCTCGATCATGATCTTGCAGAGCTCCTGCGACAATCTCGGAGGCACTCGCTGAGCCGCCATTAATCAACACTACAAGTGGTTTTCCGTCAATCAAATCGCTTGGGGTGGCTTTATATTCTTGGTCATTGGTAGCTAACCTACCCTTGGTAGACACAATGAGCCCTTCATCGATAAAAACATCTGCTATTGAGATTGCGCTGGTTAATAGTCCGCCAGGGTTATTTCGTAAATCCAGTATTAAACCTTCAAACCCTTCGCTATCTCGCAATTGCTTTAGCTCTTTACGAAAGCTTTCAGCCGTGGCTATTTGAAACTGTGTAACTCTAATATAGCCAATTGAGTCACTCAGCCTTTTTCGTTTTACCGAATTTAGGCGAACAACGGCTCGGGTTAACTCTACATCAAAGGGGTCCGGCTCCGACTCACGTAAAATTGTTATTGTTATCTTGCTGCCAGACTCGCCGCGCATCCGCTTAGTTGCCTCAGTTAAGCTTAAACCTGTAACTGTTTTGCCGTCCATCCGAATGATTAAATCTCCTGTTTTGATGCCCGCTTTAGCCGCTGGCGTATCATCAATAGGAGCAACAACCTTGACGAAACCGTCTTCCATTATGACTTCCATACCAAGCCCGCTGAAAGCTCCCGTTGTACCCTCATTTAGATCATCATAACTCTCACCTTTAAGGTAAACCGAATGAGGGTCTAAACCATTCAACATACCCTCCACGGCATACTCCAGCAATTTTTCATCACTAATCGGCTCTACATAATTAAGCTTAATACGGGTGAAAATCTCAGCAAAAGTTCTTATTTGAGTTAGGGGTATCGGAGTTTTTTCTAATTCTTTGATAGCAACATCAGTTTGTGCAAACAACGAGCTACTAACAACCATTAGCATTAAAGCTAAGGCTGCCAAGCCATTTCTTAAGCGGTGTCTCTTTACCATTATTGTCATTGATTATTTCTCAAAAAGTGTACTTGTTAGTATTTCTATTAATGGTCAACATTCATAATAGAGTAAAAGGCTCAATTTGTGCTTGGTTATGCTGACAGATTTAACTTAACATTCGCTAGCGACACCACTTCGACGCATCTATTGGCATAGTATTATGGCGTATCTCAAAATAAAGGCCGTGAGACTTCAGACCGCCAGTCATACCACTGTTTGCAATAGCCTCACCACTGTTTACATTATCACCGACTTTCTTAAGTAGACGTTCGTTATGGCCATACAAACTAATATGGTTATCACCGTGATCGATAATAATCAATAAGCCGAAACCTTTAAGGAAATCAGCAAATAGCACTTGCCCCCTAAAGATAGTTCTCACAGTCACTGAGCCTCGTGTATCAAAAAATGTCCCCTCAGAGCGCATCCCAGATTCCGCTAAACGGCTACCAAATTCACGACTGGGTCTACCCGAAACTGGATAAAATAGATGCCCCTTTTGTTCTAAAAAACCACCTTTCACCGGTAGGCGTCGCGCCACTTCGACCCGACTATTTTGCTTTGACCTAGACGGCGCTTGTTGAAGCCTATCAACCTCTTGTTTAGCTCGCAGTTGGTCTATACGTTTCAGCTCTGCTGTTTGCTTTTTAAGTTGAAGGAGTAATGATTGCAAGCGCGCTCTATCACTCTTTAGTTTTTCAAGCGTTTCTGCATTAGTAACGATTTTTTTATCAAGCTTAACAATCAAGCTGGTCCGGTGCTGTTTTGACCTGACAATAACCGAAGCCAATTTTGTTTTCTTTGTACGCTCATCCTCAAGCCTATTTATAGCCACAGACTGCTCTTCTTCGAGGATTAACAGCTCGCTAGACTGTTTTGCTAATAGCGTGAAACGAATCTTTAAGGCACGTGAGAAATACCCATAGTAATTATTTAGTCGCCCAACAGCATAGGGGTTTTCTTGATTAAGGAATTGCTTAATCAAGTCTGGCTTTCCTTGTTTGTATCGACTAATCAGTAAGTTTTTAAGCCCTTCTCGATTGTTAGTTTGAGAGTCTTTTGCTAGGCTAATTTGTAATCCTAACGCCTTATATTGATTTTGATTTCTAGTTAAATCATAATCGATTTTTTGTAATGACTGATCTAATTTGTACAATGCTTGCTCGGCGCCTAAAAGCTTATCGCGTTCACTTGCAACTAGAGCTTTATTGGCGTTTAAACGGCGACTTATATCCTTAATTTTAATGCTTATTTCACTAATAGACTGCTCATAACTCTGCCCTTCTTGCTGTGCATATGCTTGAGACACCTGAATCGCAAAAAAGGCGCACGAAGTCGTTAAACTGAGGATACACACTAGAGAAAACTGAATCGGTCTCGACATCTTTTTTTGTAGGAATTTTCCTTATTATTAGGCCGTTTTTCAGGCTTTGGTGTTGTATACTTCTCAGCTATTTTAATTATAGCTTGTTGCTCTCTTTTGATTTGAGTTGTTTTTTAGTCAAAGCGTTTTAACTAAACGCTTTTTGAACTGATTTTTTCGGTGTTTATCGGACAACCAACCAAACGTTTAACTCCGGCTTTGATGATGACAAACTATACTTATGTTTATTGAGTTCGTTAACGAAAATTTATGGTTGTTCGTAGCACTGGCTATAGTGTTTAACTTACTGCTTCTATCGGTATTACAAGGGTCCGTTCGTGGGGCCAATAGAGTTTCAGCATTAGAAATGCCGGCGCTGCAAAGGAAGGGCAAATCGGTAATCATCGACGTGAATAAGGTTGAACACTACGCTACTTCGCACATACCTAAATCAGCTAATTTTCCACTAGAAGAGTTGAATGCGGAAAATAAAAACTTACTAAAGCATAAAGACAGCACGGTTATTGTGACTTGTCAGACGGGCTCGCGAAGCACCAAGGCCGCTAAGCAATTACTTACATTGGGCTTCACTAATGTAAATATACTTAATGGTGGCTTGGTTGGTTGGTCGAAAGAAAACCTACCGCTTACCAAAGTGAAGGCCTAAGCGGTGAACACTAGGGCTATTGCCCTGTATAAACACATTAAAAATTAGAGAAAAAATAATGGCTGAAGAACCGGCAAAGCAAAACACCTTTGATATTCGAAAGATCTACGTAAAAGATATTTCGGTTGAATCCCCTAATTCTCCAGGCGTCTTCTTGAGTGACCCAGGTACTCCAGAAGTCAGTGTTGATGCCAGCATTAAAGCAAGTAAATTAGAGCAAGATGGTTTCTACGAAGTCATTCTTGGCATGACAATTACATCGAAGATGGGTGAAGAAACGGCGTTTCTAGTCGAGGTTCAACAAGCAGGGGTTTTTCATATCCTTGGTTTGCCTGATGCTGACTTACCACTCGCGCTTGAAATTGCTTGCCCTAATATATTACTGCCTTTTGCTCGCGAAGCTGTTGCAGATCTAGTCGGCAAAGCCGGGTTCCCGCAATTGCTTTTGTCGCCGATTAACTTTGAAGGCTTGTACCAACAGAAGCTTCAACATAAGGCCGCGAATAACACTGAGCCTGCTGCCGAAGAAACGCCTCTGCAATAATATTGCGATACTGACACTTTAGGTAAATATTTTATACACTATGATAATTATCACGGTGTATAATAAGTCTTTCAAGCTTATGAGGACCTTAGCATGAAAGATTTGAATTCATTAATTCGTTTAACAGTGGTTTTGACTATGTTGCTTGCAAGTTCGGCATGCACCACTTTAAAGGCCACTGATGACCCTAGCTTACAGAGCAGTAGTGACCCTCTCTCTGGCATAAACCGGGGTGTTTATAGGTTTAATAGTGCCGCAGATAAAGCGTTATTGAAGCCAGTTGCGAAGACCTACAATGCCATAATGCCTGAACCTGCACAAAAAGCGGTAGGGCATTTCTTTAATAATTTAGGCGAGCCCGTCAATGTATTAAACCACCTGCTACAAGGTAAGTTCGACGGAGCCTTAAGTTCGACCTTTCGTTTCGCGGTAAACAGCACTCTTGGCGTTTTTGGTCTATTTGACGTTGCTAAAGCTTATGAGGTTCCTAGAAAGACTGAAGACCTAGGTCAAACACTTGCTGCATGGGGTGTTAAACCTGGGCCATATCTGGTGATGCCGTTCTTAGGCCCATCAAACTTTCGTGATGGTTTTGGCTCTATCGTAGATAGTTTCGCTTTTAATCCGGTAATGGAGATAAGTGATGATGGCAATAAACGTACAGGCTTAACTATTCTAAACGTGATTGACGTTCGAGCTCGCTTGTTGGGTTCGGCTGATTTATTAGATCATCAATTAGACCCTTATTCGTTTTTGAAAGAAGCGTTCGAACAGAGCCGTTTAAGATCTATATACGATGGTAATCCACCCGCACGGTCCGAAGACGATTTAGAT
>JBLHRL010000053.1:0-21070 GCA_047625975.1 Arenicella sp.
CGAATCAGCATTATGGCGAGACATATTTCGCGAAAACTGATCTAGTACAATAACTTCGGCCAGACACCCAAGAGCAGTAGAACGCCAAGAGAATAGTTCACACTGAGCGGCTTGTTTATGTACCTGGCTAAATCTTGATCTAATTAACTGATCAAAACTTTGATCTTTTGCGAACCATTTCTTTTTGTCGATTTCACTAAACCAGAAGTCTATAATTTCGTTATGCATTGTTGATTCCCAAGTAAGGATAAGACCTCATCAGCCGGTAGTTTCTAACGACATCATACTTCAAGATTCTGCGCGAAGTCGAAGGGCTCAGTTGAAGATATCGGAGGTTTTTCTGGTTCGTAACCGATTTATAAGTATGACGTAGCACTATCACTGAGGATGATAGTATTCACTTTTACATAATAAACTTGGCCGCAAGAATCCTATGAAAAAAGCATTACTGTTATTCCTAGCCGCGCTTTTTATCTCGACTAACGCTTATAGCGAAGAGCCATACGAGTACGTTATAGGTCGAGGTATTTCAGATGTTACCGGCCCGGTTTTTGGTATTCAACTATGGGGGTTTGGCCGAGAAGACCAGATTGGCGAAGGCATTCATATTCGCCAAAAAGCCAGAGCCTTTGTAATTGCTGATGCTCAATTAGAAAAGCGTATCGCCTTCGTTACGATCGATATTGGCAGTGTCGAACACAACATTACTCTGGAGGTATTAAGTCGTCTTAAAGAAAAATTCGGTGACTATTATCAGCTCGAAAATGTCATATTAAGCGCCACCCACACCCACGCGGCACCAACCGGTTATTGGCACTCACGCACAGACCTTGGTTTAGACGGTGGATTCTACCCTGAGCATTTTAACAGTATCGTCGAAGGTATCGTCGAGGCTGTCAGTAACGCACACCATGATTTACAAGCCGGCAATATATACATCAATAGGGGCCGAGTAGAAAATGCCGGCATCAATCGTTCCTTAATCGCCTACCAACAAAACCCGTCGTCGGAACGAAAACATTACTCAGATTCGATCGACAAAGATATGACCCTGCTCAAGTTTGTCGATGCCAGCGGAGATATTGGCTTGCTTAATTGGCTACCAGTTCACCCCACTTCAATGACGTTTTTTAATCGCCTGATTTCGGGCGATCACAAGGGCTATGCATCACTAAATGTAGAGCGCCAAAGTGGCGTTACTTATCGCCAACAAGATGAATTCGTTGCGGCATTCGCACAGAGTAATGCCGGAGACGTAACCCCTAATCTGAACCTCGATAACACTGGGCCCGGCAAGGATGACTTTGATAGCACAAAAATCATTGGCGATAGGCAAGTTGAGGTCGCGCTCGACCTTTTTGACAGCGCCAGTGAATTGTTAAAGGGAACAATTGATTACCGCCAAATTTATATCGATTTATCAGACTTTGAAGTGACTAAGGAATTCACAGGTGAGGCAACACAACACACTTGCCCTTCCGCCTATGGGTATTCTTTTGCCGGCGGTTCGACTGAAGACGGAGGTGGTCATTTCCTGTTTGAAGAAGGCATGACCGAGCAGAGTATGGTTCTAGATTTTCTAATCAACCTACTGACGGGTGCGCCAAAATGGACCGAAGCGGTCAGACAATGTCAGTCGCCGAAAGCTATTTTGTTTGAAACCGGATCAGCTAACCCTCCTTTTCAATCGCAAATACGCTCGGTGACGATTGCCAGAATTGGTCAACTTACGATTATAGCTCTACCAGCAGAAGTAACCACCATGGCTGGTCGAAGGCTGAGACAGACGGTTAAGGCACAACTGGGAGACTGGGCAACCGATGTTGTTCTGGCCGGTTATTCAAACGGCTATGCCGGTTACGTCACTACCCCAGAAGAATATGACCTACAGCAATATGAGGCAGGTCACACACTACACGGCCGATGGACCTTACCAGCATACCAACAGGTAGCCAAAAAATTAGCCCGTGCCTTGCAAAATAAAACAGTAATACAACAAACTGTCAGCTACGATGATTGGCGTGGTAAATCACCCACGTTGAATCTTCACGATGGAAGCCCAGATCAACTTCCGGACGGGATTACTCTTGACCAGGCTTTACCATTAAGACAAACAAATTATTCAATCGGAGACATCATTACTACTCAGTTTTATTCCGGCAACCCAACTGCGCAATACGATCGCCATCAGTATTTTATGAGTGTAGAGATGAAACAAGCTGGTTCATGGGTCGAAGTCAGTAACGACCATGACTGGTCAACTAAGATTAGCTGGTCTAAAGAGAAAAAAAATAAACCACTGATTGCGCAGCTATCTTGGGATACCGCTGACAATACCACCGCTGGACTGTACAGAATGAAACATAGCGGACTGCTGACACTACTAGATGGCAGAACTAAGACGTTCGAGGCGACTTCGGACGTATTCAAACTTGAATAATCGCTGAGGTCTCTAATAGAATTGAAACTGCATAAGCGTAGGGTAGTGATCCGACAGATCAGTTAGTTCAATATCAGGTTTAAACCATCTGACTGCTCTCCATGGAGCATTAGATTTAAGCTCAATTACCTGTAACTTGGGGTTAATAACGGGTTGCAGATGATCGCTACGAAAAAGCACATAGTCCAGAGTTAGCTCTGGCTTAACCTCAGAATCAGAGCCAGCCAACAAACGACGATATCCATTAGTGCTATCAGAAATTGAGCCGACACCAACTTCAGGCATGGTCACCTTTGCCGCTGCATGAGCTAACATATCGTTGAACCTAGACTGATCTGTTGAACTGATATTAAAGTCACCAGCAAGGATCACAGCCTGATCTGCCGGTATCTCAAACCCATCGATAAAACGTCGCATTTCATCTAGCTGAAGCAAACGGATATCATGCTCTGCAACCGATGCCTGAAGATGCGTACCAAAAACATGTAACAAAAATGGCTCAATGGTATCTTTGAGATTATTCCGCTCTAGCTGAATCTTTGCATAAACCACACCTTTACGGGCGAGAAAATCAAATGATTTACTCACTCGTACCGCATCAAACACATAAGCATGTTGCTGCTCGATCGGCCAACGGCTAAAAATCAGCAGCCCGCTATTACCCTTAATTAAACTCGCCTCGCAATTACCAGAGACACTATTCCAACGACTGTCCTTACAATCCTCCCCTACCACCTGTGTGTGGTAGGGGTAAACCGCAGACATCTCTTTTACTAAAAATGTAAAAGAGTACTCAGTAAAAACCTCTTGTAATACCAACACGTCGGGCCGTATTGAAAGTGCCTGAATGGCTTCTGGGATCAATTCGAGCCTTTGCTTTTCGAAATGGTTTGCCATCCAATTTGCATAACCCAATTGCTGAATATTGTAGCTCATTACCGTGATCGCCTGCGGCTCAGAAGCGGTAACCAATTTATCCCTCAGCTGAGGCGCTGCGAGCACGCTATTAGCCAATAAAAAAAAGGTAAAACCAGCAAATATGAACTGGTAGGTAGCCCGACTGATGGTAATAATGTGTTTTAACATAGAGTATTTTTTCTGTATTTTATTGTCGTTAATAATACAACGGCAGTCGATGCTGTCGACAGCTGATTGCAAAGACAAACTGAGCATTACTCGATCAAACTAACGGCATAACTTACAAGCCAGCTCTTTTGGACTTAAGTAGTGTAATTAATTGTCTATTTTTTTAGGTTGTTTGTGCCGTTTTGGTTTTGCCACAAGACAACATAGGCGGCGAAACTGACGCCCCCCTAAAACAGCATGCAAATCTAACCATGCTTTATGTTGTAAGCTTTCTGTTCAAAAAATATCGACACACAAAGTTTTAACCAACAACTTATTACATCTGCTGAATAACCCGATGAGTAGGGATTAACAAAACTCGCCAATAGCGCATTAAAGATATCGAAATTCTAGGCCTAATCAAAGTAGATATTCTTGGCTTAGGCATGCTTAGCGCAATTAAACGGGCGTTGAATACTATTAATGGCGCGGTACCGACAAGCAAACCACTGACAATACATGACATATAGCACGGCGCCCCCAAGGTGTATAGCCTGCTGTGTAAGGCCGACACAATCGGTATATTTCAGGTAGCGTTGCGCGCTCAAATGACCATGCTGACGCG
Organism: Arenicella sp.; assembly: GCA_047625975.1. Lineage (GTDB taxonomy): Bacteria > Pseudomonadota > Gammaproteobacteria > Arenicellales > Arenicellaceae > Arenicella. The sequence goes on from JBLHRL010000053.1 coordinate 4,131, forward strand.
TTTGAAAACTCGTTGTTTCTATGATTTTGTAATTGAGATTGCGCTGGTTCGCCCTGAACTAATACAAGGCGACAGGGTGCACCCTTATCTAAGTCGCCGTAATGGTGAGGAGCCAGTCAAGTACACTAATCAACATATAAAAGCGCTATCAAAACGCACACTGGTTATCCCGATATTTCAAGAGCAGGTGATAAAGCTAACCATGGTCGAAGCGGGTTTCAGCGGTGGCCAAGTCGACCAGTTACGGCGAGCAATAGCCAGTTGGGGTAAGCGCGGCGACATCGAGCAGTTTAGAGGTATAAGCTAGTACGAGGCATTTGGAAAGGGGGTTATACAGAGCGATTTTCTGAACAGATTTTCAGTCAAATAAAGGGCTTAGGCAGCTACGGCTTTTCTGCATCACATTCAGCAAGTTTTCGATCTTAGTTTACCTCTCATCTTGGCTAAAGCTGTATCACCCTATCGCCTTTTATGTGGTTATTTTAAATAGTCAGCCGATGAGCTTTTATACTCCGTCGCAACTAATTCAAGATGCTAAGCGGCATAAAATTGCGATGTTGCCAATTGCTATTAATAGTTGCGATTGGAGACACAAATTCGAATACTTTAATAGTGTTCCTGCGCTTAGATTAGGGCTCTGTTTGATTAAAGGAATTTCCGAATCATCAGCAATAGAGGCGGTTAAAGTAAGGCAAAAAAAAGCGCTTCAAGAGTATTAATGATGTTAAGCAACGCCGGTTTTTTAACAGTATCTAAATACTTAAAATGGTAGACGCCGATCCGTTTCACCAGTTTGAGGAAAATAGACGTTGCGCTTACTGGCACTCGATTCAAAATGACGACGGTCTGAACACACAAAAACTTGGCCAAGCTGATTTTATCCCAGAACTTACCTCGCTGGATACGCTATTACTAGATTAGCAACACGCACGTGGCGTTTCATTGAAGTATCACCCGATGCGGTTACTTCGTAACACACATCCTTTCAAGCACTGTATCAACGCTGAGAATATTTTTTCACCAACCAACAACAGCATGGTCAAAGTTTCAGGGGTGGTGACTTGCCGACAACGTCCAAGCACCGCAAGTGGTGTTATATTTATGACTCTAGAGGACGAAACCGGCAATATCAATGTTGTCTTGTGGCAAGGCATTCAGACGCGCTTTCGTCAGGCCATATTCGGTATATCAAAAGTAAGCTTGAGCATCAACAAGCTGTTGCCGGCTATATCGAAAAACATGACAGCGCGTTAAGCGATTTAAAAATACACGCTCGAAATTTTCATTGATGTGATTTCTGCATACCGTACATCCATCGCACTCTCAGAAAATTGCTCCTGCATTTTCTGCATACCGTACATCCATGTACGTAAAAGCCCCTGGCATTGCTGCACAGGGGCTCTTTTAATCTTACTAAAGATTAGCTTATGAAAGCTTCTCTCTGATACGTGCTTTACGACCAGTGAGTTCACGCAAGTAGTACAGTTTAGCACGACGAACTGCACCGCGACGTTTAACCGTCACTGAGTCGATTAGTGGGCTATGAGTTTGGAATACACGCTCAACGCCTTCACCGTATGAAATTTTACGTACTGTAAACGCTGAATGTAGACCACGATTACGCATCGCAATTACCACACCTTCGTAGGCTTGAAGACGCTCACGAGTGCCTTCTTTAATTTTTACTTGAACCACTACTGTGTCACCTGGACCGAAGTCTGGGATGTCCGCATTTAGTTGCTCACTGTTAATCTCATCAATCAAGTTAGTCATTTTAATCTCCAACTCTACTATTCAACGCATTATTGCTTGAAGGAAGTATCGTCTATCAAATTCAGTTAATCTTTAAATCTTTTTATACTCATCCAACAAGCTTTGCTGCGCACTTGTTAGCTCTAACTCTTCCAGCAGTTCCGGGCGCCTGTCCCAAGTGCGGCCTAAGGCCTGCTGTTCTCGCCATTTTGCAATGGCCTTATGGTTGCCGCTAAGCAACACATCGGGCACTTTTTGACCAGCATATGTCTCTGGTCGCGCATAGTGCGGACAATCTAAAATGCCCTGCGCAAACGAATCTTGTTCTGCTGATTCACTGTTACCTAGACTGTCTGGCAGTAATCTCGCTATTGCGTCAATCATCACCATCGCTGGTAACTCGCCGCCTGATAACACAAAGTCACCTATCGACCATTCTTCGTCTACATGATGTTCGAGTACTCGCTCATCAATGCCTTCGTACCGACCGGCCAAGAACACTACCGAATCACGTTCAGCGAACTCTTTAGCCGCGGCATGATCAAAGCGCTTACCTTGCGGGCTTAAATAAACAACTTTAGCACCGGCTTTAGCTTGAGACTTTGCAGCCTCAATCACTTTAACCATGGGCTCGGGCATCATAACCATACCAGGGCCACCACCATAAGGCCTTCCGTCGACAGTATTATGTTTGTCGTCGGTAAAGTCCCTAGGATTGTGTAGCGTCAGCGATAACACATTTTGCTTTATCGCTCGGCCTATCACACCGTGCTCAGTAATCGCACTGAACATATCTGGGAAAATTGATACAACGTGTAGATCCATTTTCCTAGTTTTTACCTAATTCAAACCTAAGCAAGTTTGCTTTAAAATAGCCGTCCGACAATTGTCAAAAAGAAAATTATAAAACCAGCCTTCTGCTAATTTCTGAGTTTAGAAAATGCTTAAAATACACTAGTCTTCAAGCAAAAAATCTGGATCCCAATCTACTAACATTGTTCCAGCGTCTAACTCCACCTCTAAAACCACATCATCGGTGTAAGGTATTAGCACATCGCTTTTACCCTCATCCGCGTTCTTACAGACCAAAACATCATTAGCTCCAGTATCAAGAATAGACGCGACTTTACCAATGGTAACCGTCTCATTCTTAACCGTTAAGCCAATTAACTGTTGCCAATAGAACTCGCCCTCAGGCAAGTCAGGCAAATCGCTTTGCTTAACAAAGATAAGCTGACCACTCATAGCCATGGCTTGATCTCTGTCGTTGACACCGTCGAACTGAACGACCATGCCTTGACCCTGTTCTCTACAATTCAAAACCGCTATTGGTGTTGGATCAGTTTTCGAACCGGATTTTTGTAAGTACCAAGTTTTATATTGGCTTATGTCGGCGCGATTACGAGTGTAAGAATGGAGTTTAACCCAACCCTTCACACCCCAGACGCCAACAAGTTTGCCAAGTTCTACGTACACCTTATTAACGACTATAACGAGTATATAAGGTGAGGTAAATTATTCGGCTGGAGCTTCTTCAGCGGCAGGCGCTTCTTCAACGACCGGGGCAGCTTCAGCGGCAGCCGCTTTCTTTGCTTCAGCTTCAGCTACTTCTTGAGCCTTTACTGACTCAGCTTCAGCTTTATCAGCTGAAGCTTTCTTAGCGTCAGTTGCAGCAACTAATTTAGCTGTTTCAGCGGCTAATGCTTCTGGACCTTTAGCAAATTGCTTCAAAAGGCTAGCAACACGGTCAGACGGTTGTGCTCCTTGGCTAATCCAGTATTCAACACGGTCAGTGTCAATACGCATACGCTCTTCACCACCAACAGCACGTGGGTTAAAGAAACCGACGCGTTCAATAAAACGACCACGAGGTGAGCGACGTGAATCTGCAACCATGATGCCGTAAAAAGGACGCTTTTTAGCGCCGCCACGGGCTAGACGAATTGTTACCATAATAAGTACTCTGCTTTAGTGTGCTCGCTAGCCTATAACTAGCCAGCATTGATTTAACTTTTCTCAAGCTCATCAATACCAATTGATTTGGAGCTTTTTGTGCGTGCAGGGCTTAACCCTCACGAGGCGCGCGATTTTAGCCCTTAAATTAAGTAAATGAAAGGTTTTTGGCGCAAAACTGGAGGATATTTACTGGTTTAGGAGTTTTCAACAACATTTAACAGCAGATACACAACCAAGGCGCGAGATTCTAACGACAAACGACTTAAAAAAAAAGCCAGAAAAGCCTTTTTAAATCAAAAACATTATATTAGACAAACCAGACTATTTAGCACCCCTGCGCTTGTGTTAATAGGCCGACACTCTTAGACTCGCGCAGCTAGGGGCAACTAATCATTTATTGTACCTTCAATCAATTATAAAGTTACAACCCGAGCAATATTATGTTTGAGAATTCAGCAGCAGGCCGAAGCAGTATTAAAAATGACGTGCTTTCAGGTTTAACCGTGGCCTTAGCCCTCGTGCCAGAGGCGGTGGCCTTTGCGTTAATTGCCGGTGTTGAGCCACTTGTTGGCTTATATGCGGCCTTTATGGTTGGTTTAATTACAGCGATTACCGGTGGTCGTCCAGGCATGATTTCTGGTGCAACCGGCGCCCTTGCCGTAGTTATGGTGGCGTTAGTAGCGGATCATGGTGTGCAATACTTATTTGCCACAGTTGTGTTAATGGGTCTAATGCAGATGGTGGCAGGCGCATTGCGTATCGCACGCTTTATCAGATTGGTACCGCACCCAGTGATGCTAGGCTTTGTAAACGGTTTGGCTATCGTTATTTTCTTAGCTCAGCTAGGTCAATTCGGTGAGCCGGGTCAACCTGGTTGGGCTGTTGGCACCTTTTTGGAAGGTGGTATATTAGACGTTGCTTGGTTGGGCGCTGATCAACTGACGATTATGATGGGTCTTATCGCATTAACCATGGCAATCATCAGATTCTTACCAATGATGACAACCGCGATCCCATCATCGTTAGTCGCGATTGTCGCGGTAACTCTAGCTGTATTTGGCTTAAATATTGACACTAAGGTAGTCGGTGACGTTGCTTCAATTGCCGGAGGCCTACCTACGTTTAGCGTACCTTCGGTACCGTTTAACCTTGAGACGCTTTTCATTATTCTCCCGTACGCGTTTATTTTAGCAGCGATTGGTCTTATTGAATCATTGTTAACGTTACGCTTAATCGATGAGATAACTGAAACACGTGGTAACGGTAACCGCGAGTGCTTCGGCCAAGGTTTGGCAAATACCGCGACTGGCATGTTTGGCGGTATGGGCGGTTGCGCGATGATCGGGCAAAGTATGATTAACGTAAACTCTGGTGGTCGAGGTCGGCTATCGGGCATTACCGCCGCGCTCTCACTATTAGCGTTCATTCTATTTGCATCATCACTGATTGAACAGATCCCCATAGCCGCGTTAATTGGCGTAATGTTTATCGTCGTTATTGGTACCTTTGAGTGGAGCAGCTTTCGTATTATTGGACGCGTACCGAAGCAAGATGCCTTCGTACTTATCACCGTATCGGCGGTAACTGTAGCTACTGATTTAGCCTTCGCAGTAATCGTTGGGGTCATCATCTCGGCGCTAGTTTTTGCATGGAACCATGCTAAACAAGTGACCGTTGAAAAACGTGAGAATCGATATGGTTCGCATTATTACACCGTTCATGGGCCATTATTTTTTGGATCGACGGCATCTTTCGGTGAGTATTTTACTCCATCTGCTGATAACAAAGATGTAATTATTGACTTTGCCGACTCACGCGTTGCCGATCATTCGGGAATTGAAGCCATTGACGCCTTGGCAATGCGCTATAAAAAGCATAATCGTACGCTGCATCTTATTCACCTAAGTGCCGAGTGTAAAAAGCTACTTAAGAAAGCAGGCGATATGGTAGAGGCTAACGTGGTTGAAGACCCAAGCTATTTCGTTGCAATAGAAAACGCTGATTGGGGAGAAGAACCTATAGTCAAAAACTAGGGGTTAAAAGGTACAAGGCTTTCTAGCATAACCTCAGTCTTCCTTTATAAACAAGCTTAGCTTATTATTGAGGCATACAACACAATAAGAAGGGCAGCCTTATGACAGCCAAAAAAAGTTTTATTTACGTATTAATTGCGTACGTAATTTTCATATTTATTCAGTCGTTATTTTTTAAATTCACCGGTTCAGAAGAAACTGATATTATTTTTTCGACTGTCGCAGAGTGGATGAATACCGTCGGTCTAAGTGCTATAGCACCGACTTTTGAATCAATTGGTGGCTACGTAATCGGCGCTGTGGAATTACTTGCTGCGACTCTTTTAGTTATCCCAACCACACGCAAGCTCGGCGCATTACTTGGCTTAGGGGTTATATCAGGAGCTATATTCTTTCACCTAGCTACACCACTTGGCATAGACCGCGTAGTTAACGCTACAGGAGACACGGATGGTGGTGTTTTATTCTATATGGCCTGCGGTGTTTGGATAAGTTGCCTACTGATTTTTATTTTCAATAACAACAATTCTATGCGTGATTAGCCGACCAAATTAATAACGGTTCTCAATTAGCTAGCTGACAACCAAAAGAATGATAATAATCAATCCGACTAAAAATATGAATAAACAAACCGAAATTGAGGCGGCGGCTTTTCGAAAACTGATAGAGCATTTAGACAGTCGAAAAGACGTTCAAAACATCGACCTGATGAACCTCGCTAACTTCTGCCGTAACTGTCTAGCCAAATGGGTCAGCGCAGCTGCCACCGACTTAGGTGAAGATCTCGACTTAGAACAAGCTCGGGAAATGGTTTATAAAATGCCCTACTCCGAATGGAAAGAGAAATATCAGACCGCGGCTACGGATGAGCAAATGGAGGCATTTAACGCGCGCAAGAAGTAGACCCGTAAAGGCACATGCAAAAAAAGCCGATACTCAAAGTTGAGTAGCGGCTTTTTCGGTTTTTCTGGTCAGCACTCTTAGCGGGTAACTAGCCCAACAAATGAGCAATCGCAGCACGTTCTTCACGCAGCTCATTTTCAGTTACGTTCATACGTGAGCGACTGAATTCACTGATTTCTAAACCTTGAACGATTTCATACTTGCCGCCCTTGCAGGTAACTGGGTAGGAATACATGATGCCTGGTTCAATATCGTAGCTGCCATCACTGGGGATGCCCATACTAACCCAGTCGCCTTCAGCGGTACCCAATGCCCAAGTACGCATATGGTCAATTGCCGCCGCTGCCGCCGATGCTGCACTAGATGCTCCACGAGCTTTAATAATTGCTGCACCACGTTCTTGTACCGTTGGAATAAATGTTTCTTCTAGCCAGGCTTGATCAACTAAATCAGATGCGGCCTTGCCATTTACGGTGGTGTTAGTAATGTCTGGGTATTGCGTATTAGAATGATTACCCCAAACTGTCATACGCTTGATATCAGTCGTATGAGCACCAGTTTTCTCAGCTAATTGGCTTAGTGAACGGTTATGATCGAGACGCATCATCGCGGTAAACTGACCGGCATCAAGATCCGGTGCATTAGCTGAAGCGATTAGTGCATTAGTGTTTGCTGGGTTACCAACAACTAATACTTTAATATCGCGGCTCGCAACATTGTTCATAGCCTTGCCTTGAACAGAGAAAATTGCCGCATTCGCTTCAAGTAAATCTTTACGCTCCATACCGGGTCCACGTGGGCGAGCGCCAACGAGTAAGGCATAGTCTGCATCTTTGAATGCCACCTCTGGCTGGTCTGATATCACCACGTCTTGCAACAGTGGGAACGCGCAGTCATTTAACTCCATAACCACGCCTTCTAAGGCACCCATGGCTGGTGTAATTTCTAACAATTGCAAGATTACAGGTTGGTCTTGTCCTAGCATCGCGCCTGAGGCAATGCGAAAAAGTAATGCGTAGCTGATTTGGCCGGCAGCACCAGTGACGGTAACGCGAACGGGTTGTTTCATGGTAGATCCTCTTAGATAAGTATAAGAAACTGATAAGCTTCGACCCTCAATCTTTGTAAGCTTGACTAAAGGTCTTTAAGCAAGTGTAATTTGGCTCCCGCGCAGTTTACTAAAAATGCGGCTAGCTGGCTATAAATTGCCAAATAGTAGACTAAATACTCGGCATTCAAACGATTCTGAACTAAAGTAGCATTGGCTGCACCTAACCAGAATGACTATGATGCCTGACGATGGAAAGGAGTTCATCGGCAAGAGTATCAATGCCTATCAGTTGATAGCAGTTGATAGAAAAAGGAATAAGCAGAATAGGAGATTAGCGAGTATGGGTAATTCACGCTTCAGCAGCTTAATTTATCAAATTATTGCCAGGCCAGCCAGCTGGCATAATGATTACATTGATATCATGAAACAAGCTTTAGATCGAAATGAGGTCATAGACGCCCCTGAAAATTTCTCTGAACTTGCGATTGGCGATCAAATCCTAAGTCGTATTCATAATACCAATGAGGCGCTGATTGCGTTTGCTGCGCTATTGGATAAAACTTGTTTCAAGATGATCGTTCTTGATTCGGACTATCGAGTTATTTATCGCAACCAAAACGCCGCATCTTTATACACTTACTTGCAGCGAGCACCTCACTGCAACAGACTTAGACTGTGCGTTGAAAGTGAGGTCGCCCTCGCCGCTAAACAGAATCAAAAGCGAGTAAATCAAACGAGGTATAGCGGACTGTGTACCGTTGACTACCATGATCAACACCAACAACAGTTGCACCTGCGAACTATTCATAACCGAGATGATATCGATGGCACTGTCTCAACTTACTATTTATTATTGGCGGTCGAACAACAAACTGACGGTAAACAACTTAACCCTGAATTAGTCGCTCGATACAGGCTGACCGACAAAGAACAATCGGTACTGGTCGAGTTAATTAACGGTTACTGTATTAGACAGATAGCGAGCCATTCCTTTGTCTCAGAGAACACTGTCAAAACTCACTTAAAGTCACTATTTAGAAAGACCGAGACTAGGTCGCAAGCGGCTATTGTTCGATTGGTCTTGACCGATGAGTCGCAAATACTTGATAGCTATTTTGGTACTAGAGACCGCTTTGCTACGCCAAACGGCTCTGCAGATCAACTCGGTTTTAAAAACATTGGCAATGTTATAAACAGAACACGCTATCAACCATCTAACGATAAATTTGTAACCTTAGACAATGACTTAAAAGTGTTCTATCGCGAGTACGGCCCGGCAGACGGAAAAGCTATTATTGTTTGCCATAATAGCTACGGCTGTCGGCTGACAATTCCTCATGGATATGACGATATTTGCCGGAGACAAAACAAGCGAATTATTATTCCTGACCGCCCAGGTTTTGGCCTGACCTCCTATCACCCAGGCCATCCGAATAACTGGAATCGTTTGTTGGCCGAATTTATAGAGCAACTAGGAATTCACAGCTATGACCTTCTAGGCACCGATTTAGGCTCAGTAATAGCATTGGATTTTGCCGCTCAAGCCGACCACCGACTTAAACGCGTGAGGTTGTCTGCACCAATTTTTGTAAATATTAAGACAGACATCGACTACTTAATCGGCATATTCGCTGCGGTTGCAAGACTAATTCATACGTCAAAGCAATTCGCTCTTGAGATATATGAGTTATGGCTTAAAAGCGTCACTATAAACTTACCAATGCATTATCGCAGTATGTTAGAAGGTAGCTTTGGTAGTGCTGAACGTAGACTATTCCACAACCAGCGAACTATTGACTTGATGATCCAAGGGTTTCGACAAGCAAGCAGCAAAGGCGCTAAGGGGATCGCCAATGAGATGGTACATTGTTTATCTCCGAGAAAGCTCGATCTTAGCAAGATTACAGTACCTGTTGATTTATGGTGGGGCACTGAAGATAACCGCATTACCCTTAAAGGTATCGAAAACCTTGGGTCGCAGCTAGGCAGTGCTAACATTCATGTAAGAGAGGGTTATAGTGAGCATATTTACTATGCACTCTTCGAGGATATTATTACTTAGCGCGTGACATTCGAAAATCAATGCCGCGGCTTACAAAAGGGGCGATGTAGTAATCGCCAGGTAAGCTTTGGCGAAGCTTCAAGTTAGATGCTAAACTTTACGCTTGACTGCTAACACATTTGGCAAATGATCCAGCTTGGCGAGTAGCCGGCTCATTGCTTCAAAACTAGTAACTTCAACCAAAGATTCCATTTGCACAGTCTGGCTTTTGCAATCAGTTTTAGTATTCATTTCTAACACATTGACTTTTTCGTCGGCAAAAACAGTCGACACATCGCGTAATAGCCCTTTTTTATCAAAGGCGGTAATCAACACAGTCATCGGATAAACCCGCTCTTCATGATTACCCCAATTTACTTCTACAACACGTTCAATAGCTTCATGTTGTTGATATAGAAGATTGGGACATAGCTCTCGGTGAATAGTGATGCCAGCGCCACGAGTAACAAAGCCGAGCACACGGTCACCGGGGACTGGCTGGCAACATTTAGCAAGGCTTGTCATTAAGTCGCTGACACCATGCACCGTCATATCGTTAGGCTGGCCGTCATCGTTGGCCGCGCGACCACCCTTAAAGCTTATCTCAAGTTGTTCTTCATCCTCGAGATCGGTCGGCTTGATTAGGCGCTGAGCCATTGCCGCAGCGCGGCCGGGCTTAATAGACCCATCAACCATTTTAAAGAAAAGCTCGTCAACGTCTTCTAAATTCAATTGCTTGGCAAGCAACTCGCGATTTACGACACTGACGTTCATACGGTCGAGTTCACGATCCAAGATAGTTCGGCCATGAGCGATTGTTTCGTCTCGATTCTCATGACGGAACCAATGTTGAATTCCGGCTCGAGCACGGCGAGTACGAACGTAACCTTTATGTGGATCAAGCCAATCAAGACTCGGGCCACCAGTTTTAGCGGTAACGACACTGACTTGTTCGCCCGTTTGCAAACGATAGGTTAATGGAACCATTTTACCGTTAACCTTAGCGCCACGACAGTGATGCCCTACTTCAGTGTGAATTGCGTAGGCAAAATCAATCGGAGTACTCCCGTAAGATAAGTCTACAACTTTTCCTTTAGGACTAAAGACATAGACTCTATCTTCGAACACCTCATCTTTAACGCGGTCAACGAACTCACTCGCGTCAGCGACTTCGTCTTTCCACTCTAGTAGTTGACGTAACCAAAGAATCTTATTATTTACCGCTTGGTCATTATCAGTTTTGCCTTCTTTATAGCGCCAATGAGCGGCGATGCCGAGCTCGTTATACTCATGCATTTCGTGGGTGCGTATCTGCACTTCAACAACTTTGCCGGTTGGACCGATGACGGCAGTATGTATTGACCGATAATTATTTTCTTTTGGCGTCGCGATATAATCATCAAATTCGCCGGGAATAAACTTCCAATTAGTATGGACCGACCCTAGTGCCGTGTAACAATCCTTAACCGAACCTACTAGGATACGAACCGCTCGCACATCGAATAATTGCTCAAACTCGAGACCCTTCTTTTGCATTTTAGTCCAGATACTATAAATATGCTTAACACGGCCACGAACCTCAGCATCGACACCTTCTTTGTCCAACTGAACCGCAACGCTGTCAATAAACTCATCGATAAACGACTGCCGGTCAACACGCCGCTCTGATAGTTTTCGCGCGATAGTTTTATAAATACCAGGTTCGATGTAGCGAAAACTCAGATCCTCAAGCTCCCACTTTATTTGCCAAACACCCAAACGATTTGCTAACGGCGAAAATATCTCCAGAGTCTCAGTCGCTACACGCTTTTGCTTCTCAGACTTTACCGCGCCAAGAGTACGCATATTATGTAGTCGATCACATAATTTGATTAGCACCACACGTACATCATCGACCATAGCCAACATCATTTTACGCAAACTTTCAGCTTTAGCCTCTTGTTTCGATTTGCCGCGATCAGACTCAGTATCCGTGAACCCTTGTATCACTTCCATTTTAGTGACGCCATCAACCAAGTTGGCTACATCGCTGCCGAAGTTATCACTTAGTTGTGCCAAGGTAACGTCGGTATCTTCAACCGTGTCGTGCAACAAAGCGGCTATTACAACATCAGAGTCTAGACCTAATTCATGAACAATAGCAGCCACCGCAAAGGTATGATTTACGTAATCTTCACCCGATGCTCGCTTTTGGCCAGTATGCGAATCTATCGCAAAATAGGCCGCCTTTTCAATTCTCTGTAGTTCTTTTTCTGGACGCCCGACCGCAACTCCCGACAACCATGTCGGTACATCATTAGCCGGAAGCTCCATTTCGGAAAGAGATTTTTTTGCAGCTAGAACCATATCCTAAAGTACTGCTCACCTGCCGACAAAACAAGTGGTTAGAATAAATATTTGTCTAAAATTAAGCTTTACTAAGGGCCAGTATGAAATTTAATCGAATTTGATTAAATAATAGACAAGTTTTCGCCTGTATAGATTATTGCAACAAGCTCTAATTGTTAACTGGACGTTTGTTCTTGAACAACGCCTCGGTCATCATTCTAGATTTGTCGAGTAATTCTTGGTACTCCTCTTCGACCTTGGAATCAATCACCAGACCGCCACCGGCCGAATACCGAGCGACACCATCTTTAACAACAATGGTCCGAATCGCAATATTGGTTTCTAAGCTCCCGTCTACTCCAAGATACCCAATGCTTCCGCAATACAAGCCCCGACGCGTCGGCTCAAGCTCTTCAATAATCTTCATTGACCTTATTTTAGGGGCTCCGGTAATCGACCCACCTGGAAAGCACGCTCGAAATAGGTCAATTGCATGCAATTCTGGTTTAAGGACTCCCGTCACAGTGCTGATTAAATGATGCACGTTGGCAAAGCTATGGACTTCAAATAGCGCTGGAACCTTTACGCTACCTAATTCACAACTACGACTTAAGTCGTTTCGCATTAAGTCAACAATCATGAGGTTTTCGGCTCGATCTTTAGAGCTATTCTTGAGCGCCTGCGCTTCAGCTTTATCGACCGCTTTATTATGATGCGCTCTCGGGCGAGTACCCTTAATTGGGCTCGTTACTACCTGCCGATCACGGCATTGAATGAAGCTCTCAGGCGAATTAGACAATACCTGTGCAAACGGCAGATTGATGTAGCAACCATAAGGAGCAGGGCTGTTAGTTCTCAAATAACGATAGGTCAACCATGGATCACCGGCAACTTGGGCTGAAAACTGCTTGGTTAAATTAACCTGATAGCAATCTCCAGCAATAGTGTAATCGCGGATGGTTTGAAAAAGCTTTCGGTAAACATCACGGCCCATGTTTTCTGTTAATAACCCACTCAATAAACCGCCAGTTTGAAACGGCGTCTTTGCATTCGAGCTGGCCTCTTCTGAATCAAAGAATTTTTCCAAATCCTGCTCAAACTCAGCCGACCACTCAACCAAGTCACGCCATTCATCGACGATAGACTGAGTCTCAGCAGTGTCGCCAAGTTGCAACAGTCGAGAACACTTCTTACGATGATCCACCACCAATATTACGTGGTAGATACCAACAGCCATCATCGGCAATTGCTCTTGATCATGAGCTAAGCTGGGGAGGTCTTCATACTGTCGAGAGAGATCATAGGAAAAATAGCCTAAAGCGCCTGGAACATATGGCTCATCAATTTCGTCTAGATTATCTGCTTTGGGCAATGCCGATTGCAAAATTGCTAGCGGTTCACCGTACAGGCTATTGTTAAGCGTACCGTGACAAAAATGAGTTTGCTCACCGTCAAACACCAGTGTCGATTGAGGCTTAATCGCCATCACATCAAAATTAGCATGGTTACCTTGTTCGCCTAAGCGATCTGTATTACCAGAATCTAAGAAGATCGCCCACTCTTGATCAGCGACCTTATCAAATAAGTCAGCGCTATCGATGTAAGGAAGCTCTGTTATGGTGATTTTCATAGCAGTCCGTTTACGCCTCGCGCACTAACTCTCGCAGTAAAGAGGTAGCGAATTGACCTCGTTGAAGGTCGAATGACAGACATAAATCGCCGTCGTCATAGTCCCAGGACAAGTCGATAGGCACCAAACGTGAAGCTCGACGCTGATATTCAACCCGTGCGTCTTCAAGCCCTTGCTTTAACAATTGATAATCGGCCATTGCAGATGATTCTAAGTCCATCAATTCGACGCACATCTCAACCGTTAACTCAGCACGATTACGCTCACTACGCTCGCCCCAAAGAGGTGCCGTCGGATGAATATCCAACAACCTTAAGCGTTCAGTCTCTGCGTCCAGATCGACCACCGGAAACACACTATTACTGCCATTTAAGTTTGCTGGCTCACCCGCGTAGAGAGACTGCCAAGTATTAATTTTCACTCGCTCTGAAACAACACAATTAAACAGCCATGATCGTGCTGAAGATAACAAAATACCTCTTAGGTTGCGGTCTTTAACTCGCCGTTTGCCAGCAAACATAGCGAGTGCTTGGGGTATATTATTGGCGCCACGGCCAAAACGTTGTGCACCGAAGTAATTAGGAACTCCCTGCTGTTTGATCCGTGCAAGCCTTGCGTCGAGCAGAGTACGAATATTTTCTGCGTCAACGGCGTCTGCTTCAATTAAGTCCAACGCAACCAAGCCAACCACCCGAATTTGAAAATGATTTGCCTTATGGGTGCCACGTTTGATTTTTCGACTATGCTTGACCACTTGATTAACCGAGACACCATCTAAACCATATTTGGACCAATCTAATTCATCGCCTTTTGGTCTCCAAACACTAAACCACTGACGCGTGACCGCATGAAAGTCTTTCATGCCTGAATATCCAACATCTCTATTAGATACCCCGCTAAAACGGGCTAATGATTTGGCTACGGCATCGGTGTTCAGACGCATTTTTGTAATGTCGAGCCAGTAATGTTCGCCTTCACCAGAAGGCTCTATGTCCATTACCTCGGTAACCATAAAGTGCTCAGGTGATTGTTTTATAACGCCAACTACCTCAGGCGATCCATAGGCATAGGCCAACTCCTTGAATTGCGCCAGCCAATCAACCTGACTTAAATCTTGATCTGTAGAAAACACCGTCTTTGTCATCAATGAGCCTTATTACCTGCTAAACATATGAGCGTCTAAATGTTCAAAAATGCCTTCTTAAGCTACGTTAGCTTCTTGGCCGGCTATTCTGACTCGCTCTCAGCAAGCAAGTATAAGGCCTACAACTCTGACAGGTATATCAAAACCGTTGCAGATTGTGAAAAACACAGAGCTGAGATGATAAGACTAACGCTAAATTAGCCGCTGTCGCTCAAAAACTACACTGTGTCGGGTATAATAATAATGTTTTATTTAGTCTACCAATAGGCCCAATTATGCTACCGCTCCAGTCCACACAAAAACCCGCGCAAAGTGGTCAATCGTATTTTCTTATTATTCTCATAGCGATTGTCGCAATTGGTTCGGGCATATTAGTACAAAGCTCTAAAGCGCCGCCTGCGGACCGGCCAGAATTTAAGAAAATTATTCTTTTGCCTAATACAAAACCTTTGGTTACGGTTGATTTTAAAGACCATAACGGTCAACCGTTTGGCTTGGATCAATTTAAAGGAAAGTGGAGCGTATTATTTTTCGGGTTTACCAATTGCCCTGATGTATGCCCGACAACAATGCAGACATTGAAACAGGTTAAGTCTGACCTAGAGCAAGCTGGTGTTTGGCACAATTATCAGGTAATTATGGTATCGGTTGACCCTGAGCGAGACACGAGCGAACGCTTGTCTAAATATGTGCCCTACTTTGATCCTGAGTTCATCGGCATCACCGGGCCGCTCGAATCTACCACCTCATTCTCCAGAAACTTTGGCATTCTATTTTTCAAAGGCAAAGAGGTTGTAAACGGCGGTTACGATGTCGATCATGGCGCAGCCATTATTCTAGTCAATCCTGAAGGCCAGTACGCTGGCGTGATTACCGCACCGCATATTCAAGCAACGATTAGCGAAGACCTAATAGACTTAGCCAAATACGCTGGCGTAGAACCGACTATCGCTAGGAATACTTCAGCAAAAAAACAGGCAGTGCCGACTGATGCTAATGATTCTAAAGTCGACAGTAAGATGCATGGCTTAGTTATCGAAAACGCCTGGATTCGCCCTGCGCCTCCAGGGGTTCAAAGTATGGCTGCCTATTTTGACTTGCATAACAATAGCAAGAAAGACATCGTTATTGTTAACAGCGGTAGCTCGGCATTTTCAATGGCTATGATTCACAATACCGTGATCGAAGATGGCGTCGCCAGTATGAATCATCTAGATCAGCTGCTTATTCCCGCTATGGGCAAAATCAGTCTGTCACCGCTTGGAACCCACATGATGCTAATGGGCCCTAAGCAAGAACTGGGTTTAGGCGATAGTGCTGAAATAGAACTAGTCGCCAAAGACGGCCGTAAGTTTTTACACACTGTGACAGTCAAGCCTCAGGTCAGCAACTAATTGCAAGCAATCATTATGGCTCTAAAGTTTAAAATGATTCCGGTGACACTATTTTCTCAAAATTGCAGTGTAGTCTGGTGCACAGAAACTAAGCACGCCGCGGTAATCGACCCTAGCGGTGACCTAGATGAAATAACCGTTTTAAACACAAAGAGTTAGAGCTATACAAAATACTGATAACACCTGCACACATTGACCATGCTGGCGGCACCGCTGGACTGTCTCACTTTACTGGCGTGCCGATTATTGGTCCACTTAAGGATGACCAATTTTGGATTAATTTACTGCCCGAGCAATACCGTCAATTCGGCTTTGAAGGAGGCATATTTAGTCCTCACCAATGGCTCGATCACGGAGATACCGTTAGCCAAGGTAATTTAACCTTCGACGTTGTGTATTGCTCTGAGCATACTCCAGGCAATGTCGTGTTTGTTGAAAAAGCGCAACAATTTTCCGCTGTTGGCGATGTGATTTTCAAGGTTCGATTGGTCGTTCTCATTTGCGCCTACCTTATCGTCTAATTCAGTCACGATGAGTGCGCGCAGACAACTATCAACAATCTAACCTAGGGTGTTACAAAATCACTTTAGCAAGCCACCGCCTTTCCCTGAAATGGCCCGATACCTATTTAATATTCTCGCTATTGGCTTCGTCCGTAACAACATTACACAAATCAAACATCATGATTGCTCAGGAGCCGAGGCCGGC
>JBLHRL010000054.1:0-20849 GCA_047625975.1 Arenicella sp.
TGCTGGGGTCATGGTCTTTATGCTCTTTGGTAAGTAACTATTTATACCCTTCGGTAGGTAACATAGTCGAATGTTGGGTTTGTGTCGCTAATGCTTTGGCGTGCTGTTTGCTTAAAGTCGCTGCCTGAAAAATTAGGGAAGTAGGTGTCGGCTGCCGGAGAGTCGGCTACTTCGGTCATTTCCAGTGCGGTGGCGTAGGCTAGAAACAGTTTGTATATTTGGCCGCCGCCGATCACGAATATTTTCTCAGAGCTGGCACTTTTGGCCAATTCCAACGCAGTCTCAATCGAGCTGGCGACACTTACACCGTCGGCTTGCCATTCATTATTAGCGGTTAGTACAATGTTTAATCGGCCCGGTAGAGCGCGGCCAATTGAGTCAAACGTTTTACGGCCCATAATGATCGGTGAGCCCATCGTCAGCTGTTTAAACCTAGGTAAGTCGCCGGGCAAATGCCATAGAAGTTGGTTATTGCGACCCATTTCGCCGTTTTCTCCAACGGCGGCGATTAAGATAATTTCCATTAGACGGCTACCGGTGCTTTGATTGCCGCTTGGGCAACATAATTGAGTAATTCGAAGTCTTCAAATTTGAAATCAAACAGACTTTTTACAGCAGTATTGATTTTCATGCTGGGCAAGTCGGTCGGTTGGCGGCTTAGTTGCTCTAAAACTTGCGTTTCGTGGTTATTGTAAATGTGTACATCGCCAAAGGTATGCACAAATTCGCCAAGCTCGAGTTCGCAGACGTGCGCTACCATCATCATTAACAATGCATAACTGGCAATGTTAAACGGCACGCCTAAGAATAAATCGGCGCTGCGTTGATACAGTTGGCAACTTAGTTTTTTATCGTGCGAGACATAAAATTGAAATAAGGTATGGCACGGCGGCAAACCTGCTTTGGCCATTTCTTCTATCTCGGCAGGGTTCCAGGCGGAGACAATTAGGCGGCGCGAAGTAGGGTTGGTTTTAATCTCGTTAATCACCCAGGTCAGTTGGTCAATACCTGAGAAATTGCGCCATTGCTTTCCGTAAACCGGACCTAGCTCTCCCCATTCATCGGCAAAATCTTGGCTGTCGCCAATTTTGGTGACAAAGTCAGTTAGTTTCTGTTGCCATTCGGGTGAGTGCTTTTCTAAGCCTGCAAAACTATTTTTATTCAAATAGCTTTGAAACGGCCACTCGTTCCAGATGCCTACCTTATTATCAACCAGATACTTAATGTTAGTGTCGCCACGCACAAACCAAAGAAGCTCATGAATGATGCCGCGTAAGAATACCTTTTTGCTGGTCAACAGCGGGAAGCCGTTGGCGAGGTCACAGCGGATTTGTCGGCCAAATACGCTGCGAGTGCCGGTGCCGGTGCGGTCGTCTTTACCAACGCCGTTGTCGTAAACGTCTTGCAGTAGGTCTAAATATGCTTTCATTTATGTCTCACGGTTGCGTGTTCTAAGCGACAAATAAGCTATCAGCTGGTTTCACGGGCGATGGCCCGATAACCAATGTCAGAACGGCAAAACATGCCGTCCCATGAAATTTTGTCGATTGCCTCATAGGCTAAACGTTGTGCATGTGTGACGGACTCACCGAGTGCGGTAACGCACAGAACTCGACCGCCGCTGGTAACCACTTTACCATCGCTTAAGGCGGTGCCTGCTTGGAAAGTTTTGCAATCATTGGTGTCACACGTATCAAGCCCTGAAATGACTAAGCCTTTAGCGTAGCTCTCGGGGTAGCCGCCAGCGGCAAGAACAACTCCCAACGCAGCACGGGGGTCCCACTCGGCGCTAGTTTGATCTAGCTTTTGGTCTAATGCGGCCAAGCATAGTTGCGCTAAGTCAGACTTTAATCGCATCATGATCGGCTGAGTCTCAGGGTCGCCAAAACGGCAGTTGAACTCAATTACCTTCGGAACGCCATCGCGGCCAATCATTAGGCCAGCGTACAGAAAACCGGTGTAAGGGTGCCCTTCGGACTTCATGCCTTCGACGGTGGGTAGAATCACCGTTTGCATAATTTTGTGGTGCATCTCGGCGGTGACAACGGGGGCTGGCGAATACGCGCCCATGCCGCCGGTGTTGGGGCCAAGGTCGCCATTGTCGCGTGCTTTATGGTCTTGCGAGGTGGCCATTGGCAATACATTATCACCGTCGACCATACAAATAAAACTGGCTTCCTCGCCAGCCAGAAATTCTTCGACTACGACGCGTGCGCCGGCATCGCCGAACTTATTATCGATCAGCATATCGCGTGCGGCACTCTGCGCTTGATCGACAGTATGCGCAACAATAACGCCTTTACCGGCGGCTAAGCCGTCGGCTTTAATCACGATTGGCGCGCCCACTTCGGCAATATAGTCGCAGGCTTGGTCAGCATCAGTAAACACCTGATACGAGCCACTTGGGATTTGATACTTAGCTAAGAAATCTTTGGTAAATGCCTTAGAACCCTCGAGTTGGGCGGCCCCTGCGGTGGGCCCAAAACACTTTAAGCCGGCGGCTCTAAAGGCATCGACCACGCCCATCACTAACGGCGCTTCAGGGCCGACAATCGTCATCGCGATATCGTTTTCGGTGGCGTAAGCAACTAAGCCGGGGATGTCGTCGACACTAATCTCAATATTAGAGACCTTGGGCTCACTTTCACTACCGGCATTACCAGGCGCGACAAACACATTGGTAACGTCATCAGATTGAGCAACCTTCCAAGCTAACGCGTGTTCGCGACCGCCGCTGCCGATAATTAGTACTTTCATAGAGAATGAGTGTGTAGTGAGGAGTGGTTCTAGGGCGCAGATTTTACATTGTGAACGCCTAAATGTCTCGATCTCAGATTGCTATAGCGTGCTTTTTAGCTTGCTTAGGCTTGGTTTGTCGAGATATCTCGACAAACCACTGATCACTCAGTTTGTCTATTCTCTAATCTTGCCGTTGTCGCTGCAATTCACGTTCCATTCCACGATGTGTTTCGACCAGTGATTTATCAACCTTTGTCAGTATGCTAACCACCACCGTGACCAATGTCGCGACCACGAAACCAGGCACTAGTTCGTAGACATAGACGCTTAACGATTGGCCGGCTATTTGCAGTGGCGCAACTAGCCAAAAAATTACTGTTAATGCACCTGCGGCCATACCGGCTAGTGCCCCTGCGCGGCTCATTCGAGGCCAAAACAGGCTAAGCAGTATTACCGGGCCGAAGGCCGAGCCGAAGCCGGCCCAAGCATTGCTTACCAATGACAGAATTGAGCTGTTTCGATCATGCGCTAAGATCACTGCAAGAATCGCGACGCCAACCACCGAACCACGGCCTACCAGTAGGCGTTCCTGTTGACTCGCGCTTGGGCGTAGAAAGGTGTGATAAACGTCTTCCGTGATTGAGCTAGACGCGACCAATAATTGCGATGAAATGGTACTCATAATCGCAGCTAGAATAGCGGCTAATAAAAAGCCAGCCAGTAGCGGACTAAACAGCGCGTTAGCAAGCACGATGAATATAGTCTCGGGATCGTTGAGTTGAGTATCTGTGGCACTGATATAGGCGGCCCCGACCAAACCGACAAAGATTGCGCCAAGCACTGACAGTATCATCCAGGTCATACCGATGCGTCGGGCGGTGGCCAGGTCTTTAATGCTGCGAATTGCCATGAAGCGCACAATAATATGCGGCTGGCCGAAATAACCTAAGCCCCAGCTTAAGGCCGAGATAGCGGCCAGCACAGAGATGCTACTGACGCCGAGCATATCAACCGGCATTTGTGAAAGTTCAGCATTTACCGCGCTAACGCCGCCAGTGCTGGTGAGGGCCACAAACGGCACTAAGATTAAGGCAATTAGCATGATGCAGCCTTGCACAAAGTCAGTAGTGCTAACCGCCATAAAGCCACCGAAGGTGCTGTAGGCTACCACCACTCCAGCGGTTAGATAGAGCCCCATTTCATATTGAATGCCGAATACAGATTCGAATAATTTGCCGCCAGCGACCACGCCTGAGGTAGTGTAAATGGCGAAGAACAAAATAATCACTACTGCGCATAAAATACGTAGTAAGTGAGAGTCGTCAGCAAAGCGGCGTTCCAAGTATTCAGGAATAGTAACCGCGTCATTTAAGTACTCGGTGTAGACCCGCAGCCTAGGTGCCAGAAAACGATAATTGAGATAGGCGCCAACGGTTAAGCCAATGGCAATCCACGCACCGCTGATGCCGGTTAAATAGATAAGCCCGGGCAGGCCCATTAACATCCAGCCACTCATGTCGGAAGCACCGGCCGATAGCGCGGTAACGGCTGGGCCGAGTTTGCGGCCGCCAAGCATAAATCCTGAGACATTTTTTTCAGTATTGAGGTAGCCGTAGACACCGATGCCGAGCATCAGTAAAAAATAAGCACCTATTGAGATGTATAAACCTGATTGCATGATTGAAATGCCTCATTTGAAAAAAATAAAAAAGGGGCCTAATCAAGCTGAACTTGAATGAGACCCCTGAAAATAATGAAAGCGCCTAAAAAATTAGGCGCTAACTGTTTTGGCTAGAAGTCGGCTGTCATTCTCAAATAATAACGACCGCCACCTAAACCAGCTGGGTGGTTCAAGGGGTAAATGGCACCTAAGAATCCGCCATCACGACCGGTGAAACCGCTGGTTTCCCACTCGTCTGGGTAGGTATCAAATAGGTTTTTCGCGCCTATCGCCAAACTAACCACATCGGTTACTTGCCATGCCAGTTCAGCATCAACAATGAATAGGCCGTCGGTTGTTACCGGTAAGGTTTCGTCATTGAATAAAGACTCGAATGCGTCGTCATAATAGTTAACACGAAGTAGCGCATTGAACGGCTCAAAATTATGATTCACCGACAGCGTTGCACGATAGTCTGGCACCGACTCTTCAACTTCACGAGCACGAGCTTCACTCACCGTGTTACCGCGATTGGTGACTTCAGTGTCGGTAAAGTTAACGGCTAACGTCACGTTGGTATCAGAGCCTGCCCATTGAATTGGGTAGTTGGCTACAATGTCGATGCCGCTGGTGTTGGTGTCAAAGTCATTGACGAAGAATGAAATTTGACTAACCGTTGCCGCTTCTGGGCTGCCACTGGCGACGAGTACCGCACGGTCTTCAGCGTTTACACTACGAGTAACTTGAGCGATTCGACCTTCAATGTCGATATCAAAGTAATCTACCGTCAGGTCCAATGCACCAATCGATGCGGTGAAACCGATGCTCAGGTTATTGGCATCTTCTGCCTTTAACTGAGAGCCGCCAAATCGTTGCGCAATTGGGTTGGTGCTCGAGACTACTAGCAACTCCTCGAGTTGACCGTTATTAAAGTTAGTCGCCGCGCGCTGTAGGTTTTGCTGACCGACGCTTGGTGCGCGAAAGCCGCTACTAACAGCACCTCGAATATTAACGTAGTCGTTAAGGCTATAACGAACCGCCACTTTACCGTTTGAAGTATTACCGAAGTCGCTGAAATCTTCATAGCGCAGTGCCGCGGCTATAAGCAGTTTGTCGGTAACGTCGGCTTCTAAATCAATGTATGCACTGCTTGAATCACGGCCAAAATTACCGGCAACCGCAGGGCTAAAACCTTGAAAGCCGTTTGAGCCGACAGAAAAGCCTTGGCTTGTGAATGGCCCAGCAACGTATGACTCTAATTGTCCAGATTTGATTTCAAACGCTTCATCATGATATTGCAAACCAAATGCCACGTTTAAGTCTGAAGCAAAACCGGCAATCTCATAGCCTTTGGAGAAATCAGCGTTGACTACTGTTTCGGTCTCAATCTGTGAACCCAAGTTAAAATCGAATGGTGATTGAGCTCCAAGCGATGCGTTTACGGTATTGAAAATTTGATAAGCCAAATCATTTTGACCGTACACCACACTGAAATCGTAGCTTAGGCCGCCGTTAGATTCACCACGAATACCCGCTGCGGCGCTGAGGTCGGTAACGCTGCCACCAAATCTAGGCGTGAAGCCACCAGGAAATGTTGAGTTAAATGCAAAGCAGTTATCGCCAGCGCCATTAATGAATGTTTGAGCGTCGCTAAAGCTTGAGGTTGGCAACGGCCCTGTTGGGCAGCCCGCACCACTTGAATCAGCAAATAAAACGTTGCCACCCGAGGCGAATACGCCTGAACGGTTAGTTGGGTTACGGTAGAAAAAGCTACCGTCTACGTCACGCGTTGCATAGTTACCAAAGAAGTACAGTTCGGTGTCTTCAGCAATGGGCAGTGCCGCATTAAAAATCACTTTGTAGTCGTCAGTCACATTAGGCGCGCCCCATACTACCACCGGGTCTTGGATCGGAAAGCCGGCGGCGGCTAATGCCGTCGCGCCACTGTTGGTGCCTGCACCGTCTTGAATGCCGCGACTAGTCGCCTCAGAATCTTTCACTTGAAATGAAAGTACTCCGAAACCGCCGTCATCGCCGAGTGGGAAACCAACCACACCCGAAACTTCCTTTTGGGCACCGTCGCCTTCGAAAGCTTCACCGTATTGTACTGTGACCTTTTTGATTGTTGGGTCGTCTTGTAAGCTGAAATTGATTACGCCGGCAATCGCGTCTGATCCGTATTGAGCGGCCGCACCGTCGCGTAATACCTCAACTTGCTTCAAGGCCGCGCCGAATAATGGGGTCACGTCTACCGCTTGTGCACCGCGGTTGGTACCCGATACAAATTCACCGACTACGGCGCCGCGATGGCGACGTTTACCATTGACTAAAACCAAGGTTTGGTCAGCGGCTAGAGCGCGTAAGTTAACCGGGCGAACCAGTGTCGCCGCATCTGAAATTGGCTCACGACTGGCGTTCAACGAGGGGATTATGTTGGTCAGAGCGTCAATCGGGTTGGTATCGCCCTGACGAGTTAGCTCTTCGCTGCTAATAATATCGATCGCGACGGCCGCATCGACCGATGAGCGCGGGGCTGCTCGGCGACTACCGATAACACTGATCTCTTCCAATGCGATGCTTGATGGCTTTGGGGTGTCTTGCGCCATTGCTGGGCTTGAGATTATCCCGCCGCTGGCGATCGAAATCGCCAGTAGGAGTTTTTGGTATTTTGGGAACGCTTTCATTTCTATTCTCTTCGTGGTTTTATTTAATTTACTAATTACTTTCGGCTCTTTTTTGTCGGCCTTGCTAAAGATCTCTCGCGGTTGATATGACGAAGTTTGGTAGCGTCAAATCTTGCTGTATGGTTTTCAATCTATCGATTTTCTACCTCAGCTGTTACACACTTAAACTAGGTAAACGTTAAGCACTCTTTTCAATAAAATTCGAAGTAGTGGTTTTTTCGCCTAGGACTAGAGTTCTTTACGGAAATATAGTAAAACAGTCCCAGAAGTTTTTTTACCTTATAAGCTAGGCTGTAAGAATTTTTATACTTATATAAGCAATAAAATTTACTTATAAGTTCATTTATTTTAAATATGCGGGATATTAGACTTTTCATGAAAATGCTAGATCGATTCAACAAAAAAATATTGAGTATCTTGTTGCAAGAAGGGCGGCTGCCCATCAGTCATCTGGCGGCCCGTGTTGGCATATCAAAGTCACCGTGTCAGGCACGGGTTAAAAAATTAGAGGAAGAGGGCTACATACTGGGTTACAAAGCCTTACTTAATCATTCGAAAATGGGGCAAGACCTAGTGGCGTATGCGCAGGTAACAATGTCGGACACCAGAGACCCAGCGTTAAAAGAGTTTGATGCGGCGGTGCGTAAAATAGCCGAAGTAGAAGAGTGCTACATGATCGCTGGTGCGTTTGACTATCTATTGAAAATTAGAACCTCAGATATTAATTCTTATCGAGCCGTGTTGGGCCAACACATATCGAGCCTACCTTACGTGGCGAGCTCATCTACCTTTGTCTCTATGCAAGCAATTAAAGAGCGATAGTAAAGCGGGCATTCTGGCTTAGGTTCGGCCATTGGCTATGTTATGCCAAGCTCAGTTTCGGTCTTCATCTTACAATTGCCTTAGTCTGTTAGTTTTCATTTAGTTAAAAATAAAATAATAAGGTAAGCGGATGTTGGATTTAAAACGTGGTTTAGCAGGCTTGGTTTTTCTGGCCGTGGTGGTCGTGGCTCAATGGCTGTGGAACCCGTTACCGGCGAACCCAAGTGCCGATGCTTTAAGCCATGGCGCGGCTGACTATAAAGCCGAGATCGTACGCGACGAGTGGGGTGTGCCACACATCATTGGTAAGCGTAATGCGGACACCAGTTTCGGCCTAGCGTACGCCCATGCGGAAGACGATTTTGAAACCATACAAGAAATGGTGGCGGCAACACGCGGTGTGCTTGCTCAGTACCGTGGTCAAAGCGCGGCGCCGGCCGACTACTTAGTCGAATTATTAGATGTTTGGGCGACCATTGACGCTGGCTATAAAGACGACGTTCCGGACGATGTAAAAGCGATCGCAAACGCCTACGCGGTGGGCATTAACCTATACGCGGCCGAAAACCCAGACAGCACATGGCCGGGCTTAGCGCCTTTTACCGCTGAAGATATCGTTGCTGGTTTTGTGTTTAAAACGCCGTTTTTTTATGGGCTGGATAAACCACTATTGGATTTGTTTGATGACAATAGCGACCTAGAGATTGCGCTGTCGCCGACCGCCGAGCAACTCTCTTGGGGCCTAACAAAACGTGGTAGTAGTGAGCGCGGTTCAAATGCCTATGCCGTGTCGGCCGAGCGGTCAGGCGAAGACAGTACGCGGCTACTGATAAACTCACACCAGCCATTAACCGGTCCTGTAGCTTGGTATGAAGCGCATATTGTGGCCGAAGAGGGTTGGGATATTCAAGGCGGCTTGTTCCCCGGCACGCCGGTGATCTTGCATGGTTTCAGCGAGGACCTAGGCTGGGCAAATACGGTAAATCATATTGATTTGAGTGATGCATACCTACTTACTCGAAATCCAGAAAACCCAAATCAATATCGTTTAGACGACCAGTGGGTCGACTTTGAGCGACGTGAGGTGACGCTGTTAGTTAAGCTCTGGAGTGATTTTCGATTCCCAGCTAAGCGGACAGTGCTTCGTAGTAAACATGGCCCGGTGATCGAGTCGGGCGATAAAACCTATGCGCTACGTTACGCGGGCATGGGCGAGATACGCCAGTTAGAGCAATATGTTCGGCTAAATCAAGCCGAAGACTTTGATGGCTTTATGCAGGCGATGGCGATGAATGCTCTGCCGAGCATTAACTATGTCTACGCTGACCGAGATAATAATATTGGCTTTATTCACAATGCTCAGTATCCAAATAGAGACGATTCTTGGGATTGGACAAAGGGCTTGCCAGGTGATCGTAGCGATCTAATTTGGCAAGGTTATCGGCCTTTTAGCGAGGTGCCGATGTTGCTGAATCCAGTCTCGGGAATGGTTTTTAATGCTAATAATACGCCGTTTTCAGCAACCGATGGCCCCGACAATTTACGTGCTTCAGACTTCCCTCAATCAATGGGCTTGGCGGTGAATCAAACCAATCGGTCGTGGCGTGTGCTGGAAATGAATGACGGCCTTAAGCCAATAGACGAAGAAGAATTACTAAGGCAGAAGTTTGATATCCAGTACTCAGAGCAATCAGAGCAAGCGCACGCATTGCAGATAGCATTAGCGCAAAATTGGTCTGACAGCCCAGATTTAGTTGCGGCACAAGCAATCATTAAGCAATGGGACCGAAGGGCTGATTTAGAAAACGTGAACGCGGCACTGCCGATTCAGATATTTAGCCAAATCAGGCAGAGTGGCGATAGCGAAAACCGATCGCCTGAAGCGATCAGGCAGGCGGCTGAAAAGGCCGTAAGCTACCTTAACGCTAGCTACGGAAGTCTTACCCCAAAATGGTCAGAGGTTAACCGGTTAGTCCGAGGTAACTTTAATCAACCGCTGGACGGTGGGCCAGACTTGTTGCGTGCGGTCTATGCTATAGGCTTTGAGGATGAGCAAAAATCGTACGCGACTCATGGCGATTCCTGGATGGCACTAGTGTCGTGGGATCAAGCCACGGGTCAGCAAGATGCAAAAGTGTTGCATCAGTTTGGCAGTGCTACAGTAGACGCTGCATCATCACATTATGCCGACCAAGCGGACTTATTCGTTAAGCAGCAATGGCGTCAGGCAAGTTTTGATATGAAGCAGATTAGAGCCAAGGCTAGTCGAGCTTACTTTATCGGCGGATAAAGCCCGTTAAGCAACAATTTGGCTTTTTCCGATGCTCGAAAGGCGTGCTGATAGGGCTTGGTGAATTTTGCCACTCTGCCTGAACTGAAGTAGACTCTCTGTGTAACCCAACGTCAGAGTGTTAGCTAGCGCTAAGAGTCTCACGCAAACCAAGAGCCCCCCAAACGACAGGATAAGGATATGAATAAGTTCGCTATTGCCGTGTTATTAACTGTCGCATCGTCGCTATACGCATCGACGGCGGCAGCAACCGAGGTCGAGACAAACGTGTCAGAGGTGATCGTCTATACCGACGGGGCGCTGGTTACTCGCAGCGCTGTTTTGAATTTAGTCGCCGGTGAGCAACAAATTGAACTAACCGGCTTGCCGTCGAATCTTGACCCCGAGACTCTGCGTTTGGAGGTTAATAACAAGGGTGTTCGCGTCGGCCAAGTCCATATTAAGGAGAATGAATTTATTGAGTCCACAGACCCTGTTGTGGTTTCCTTAAAAGAAAAAATCGCAGTCAAAGGAAATCAGATTCGTCAGTTGCAAGACTCCAGCAATGCGGCCCAGCTACAACTGAAATTTCTAGACTCGTTGGCGACTGGTTATTCGAAACAAGCTTGGATAGGCTCGGCTCAAGGTTCGGCCGATGTGGTTAGTTGGCAGAAGGCCTTGGGCTTGATGCAGAGTGGTTCAGAGGCGGCGAATAAAATCATACGAAAAAACAGTGTGAGCGTTAGTCGCTTGAATAGTGAAATGTCGCTGCTGCAGCGAGAGCTGTCAGATAAGCGTAGTTTAAAGTCGTCTAACAGTAGCGTGTTTATAAACCTGTCGAGCAATGAGCTTAGTAAAGCGGTGGTTAAGGTTCATTACCTTCAAGGCGAGGCCGGCTGGGGGCCAAGCTACGAGGCTAGGCTATCTTCGGCTGACGGTAAGTTATTATTGGCACAAAAAGCGGTACTCTGGCAGCGCACAGAGGAAGCTTGGCCAAATGCCAAAGTAACGTTGTCGACTAGCCAGCCATCGCAACAAATGCAGGCGCCTGAGCTGAACAGTCAGTTCTACGATTTGCGAGAAAAGCCAAAGCCAGTTCAAGCACGCCGCTCTAAGGTCTTCGCCTCGGCGCCAATGGCCTCTTCACAGGCTGGTGATCGTGAGGAAATTGTTGTTTCGGGCACTAAGCGAGTGGCCGAATGGAGTGGAAGCTACTCTCAGAATTTTCCAATAGCTGGGCGCATCAGCGTTTCAAATAATGACGATGAAACTCAGCGCTATGATCTGGAAATATTTGAATTTAGCGCTAAGTTAGTAACTCAAATCACACCAATGCAAAGTACTCAAGCATACTTGTCTGCTCGTTTCACCCATGCTGGCAAAAACCCAATTTATGGTGACCAAATGTTGGTGTACGTCGATGGCGTGCTTATGGGGTCAGCGGAGATGCCGACAATTTTACCGGGTGCTGAAGTTACCTTACCGATGGGAATTGACCGCCGAATCGAAGTTAAGGTCGATAATTTAGGCGGTTTAGGTGGCAATGCTGGCGTTATTAAAAAGCAAGTTACCGACAGTACTGATTTGGTGTTTGAAATCACTAACCGTCGCTCTTCGCTTGCCAATATTGAAGTGCGTGCGGTGTATCCAGTGTCTAAGAACAAAGCGCTGAAGATTACGATTGGTGACAATGCTACCCCGGCAACTGAATCAAATGTCGATGGTAATACGGGTGTAGCGCTATGGCAGCGAGATGTGAAAGCCGGTGAAACCTGGTTAATTAACTATAACTTCTCTAGAACCCGACCGGCTGACCGCGACCTTCGCCGCGTTTACAATTAATAATTAAGTAGCGTATCTTATGATTCACGTAGTACTGCATAATCCAAAAATTCCGCCTAATACCGGTAATGTGATTCGCTTAATGGCGAATACGGGCTTTCAACTTCATTTAATAGAGCCACTTGGTTTTGATTTTGAAGAGAAGCAATTACGTCGTGCGGGGTTGGATTATCACGATATTTCGAGTGTCTCTAGGCACGCTGACTTCAAAGCCTTTGTCGATACCGTGTTGCCCAAGCGTGTTTACGCGATAACGACTAAAGGTAACACGCGCTATACCGAGGTGGCCTTTCAACAAGGCGACGTTCTGTTGTTTGGGTCAGAGACCAGTGGTTTGCCTGAGGATGTTATGGCGCAGGTCACTGAGGCAAACCGATTATTGATTCCGATGCAGCCAAATAATCGCAGCTTGAATTTATCAAACTCGGTGGCGATTTTAGTTTATGAAGCTTGGCGTCAACTGGGTTTTGATGGCGCTAGTTAGTCGGTTTTTGGTGCGGTATGGTTGAGATCATTCGCTGCGCTGAGGATGACAGTGTGGCTTATTTAGGATCTCATTGTTTGAATAGCCTACTTACGTTGCTTACGATCCCGCACATGCGTGCGATCAAGTTCTAACTTCAAAGACTGTCCGGACTTAAGCACTTCGGTTAGCGACAGTAATAGCGAGATAGTCATCGACGCGAGGCTGGCAATAAACAGAACTTCGCCGTAATGCTGTTGGTTCGAAATTAACGATAGCATCGAAAATATACAGAATAGAAATGCGACTACGCCAAATGCTTGCATGTATTTGATTAGCAGAATACGTAGGTGGATAGACTCGATTTGCTGCACCCTGTTCTGTGAATCTTGGTCATCGAAGCTCTGGTTTAACGACCGCACAATACTGGCCAGCGCTAAGTAACGGTTGGTGTAGGCTAAGAAGAGTAGCGAAATGCCAGGGAAGAGAAATGCTGGATCTGTGATGCTTAATATCATCAAATTATTTTATCACAAATTCATTTAGGCAATGCCGAGAGCTGAATTAAGTGTTAGAAAAACATTCAATTAGCTGCTCGATTTCCGCGACACTGTTATAGACATGCGGTGACAATCGCATGCCGTATTGGCGACTATCAAAATACACTCCTCGGGCACGCATTTTTTCTTCGATCAGTTCTTGATGGTTAAATTTCAATACAATAGTACCGCCTTTTTTATCGTCGCTCAGAGGCGACGTAATGCGTTCTTCGGGCACCGAGGCGCGGATCATTTTAGTTAGGGTTTGATTGTGTTTTTGGATTGTTGAGACGCCAATTTTAGTTATCAGGTTAATGCTGTTGGCGGCGACAATGTAAGCAGCAACCGAGGGTGTGCCACCCCAAAAACGTGCCGTGCTCTGGTGGTATTCAAAGTTGTCGATTTTAAACTCGAATGGGTTTTTGTGCGAGAACCAACCCACGTCGATTGGTTCAAGTTCAGCAATTAGCTCGCGATGTATCCACATAAACCCAGCGCCAGGCCCGCCACATAACCATTTTATGCATGAGCCGACGACGATATCTATTTCTAAGGTGGCAAGATCGATCGGTACAATGCCAGCCGACTGCGCCACATCCATCATGCTGATGATGCCGCGGTGGCGGCATAGTTTAGTGATCTGCTCTACTGGAGTTCTGGCATTGTTGTTGTACAAAACATGAGTGAGAAATACGCTGTGTACATCATTAGTGAGCGCATCGCTCCAAACTTGCGGCGACTGTAAGTCGGCTGATTTAGGTATCAGCTTTAAGCTGAAGCCATGGCGTTGTGCTTGTTGCAGCACAAAACCGGCTGACGGGAAGTCGCTTTCGCTGGCCACAATCACGGTTCGTCCATCACGTTTGGGTAGTGCTTGCATTACCTTTGCTAAGCCGCTGGAGACATTGCTTTGTGGGCAAAATAGATCCGCTTCGGAATTGAATAGTGTTGCCAAAGCTTGGTTGAAGTTATGAATTTCAGTCAACCAATGTGACCACGTGTCTTGGTTCGCTGATTTCCAAGGTTCTAAGTAGTGTTGCTCTATGTGATTCGAGGTAGAGCGAGGCATTAAACCAATAGAGTGGGTCAAAAAATAACCGCCCTTTGGTTTATGAAACTGGGCGCTGTAGTCGACGGGTTTGCTGTGGATGTTCGGCATAGTTTGGGTCAAGATTGGATCTGTCGGGTGTCTATTTAGGCAGCACACTATGGCGCAGTTTTTCTAAGTCATGAAACCGAGTATTCAGCCCGTCAACGTTGGCCGCACAGCGAAAATCACATAGTTTTTTTAGGCTGCGTAGTAACACTGGTAGGGGCGGCCCACTTGCGGTCAAGTCAGCCCTGTCGGTCAGTTCAGCTTGATTTGCTGGCTTCTCTATGAATTTTTTAATCAGCATATTGTGATGTTGCAACGCAGTTTGACCATGCGCTTCGCACACCTCTATAAACACGGCTAGATTCTTCTGGTACCACGATTGATCCTTATGATCGGCTGCGAGGCTGTCTAAGAAGTCGTCCATTAAGCTGCTACGGCGCATACAATCTCTTAGGGTGAGTTGATCTTCTGGTCGCATGAATAGGAATTTATCAACCAATAGTTGTGAGTAGTAAGCGTCGTCAGCTCGGCAAAGACCCAACAGTAGATCAATCGCATTAATACCAGCAAAGTCGCCCGCGTTAGCGCCTCTATATTCATGCCTGCCAACTTTGTGCGGTTTGTAATATGGGCGCACATTGTAGAAGAAACGATCAGTGTCAAGTTTATCGAATAGCGCCTGATTGTTGCTTACAACGTCTTCAAGTGCTGATTTTGCTACGCTTAAGAGGTCAAAGGTTACCGGGTGTGATATGCCTAATGGCAAGGTGTGCAGTAGGGCTTCTGAGGCTCGGATAAAGGCAAACACACCACGTGTATTGTATTGCAAAAATAGTTGTTCATCTTTTAGGCTGGTAAAGGATTTATATTCGCCGTTGATGGCGGTGTTGTGGGTTTCTAAATGGGCCGATGAAAACCTAGGGACAACGCCGAGTGATGCGCCAAGTTGCATTGAAAGAGCAGAGGCGTCTAATAGGTGTGAATCAAATTGAGGTGTTTTTTCTGAATCGATCTCATGGCGTCGGCACGCGGCCATGAAAAAACCAACGTTGCCGAGCAGATCGAAACCAGAATCAAAGCCTTCGTCGGTGTTACCTTCTCTGAGTAACGACGAAATTAGGTCGCCACCCTGGGTCGCCAGTTCTTGCTTGAGACCTAGCCCGGTTGTTGAAACCTGGCCTGGCGAGTCGAGGCCTGAGTATTGTTGCTCAAGCTCGGTATTGAGTTGCTTGAACTCGGTACGAATCCACCGGTCGAGCCTTCTTGTGTTCGCGCGGGTATGAGTGAAGGTTGAGATGCTGCTGATGTTTTGATTCATGGGCGTTACAAAAGCTCGTCCGTTCTTATTATTGTCTCTATGATTCAAGCTTAGCAACGAGCGATGAGAATTTTTGGCTATAATTGCTCATGAATTAGAATATTATTAGTCGATTATGCTAGTAATGACTATTTTAAAGGAACAATCTGTCAACTTTCTTATTTTTCATTTACCATTAACGAACTCATTCAATGTAACCCCGATGAACACCATGGACCAGATAGATAAATCGATACTGCGTCACTTACAAGCGAACGCTCGAATGTCAAACGCTGAGTTGGCTGAGCGGGTTAACTTGTCGCCCACACCTTGTTTGCGCAGAGTTAAGCGGCTTGAAAGGTCGGGCGTAATTCGGGGTTATTCGGCGGAGTTAGATTTGAAGAAGGTTGGGCTGACTATTTCGGCACTGGTATTTGTTCAACTTACGATCAACAGTACCGATAACGCAGCGAAATTCGAAGCCGCGATAAAATCCATTCGGCGAGTTCAAGAGTGCTCTGTTTTAACCGGTAGCTATGACTACTTGTTACAAGTTGTGGCGATGGACTTGGCCGATTATGAAAAACTCATTAAGGGTGAATTAGCTAACATTCCGAATATTAAAAATTTGGAATCTACCATTGTGTTGAATCAAGTGGCGGTTAACTTTTCGCCACCGTTTGCCAGTAGTTAAGCGCTTCTGGCCGCGGTGTTAGCTTGCACATCAGGCACGAGACTAGTGGTTTAGAAAGGCTTAACTACCACCAAAATCACAATACCGATCAGTAAAAATATTGGTGCTTCGTTAAGCCAGCGATAAAACACATGCCCATGTGTGATTTCATCTCTGGCGAATTTCTTAATGGTTGAACCGCACCAAAGGTGGTAGGCAATTAAGCCGACGACTAAGGCGAGCTTGGCATGCAACCAGCCGCCACCGAAGCCCCAGCCGATCCACAGCCAAACCCCAAATACAATTGACGCAATCATCGACGGTGTCATTATGCCGTTATAAAGTTTGCGTTCCATGATTTTAAAGCGTTCTTTACTTACCGTGTCTTCTGACATAGCGTGATATACGAACAGGCGAGGAAGATAGAAGATTCCGGCCATCCAGCAGATGACGGCGATAATGTGTAACGATTTAATCCATAGCATGACGGCAGATTATCATGTTGACGCGGCTTAAATGTCATCGTTAGGCAACTATCTGTCGAAAATATTGCCTTAGATGTAATCCAAAATTGTAAAACCTGCATCTAAATAGGTGTGGTTTTAATAATCGGAGTTAAAATGAAAAATTTATGTGTAGGCTCGGCCTTAGCGATGGTGGTTATGTCCTCATTGCTATTCTCTTCGCACGCCATGGCTTGGGATAATGATTGTGAGTTTTCGCGCGATGTCGAGCGCGAGATTAGTGTAAACGATTCGTTACAATTAACCGTCGTCGCAGGCGCTGGTACATTGGCAATCGTCGGCGATACTGACAGACAAACTGTTTTGATTGAGGCTAAGCTGTGCGCTGCGCGTGAGTCGCAGTTAGCTGATATGGACATAAGCTCGGAGTTAAAGGGCGGTGTCACCTATATAGAAACAGAATTCGCAAAGGGGCGCTTCTGGGGTTCTGATAACGATGGTGCTTCTATAGATTTGACCTTATATGTGCCGATCAACGCCAAACTTGATGTGACTGACAGCAGCGGCAAAGCTCGAGTCGAGGGAGTCGCCTCGCTGGTGATGGTTGATTCGTCTGGTTCACTTGGTATTGAAGACGTGGCCGGGGATGTGACGGTAAAGGACTCCTCTGGTTCTTTGCGAATCGAGCGGATTAAGGGCAACGTGTCAGTTACCGATAGCTCGGGTTCAATCAAGGTTGAAGACGTCGGTGGTGATTTTACGGTTGAGGTTGATCGATCGGGCAGCATTGACGCCGAAAAAATTAAAGGCAATGTGTTAGTTCGACGCGACAGCAGTGGCTCTATTAATGTTTATAAAGTGGGTGGTGACTTTACCGTCGGTAGAGACTCATCGGGCGGCATTGTGCATAACCAAGTTGCTGGCAACGTTAGCTTGCCGGACTAGATGTTTGTTGGTCAGCAACTGCTCGGGCCGGTACTGCTCGAACAGAATTGTTTACTCCCCGAGAGATAAGTAATCCTGCAGCATATTGTTGACCATGTTATGACCGAACGTGGTGGGACGAATTCGATTTGGCTCGATCTCGATCAGACCCTCAGATTGATGTTTGTCTAAGAGCGGCTGGATGGTCTGCTGGCTAAGGTTGCAACGCGAGGTAAAGGTGTCTATCTCAAAGCCGTTGTTTAAGCGCAAGGCGTTCATCATGAACTCAAACGGTAGTTGCTGAGTCAGTACGGTTTCGTCTGCGCCGACTTTGTTTGCTCTGGCGATATAAGTATTCGGGTGCTTTATCTTCCAGGCGCGAGATACATCGCCGTTTGCTAGCGTTAGTTTGCTATGTGCACCCGCGCCAATACCGAGGTAGTCACCGAATTGCCAATAATTGAGATTGTGTTGGCATTGTCGACCGGCTTGAGAATATGCTGAGACCTCATACTGCGAGTAACCGTTAGTGGCGAGCTCAGCTTGCAACTGTTCTTGCATGTCCCACAGTAGTTCGTCGCCCGGGGTGATCGGCGGGTTGTGGTGAAACAATGTATTTGGTTCAATTGTTAGCTGGTAACAGGATAAGTGACTGGGCGATAACGCTAGTGCTTGTTGAACGTCGGCTAAGCTTTGTTGCAAACTTTGTTGCGGTAAGCCGAACATTAGATCTAGGTTAAAGTTGTCGAAGCCTGCTTCGCGCGCATAGCTAGCCGCATTTAACGCTTCTTGCGAATTATGTACTCGACCCAAGGCCGACAAGTGCTCTTGGTTGAAGCTTTGAACGCCAATTGATAAGCGGTTGATACCGGCTTTTCTAAAACCTTTGAATTTGTCGGCTTCGCTGCTGCCAGGGTTGGCCTCGAGAGTAATCTCTATATCGTTACTAAAGTTTAAACGTGCTCTTAAGCCATCAAACAATCGTTGATAGCTTTCGGCACTGAAAAGCGATGGCGTACCGCCGCCAATGAAAACCGTTTTGATTTCACGTTGAGTGATGATTTCGGCATATTTTTCGATATCACTATCAAGGTCTCTCAATAGCTCGATTACGTAACCGCGTTCATCGACCTCGGCCCTTGCCATGTGCGAATTAAAGTCGCAATAAGGACATTTCTTCTCGCACCACGGCACGTGGATATAAAGGCTCAGCGGAATCTGTTTCATGCGCGGATTCTGCCACGTTCAGGGTGTGGTTAAAAGCGCTTGAAACAAAAGGACTTAGCCTTTATCGTGCCGAAACGTAACTAAACTTGTGTTTCAAAATGAATATTGTTTGCTTAGACCTCGAAGGCGTTTTAATTCCTGAAATTTGGATCAACTTCGCCGACAAGGTGGGCGTAGAAGAGCTTAAGGCAACCACCCGAGATATTCCAGACTACGACGAGTTGATGCGTTTTCGTTTGGACCTTTGTAATAAGCACGATTTTCGTATTGGCGATATCCAAACTGTAATCGACACGCTAACGCCGCTGGATGGCGCCAAAGAGTTTAGCGATCAATTACGAGCCGATTATCAGCTGATTATTCTATCTGATACTTTTCAAGAATTTGCCGAGCCGATGATGCGTCAGCTTGATTGGCCGACTCTATTTTGTCATCAGTTGGTGATTGATGATGAGGGCCGAATTAATGATTATAAACTTCGTATGCCAGACCATAAGCGAGAGACGGTAAAGCGTCTACAGCAATTGAATTTTAATGTGGTGGCTGCAGGCGATTCGTATAACGACACCACTATGCTGGGTCAAGCTGAGCAAGGGATTTTGTTTTGCCCGCCACAGAATGTAATAGAGGAATTTCCTCAATTTCCAGTCGCTAAGACCTACCCGCAACTAAGAAATGAAATTGATTCGGCAATCTCGGAGATGCCTTAGGCCTAGCGCTAATCTTGTCTATGTCTGGTCGATTGCTTAGTCGCCGCGTTTAACGGCGCGATGTGATCGCACGCCACGTTTGTCAGGTTTGCGTCGGTCAATATCGATCTTAGGTTGTGCGGCTAGTTGCTCTTTGCGCGCTTGATTGCTGGCAATGCTGGCCGCTGTTTCTCGATAAAGAGTTTGTGCGATGGTGGCCGATCCGCGCTGTTCGCTTAAGCCTAAAACCTCAACTTCAAGCTGGTGTAGGCCTCGTTTAATGCTCAATATGTCGCCAACCTTGATATTAGTCGCCGGCTTTAGAGACTGTTTGAATAGGTCGATTTGACTATTTTTTAAGGCTTTAATCGCCAATTGTCTGGTTTTGTAAAAACGAGCCGCCCATAACCATTTGTCGATTCTGACGCGTTCAAGTGATGAATTCATGGCTAAATGTGCTCTAAATAGTCGATTTTAAACATTAAATCTGTGGTTTTGCCCTAAATTCGCCACAAAACTGACACAATTTAAGTCTATACTTGTTATCAACAAAAAGGATAACTGATTTTCTTTGTGACGTTTTACTAAAACGTAAACAAGAGGTTAGCAGAACAAGTGGTAGAGGCACATGATATGTGACACTTGTTATTTGAGAGAATAATTAAATTAGATTGGTCAAATGAAGATCGTGAAACTAAAAGAGCAACGCCGCCACAACAAGGTAGGCAATGTGTGTAAAGAGAGAGCAAAGGGTGAATGGAATACTCGCCTATTAACGTTCGCTCGCTCTATCTCTGTGCTTGGCTTTTCACTAATTTCATCTATTTCGATTTTCAGCGGCGCAGCTCATGCGCAAGCTGAAGAAAATCCACTTTCACCTAAGCCTAATCTAATGTGGCTATCGGACGATGTTAACGTGTCGGTGTTTGGTAATGGTGAATACAACTCGTTTGTTGGCAAGGGTGAAGTTTGGACCAAAAACTGGGGCGTTAGCGCCAAGTTTTTACAGAACGATAATAACGATGTGTTTGGTCTGCCCCGAGACAGTAAGTATTTTAACTTTGACGTTAAGCATCGGGTGTTTGGTAGTCAAGACAAGTCAAACATTGAGTTAGGTTTGGGTTGGCAACAAATGAATATTGATTCTCAGCTTGATGCGAGCGGCCCAAAGCTGTCGCTTAGCGGTCGGTATGATGTGCTCCGTAGCGTTCAGGTGTACGGCTTGACGTCGTATTTCCCTGAGCTAGAAGACGGGCTGCGAGACAATGATGCTACCGGTTACGAAATCGAGGCAGGTCTTCTTTATAAGCCGTTACCGTCGTGGTCTTTAAAAGCGGGTTACCGTGTTTTCAGCTTGGATATAGAAGACTCGATGGTTGAGGAACTTGGCTCAAGTTCAGGCTTCTTGTTGGGTACCGATCTCAGCTGGTAAGGCTATTTACAACAGTATTCTTGGGCTGA
>JBLHRL010000055.1:0-20806 GCA_047625975.1 Arenicella sp.
GAGCACAGAGCACAGCAACTATGCTAAGCGGTCCAATCACGCTTCTTAGAGCCCCTATATTGGAGAGGGTTGAAGCCGCTTAGAGACTGAGTCCGCTGGCGGCGCACTCAGGTATACCCCGAAGTCCGCCTATATCAGAGCTACATCGAGTTAAGAAACTCCACAGCATTACCGCGAAGCAAATCAAAGCGGTGATTTTGTCTAGCAACAGAGTCTGTGACAATTAGTACTTTAGCCAACCCAGATCCAATATGATAGAACGGCCAATCACTACCGAATAGAATTTGTTTGCCCTTGGTGCTATCGATGATTTTATCGAGCTTAGCAAGCCCTTGGCCGTGCGTGCCTAGCCATGCGTTGCGATACTTTAGTTTCAGCTCTAGCATTGCATCAACATCACGAGCGCCGCCATGGCCCAAAATAAACTTCACTTTGGGAAAATCACGCAGCGCCTTTTCATAGTGCCTAGGCATAGCGTAACGATGTGACGATTCGGCTTCGATACCAGCACGACCGCCATGAAAAAAAATGCTCACTCCTAAGGCCTGAGCTTCTTCATAAACTTTCATCAGCTCAGGGCTATCTGGGTAAAATTTTTGGACTACTGGATGTAACTTCATCAGTTTCAGCCCGCTCTTCGCATGCGCGCGCATTTGTTCAATGCAGTTGTCAGCCATCGGATCTACCGAGAAGCCGGCTAGTAAACGCTCCTGCTCCGCTGCTTGACCGATTCCCGCTCGCCATAGTTCAGTCTGGTCATCACCAAACGGCAAGCCTAGTTTAATCGGCAAAATAACCGCCCGCTCAACCCGCATAGCATTCATTTCATTGATTAGGTTTTTGATAGTGTGCGTGCGTGTCACCTCATTGCCCCACAAACCTTGAGTTACGATAGTCTTTTCTAGTTTGTCTAAATTCCGTTGACTAAAGTTACCGTTAATATAGATATCTAAGTCTAGTTCGCAATTGGGAGTGTCTCCGTCGCAGTCGAGCAGGTGCTTCACATGATCGGTTTCGAGTTGCAAATCAAGCTTCGGCTTAAACAATACCGACATGCCAAGGTGAGCATGCATGTCAATCGACATAGGCAAGCTATCGTCACTGCAAATAAGTTGTTGTTGGTCGTCAAGGTCAAACCAAGGCAAGCTTGATAAACCTCGATAACCGGAGTATCGATGTACCCCAAACTGGCTATTGCCAGCGGCGGCGGCTTCTGTTTTACGTTGCTCAGCAAGCAGTGCGATATCCGCAGCGTTATAACGATATTCGGATGGGCTGTCATTGCAACCAGTTGTTGACAGCGCGAGCGTGGACATTCCAAAGTAAGTCAAAAATCGGCGGCGGTTTATCATAGAGGCTCCTAATTCGGCCGTTAAATGTTGTTAGCTACTACTGTATCACTGGGTATAATCAAACACCGACATGATCGTTTTGGCTAAACCATTGAATATAGTAGATAAAATCAAATAATAGACCGTCTGCATAGTGGCTATTAATAGTGGCAAATTATAGTATCGATAAATAGTACTAATAAATATCGTCATTTTCATGCAAATTTTCAGGCTGTCAATTATAAAGGTACCATGACAAGTAAATCACCATTTATGCAATCTTATCAGCAACTACCTACCACGTTGCCAGTGTTTCCGTTAAGCGGTGCAGTGGTTATGCCGGGCGCCAAGCTGCCGTTGAATATTTTTGAAGCACGTTATCTAAATATGCTCAGAGACGCCATGAAAAGCAATCAACTGATTGGTATGATTCAACCAAAAGATGAGCTTACACCGGCTACCTTGCACACGGTGGGCTGCGCAGCCAGGGTAATCCAATACGCTGAGACTGATGATGGGCGACTGGAAATTGTTCTCGAAGGGCTATGCCGCTTCGACATCGATGAAGAATTAAGCAGTATGAGAGGCTATCGGCTCATCAAACCACGCTGGGAAAATTTCAAACATGACTTTGATGAGTCGCAACCTGCCGATATTCAACATTCTTTGTTGTTTACCAGTGCGCTGCGCAGTTTCTTTAAGAAACATAATATTGAGGTTGATTGGGACGCCATAGACGACCTACCTCAAGAAAGTTTAGTCAGCAATTTGGTTGCCCAGCTGCCTATTTCAGGCGACGATAAACAGCTACTTATCGAGGCTAACACCTTGGCGGATAGAGTTAGATCTTTTACGCTGATTCTATCAGAAGCAGACAGCGCGCAAGAAACGCGGCACTAGCCGCGAAACCTGCTTTGACCGAAAACTATCATTATAAAAATGGTTTCTTTTAGGATTTATAGCAACCGTTGCAGTGTATATACTCGCGACATTCTTAAAAGGTAATTGGCTTGAGCCAACAAATCACTTGCAAAAATTTCTGCCCGAAATCTTTTAGTTACTCTGCTCAAGCCTATTCAATAACCGATTTAAAATTAGCCTTTGGCGATTTTTTTAGTCGCTATTACGGTGCTTTTTCCGTTGTAAGGTGATGCCTCACTTGGCAAAATATAGTGCTTCCGTATTGCTTTTAAGCACATTCCACAGGCCTTGGAATTGGCCGTTATAAGCTCGAAGACTTAATGACTGAAGAGTTTGCCTATCGCCGGATGAGCTTTACTATTGAGCAATTAGCAGAGCAACTAGCGTTACCTTAGAATCGTTTAAGACGCATTATCAATGTTGGTCTTGGATTTCGTAACGTTAACACTACTTAAACGCTTTTAGAATTAAGCAAGCAAGCGGGCGCCTAGCCGACCCAAACAACCCTGACCAAGCCGTTCTCAATCTCGCCCTAGATACCTGTTTCAGATCTCTGAGCTCGTTTAATAAAGCCTTTAGAGATTCATTTAGAGCCACTCCAAGAGCGCATTGACAACAGCAAAACGACACTAAATAGTTGACAAAATATGCAATTTTGTCAACTTAGAGGCGTTATCAACACTTAATTCAAAAATCTTCAGGTGAATTATCGAAATCACCCAGCAGTACTTGCCCAGATACGTCATGATAATTGCCTTCAAACATCAGCTGAGCAAATACTGTGCCTATTTTAAAAAACCGTTTGCCAACCACCTTATTTTTACTAAGTCTACTGTCGATATCGATTAGTGCGAAAACCTCGGCGGCTGATATTAATGCTGGCAAGAAAATTTTTAATAGCTCCTGTGTTGCCTGCCACGGTACGGCGGCCGAAGGTAACGACGCTGTTGGCGCTCCGGCGTTGGCAGGGCAATATAAGAGTTATCTAGATCGACAATTAGGCAATTATAGTCGGGGCTTTCGCGGTGCCGACAAAGGCGACCGCTTCGGTCAACAAATGGTGGCAATGTCGGCACTGGTAAAAACAGCCATTTCTCGAGCAAACGTAAGCGCTTATTTAGCTTCACTCGATAAACCAATCTCATCGGTTACTTTGCAGAAAACCGACGACGGTAACAACGCTGGCTATAAAATTTATCAAGCCAGCTGCGGTGCCTGTCATGGAGCTGACGCCAGTGGCAATGAGAGCTTTAACTCACCCAACTTAGTCGGTTTAAGTGGTGCCTATATTTTACGCCAATATGGCAATTTTTTGGATGGCACCCGTGGGGCTAATTCATCCGACAGGCTCGGGCGACAAATGAGCATGATGGCAAAATCGGTAAGCAATGGAGATAAAATCGATGCCGTAATTGCCTATATTGTATCGCTGCGAGATTAACCAAGCGAAGCCTAGGAAAATGCCAAGAAAAATGATTCATAGTTTGATCAGTATGGCGGTACTAGCGGTAATGTTGGTGCTGAGCCAGGCTGATTCAGCATCGGCGTCAAGCAATTTCATACTTGACTCTAATTGCCCCAGAGGTTTCCAACTAGTCATGGGAAATCGCTGCAAGTTACGAACTCTTTATCAATTTTACAGCTCGACTCAAAATAGAGGCATGGGCGGAACGCACTCGAATTTACCTAAACATCGAGATGGTTTTAGCCCGCAGCAAATTGACCTTGGACGCTATCTATTCTTCGACCCACTGCTGTCCGGTAAGCAAGATTTTTCATGTGCCAGCTGTCATCACCCAGATAAAGGTTTTGCTGACGGTAAAGGACACTCAGTCGGCGCTAACGGCAAGCCAAGTAAACGCTCAGCACCAACCCTTTGGAATAGCGCATTTTTGACTAGCTTCTTTTGGGATGCTCGCGTTAACAGCCTCGAGCAACAAGCGTTAGGCCCGCTGTTTGCGCCACACGAAATGAATAACACTCCGAGCAAGCTACTCAATAGCCTACAAAGTAGTACTACATATCAACGCTTATTCTCTGACGCCTTCGATAACAGCGCTACGGGGTTAGCCAACCAGAGTCTGTCGATAGACAACTTAGTAATCGCACTGGCGGCCTTCCAAGCTTCGTTGGTTTCGCTGAATAGTCGCTACGATGAGTACGCGCACGGCAATCACGATGCTCTGAACCAAGATGAGATCGCAGGCTTGAATGTGTTTCGCTCGTTTGTCGCTCGTTGCTCTGAATGCCATACCCCACCATTATTTACCAATAATCAAATAGCGGTGATCGGTGTGCCTGAAGATGACGGTGACGAATTCGATGTCGGCGCTGAGAAAACCTTCGGGTTATCAAAACTTAAGGGGGGGTTCAAAGTCCCAAGCTTACGCAATATCGCGGAGACTGGCCCCTATATGCATTCGGGTAATTTTCAAACACTTAGAGAAGCCACAGAGTTTTACAATAAAGGTCGAGGCCACGCGGTACCAAAAGACATGGACTTAACTCTTCATTGGCACATTAGCGAACCCGATCTAAGTGATCGCGAACTGGACTTAATAGTCACATTTATGAGAACCCTCAGCGATGAAAAATTTAAACCTCGAATACCAACACAAGTACCGTCGGGTTTAATGCCGATTAGTCAAAAGCAAAACAATAAAAAAATAGCCCAAGGAGACAATAATGAAATTTAACAGTTTACGAGTCGCAGGTTTTGTCCTAACCATCAGTGCCGTATACAGCTTCGCCGGTACTTCAGCGATGGCAGTCCCTCCAAGCAAACTCTCCTCGGCAAGCACGCCCTATAGTGCAGATAGCCACATAATGAGCCAAGCAAGCAAAAAAGCCGATGGACCGGCGGGCGGAGCCAAACAGTTCTACGTTACGGTTAATGATGGCGAATTAATACAAGATGCGGTCAAAGCGGCTAAGTCCGGAACCACCATACGTATCATGCCAGGCACCTACAGCGAAACCGTCTATATAGATAAAGACAACATCCGCTTAATTGGCGTAATCGTGCATGGAAAACGCGCAAAATTAGATGGTTTAGGCAAACTTAACGACGCGATTCTTTACTCTGGTAATAACGTCGTTATTGAGAACCTCTACATCACTGGTTACAAGGGCAACGGCATCATGGGGCAAGCAGGTAACAATTTTGAGATTCGAAACAATATTATTGTTGATACAGGTGTATATGGAATTTTCCCTCAATTAGGCGTAAACGGAATAGTGGAGCACAACGTCGTGTCAGGCATTGAAGATGCCGCCATCTATATTGGAATGAGCGACAATATACATGTCGCTCACAACGATGTGTTCGACAGTGTGGCCGGTATCGAAATTGAAAATAGCCGACATGCAATCGTTGAAAACAATAATGTGCGTAACAACACCGGCGGTGTGCTGGCCTTTGTTACCCCAGGGCTACCGATTAAAACTACCTATGACGTTATTATCCGTAACAACTTTATCATCGGTAATAACCACGAAAATTTTGGTGCTCCAGGCTCAATTGTCGCTGGCATCCCCGCGGGTACAGGTATATTAGTGATGGCGGCCGACCAAGTAATTATTGAGAATAATATTATTTCTGATAATAAAACCGCTGGCATTCTAATTGTTGACCACGGCAGTGCCGCTAATGTCAGCGACGACCCAGAATCAGAACCAAACCCGGATCAGGTGTCGGTGTTAGACAACACTATGCTAAACAATGGCTATCAGACGATAGCCACCATCAAAGAATTAATGGCCCTTGAGTCAAGAGATATTCAACCTGATATTGTGCATTTAAGTAAAGGTACCGGAAACTGTATCGCAAACCGTAGTCGCTATAAGACCGTAGGCGTCGCCGGCTTTACCGATTGCGATTTCAACAATACTGACCACGTCGTCAGCTACCTTTTAGATGAGCCTGTTGCTCCTCGTACAATCGAGCCGTCAGAGAGAGGTCAAATTGCTTATCTAGGTGTTTGCTCCGGTTGTCATTCTTATAATGGCCGCTTAATCGGGCCATCGATTCAAACTATTCAGGCACTTTATTTTGAAAATCCTGAGGGCCTAGTCGCTTATATTTCTAAGCCCACAAATAAGCGTACCGACTACCCAGAGATGCCATCACAAGCGTACCTAGGGAAAGAGACACTACACGCTGTCGCCGAGTACCTATTAAGCCGCACCAAATAGACTCGCCAAGATCCACAGCACTCACCTCTAATGCTGTTAAGATGAATTGTACAATCAATGTGGCCTTCCACTATTTGGCAATCGCCTAATAATATAACGTATCAATAACCACGCAATAGATGACTATGATCAACGCCTACGCTGCTCTCGAACCCAAAGGAAAACTCCAACCGTATCAATATGACCCAGGTCCGCTGGCCGCCGATGATATTGAAATCGAGGTTAAATTTTGCGGCGTATGCCATAGCGATTTAAGCATGATCGACTCGGAATGGATGCCCACAAAATACCCAATTGTGGCCGGTCACGAAGTGGTCGGCACC
Source organism: Arenicella sp. (assembly GCA_047625975.1). Classification (GTDB taxonomy): domain Bacteria; phylum Pseudomonadota; class Gammaproteobacteria; order Arenicellales; family Arenicellaceae; genus Arenicella. Next base: position 6,770 of record JBLHRL010000055.1, read on the forward strand.
GTTGCTAAAATGGGTGCCAACGTAAAAGGCTTTGGGCTTGGTGACAATGTTGGCCTTGGCTGGCACTCAGCCTATTGCGAAAATTGCTCATATTGCGGCAGTGGTGATCACAATCTTTGCGATCGGTCTAGGCCGACAATTATCGGTCGCCATGGCGGCTTTGCCGACAAAGTTAGAGCCTCTTCAACCAGTGTGATTAAGATTCCTGAGGGTATGGATCTAGCCTCAGCAGGGCCCTTATTTTGTGGGGGCATTACGGTCTATAACCCACTGGTTCAGTTCAACATAAAACCAACTGACCGCGTTGCCGTTATTGGTATCGGAGGTTTAGGCCATCTGGCGCTGCAGTTTCTTAACGCATGGGGCTGTGAAGTTACTGCCTTTACCTCAACTGAGGCAAAGCGCCAAGAAGCAATCGAAATGGGCGCTCATCAAACGATTAACTCAAGAGACCCTGAGACACTGAAGGCGGCTAAAAATAGTTTTGATCTAATTATCTGTACGGTCAGCGTCACGCTCGATTGGGCTGGCTATTTAGGAACATTATTGCCACGCGGTCGACTTCACTTTGTTGGCATGGTGCTTGAACCGCTTAAGGTCGGCGTCGGCTCAATAATGAAAAAGCAACTGAGTGTTTCGTCATCTCCGATAGGTAGCCCAAGTACCATAGCGCAAATGCTAGAGTTTGCTAAGCTGCACAATATTAAACCGGTGACGCAAGAATTTCGGTTCAGTCAGATCAACGAGGCAATCGACCACCTAAGAAATGGCGATGCACGATATCGTGTTATTTTGGCACACGATTAGAGAACTTTTAATAAGCTATAAATACATTGGGGAACTTGGCTATGAGCTATACATTAGAAATGCATGAAGTATTTTCGACTACTCAGACGGCACAAAAGGCGTTTGACTATATCGTCGATTTTTCACATATCGACGAGTGGGATCAAAGCATCGTAAAATCAGAAAAAGTTGGCAATTCAGAAATTGCTCTCGGTTCACGCTTCGACGTAATATTTTCAATGGGTAAAAGAAAGTCACCGATTGCCTATGAGATCACCGAATTCGCCTTACCAAGCAACGCTGAGCTTACCGGCATTAGTAAAAACTTCACCGCCATTGACCGAGTTATAATCGAGGAACTAGCTCAGGGCTGCCGTGTGAATTGGCACGCTAAAATTGTATTCACGGGTTTAAGCGCCTTCATAGTACCGTTTCTAGCCAGTAAAATTAAAGCCGGTGGTGCTCAAACAATTCGAGATTTACATCGCATATTAGATAGCCAGGCAAGCAACGTAAGCTGACTAATGTTGCTAACAATTCTAACTAAAGACAGACAAAAAAATCGCCACTAAAAAGCGGCGATCAATAACAAAAAGAAGAGAGAGAGTTATGAAAAGAAATAATCATTTACATTCCATGTAAGAATATTACCGCCCAGCTCGCTTAAAAAGCCAACTCTTAACCGACTAGTAAGGTAAAAGTCTAAAAAAGCACTTTTTGTTGTGAAATAGCAACAAGCTTGGTGTGGTGTTAACCGATAAAACAGAAGAAACCTAACTATTCAATAGTGAATTCAGGCAAATGAGAGCGAGTATTAGCCAAATCGTGAGACACGATCACCGAAAATTGATCCTTTTTATCCAATTGGTTTAACCACCGCCTAAGCTCTAATGTGCGTTTTGTGTTCTCTGGTACCAGCAAATAACTGTAGATAATAGGCTTGCCGATATCGTGTTCGATACTCGCTTTGTCGTTAGTGATATCCCCAGAAAATAGCAACACCTTATCGCCTATCGATACAGCCCACAAAGTAGAACCGGGGGTATGGCCGCCCAGCTCAAATGCAGCCACTCCAGGAAAATCGCTGGAAGCAGATAAGTTAGCGCTTCCTTCTGGAGAAAGATCGAATCGCTCTAAGCATGATTTAGTCAACAGCTCGGCACCGCCAGTGGTATTGAAGTTATGTAAATCTCGCTGACTTCGGGTTTGCAACAGCACCGCACCAGGACCTCTAAGCGCACAAAAATTTTCTATCCCCTGAGTGTGGTCACTGTGCAGATGAGTGAAACCGACTCCGGCAATCTCGTTGATTTCAGAGCCAAGTGCTTCAGATATGGTGGTGTGGACGGTGGCGCTACCGGCTGACGAATCCATTTTCTTTAGAAGTTTAGCAAAATTCTCAGCCTCAGGCTTACTCATACCGGTGTCGATTAGAAAACGCTTGCCGTTTGGCCACTCAACCACAATAGAAATATGTGATATCTGCCCTCGATTTAGTTGTTGGCTAGAGGTCACTATGTAACTGACTTTGCTTGGGCCGTTAGCGCCTCGCAGGGCTAGTAACTCACTATTGCCTGGCAATGCAGAGGCCACACTTCGCACCTGTAAATGAGCGGGGAGCACTACGGCGGCAATCACGATTACCAACAAAATCACGACAGCGATTAGAGCTTTTATTATCCATTTCACAATTTGTTTAGATTCCATGATTGTTATCGGTTTTATAGACTAGGTCTTGATTACAGTTTTCTTTGCCGCTGACCTAAGACCCAAGCGACTACTAATGGCATCAAAATAGTGACCACCATATTAATATTATAGGGGAATGATACCGAGCTCATATAGAGTGTCGCCGGCGCCCTTACCCCAGGGCCAATGATATACAGCCAAGTAAACATGACAAAACTCAAAGCAATGCCAAGCCGCATATTGTTCAACTTAAGGCTAAAGAAGTTAGCCGCAAAGACGATGAACAAACACACCAATAAACTTACCGTTGAGGCAAAAAGCTTTGCCGCCGCTGTATAAGTCTCGCCAAACAGGCCAACGTAGAGCTCGGCCAGACAACTAAATAGCATGCCCGCAACAATACCAACCGTAAGATAAATAAGCATCATCGCAAACTTTTTTATTCGGCAATTTTGATTTACCACTCGCCCTAACCTCGGATTAAAATATATAGCTGTTCTGTCAATCGGCATTGATGAATATTGTATAGTGAGCAGACTCACTTCTAATAATTTAACGTCTCGCTTATGTGTCGGTATGTTTTCTTTGCATTATTAACAGCTTTTTCAAGCATAACCTATGCTGACCGAGTCGACCGCTTAGCGCAAGGCTGCTTCTCACTGCAATCAACTGAAAAATTGTATCTGACCCTTACTCTCGACGGCCGCTACCAGTTCAAGCAAAGTAATGTAAATCATGCTGGCCAGTTTTACTTTAAAGCAACTAAATTTAAGCACTTTTTACTCAGCGATCAGTATCAAAATTTACTTGATGCATCACTAGAGTCAGTATCTGAGGCAAGCAAAAGTACGATTTGGCGTATCTCAGAAAACCTTCAAAATAATCTTAAGAACCGAAGCTTCAAATTTGACAATGGCAAAACCTCATTCACGGCATTTTTACAGGTTCAACAGCGGTGCAGACCGTACCCTGAAATATCACTCAATGTCAGTGGTGATAGAGGTCGGCTAAAAGGTCTGATAGGCTCGTCAGTACGTGGCTTAGTAGATGCTCATACGCACATTACATCTTACGAATTCGTCGGTGGTAAATTTGTACATGGCAAGGCTTTTCACCCCCTAGGTGTACCTCATGCGCTAGGCGACTGCGAACACATTCATGGACCAAATGGTTCACTAGATCTGATCGGTAATATTTTCTCGCACAATGACCCCAGCGCTCGCCATGCAACTCAGGGATGGCCTAAGTTTATCTATTGGCCGAATAACAATGAAGAAAGCCACACAGACTATTACTACCGTTGGATAGAGCGCGCCTACTTGGGTGGCGTTAGAATTATGGTGTCGCATCTTGTTGAAAGCCAATTACTATGCGAAACCCAGCGAAATGTGAACCCGGCATCTTGGGTCAATACCAATAGCTGCAACACAATGGACAGTTTGCGCTTACAAGCTAAGCGAAGCTATCAATTACAAGACTACATTGATGCGCAAGCGGGCGGCGTTGGCAAAGGCTTTTTGCGCATTGTTACCTCACCGCAACAGGCAAGACAGGTTATTGCTAACGGCCAGCTGGCGGTGATTTTGGGTGCCGAAGCATCTGAAGTTTTGGATTGTGGTGTAAACGACGATTGCACCAGGACGTCGTTAGAGAAAAACTTAATGGAACTATATCAATTGGGCGTTCGCTCACTCTACCCTACGCACAAATTCGATAACCGTCTTGCCGGTTCACGGATTGAAGACGGGGCGATGAACGCCGGCCAATATAAAAGTACCGGACACCTATTCGATACCGAGGAGTGTGACCAGCAAACCCAAGGCACCGTGATGAGCAAAGGGTTTCCATTGGTCGGTGAAACGCCGGTCATCGGCGCAATCGTGAATACCCTGACTGGTGCCCCAGACTACGATCAAGACATTCAGCACTGCAATCAATTAGGTCTTACCGACCTAGGTGGCTATCTGGTCAACCGTCTGATCGACCTGAATATGCTAATAGAGCTTGATCATACTAGTGCTAAGAGCGCGTCGGACATCATGGACATTGTTGAGTCTCGCCGTTACAGCGGTGTTGTCTCATCGCACAGCTGGATGACCAAGGCCAAGCACGGCGGTGTTCACAACAATACTAAACGAATGATTCGTATGGGTGGCTTTGTTGCTCCATACAACCGAAACGCGTACCGACTGAAGCAAGAAATTAGTGCCTACCTAGACGTATTAGAAAAAACTAAGTTCCTCGCAGGCGTTGGTATTGGCACCGATATGACCGGATTAGCAACCCAAGCTCGCCCCCGAGAAGATGTTGAAACGAAGCCGCTGGTCTACCCCTTCACCTCAGAGTTTGGGTTGACCTTTGGGATACAAAAGTCAGGCTTGAAAGAGTTTAACTATAACCAAGTTGGTATGGCACATTACGGCATGGTCGCCGATCATCTAGAGGAAATTCGTCAGCGTTCTGGTGAGCGAATCTATCAAGCGGTAATGAATTCTGCCGAGGCTTATATTCAGATGTGGGAGAGGGCTTCGGAAGTCACCGCGCCTACCCCTAAATAATAAAACTTAAACCAGCAATAATACTCACTCGCTACCGCAGCAAACAGCCCCTTCAATTGCGGAGGGCTCACCCTGGGTTGGCACAATAGTACCCAGTGGCATTTCACCGCTGGTGCATAAATAATCAGCTTGATTAACTCGTCCATCGCCGATGTCGCCAACCACAACTCCAGCAGCGTTGACACATTCTTGCGCGGTCATCTGAATACTGTGTTTTGAACCCAAACCGGGGCGTTCAGACGCCGAAATTCGAGATTCACTGCCTTTGGGCATGCACGCGGTCAAACCTATGGCCATTACAATTAGTATAAAACGCATATTATTAGCCTAACTTTGTTAACTATTTTTTGTAGAATGAAGACTCACTATAGCAGTCCAAACTATCACTGCCAAAATTGTTACAGCCGAGTTCGTTTTGAAAAAATTAATTATTAGCTTTACAGTGGTGGCCGCACTACTTTTTTTTTGCGCACCTTACTACACTGGCAAGATCGCCGAAGCCGAGACCTTAAAGTTGCTTGACAGGATAAATGCGTCTTCAGGCGAATATGGTCTAACGCAAGTGCTTAGCTATGAGCGCCGCGTGCGCAGCACTAACGCGCGCTACCAATACACCCCACCAGTTGCCTTTGCCGATAGGGTAAAGATGTTCGGTGACATCATCTATGCCTGCGAAAGTCAGCATGGCATTACTGGTATTGATTACATCTGTGCGCTCGAAGGCGAGTCGGCTTATGCTACATTCATTACTGAAAACTTAGATGGTGTTGACCCTATCTCGGTATTCGGATCTATTTCACTGTTTGGCGGCATTACACAATCTATTTCGCTAGATGAAATTAAAAGCCTTGAAGTTGATGGCGCGACACTTAATTTTCCGGCCACTCTACTATCAGTCTTTACCGATGCTAAAGGATCTAAGTTTCGTATAAACGGCAATAGTGATGCCTTTGAAATGTCAGGCAGCGGCGAGAAACTTTCAGTCGGGAAAATGACTATCGAAGGCGACTTCGCTCAGGTTATAGGGTCGCTATTTACCGGTGACATGCTAATCAATATCGACTATTTCAGCACCAGTGGTGCGCAAAGCGAAACATCGATTAAAGGGTTGCAGGTACTCTCGAGTGCATACGATAATGGCGATACACTATCAAGCAAATTATTATTCTCTATCGACCAAATGACCACATCGGATGCTCCCGTCAAGAGCATTGAGAGCCTTAAGCTTGGACTCAAGTTTCAAGGCTTAAACAAACAATCGGTTATTGAATATCAAGAATTCAGCCATCAACTTCAAGCCGACACCTCGGCCACAGTCGAAAACTCAGGCGCGCCGCAATCAGAGCCAAGCGAGCCAAAGGACTTAATGCCAATCTTAGAAGGTATGCTCAAACGAGGTCTTGAAATCAATGCCAACCTAAACGCTAGCCTAGACGGTAAGCCAAACAGCGTAAATTTAGATTTAAAGCTTGTCGAATCAATCAGCATAGAGCAGCTATCGCAATTTATCAGTGCCCCTGACGACGCGCTAAGTAAACTCGAGGTATTGCTTAACGCGTCGCTTGATAAGGGTCTGATTGACAGCCAGCCTTTGGCGGCAATATTAGTTGCTCGAAGCCCCTTGGTGGCCGCTGGCACTGATAACTATGCCTTAAATCTTAAACTTGGTAGTAAAATCGAACTCAATGGCAAAACCATAAGCTGGGTTGAATTACAAACATTGGTGTTTTCGAGCTTACCGTTGTAACAACTTTGACGTGCTAAATAGTACCCAATGCAGTGGAGAATTGTTTTGCACCGCAATTTTCGAACCGTTGCAACGAAAACATGATTGCGCTGCTGATTAGCTTGAACTACTCTCATTGAATTCCAAAATACCTCTGAACTGAACATGAAATTTTTACGCGCATTTAGTCTACTATCTATCACTGCATTCTCAGCAAACAGCTTGGCGGCTCACCACCAAGATACTGAGAAACACGCCGATAAGCATCAAAAAACGGTGCTAATAACGGGTGCAACTTCAGGCCTTGGCTTAAAAATGACTGAAACACTGTCTAAGCATGGTTTCGTAGTGTATGCCGGGGCGCGTAAAGAAGCCGATATGAAACGCTTAGAGGCGATGGAAAACGTCGAAGCTGTCAAGATCGACGTAACCGTTCAAAGCGATATCGATCAAGCAGTAAAAACTATTGCGGCCAAAGGTCGAGGTTTGTTCGGCTTAATGAATAACGCAGGGATCTCTATTTTTGGGTCGCTTCTTGAAGTAGACGTAAGCGAACTCGAATATTTAATGAACGTCAATGTGTATGGCCCATATCGTGTCACACAAGCATTTGCACCGATGATTATTGAAAGCAAAGGCCGAATTGCTTCAACCGGGTCAATCGCGGGTATCCGCGCAACTGGTTTTTTCGGCCAGTACGCTATGAGCAAACATGCGATCGAAGCTTATACCGAGGCCCTAGCCGATGAGATGGCCAGCTTTGGCGTTACCGTTGGTGTTATTGAGCCAGGCAACTACGCATCACAAATTGGCAACACTGCCCGTAAACGTATTTTGGATGGTGATTCTTGGCCTGCGGATACACAATTTCCGCAACGACGAGCCGGCACATTAGCCGCCTTAGCGAAGGTAGCAGAAGGCAAAGACCCTCAAGATGTGGCCGATGCCGTGCTACATTTTATGAGTGACGAAACACCGAAATTACGCTATATGGTAACGCCTAACGTAAACCAAGCTACGGCGATAATTCGTGCGATGTTAAAAAAGACTCTGCAGCTAAATCAAGATCAGCCGTATGAATTTAGCAATGAAGATTTAATTAAGATGTTGCAAGAAGAGATCGCTAAGTAGTCATATCAGCATGCCACGGGCTAGAAGCCGCTTACTGATAGCAACTATTTTTGAGTGTGGCCAGTTCTAGCATGACGAGTTTTGAAATTCCGCTGCAATACATCGAGCGTGCCATGCGGGCCAAGGTGCCCGACGCCAAACTTGTGATCCAACCGTTGCCCTTAGTTGCAGAAATCAAACTAGCGTTAATTGATAACGCATGCCCTCAAGCCAGTCTTGCTCAAACTGAAGTAGAATTGTTGATGAATCAGCCGTTCTACTGGGCGTTCTGTTGGGCCAGCGGCCAAGTGATGGGACGATATTTATTAGATCATCGGTAAGAGGTATACGGTATAACGGTGGTCGACTTTGGTAGCGGCTCGGGTGTGGTGGCGATAGCCGCGGCAATCGCAGGGGCATCCAACAATATTGCCTTAGACTCCGATAAAAATGCGCTAGAGGCAACTAAACTCAATGCTCGTTGGAACCAAGTTACTATAGACATATACGATGATTTGGGAGCCCTTAAGTTAAACAAATCAAACGCATTGATATTAATTCCTGACGTCTTTTACGGCCGCGAAACATACCCCTATTACAAGGCTTCATCGACGACTACCAAGACTTGATTATCGCCGACTCTCGAGTCAAACCGAAAGAGCTAATAGGCATGCTTGAAACAGCTCGGCATCAAAGATGTACGGCACCTGATTTTGGCCGAAGCCAACAGCGTTAACTCGGTCGGCATCTATCGGAGATGCTAGGCAGAATCTTTTTCAGTATGCGGTGGCCGAGTAAATACTAAGCTTTTAACTATTGTCTTAGTCCATGAGCCTGATTTTGATTTTGATTTTGATTTTGATTTTGATTTTGATTTTTTAGAATTTCACTTCATCATTGATGCAAATAGAAATAATTTCGTCTAGCAAACAGTTGTAAGCAGTCAACTATTTATTACCTATTGGGTAAAACATGAGCGAAGTAATAAACACATCATCAGCGGTTAACGGCGAATACAAAACTCACGCTATAATTTGTTATATTTTATTAGCAATAGGGTTGTTCACCGCTATTCCATTATTGCTCGGTGCAATCTGGGCTATGATTAAAAAGAAAGGTGCAATCGGCACCATCTACCATCGCCATTTAGTCAACGTCACGAGGATATTTTGGTGGAGCCTATTTTGGCTAATCCTGGGCGGCATACTTACCACTGTATTAGTTGGTTTTGCAATATTAGGTATCGCTTGGGTTTGGGGGGTTTATCGTGTTCTAAACGGCGCTATCAAAATTCTACACGACCAGCCATACCCATTCTAGCCGAGTAACGAAAACGCTTGATTTACGCTATAGCTAAAGACGCTAGCGCCTCGATTTAATCTGATCCTTACCAAACCCAAAGCCGCATACACTGGCAGGGTCCTTTAAAAAACTAAGACTCGCTTTCATAACCACTGCGCAGAGCGGCTTTATAGGTTGAAGGCATAGCTGAGAATATTGTTGACCCTAATAAGCAATGGCCAAGCATCGAAAACGTAGCTTCCGCCGATGTATGATTATCGCAACTGAATACTGATGAGATAACAGCGATGCGGTTAAAAGCCTCTAGCTTAAGCCACTAAAAAGCTTTAACTACTGAGACCAATTTGTCGGTTTGGGTAAAGGAGGTGTATCCCAAAGCCGCTCTTTTTACCTAAAACGCTCATTCTTAATATTTAGCAAGGTCCGTTTACCAAAATTTTATTGCCTATTTTCTCAATTAATTCTCACTACCTCACTAATATCCTACAGCAAAAGGCTAAACTAAAGGACTCTTGATAATCGCACATCCAGTCACTCAATAAGCCATCGCTGCGATTAAGACAAATCCACTATTTCAGTTTCGACTCACTATTATTCGCCAACCTATGACCAGTATTCTTAGACGTATTCAGTACCATCTTAAAATGGGCTTGGTAGCTATCTGGTGTACCTTAATCACCATTATTTTTTACTTCTTGTCTTTCCCTTTTAACCATAAAAAATGGCTTGCTTGGGCTTACGCTCAGTCACTTAATTTTGGTGTTCGTATCGCTTTGCGGGTTCAAGTTAATGTTGTCGGTCGCGAGAATATGATCGCTGGACCGGCTGTTGTTATCGTCAATCACCAGTCTAACTTTGATCCTTTGCTACAGGGCCCTGTGTTCCCTAAGAACGCGGTTATAATTGGTAAAATGGAACTCATGAAAATCCCTCTTTGGGGCCGGCTATTTCACGCCTCAAATAACATAATGGTTGATCGAAATGCTAAGGGTAAAAACGGTTCAAGTATTGAACTAGCGGTCGAACGATTAAACGCTGATGACTGTTATATTTGGATATTTCCAGAAGGAACGCGCAGCCAAGGCGGCAAAATGGAAGGGTTTAAGCGTGGCGCTTTTCAAATGGCGATTCGAGCTCAAGTACCCATTATTCCGATGGTTTCAAAACCGTTAAAATCAGTACTTGACGTCCCCAGTAAAATCGCAAAAGGCGGTTTGCACGAAATACAGATTTTGCGCCCAATCAGCACCATAGGCATGACCGAGGCTGATTTGCCCAGCTTAATCGAGCGGTGTGAAGGGTTGTACAAAGAAGCGATGTCAACATACCTTAATTGCTCGCCAGAAACCATATTTGCCGCTAGCTAAACTCACTGTCAGAGCAACATGATTTCAGCAAAACAAAAAGACAATGCGACTCGCTTTGTTCTGATTACCGTCTGCGCCTACTCGATGGGTTTCGGTATCATTATGCCAGTGCTGCCTGAACTGATTGTTGAATTAGAGGGAGTAAGCCTATCCGAAGCGACTCTGATCGGCGGTTTTATCGCCTCGGCGTATGCCGTATTTCAGTTTTTAATGGGTCCCTTAGTGGGTAATTTAGGAGATCGCTTTGGTCGGCGCCCTGTATTCCTTTTATCGCTTGCCGGTTTTAGTATCGATTTCTTACTGATGGGCTTTGCGCCATCAATTTTTTGGCTATTTATTGGTCGTTCAATCGCTGGCGGTTTAGGCGCTATATTTGGTCCAGCTAACGCTGTAATGGCCGATATTTTCGATGCAAAAAATAGAGCCAAGGGCTTTGGTCTCGTCGGTGCGGCCTTCGGCATTGGGTTTATGATAGGCCCAGCAATCGGTGGTTTACTCGGCGAATATGGTACTAGAACACCGTTCTTTGTCGCCTCGGCGATGGCCGCGATGACTTTTGTCTATGGGTGGTTTTGCTTTCCAGAAACGATGACCGAAGAGTCTAGGCGACCGTTTTCATGGAAACGCGCCAACCCGATTGGCGCACTCATCGCTTTGCGCCAACACTCCGGTGTATTGGGCATAGCCTCTATCTATTTTATTTGGCTTACTAGCACCAATGTTTACCCAATAATTTGGGCCTATTTTTCGGCTATAAAATTTTCCTGGGATAGTGGTACTGTCGGTCTGTCTCTGAGTATTGTCGGAATTTCAATGGCGCTGGTACAAGTGTTTGCATTAAGTCGATTTGTTGATCGCTTCGGCGAGAGAATTACGGGCATTATTGGGTTATTTGTAGCGATCGCTGGCATGCTGTTTTTTGCCTTCGTAAATAACCCAATATACGCGCTGATAGGCTGCTTCTTTGTAGGCTTTCAAGGTATGGTAATGCCCAGCATCAACGCAATGATGAGTCGTCGAACTCCGTCTCAATCGCAGGGTGAGCTGCAAGGGTTTAATGGCAGCATTGCGGCTTTAGCCGCGCTAGCGGCTCCGCTGGCCTACAACACTAGCCTTGCGTATTTCACCTCTGTCGAAAACCCCATATATTTTCCAGGGGCGCCATTTTTATTGTCGATGACACTCGCCGTGATTGCCTTGATCTGTTTGGTTTTACTCAAGCCTTCGCCAAACAATTATTGCAACACTGAGTAAAGACATAGTTGGCCTTTAGGCGCTATGCAAACTCAATATCATTTGAATATCATTACGACTCAAGCCTTTCAGTAGCTCGGTCTCATCATGGCTTAAACCTTGTTCAGATGAACCGTCACCATTTTTTATATAAAGCTCGATTTCATAAGCGATTTCGCTAGTAGCCGAATAATAAAATGAGGGATGTAATTCACTCAGTCTTGCGACAATTGTATTGATCAGTTTTTTTTGCTTAGAAGCAATTAGATCTTTGTGTTTTTCTTCCATTGGGCATCTCATCAGTTAGTTATGCTAAAGATTGATTTATCAACGTCATTGAAGACAAATTGCGCGAAAATAATAATACTATACAAGCATACAAGCGTAGAGGTGAATACAACCACGTAATAGGGCTAGTTTGGCTACTGAAAAATCATCTAATCGAGGCGATATTAACTTGAGCATCGTTGTAGCAAGCTCCATCAGCCATATCGGCTTTGTGACCAGGGATCAATGCATTGATCGACAAGCCCGACTCACTGCTAGCAAACCATGCGCCCTTTGGTACGTACAATAGACCCGACTTAACCTTGTCTGATAATAGTAAGTGCAACACCACTCGTGCCTGATCATTACTTAGAACAACCTTCTCACCGTTAACCAAACCTTTGGCATTAGCGTCGCCTTGATTCATCTCTACTTGATAAACTTCAGTGTTAGCCTGCGAGCCGCCCAAGGTAGAGTTAATACGCTTATCCGAGCTCGGGCTAACCAATGTGAATTCACCAGTCTGCTTGAGTGGTTGATACTTTGGAACGCCCAAGCCAGCTCGCTGTTCTTCAGCTTGATTAAACAACATCGCTCGGCCAATCGGTGCATTAGGCTTAACGCCGCGAAATGCCGAATTTGATTGTTTACGTAACCGTCCATCAATAGACTTTCCGATAGCCGGCAACGGCTTAACCGCAGCGGCCAACATTTGTTCGTCACTTTCTTGAAACTCTGGGTCGTCAAAACCAAACACCTCAGCTAGTTGGCGAAAAACTTGAGTGTTCGGCCGAGACTCAGCAACCGCCGGAATAACCGCATCTGACCGCTGTAAAACAGTATGGCCATAGGCCTTGTAAACATCGCCATACTCCATTGCACTGCAAGCAGGCAACACAATATCGGCATAGGCCATCGAATCGGTCATGGTCAGGTCAAAGCCAACCACGAAAAGGTCTTCGTCACTTAATGCTTGTTTCAGCAACGCTTGGCGAGGGTGCACTGCGAGTGGGTTGTGATTGTAAATAAATAGGGCCTTGATTGGTATCTCTAGATCACCCTCGACAATATGTTGACCAACATCAAGAATATTAATAGTGCGAGTGCCTGGTTTTATCCAATCAGGACGTTTCAAAACATCATGATCAATATCGAAATACGATGACGGGTCGCAGATACCCGCGCCACTTGGTCCAAAATTGCCGGTCAGCAACGGTAACGCCATGGCGGCGCGAATGGCTGACCCACCATTGCGGTTACGCTCCATAGCAACCCCAATACTTAAGGAGGCAGGCTTCAAGCAACACCAATAGTTAGCAAACTCTCGAATTAAAGATTGATCCAGCCCGCACTCGAGGCTAGCCTTCTCCAGCGTCCAATTCTGCGCCTCTTCTAAGAACTGATCTGCACCACTGACATTGTCTGCGATAAAGGCGTCATCTAAGCCGCCCATTTTACCAATTTGGTTGGCTACCGCATACGCCAGTACCACGTCGGTACCTGGCTTGATTTGTAAAAAAAGATCAGCATCATCGGCAATACGAATACGCTTAGGATCAATCACCACAACTTTAGCGCCGCCCTTTCGGGCATTACGTATTAGCTTGATCAGGTGCAGATGGCCAACGGTAATGTTGTTGGCCCAAATGACAATCAGCTTAGAATCAGCCATCTCAGCATGAGTAATTCCGCCAAGGTCGCCTAGCACTGACTCCCATGCAGCCGCCGACACACCTGCACACAAGGGGACGCTATCTAACTGCGACGCACCTAAGCGATTAAAAAAACGAGCATCCATAGAACCAACCGATAGCACACCCATCGGCCCCGCATATTTAAGCGGTAATATTGCTTGAGAACCATACTGCTCAGTAATCGCATTGAATTTTTGCTCAATCGTGGCTAGCGCTTGCGGCCAAGAAATGGGTTCAAAGATTGCCTGGCCTTTTTGTCCAACTCGACGCAGTGGCGTTCTGATGCGCTTATCACCATGCACCCA
>JBLHRL010000056.1:0-20042 GCA_047625975.1 Arenicella sp.
ATCAGGGGTTAGATGAGCTGTACTGCGATGTTTTTGATGGTCTGCCAAGAATTCTATGGCAAATTTTTGAAAACCCAAGTGAAATAGAAACTAACTTGCCTAGGGCATAGGGCTGATTTAAAAGCGGCCTTTATCTAAATCAAACTCGAAAGTCGTTTTAAAGGTTGTTGATTGGCCTTAAAAGACGTTTGATTTAATGATTCATGCCCCCTTGATGGTCATCTTGAGCGCAACCGAAAGATCTCATAGACACAACTCTATCGCTAGAGATCCTTCGGCTTCGCTCAGGGTGACTTAGAATAATAACTTATGGCTTTTATTTGCCCTTAGCGGACATTGGATGTGCCGCTACCACAGAATTGCTCTAAGTGTGTATTAGCTATCATGCCTCTTTCTTGTATTATTCTAATCCCTTCACTAATATAGAATTTACTGTGCTTCCGGCATTACGATGTTTCGATATCGCTTGATAGTCATCAGATGTCATCCAAGCCAAAGCAGATTTTTTTGATGGAAACTCAATAATCACCGATCGAGTATCGTCCCAGTCGCCCATCAATACCGTCGGATCTTCATCAACACTCAACATCTTTCCGTCAAATTTTTTAAAGACCTCTGCGAAGCCTGATGAGTACTTATCATACTCACTACGGTCATGTATTTTAAATCTAGCAATTATATAAACGGACATGGTGTTTATCTCCTAATTTTGTTTTGAGTTTTGATTACTAGGCAACTTACCTAAGTTTCCTGAAACTGACAAGTCTACCGTCGCTTACTTGCCCATAGCGGCTGTTCAAAATTGATTGCCTGGCCCCTTCCGTATTATCGGATATCCAGCTTATTTGACGCCTTAACAGGTTCGCCCTAGTAATACCCCATTAATTTCTAGGATGAAAATAATGGCTGATCATTGTTGCAAGCGGCGCTCAATTAAGGTTGAGAAGCGGCTCACGCCATGATGAATCACCATTTCATCAACCTCAAAATTGGGCATGTGCGGGAATGCAATATTGCCCTTCTTAGCATTCGCAACTCCGATAAGAAAGTAAACGCCTGGCACGGTTTTCTGAAAATGGCCAAAGTCTTCACTGGAGAACGGAATACGACCAAAGCTAGCTTGAAAGGCATTATCACCATAGGTACTTTTGATTACCTTAGAGGCTTGACTGACCAGTTCAGCATTGTTATCGACGCCTTCGCGTTCATGAAACGCCTGTATTGAACTAAATCGATCTTTAAACGTGCTGGCACGAACCTGTTGCTCCACGCCACTCATTACAAGCTCTATATCTTGATGTTCAGTGGTGAACAGCTCGATCGATAAAATCAATTTATTATCACCTTTCTTTACCTTAGGACGACCACCGAACAAAACATAGTCTTGATAGATAGTTTCAAGGTTCCCTATGCCTAGTTTAGGATCAGCCGTGTTAAGTAAGTTTGTAAATTGATCAGGTGACTTCACTCGAGTTAATGATGTCATTATTGAGTTGACCATCTCTGAAATCGCCTCGGCATTACCAGTTCCAGCGAATTCGATTTTTACATAACGAGAATGCGAAAATACATTACCCTCCGACGTGGTAATCACGCCGGTTGGCATTGGTGCCACGTGGGCGGCATAAATTTCATCGACTTGAATCATGTCAAACAAACCATCATTGATCATCGCTTTAGCGCCTTGCTGGCTTTCTTCAGCAGGTTGAAACAAGAAGTAGATTGTGCCGGCTAGGTTGTCAACATTATGAGACAGGGTATTGGCAATACCAAGGCCAATCGTGGTGTGAACATCATGGCCACATACATGCGCGACGCCATTGCTTTGGTCGCTATTATCGGTCTCATCTTGGCGCTGTTTCCCTAACTCAAACTTAGCGGCATCCATATCAGCGCGCCAAGCAATATGTTTGCCGGCTAGTGATCCCTTTAAGATACCAACGACACCATAACCGCCCACATTGGTTTTTACTTCTAAGCCGAGTTTCGTTAAGTAGTCCGCAACAATCGCTGATGTCCTTTTCTCTTCGCCCGAAACCTCGGGGTGTTCAAATAAGTCACGCCTCAACTCTACTAGCTCCTGGTAGATACTCTTTGAATATTCTTCGTGGGTCTTTACATTAAGGTGTTTGGCACTTGCCTGTGTAATAAACAGAGCTAACAGAATCGAAGCGGCAATGCCGAGTAACGGAGCTTTTGATTTCAATAACATGATGGAGACACCTTTAATACTAATTTTAAGTGTGGCCATTAAATCAGCGAGCAAGCTCTTTGACGCTTCGAATTATAAAATTGAACGCCCCGTTTTATAATGTTGAACGTTCTAAAAAGCTCAAAAGAAACGTTTTAACTCTGAAATTGATGCCGGTACTGGGTTGGGGTAACCCCCATATATTTTTTAAAGATGGTGTTAAACGTGCTTTTTGACGAAAAACCTGCTCGCATTGCAATATCCAACACCTTCAACGAGCTCGATGAATTCAATTTCTCGCACACTTCTTTTACTCGATAGGCATTGATGAAGTGATTAAAATTTTGGCCCGCGTGTTGATTCAATACTTCTGACAAATGATGTGGCGACAAACCGATTGCATCAGCCAGTGTGGCCAGGCTCAGTTCGCTGTTTCGATAACTATGCTCTTGTTCAATGTGCTTTGTGAGCTGGTCGAACATCGCTGCGCGCGTCTCTGCGTCAATCGCGCCGATATTTTCGCCACGTTGTGGCACAGGCTTACTAATAAGCGCTTGCTCATCGCCACCATGAGTTCGTATGGCAAAAAACTGAGGGCTTTTCCATTGAGTCAACGCAATCGAAAGGATAATTAAGACGATCAGCGCGTCCGATAAAACCAGCATGTTCATGGTAGCGAAATTGGTAAATGCCATAATTCCCTTCGCCAGAAAGATCACAATAAACGATGAAACTAAGGTGCCCAGCCACAGGAATATTGTTGGATTGAAGTTTGATAAGGTGTCAGATGCTTGCCGGTGATAGCGCTTAACTAAGAAAGCAGTGGCAATTAAATACGCTATTGCCACGCCAAACAATATGTACTCGCTCAACCAGAGTCGTTGTGTTGGAGCCGCGGCACCCACAATCCAATTCCTAAATTCCTCATGCTGATAAAAAAGTGCATCGAAGTTTAAGGCGTAACACCCAAGCAGGGGTACAAGATGAAATAAGTCAGTGGTTTTAAATGGCGTATTGAAAACAACTTTGCTGCAATACAAATACAGTAATGCCCCGTACATCACAGGTAAAAAGAATAACCAAGCAGCAAGCGGATTAAACACTTCAGAAGCCACACCAAAGGTAATGAAGGGCAAGAAAAATGCCAACCCCATCGATAAACAATATAGCCCAAGCACCTTACTTGCAAATGTAGTATATCGGTCATACACCAGCAAAAAAAACAGCAATAAGCCTTGAAAGCTGCCGATGGCGGAAATGTATTGATGCAAAGCGGTCACTATTTTAAAACCCTAAATTCATAGGGTCATGCACGCACATAAGAGATATACATAAGGCTGATGTTAACAAATCACTTAACTTCCACATCTAATAGATTTCTAATAATATAATGGTTTTAATCCAACATTATCTAGTCATATTTTCATAATATAACAGCCAAGACATTCGGATGTTGAACATGCCAAATGACCGAAGCGAGTATGCAACTGCCTTATCAATCATTCAATTTGGCTGTTATTTTCTGTTCAAGGTCACTTGGAAATCAATCAATGCCACCTAGAGATGCTATCTCTAAACATATTGGAATAGTAAAACAGTCTATTGAAACGTAAAAGAGTGCCAACCAAGGGTTTGATAATTACTCATACTATCCACAAAAGCTGTGGATAACTTTGTGCATAAAATTATCTAGCCTAAGCAAGCCACTATTTATCATGCTGATTAAAAAATGAACAATATCATTTTGTTACCCAAGATATTTTTAGCGACGTCTCAGGCTGTCTAAGAACTTTCTTTTGTAACGAAATCTAAGCCACTACAAATAGCCGTTACTTGAGCCAGAATGCAATTTTCGTCGTCGACTTTAGGGCTATCCGGATAGACCTCGGTTGTGGTGTTGTAATTCGCGTCGCTAAAGCCAGTGCATAAGCCTAGGCGTTTAGTCGGGTAGTTAATAACACCTCGCTGAGCGGTTAACTCACCAATTAGTCGTTGCTCAGAGTCGGACGGCGCGATATGCGTGACCTGGCTAACCGCTTTAATAATGTTAGCCTGAAAAGCTTGGCACGGGTTTTCTGTATCACCTACTAGGTAGAAGCCATCGGGTATTTCCCAAAATGCATGAAAAGCATTATCGCGGGCGGCCAGAGCTGGCCTGAATTCTGTGTTATCGGTGTCGGTGGTTTCATGTAGGTCTATATGAACCTCAATGTTGGTCTTCAGTGAGCTGATATATCTTAACAGCGCAGCAGACTCCTCTGCTTCGCTATTAGGTGTAAACGAGCGGTTAGGGTCTACTGCGTTCGGGTTCCAACGGTTGATTGTCTCGTAAGCCCATGGGCTTACGCACGGAGTAACAATTAAATTGAATGCGTCTGCGTAGGCGCTCATGTGGGTCTCTATAAATCTAATTGCACCTTGCACGCCGCTGGTTTCATAGCCATGTACACCGCCGGTAATCAGTGCCGTTGGCTTGTCAGGGTGCTGGTCGTGGCTCTTAACCGCGAGCAATGGGTAGCGTTCACTGTCGTAGCTCAAGGCGCCGTACTGCTCGACTTCAAAACGGCTATCAATTGACTGTAAGCGCTCTAGCATCTCTTGTTTATACGAACGCTTAACCACTTGTTGGTCTAGCCACTGTTTGCGCTCAGAACTTCCCCATGGTTGATTATGAGTGCCAATTGAGTAGGGTGCTTCTTGTTTCATAGTGCCTCAGCTGTCGCCGGTATAATTTGTAACGTCGCATTTCTGCATCACTTTGTTATAGTGACACTATTCTCCATTTAATAATTTGAATTATGAAAATTTCACCATTTTTAGCATCGCTACTGTTCGCTTTTTGTCTAAGTGCTTGCGACCAAGCTAACGACACCAAAAAAAACACGGCTGAGGTAACGGCGGCGGCGAACGAACAATCGTTAACCGCCGTAGTAACTGAAGCCACTGGCAATTCTCGGTTTGATATTTATGCTGAGGTCGAACTTAATACCAGCCTTGGCGGTTTGAGTGCTAATCAGAAAGAAATGGTTGGTCTATTAATCGATGCTGGCAAGATTACCGACGATCTTTTCTGGCAACAAGTATGGGGCGATAAAACGGCCTTGCTAGACGGCATAACTGACCCTAAAGCGAAACTTTTTGCCGACTATAACTATGGCCCTTGGGACCGGTTGGACTCCGACAAACCGTTTCTAAGCGGCTATGGTGAACGACTTAAGGGCGCGCGTTTTTACCCCTCGGACATGAGCAAGGACGAATTTGATGCGTGGCAACAGCCAGGTAAGGACGGTCTATACTCAATCGTAAAACGAAATGCTGAGGGCGGTTTAAGTCTATCCAGCTATAGCGATGAATATGCCGAGCAGATAGAACAGATCTCTTCATTACTAACTCAAGCAGCGGAGCTAGCCGATGACCCAGAATTCGCTAGCTATTTAAGGCTTCGCGCCGAGGCACTTAAAACGGATGACTACCAAGCATCCGATATGGCGTGGATGAGCATGAAGAATAATCTAGTCGAGGTTGTTATCGGCCCAATTGAGACTTATCAAGATGCGCTTTTCGGTTATCGCGCGGCGTTTGAAACCTTTGTCTTGATCAAGGACCAAGCCTGGAGTGATCGTTTATCGAGGTTTGTGAAATACATGCCTGAGTTACAGCGGGGATTACCTGTAGAAGAGGAATACAAGGCCGAGATACCTGGTTCGGACGCTGACTTAAACGCCTACGACATGGCCTATTGCGCCGGAGATTGTAATTCTGGTTCTAAAACCATCGCCATCAACCTACCTAATGACGAAGTTGTTCAGCTCGCCAAGGGTACTCGTCGTTTGCAAATTAAGAATGCGATGCGTGCTAAGTTCGATCAAATTTTACGGCCTATCTCAGGAGAGTTAATCGCAGAAGAGCAACGTAAGTTCATTACCTTTGACGCCTTCTTTGCTAATACTATGTTTCATGAAGTGGCTCATGGCCTTGGTATTAAAAATACACTTGATGGTGAGGGTACCGTTAGGCAAGCGCTTAAAGAACACGCGTCGGCATTAGAAGAGGGTAAGGCCGACATATTAGGTCTGTATATGATTCAGAAGATGCGTGAAAAAGGCGAGATAAGCGAGGGAGTGCTGATGGATAATTACGTTACCTTCTTAGCTGGTATTTTTCGCTCGGTACGTTTTGGCGCCAGTAGTGCGCATGGTCGTGCAAACATGATTCGTTTCAATTACTTTAGCAAAGCGGGTGCATTCAGTCGCGATTCGTCTGACGGCACTTATCGCGTCAACGTGGTTGAATTTGAGCAAGCAGTGAAGGATCTCAGCAGAGACTTGTTAGTGCTGCAAGGTATCGGCGATTATCAGATTGTCAGTGATTTTGTTAAGCAGCAAGGTAATGTCAGTGATCAACTTCAAGCGGATTTAGACCGACTAGGGGCGGCGCGTATTCCAGTTGATATTGTTTATAAGCAAGGGCGTAGTATTTTAGGCCTATAACAAGCCTAAGTAAGTTAGTTTAAGTTCATTTGAGGGTGTCTCGCTAAGCTTCACTTTCAAGCTGATAGTGTGCTGATAAACTATTAGTATCAACAATCGACGAGGCTATGGTCATCGAAGAATACATAACACCCTGGCTACGCGATTATCGGCAATACGCACTTCTTGCGGTGCCAGCGATCGCCTTTCTTGAAGCGTTTGTCGGTATCGGATTTTTTATTCCCGGGGTGATATTGTTGTCGGTCTGTACAATCTTGTATACCGAGCAAATAGCAACTCTCCAGCAAATGCTGCCTCTAGCATTTGCCGGGGCCGTATTAAGCGACCACAGTGGTTTTTATTTTGGTCGACTGACGGGTAAACGCTTTCATCAGACTCAATTTGCTCAAAAGCGAATCATACTGATTGAAAAGGCCGAGGCTAATATCGTTAAATACGGGGCTTTCGCGATCTTCTTTGGTCGTTTTATGACACCCATTAGGAGCATTGTGCCACTGCTAACAGGCGCTAGTGGTATGCCGCGTCTAAGGTACTCAGTATACGATGTAGTTTCGTGCCTTGTCTGGACGTTTCTCTTAGCAGTGCTGATAGTTGGTTTGGATACCTTACTGGGCTAGCTAATCCTGCGCCTTACGCTCACGAATTGGTAATGACCAGCCGAAAATGAGTGCCATTGAACGTACCGAAAATGCGCTAACACCGCCGATCAATAACGATAGTTCTTCACTAATTGAGAGACCGACTCCAAGGCAATAGGCTAGGGCGCCGATCATCGCGGCGGTGGCGTAAATTTCTCGTTTTAATATTAACGGTACTTCGTTGCAAACAACGTCCCTTAAAATTCCGCCCACGACGGCAGTTACTACTCCAAGAGTCACGGCTAATACTGGATCGCCGGTAAGCGACAACGCTTTAGAGGCGCCTAAAACGCAGAAAAGCGATAGGCCGATCGCATCAGCCCACTCAAGTACGGTATAACGTTGGCCGACGCGAACCGAGACCAAAAATGTGATTACTCCTGCGCCCACTGCAACTAATATATACACTGATTGTTCGACCCAGAATACCGAGGTATTAAGTATCAGGTCGCGCACCGTGCCGCCGCCAACCGCAGGCAGTACCGCCAGCACCATGTAACCGAAAATATCCATTTTCTTGCGTGCTGCCGCTAGCGCGCCACTAAGCGCAAAGACGAATACGCCGAGTAGGTCGGCGATAAATAAAACTGGAATATCCATCAATTTTTGTACTTTCTGTTTGGTTGGTGGCTAATTTTTATCTAGCCTTGAGGTCAGCGTTACACAGTTGAGGTGATGCGTTTATTACTGCCCGTTGCACGGCAAAATAATATTAGTGATGTAGATGCTCACAATGTTAACGCTACTTTTGATTTAATTCGAAGCTTAAGTTTTTTACTCGACGCCGCTATGGGGTTTGATTTTAGCATAGCGTTCAAGGTCACGGGATTAACCTTGTCGTATCTAACGTTAGAACACCTTTTTTGTATAAACGTTGTGCCGAACACAAAAAAGCTTCTAGCTCACAGGTAAATTCGACACCACAAAAGCCACTGCCAAGCACCACAATCCCAGTTAACCATGAACGTCTTTGTAGATAAGGGTGAATGGTTTCTTGTTTGAGTCTATCGAAAATCTGATGACTAATTCCTAAAGCGCCACCGACTGTCTTTAACGCTAAGCTGTGTTGATTTAGTCTTGGGAACTTATGAATATTTTGCGTGTATATCAGCCGCTCGTGCACTTTGATTAAACTCAAGGCTCACCTTTCGGTCATTGTAATAATCAGATTGAAATCTGAATTTAATACTGTATGGAAACCGAAGCCGCTCGTTTTTATTGCATGGCCACAGGCGTATTTATCCTTTGTTTTTATAAAATTGCTAAATTTTATTTAACTTTACTTTGTCTTAACTTATTAGCTCAACCCTTTTGATTGCTTTATTGCAGTCGCTTTGTTTAGCTATTTCTAATAGTGAAAAGTAGGTCGTTCAGGCACTATTTTTTCTCCTGCCATAGCGGTATAGTGGAGTTTCTCTTCAGGGAAAGCTGGTGAAAGTCCGGCACTGTCGCGCAACGGTGTTAACCAAACAGAATATATTTGTATGGTTTCAGTCCGATTGCCTGTTGAGTGAAGGGACCCCTCGCGTCAAGGTAACTTAGGAACTAGAAACCTGCTTTTCAAGCATTTTTGATTAAAAATGCTTAAGTAAATTTTTTACTCCCTGTTCACTTGGCATCGAGCTGTCAATTTAATGGCAATTATTTGTCAAGCTCTACGAAGAGGCCGTATGCAAAAAAATATTTCAGAGTCTACCGCGCTGACGGAACCACGTTTAAAAAACCAAAAAAAGCCCAAAACTAAAAAGCTATCGAAGCAACTCGAAAGTATTAACGACGTTGCTATTCGTGCATTCAGTATCAGACATGCTGACGGCAACTTAACAACGTTCGATATCCTGGACGTCGTCAATGACCTGCAACGCTCGATGCTGGCAATCGGGCGTACGTCTGAGAATCAAAATCAAGACCTAGTTCACCGAATTTGTACACAAGTGATCGAGGCGATGCTTGAATATATGTCTGGGTCTGACATTATTGACGTCGACGATGTTCATATTCAAGTTGAAATGGTATTGAGACTTGAACATCAGTCTGAGTTAGCTGAGGCCTATCTCAAGCTCAACCTACCAACCGAGTAGCAACGCCGATCGTAATCGTTTGTCAGAAAATTGGTGATCATAAATAAAGGCTAGACCGTTTCTTTATTGCGTTGTTGCGCTACTATGGTGTCGAGCCCAAAATTTAGTAACAAGGTTAAGTCGCTAGTTTTATGAATCAAATATTGCATGATATTAGCTGGGTAGTGCCGCTACGGAACGAGCTAGTAACGCCCCTGTTTCAGGTCTTTACTTGGCTGGGCTACCCGACGTTTATAATACTAGCTTTGGCCTTGGGCTATTGGCTTTGGGGCAAGGCGAAGTTTACTCGGGTAGCAATTATCGTACTCACTTCGACCATCCTTAATGCATTTTTGAAAGATTTATGGGAGAACCCAAGACCTGATTTAGTATTTCGACTTGACGGTAAAGTTGGCGAGTCTTTTGGCATGCCTTCGGGTCACGCCCAGGTGTCCGCGGTACTTTGGTTTTGGCTTGCTTTTCAGGTTCGCCAAACTTGGGCATGGATCGTCGCCACGATAATGGTTATTGGGATCTGTTTTTCGCGCCTATATTTAGGCATTCATGACCTCGAAGATATTGCCGCAGGCTTACTTATCGCGATGTTAAGCTTATTTGCTTTTGGTTTTTTATTAACACCTAGGTTTAAGCGTTTGAGAGACTCGACGGTCTGGTTAAGGCTGGCTTTGGTAGTAGTTTTGGCCATTACAGTCAACCTAGCCTGGCCTCCTGCGGAGCATTCACTGGGTGCCTTGACCTTGTTCGGTTTGCTGTTTACATGGATTCTAGGGGTTTCAATAGAAACTCATTTAGTTGCTTTTGAACCTCGGCGAACTGGTTTTGCGCTAGCGCTAATTGTGATTATCGGCGTTATCGGTTTAATCGCACTGTTGGCGATCACGACGTCATTGCTAAGCCGTGTCGAGCCACTCATCGCTGGAACCATTACTTCGGCACTACTGGGTATTTATATTACAGTTTTAGCACCTATGTTGTTCAAGCTATGTAACCTCTGCGCTTAGGCTTAGCGACTGTGATGACGGTCATTACTGGGCGTAAAAGCCGTGCAGTTAGGGTAACTTAATCTGGCAACTAATATTTTCAAGCAACTATTATTTTCACGCACATTTCGTGCCAAACTTGTTTCCATAAAATCTGTCAAGAAACTATGTTTAAAAAACTAGAGTTAGATCAATTTTATTAATACTCACTATGCCTTACGGCATCGAGCGCCTATGCAGACGACGCACAGGACCCATATCTTTTGTTAGAACAGGTTGACGCAGATAAGTCGATGGAATGGTTGGGTGCGACAAATGCTGAATCCCCTAAGAGGCTTACTCATAGTGAACTTTACAACGAGGTCTATGTCGATACCTTGAGCGCGATTAATAGTAAAGACAAGCTACTTGAAATTAGTATTATTGGCGATCTGGTGTATACCTTGAAGAAAAATGCTGTTCACCCTAGAGATTTGTATCAACGTACCAGCCTGATTGATTTCAAATCGTCAGATCCAAAGTGGCAAACGGTTCTTGATATCGATGAGATGTCTAAGCAAGTCAATGTCAATTGAGTTTTTCATGGAATAGATTGCTTTAAGCCAAGTTATCAGAAATGCTTAGTTTATTTATCGCCGAGCGGTGGTGATGCACACGAAATCAAGGAGTTATATTCTTAAAATCTTAAGTTCGTGAACCATGGGTTTACTCTGCCAGCAGCAAAGATGCAGGTCAGTTGGCTCAATGAAGACCCTCTGTTTGTAGCAACTGACTTTGGTTCAAATTCTAAAACTGATTCTGGTTATGCACGTAAAATTAAGGTTTGGCAACGAGCGACAGAACTTAATAAAGTACGTTAAATCTTTGAGGTTAGCCCCCAATCGGTTCTTACAAACGCAACACGCTATAAAAATGGAGATACGTCAAATTTTTTGTCGAAAGCCTTTTTTTGGCCAAAGATGGAATTCTTGTTGCGGAGCTAGAAGATGAGAAGTCAAAGATCTACCGCTACTCGAAAAGCAGCAAAGGTTGACAATCAAACTAAATCGAGCTTCTGGTCTCCGGTCAAATTATGATTGCGGCGGTTAGCGACGCCAGTGGCGAGTTCTTTGTGCGCTACGAACGCTTTATAACACCTCCAACGCTATGCGCGGTTAGTGACTCAGTAACCTCTGTTCTAGTGCGTCAACAGTCTGATACCTGCGATTCGCAACAACTGACCGTTAATCAATTTTTGCCGAGTTTTAAATGGTACCCGAGTACCGTATGTTGTAGTGATGAACAAAGACACTAAATTGGACGCTACTAACCCTACCCACATCTTTGCCTATGGCGGCTTTAGAGTATCGCTAACGCCGTCATACTCGGGTTCATACGAGGATCTAAATGGGGCGTATGGCAAAGCTTGGTTAAATCGGCGCGGCGTCTATATTATCGCTTATATTAGAGGCGGTGGAGAATACCGCCCAGCATTGCATTGCGTGGCATTATTGGAACATCGCCATAAGGCATTTGAGGATCTCGAATCGATAGCTGAAGATTTATTTAAACGTAAAATCACGTCGTCTAAACACCTTGTCATCGAAGGGCTTTCTAACGGTGGTTTACTTGTAGTTACCACTATGGGTGCGGCGATCTGAGTTGTACGGCGCAATAGTATGTGGTGTTCCTTTGCTTGATATGAAGTGTTATAGCAAGTTACTGGCAGGTGCTAGTTGGATGGCCGAATATGGTAACCCTAGTAACCAAGACTGGTCATTTATAAAGAAATATAGCCCTTATCAAAACCTTAAAAAAGGCCAACAGTACCCGCCAATTTTCTTTTTTACTTCGACTCGTGATGATCGCATGCATCTTCGTCATGCCAGAAAAATGACGGCGAAGATAAAGCACGCGGGTCATCAAGTCGATTATTATGAGAACATTGAAGGAGGTCACAAGGGCCGTGCAACTAGCGAACAGACCGCCAAGCGAGTTGCTCTAAGTTTTACTCATCTTTGGAACCACTTGAACTGAGTTTAGCATCGGTTTGAGCTTAAATGCGAGCATCACTATGAAACGGTATAGACTATTTTTTTGCTTACCGTCATGCACTATAGTACCGCTGCCGATCAGGCTGCTCAGGTAAGTTACTTACCGACGCTGTCTAAGGTTGCATATTCTCAAGTGACTGAGTTACCGCCTGCTAGCCCTAGCCGTGTGATTTCCTGTTGCAGTGATTCGTTTGAATTTGTCGAGCGTTGATTGCCGTAGCCGGTTGATACAGATTTTATTCGGACGGTGCCATTCGTTGTTTTGGTACAAGGAGGCTGTTGACTTAACGCGTTTGATATGACTTGTACACATGTATTGAGTACCGTACTTGTTTAGTTTGGCTATGAGTATATGTGAATGAATATCGTTTTACAGGTGATCAATGCGGAGGTTTTCCGGGTAGCTACAACGACATAAAATAGACTATTTTCTTTTTGCTTAATTGGGCTTATCTTAGTAGCGTCACAATGGCTGGGCATGTAGCCGGCGGGCGTTAGCGTTACTGGCTATAGCGCTGATGAATTGTATGTTTTTAAGGCCGTAATTGGCCTTGTTGCGATTGTCTATTTAGCTAAATATTCGTTACAAAATAATAGTTATCAGCTTGCCACGCTACAATTTATGGGAGGCATATTTGATGATTTAACTGACGCCTATTTGGTGGCTAACCCTGCCAAACGGAACTTGCATAAAACCACTGTATTACGGTAGGTAGACGCAGACTCGATTGTGCCCAATGCACCTGCGACATCTTCAAGTACTAGACAACGTTTGGTTTAAGGCGCGGTATATTTTGGTATGATTCATCTTGCTACTGATTCTTTCCGAACATTATTGCAGGAGCTCGCGCCAGCCTTTGCCAATCAGGATTCTTAAATGTCGTTTTTAAAAAATATAATAAGCTTAGATCAATTGGACCCATTGAAATTCAAACGTAACGAATTCTTATTGCCTGAAGACACCATCTACATGGATGGTAATTCGCTTGGGCCACTGACTAAATCCGCTAAAGCTAGGGTTACTAAAGTCGTTGAACAAGAATGGGGCGATGACCTTATTCACAGTTGGAACAAGCATGCTTGGATCGACCTTCCGCTGAACGTTGGCGACAAAATTGCCGCTTTAGTCGGCGCCGAAAAAGGCCAAGTAATAGCCTGTGATTCGACTTCGGTTAACCTATTTAAGGTGTTGGCGAGTGCCTTAAAGATGAATTCGGCGAGACATATTGTACTATCGCAGCGTGATAATTTTCCAACAGATTTATACATGGTTCAAGGCATGTCGGAGTTTTTGGGCGGCCAGAATTGCCAACTTAAATCGGTTGCTGAGGAACTGTTATTAGAAAGCATTGACGAGTCTGTCGCGGTGTTAATGCTTACCCAGGTGAATTTTCGCAGCGGTCGTGTGCATGACATGCAAGCCTTAACCAAACGAGCGCATGACCTCGGTGTGTTAGTGGTCTGGGATCTGGCGCATAGTGCTGGTGCACTTGAAATTCACTTAGATCAATGTGAGGTCGACTTCGCCGTCGGCTGCGGCTATAAATACCTCAATGGTGGCCCCGGTGCGCCTGCTTTTATTTACGCAGCAAAGAAGCATCACGAAACCATGACTCAACCCTTAAGCGGTTGGATGGGGCATGCGGCGCCGTTTAAGTTTGAACATGACTATCGCGCTGGTGAGGCGATGCTTAGGTTTTTAGCGGGCACACCGAATATTCTATCTTTGGTTGCTCTTGATGGCGCGCTGGATGTATTTTCAGCGGTCGATATGGCCGAAATACGAAGTAAGTCGATTGGCTTAAGTGAGCTTTTCATTGGCTGTGTTGATGCCGCACCTGCATTGAAAGATTTCGAATTAATCTCACCGCGAGACAAGCTTGAAAGGGGCAGTCAGCTGGCCTTTTCGCACGAGCACGCGTTTGCTATAAGTCAGGCCTTGATCGCTCACAAAGTGGTAGTGGACTTTCGTGCTCCAAATATTATTCGTTTTGCTTTTACACCGCTGTTCTTGAGTTATCAAGAGGTTTTAAAGGCGTCACAGGTGTTGCTTAAAATCGTTGGCGAGCAACTCTATCTAGAGTCGAAATATCATGCTCGAGGCAAAGTTACTTAGTCTCGGTCAAGCGCCGGGTGGCTCAAACAACAAATTAATGTTGGTAAGGAGCATAATAGCGGTCTAATTATCGCGCTATTGATTAGAGCGCATAGTCATAATTCTTATTTTTTTGTATTACTAGCGTGAGCGAACTACTTTCGAAAAGCCAGCTTGAATGATTACTGGGTTTTGATTTAAGATTAAATCCGTTACTTGCTGCCGTTGTCGCTTACTATTCTTGCAACATCATGAAAATAATTAAGACTAACTAAACAAGGAATTTATCTATCTCTAATTTAACACCGACTCCTGACCCTTATGTCGCGCTTAAATCTTCGATTGAATCAGGAATAGCGGGTGCTATGAATGTTTGCAAAGGCTGCAATAATAATATTCACCAACTTGCCGCAGCGTGCCCGCATTGCGGCTTATCGCAACGCTCGCGAGCATACAAAAATAAGAATGTTGCAGGTCTATTGGCAATTATTTTTGGCGCTTTTGGCGTTCACCGTTTCTTCTTAGGCCAGTGGTGGGGAGTTTTGTATTTATTGACGTTCTGGACTTTGATTCCGAGCATTATTAGTTTTGTTGAAGCGATTGTTTTTTGGTGCGCGAACACAGATAAATGGGATGTTAAATATAACCAGAACAGGCCTGCGAGCCCAACAGAGCAGATTGGGTTCGGAGTGATTATCGTGATGGCTGTGGCGGTTATGTTTATTGGTGTTGTGATACTTGGCATCCTCGCAGCTATCGCGATTCCAGCCTATCAAAATCATACGATTCGTACTCAAGTAGGCTTGGTGATGTTGGAGACCAACGAATACAAGTTTGCTATAGAGCGGTACTATCAAGTCGATAATGAAATGCCCGCCAGCTTTAAAGATATTGGTATTAGTAGCGATGCTCTAGCATCGGGCAATAGCGTTAAGCTTAATGATGAGGGCTTCATTATTTGGTTCGATAACACCGACCGATCTTATCTCGAGGGTAAGACTATCGAGTTCAAAGCGTATCTCGACGATGGCCGGTTTGCTTGGGACTGCACCGGAGGTACATTAACTAATACGTATCGTACCGATGCATGTCGTTTGCCACTAGAACCGAATGGTTATGATTAGCAAGCCGTGACCGCGGTTACAACTAGACCCGCCTTATTGAACTAGTTGACGATCAGATGGTTTACGATGTTTAGTTGAGGCCGCTGTTGTGTTTCAATCAACCGTTCTTTGACGCGATTATGACTCAGTGAATTATTGCGTTTTAGTAATTCGTAGTGGCCAAAAGAGAGTGGCGTAAAGTCTAGTGCGTGGAAAGCATGGCATGCAGAAAATCAAACCAGCGACACTGTACGTCTAGGATCGACACTTCTCGACCTAAAAAGAAAAAAGCAGGTGGCACCAAGACCATCAGGGTTGCATAAATTTTTGATCACAACGCTCACTCCCTCTGTAAAGAAAAGGTAGGCAAAAAGTAACATTACTAAACTAGAGCACGCTAGCGAAGCGCTTATTACATAACTTGCGGCTACGTTATGCATAGATATTTCTGCGTTTTTTTCTTCTCTGTCTATCAAAATAGCGATTGCAGAGGCTTAAACCAAATACACATAAATTGTTAGCCTTAAACCCTCAACGCAGGGCCGTCAGGTTGGCGAATGGTTCTAGCCGTATTAGGTCGGAAGGTCGAGCTAAAATTTTCTAGTGTTAGCCGTATTTGAAAGTAGCAAGCGAGAGGCTTATAACGCGCTTACTTTTTTTGCTGAATAAGGCGCTACGTTTAAGCAACGCGCTGCTCTAAAAAGCTGATAATCTGTTTCGACTCGTACATCCAACGTACTTCTCCCTTTTCCTCGATGCGTAAGCATGGCACCTTTACTCGGCCGCCACCAGTCTCTAGTTGTCGACGATGTTCAGAGCTTTTATTAATATCTCTAGCTTCGACTACTACATTTAGGCTGTGAATTGCGCGGCGAGTTTTAGTGCAAAACGGGCAGGCAAAAAGTTGATACAGAGATAAGCCTTGCATTGCTGATTGTGCTTCAACTTGTTCTTGCTCGGAGCGTTGGATTCCTTTAGTTCGCGAGATCCAATCGAAAAAAACGATGATTAAGCCTAGCCCATTTCGAGCGCCTTTCAGAATGATAGATTTGAGTGACATAGAGGGTTCGTATAAAGACAAAATGGTTAATTATTGGCGAGAAGTCTACCTGTATTTAGAGCTTGAAAGAATAGCGTTTAGGCTACTTTTACTTGTATCTAGTCGACATTAGCGATAACGTGAGCGCCGAACCTCTTTGAGTACAATATTATGTCAGAACAAGATAGAAATAATCCTTTGCATGGTGTCGGTCTGGACACTATGTTCTCTGAAATCTTGCGTCATTATCACTGGGAAATTCTGTCTGAACAGCTGAAATTCAAATGTTTAGAGAGCCACCCTAGTTTTTCTGCGGCGACTAAGTTTCTGAAAAAAACTAAATGGGCGCGCGAGAAAACTGAAGCATTTTATTTATACAAGTTCAAACGATTACCGATTCCGAGCGATGAAGAGCATCTACTTCCCCCGCGAGAGCGTAGTTTTGATGGCGACTTAGAGGCTAAAGAACCTGCGGCGATTAAAGCAGGCGATAAGCAATTCTTTGATGATCCAATATCAGGGCCAAAATTTCATGACAAGCCGGCACATGAAGGCGGTCCGCAAGATAAAAAGCCTTACGACAAGCCCTCTCGGACTCGAGCACCGTCCAAGCAAGCACCTCGACGTACTGAAATCAGAGTCGATGAGTCTGCTGTCAGCACTAATGCCGATGACTCTGCGCAGTCTAGCACCACACAGAGCGTGGCTGACAGAGGGTCAGAAAGTGCCAAAAGTTCTGACCCTTGGGGTAAGTGGAAATCATAGACCCTACCGAGGTCGGTAACCAAACTATTCGACGCTGCGTAAAAACCAGTATCGCTTAGGGTTATTGTGGGGCTCTTAGTGTTGATCTAGTTGTCATGAACAGCATCTTTGGATGTTGTTGAAGCGGCAAATAACTTGGCGGTAAAGCGAGGCTTGTTATGTCGTGTCAAATGGTAGGTGAAGGAGTTATCGTCACTGTTGAGCGTCATCGTCCATACATTGGTGCTGGCGGCCGGAATAATGGTTTGAGTATGTGTGTCAGCGGCAAACGATTGACTGAACTTCGAACCGCTATTGGTAGCCAAGCCTCCATACATGTTTACGTCGTCTGGCGTACCGTCTTCATGGCGATGATCATGTTTGAGTTGTAAGCCTTGATTTGTTTTACTGACGATCCATGTTCGTGATTTATCTTCACCAGCATGAAATGGAATTCTAATTTCGGTTTTAGAGCAGCTAGCGACATCGGCGACTAAACGCTTACCAGTAAAGCTATCTAAACCCTCAGCAGGAAAGGTCATAGCACCTTCATAGCGCTCACCGCAGAGCGATGTTAGCGAATCAAAAAATTCCAACTGGGCTGTATTCTTTGTAGTGGTTAATTCTTTGGCATGTAGCGACAATGAGGCACTTAGTGCCAATGCGATAAGGCTGAGGGAGGTGATAGATTTCATAAGCACTATTTCTTTTCCATAATGATTGGTTGCTAATCGACAAAATATACACTGTTATTGACAGCGATTTCGCCACTTTCAATAACTTGAGCGGTAATGCCACCGTGGCCTCGGACTGCGTTATAACCCCCAGGCCCGAAGGTTGTTTCCATAAACGAGCAGGGGTGACATAGGCCGGTGTACTTTAGCGTGGCTCGGCCAATTTTAAAACTCTTTCCTTTGAGTGCCAGTAAGTTGATACCGCTGACACTAATGTTTCTTCTTAATAGTTCCGGCGGGCACTCAGCCAAAGCCATCGCGCTGGCAATCACCGGTAGGTGTTCGTGTTGAATAAGAGTTACGTGACGTTTTCCGCTGCCACCTGAATAACGGTCTCCTTGCAGCCCCAATTCGGTACTTGCTTGTACTTGTTGAACACTGTCGATTGGTGCTCGCCGTTCGGGTCGTAAGCCTATCCAAGTAACCTTACCAACCTGAGGTATTGTATTTAATAGGCTTTCGATTGTTTGGTTCATCTGACGCCGCTGAACTGTAGCGAAAAGCTGACAGGAACCGACTCGGCAATATGCAGATTGTTTACTAACGCGGCAAGCTTACTAATACCGTCTACCATGTTGTAATCAGCCGCACCAATCAACACTGGTTGCGTGGTCGAGACGACCAGGGTGGTCGAGTTCAATTTGTTGATACGCAGCTCTAAGTTTAGATCTTTACTGACACCGTGCATCGACAAACTCGCTGGTACCGTAGCAATCAGGCTACTGCCAATCTCCAGCTGGTCGATAATGCTGTTGACGTCAGCTGCTACTTCTATACTTGGGTAGATGCCAGTTTCGAACAATAAATCACGCATTCGTTGATTGCGTATCGGCACTTTGGTATCAACACTGTCAGGTCTGATCAGAATTGACGCCTTGCCATTATCAATTTCCCCCGAGACGTCAGTAAAGTTGTGAGACTCTCCGAGATTACCTTTCTTAATAGAGATAAAGTTTACTTTCGACTCAGCTGAATCGAGTATCCATTGTGTAGATGTGTTGCTGGTATCAGCCATAACACAGGCGGATAAGCTGGCAAGTGCAAGCAGCATGATGACTTTAATTAATTTCATAAGTTATTGATCTCGTTATTGTGCTGGTTAAGGTTATAAGCGGCTATTAACCGCGTATAGAATTCAATTAACTGATAAGCCTTGTACTAATTCTATTATCGCTTAAAACGAATAACGTTTGTGTCACTAAACCAGTTTTCTATTCGTATGCTTGTCTAAAAAATTTATGAACGCCAAATTACCCGTAAAACGCACATTATTGCCGATTGTGTACTCATAATTGCACAGATTAGCGCATTGCTAATAAAGTGATCGCCGTATTGTTCGAGCAAAACAGTTTACATTGGTATCTCACCGATAAAAAACTGTGTTTGGCACTGCTCTTTGGCCAGATATGAGTTTTCGAACCGCGAGGTCTGATTTCGAGCTAGTCAGTGAGGTTGAAACGGGCTTACGCCGCCGCACTTTTGGACTGCTAGTTGTTATGCTGATACAAGCGGTGATGCGTATATCAAACTGGCTCTTTATACTGTATTTGTTGAAAGTTAAATAATCGCAGACGGCCTCAGCAAAACTAAACCCCAGAAACCATTGAGTTCGACTGAGCTGCTAGTGATCTATGCCTTACTCACCAACCCAGTTTGCGAAATCACAATTACCGCCATGTTTCTCAATGTGCCAATGTTGCTCTAAGTACGGTCGTGTCGGTTGTTAGCGAGCTTAAAGGTTAAGCTTACTTTGTTAAAGCATTAACCATTAACAAGTGCCAATAGTTTGCTAAACATAAACTGATCGGCAAGTGGGTAAAGCAATACCCTATGTTAGTACAGCGTACTTTTTGCGGTAAATTTGCTACTGCAATTCGACGCTGGATGCAGACCTCTGTAGTGAGTGGTTTTGAT
>JBLHRL010000057.1:0-19707 GCA_047625975.1 Arenicella sp.
ACAGTTATCGTAACGACAGTTATCGTAATCGTGGTTACCAAGGTGCGTTATGTCAAATTGATGGGCTCTCTCGCCACTCAGACCGAGGCCGTAATTGCTATCCGCACAAGGGTCATTTCCACTGTTCATAAGCGCTCGATGTAAAGATTCAATCGATTCTAAAAGCCGCTCTTAGTCGTCATGGACAGTCATTGTAACAGCCCTTCGAACACCGTCGCGCCGCCGCACAATGGCAGCGCGATTTTTTACTTAACTAATTAAGTAAGCCTTTTTGAAAATCTGGGTACAGCAATTTATAACCCAAACCTTCAACTATTTTACGATTACTGATTTTTCGCGACTCGCTCAAATACGACAGCATGCCCGGCGACAACTGTTGCTGAGCTTGGCTCAAACTAATTTCAGGCAACGGCGGATAGTTCAGCGCCTGCGCGGCCGCCTGTAGGTATTCAGTTATTTTACCCGGAGTTCCATCGGTAGCATTATAAATTTCAGCCGCAGGCGCTTCGCGCATTGCCATGCAGCACATTGCCGCCAAATCATCCGCATGCACACGGTTAGAAAAGCCGCATTCACTAGCATTAACAACGGGTGTTCTTCGCTCTAAGCGGGCACGAGGAAGCCGGCTAAACGCGTAAATCCCAGGCGCTCTAAGAACCACTACTGAGACACCCTGAGATTCACCCCACGTTAGCCATTGACGCTCTGAGTCTAGTCGCCTTTGGCCGCGTTCAGTTTGCGGCTGGGTAGTGCTCAATTCAGACACCCAGTCGCCATCGCAATCTCCATACACACCTGTGGTGCTTATCAAAACCACTTTGCTGGGGAGAATGTTTGCCGCCATAAAATGTTTGATAAGCGCATCAGATCGTTGATCGCTAAGCCCGTGCTTTTGCGGTGCAATTGTATAATATAGCTCAGCGTTATTACAGCTTGTGAGACCTGCCAATAAATTAGTCTCGAGGCTATCTAAGTCAATCAATCTACAGAGCACACCAATTGAGGCCGACTGTTGCTGACTGTTGACGGAATTCACCAAGCCGCTTATGGCACTTGGCTCTAAGCCGTCTTTAATCAGAGCTTTGGCGATACGACGCCCGACATCGCCACAACCAAAAATCAGGCTAGTTTTTAAATCTTGTTTCGGCATTGTTAATCTCGGCGAAGACGGTCAGATACGGCAACTGGAGTTGGGTAACGCAATACAATTGAATAACTGGAGCCAATAAAGGTAACAAGCGTGGCAAGTTGTACAAAATACACCGTGCTCAAGTCAATCAAGGCACTTTGAGCGGCGACAAAGACAATCAATAAGCTAAATTCACTCATCTGGCCTAAACGAAAACCAGTTTCCCAACCGAGCTTTTTGGTTTCGGATACTCGCTGCAACGCAAAACGAAACACCACCGGCTTGACTACCAGCATAGCGACACCTAATAGCACTGCGGGCAACCATATTTTCTCTAATGCTGAAATGTTCAAACCGGCGCCCAAGGCAAAGAAAAATAGTACTAGAAAGAAGTCTCTCAAGGGCTTTAAGCTTTCAGCAATGAAGAGCGCTATCGGGCTTGTGGCGATAGTGATGCCCGCAATAAAGGCTCCGGTTTCGTAGGAAAAGCCAATACTATGCGCCAGCTGCGCGATACCTAGACACCAAGCTAGGGCTAACAAAAAGACATACTCCTGAATTCGATCAAACTTGGCGAAAAGCTTTAAAAGCACAAATTGCTTCAGGCTCCAAGAAACACCAATCAATATCGGTAATAGCACCACCAATTTAGCCAGTTCGACCATGGTATTTTGATCAGATGACATTGCTTGAAACGCAAGTAAGACAACAATCGCAATCAAATCTTGTAATAGCAGCACACTGATAATTACCTCACCAGTATGTTTATGATGCAATACCGTCGTTGGTAGTAGTTTTAAGCCGATTATAGTGCTTGAAAACATACATGCAACACCAACGATTACCGAATTCAATGTGTCAAAACCGGCCAATACAGCAAACGCCCAGCCAACCGTAGCGAATACTGCCGAGGTTAATATGGTGACGATAGTTGTTTGCTTTAGCAGCTCAAAAAGCTTTCTAGGGCTAAGATTTAAGCCGAGTAGAAAGAGTAGAAAGATAATTCCTATATTCGAGATATCTTCAATCAGCTTAGTGTCGGTAACCCATGCAAGCCCCCACTGGCCGAGTACGATACCAAGGACGATATAGCCAATAATGAGAGACTGACGAGCGAGTAAAGCGAGCGTGCCAAACACCGCAGCACCCACAAATATTAAGAATAGAGAATAAACCATAAACCTAATGTTACCTCAAGTGGTGACTTAGGAAAGCGCTGATTCAACTGAGTCGTTAGGTCAGATATTTAATCGACTTATCAAAGTTAAGACTCAATAGATCAGCGCTATGGTTAAACAGAGCGCAGCCGAGCATCTTCGAGTAATAAATGTTAACAAGCGAGATACTTCACTGCGTTCAAAATGACAGGGTTCTATTCTCTAAAGATGATTGATCACCTGAGACGCCTTGACTGTATTCTTCATTAACATCGCTACCGTCATTGGCCCAACGCCACCCGGCACCGGCGTTATCGCCCCAGCAACGTCTTTAACATGGTTAAAGTCGACATCGCCAACAAGCCGATAACCAAGAGAATGCTGAAGGTCGTCCACTCGGTTGATACCAACGTCGATAACCGTAGCACCTTCTTTAACCATCCCCGAGGTAACAAATTTAGGGACACCTATGATCGCAATTAAAATGTCGGCTTGACGCGTATAGTTAGCGAGGTGATCGGTGCCGCTATGACAGCAGGTTACCGTGCAGTTAGCGTTGTTACCTTTTTGCACCAAGAGGTTCATTATTGGTTTGCCAACAATATTGCTTCGGCCAATAATCACAGCATGCTTGCCAGATATAGCGATACCACTGCGGGTAATTAGCTCTGGAATTGCTGATGCGGTGCAGGGAGCTAAGCAATCGATTCCTAAACTGAGCTTACCGATATTTTCAGGGTGAGCGCCGTCAACATCTTTGCGCGGATCAATTCGTTGGATAACCCGCTCTTGGCTCATGTGATGAGGTAGCGGAAGCTGAACCAATATTCCATGAACACTTGTGTCTCGATTTAATTTATCGATTTGGTCGAGCAGATCCTGCTCACTCGCAGCCGCTGCCATTTCGATTTTTATTGACCGAATGCCAACCTCGTCGCAGGCTCGCACTTTACTGTGCAGATAAGACTTTGAGGCTAGGTTTATGCCGACCAGTATTACCGCTAAACACGGTCTGATATCATGTTCTCGTAATGCTTGTACTTGGATTTTCACTTCGGCTCTAAGCTCGGCCGAAATCACATTCCCATCGATTATTTGGTTTGGCATCTAAACTTACCTGACTAATGTAAAGTTATTCTGATACCTCTGACTTTAGATCATTTTTTTCAAGTTTTCTAGCTACAAACAAGCCAAGCTCGAATAATAAACAAACTGGCACCGCCATCATCACCTGCGAAAAGGGGTCTGGCGGCGTCATAAGCATGGCTAAAACAAACGCGCCTAAAATAAAATAAGGTCTTTGTTTAGCGACCGATTCTGCCGAAAGAACACCAATTCTGGTCAATAAAACAATTGCCACCGGCACTTCAAAGGCCACACCGAAAGCAAAAAATAAGCTCAAGGCGAAGCTCATATAGGAGCCAATGTCGGGCGTTAAAGCAACGCCTTCAGGAGTCATTTTGGCAAAAAACTCAAACATTAATGGAAACACGACGAAGTAAGCAAACATTATCCCTAGGTAAAACAAGGCGGTCGTCGAAACGACAAGCGGCAACACAATACGCTTCTCTTTAGAGTACAAGCCAGGTGCGATAAAAGACCATACTTGGTACAAGACAAATGGTATAGCGATTGCAAACGCCACCGCAAACGCCAACTTGAATGGAATAAAAAAGGTGCCGTGGGGATCTATCGCTATCATACTGCCACCTTCCGGCAGGCTAGCAAGTAATGGTTCAGCAAACCAAGAGTAAATTTTCCCAGCAAACGGAACCAAACAAATAAAGACGATAAGCACTGCACCAAGCGCCCACACCAAACGATTTCGCAGCTCTACTAGGTGCGACACAAAAGGTTCTGACTTTTTATTTGCTTGAGTCATTTAATATTTTTGCAGAGTCGGTTTTACTCTCTTTATTATCTGAGTTATCCGTTATTGGTTCACCGGTCATTTCAATGGCCGCTTCATAATCCGGGGCCTTTTGTTCGGTCGAGTTCACTAGCTCGCGGCCAAACTGTCGTAAATCATTCTTTAAATCGGCCATTTCTTGCTTAGCTTTCTCTAAATCAGCAAATGGAGTTCCTTCTATCTCATTTTGCATTTCACTACGTAAGCGAAACATCCCTTGGCGAACCTTGCGAATGAAAAATGCCGCTTTTTGAGCGACCTCAGGCAGCCGTTCAGGGCCCATCACGATGATCAGCACCACAGCGACTACCAGTAATTCAAAAAAGCCGATATCTAGCATAGCGTCTGGCTATTTTTCAGCTTTCTCAGGCTTGGCTTCTTCAGCCGACTTCTCAGCTTGATCGACAGCTTCTTCATTTTGTTTACTATCGTCGTTGATCGCTTTTTTGAAACCCTTTATTGCACCGCCTAAATCACCACCAATACCACGCAAGCGCTTAGTGCCAAAGATTAGCGCTACTATCACCAAAACGATTAATAGCTGCCAGATTGAAATTCCACCTAAACCCATTATCTTATCCTCTATATTTGGTCACGACTCTCGCGACGCTTTTTCTTCAATTCCAGAAACGCCCATACGTCGAGCTAACTCATCGATTACTTGTTGTGGCTCTAGGCCTTGTTGCGCCAGCAGCACCATAGTATGAAACCATAGGTCTGCGACTTCATAGACAATTTTTTCGGCATCACCGTCTTTCGCCGCCATCACTGTCTCAGTGGCTTCTTCGCCTACTTTTTTTAAAATAGCATCGAGACCTTTGGCATACAAAGAGGCAACATAGGAAGTACTAGAGTCGGCTCCTAAGCGAGAGACTAAAACCTCATGAATCTGCGCTAATGTATCGTAATTATTGCTCATGCTACTCTAGTTTAGATTACCAGCGTTCACTTATAAATAAGAGCTGGATCTTTAACGATCGGCTCAACCGTCTGCCATTGCCCGTCATTATAAACACGGTAAAAGCAATTATGTCGACCAGTATGGCAGGCTATTCCACCGTTTTGATGAACCGTTAACAAGATAACATCTGCGTCGCAGTCTAAACGAATCTCGACCACGTCTTGATGGTGTCCCGACTCTTCGCCTTTACGCCATAGCTTTTGACGCGATCGAGAGAAATAGACAGCTCGCTTAGTATCCACTGTTTCTTGCAATGCGTCACGATTCATCCAAGCAACCATTAAATTGCTCCCGCTGTCGGCGTCTTGTGCAATAGCAGGTACTAAGCCTGCTTCGTTCCACTTAAGTTGATCTAACCAGTTAGTCATTGTCATTGATTCTCTAATTTTCAGGTTCTAAAGCCTGACCTCGACGCCAGCATTGCGCATTGCTTGTTTGGCTTGTTGTACCGTGTATTCACCAAAATGAAAAATACTGGCCGCCAGTACGGCATCAGCACCACCGAGTTTAACACCATCGACTAGATGTTCTAAGTTACCCACACCGCCTGACGCAATTATTGGAATTAAAATTGCGTCTGATACCGCTTTGGTCAGCTTTAGATCGTAACCGGCTTTGGTACCGTCACCGTCCATACTCGTGAGTAATATTTCACCAGCCCCATAGTCAGCCATTTTTACAGCCCACTCTATAGCATCAATACCAGAAGCTCTTCGGCCGCCATGGGTAAAAATTTCCCAGCGGTCTTGATCGTCGCCATTGCCTAAAAATTGAGTTTGTTTAGCATCTATAGCTACTACGATGCATTGCGAGCCAAAATGACTAGAAGCTTGTTTAATAAAATCTGGGTTAAACACAGCGGTACTATTGACGGATATTTTATCGGCGCCCGCATTGAGCAAATTGTGCACGTCTTGAAGTTCGCGAACGCCACCGCCGACAGTTAACGGAATAAATACTTCTCTGGCCACTTCTTCAACGACATGCAGCAAAGTGTCGCGCTTATCAGAGGTCGCCGTAATATCCAAGAAGGTTATTTCGTCAGCACCTTGTTGGTTGTAACGTTTAGCCACTTCAACTGGGTCACCAGCGTCACGGATACCGACGAAATTTACGCCTTTAACCACACGGCCATTATCGACGTCTAGGCAAGGAATGATGCGTTTAGCTAATGGCATAAGGCAGCCTAACTCAACTTCGAGTCCAGATAGGCTTGGCCTTCGGCAAAATCCAAACTGCCTTCATAGATAGCCCGGCCTGTGATTACGCCAGAGATACCAGAACTCTCTATTTTTTGCAGCTCAATCAGATCGCGCATATTAGTAACACCACCGGAGGCGATAATCGGAATATTAACCGATTCAGCTAACTGTTTGGTTGCCTCTAAATTTACCCCTTGCATCATGCCGTCGCGCGCAATATCAGTATAAATAATTGCTTGCACTCCATCGTTTTCAAAACGTTTGGCTAAATCAACGACATTGTGCTTTGTTAACTTGGCCCAACCATCAACCGCAACGATGCCATCTTTAGCATCTAAGCCAATAATCAAGTTTTTACCGTACTGCGCAGCAATCTCAGCAATAAATTCGGGTTCGTTTGCCGCGCGGGTACCAATAATAACGTATTCAACGCCAGCGTCTAAATACGCCTGAATTGTTTTTTCATCGCGAATGCCACCACCTATTTGAATCGGCACGTTGGGGTATTTTTCAGCGATCTCATTAATCACATCTCCGTTCGCAGGTTTACCGGCAAAAGCGCCATCCAAATCAACTAAATGAATTCGTTTAGCGCCCAGCTTTACCCATTTATCAGCCATGGCTAGAGGGCTGTCGCTAAACACGGTTGAGTCATTCATTAGGCCTTGACGTAAGCGCACGCATTTGCCTTCTTTAATATCAATTGCAGGTATTAATAACATGTTTTAGACGGCTAGCTTAGCCGTTCCATTGAGTAAAGTTTTTAAGTAATTTTAAGCCATCATCATGACTTTTCTCAGGGTGAAACTGAACCGCAAACACGTTATCACGGCCCACTGCCGCAATAAAATCGTGTCCATAATTGGCCTCACCGTAAATAATATTTGAATCGGCATGAGCCGCTATATTGGCGCAAAAGCTGTGTACAAAATAGAAATGTGAATAATCCTGTATACCATGCCATAAAGCATGATCTTGGGTGTGAGAGACTTGATTCCAGCCCATTTGTGGAACTTTCAAACGCAGATCACTGTTTCCATTATTATTGATGCCAGTATGGAAATCAGAAAAGTGACGCACCGAACCAGCAAATAAACCCAGACCATCGATACCACCGTCTTCCTGGCAATAGTCGAAGAGTGCCTGCATGCCGACGCAAATTCCGAGCATTGGTTTAGTTGCCAAACTCGAACGTACCACCGACTCTAGCTGGCGATCATGCAGCGCTGAAAACCATGTGCCAACCGCGCCTTGACCAGGCATAACCACTCTATCGGCTGAATCGATCACACGGGCCTCACTAGTGACCACAACGTCAGAATTCGGTGCGACAGTGGTTAACGCCTGCTTGACCGACCGTAAGTTACCTACACCTAAATCTATAACCGCTATTTGCATGATATTTACGACATTAAGCAATCATTCCTTAAGAATAATTACCTAATTCTTTATAAGCTACCTTTGGTTGACGGGATGATACCAACGCTACGCTCATCGTACTCGAGCGCCATTCGAAGAGAGCGACCAAATGCTTTAAAAATAGTCTCCGCAATATGGTGTGCGTTTTTACCGCGAATATTATCGATATGAACCGTCATACGGGCATGGTTTACAAAGCCGTGAAAGAATTCATCAAACAAATCAACATCAAAACCGCCAATTCGAGCGCGACGATAGTCAACACTATGCATTACCGTTGGCCGGCCAGAGAAATCAACAACCACTCGGCTGAGCGCCTCATCAAGGGGAACATAGGCGTGACCATAGCGACGAATACCCTTTTTATCACCTAAGGCCTGAGCAAAAGCTTGCCCCAGAGTGATACCAATATCTTCTGTAGTATGATGATCATCGATATGCAAATCGCCTTTGCACTTAATATCCAGATCAATCAGGCCATGACGACCAATTTGATCCATCATGTGCTCCAAAAAAGGCACACCGGTATCAAAGTTACACTTACCTGTACCGTCTAAATTCAACTTCACAGATATTTGAGTTTCGTTAGTATCGCGAGTTACTTCAGCGATTCTTGGACTGTTTGGGGAAGTATTGCTGGTCATAATAAGTTTTGCTAGGAAATCAAAAGTTGGTTGGTCGCAGATGGACCATCTGCTGCTCACTTGCATTTGCAAGTTTTAGCACACATATTTAAAAGGTCGTGTATCTGTTTAGGGCGCGAATATTAACAAAATTCAGGCTTTTCACCTACCGTTAAAATGCATTCAAAGTAAGAGATGTTAATATGAATCGACCGATTAAAGATCAATCCGCCAAAACTGACCTTAGCAATACTACTATGAAGCCTATTCCTTATGTGGGCGCGATTCCGCTCAAATACAAGCGCTATATTCGCAATAAAGCGATAGAGCGAGCCAGAACGCGTATTATTGTCGCAGGCAATGACCCACGAAAGCTGAGCCAGCAAGACCTAGAAGTGGTTGTTCGCGAAGAAGAAGACAAGATCAAAGGATCGGTCAAAGAGAAAGGCTTAATGGCCGTACTAGCACTACTTGGCCTTAATTTTTTCGTCTAGACGGTAACTATCTATGCTATTTAAGCAAATCTTCAGAATCGCTTTTATTACCCTTATTTGGAAAAAATATAAGGGTTTGATTGTATCGACGGTTTTACTCATTGCCTATCTACTGCTAGTTTCGAGCGTACATGATGACTATCTAACTCATAGTCAACTGCAAAGCGACACCTCGGCAAGTGGCATGAGCTTTATCTATAAATGGGCCGCCTATACCGTCGGCATAATCCTCTACTTTGGCTTCCATGCACTTCGCGGCGCGCGCCCGAAAGAACAAGATTTAGCGCAACAGGCGGCGCTAGCAAATAAACAGGCAAAGCTCGACCCAGAAGACCCGTTTGCAACAATAAGGGAAAGAGATAAGCTCAGAAGCAGGGCCGATTTTATCGATCAGGACAACAACTAAGCTCAAGTAAATATGGCTTTAGTAAGTTCACTCTGTTAACAACAGCATGGCCAAGCAGCCAAACCAAGAAGTTTGCATAAAAAGAGCCTGCCAGAGGGGTTGGGGATCCTGGCAGGCTTACAGAAGAAGGGCAAAGCCCTTCTAATACTCTTGTAAAAACACGGGTTGGGGTAGTTTTTACAAGCAAGATTTAAAACTGTTCAATTACATTTGAAAGCGTGCTAGTTATAAAATTCAACCAGCCTTTTTACTCTCAGAGCTAAACATTACGAGGCATCACAACGGGTGTCAACGAATAAAAACATTTGCCTCAAGATACATATGTCTGATTTAAACAACATTTTTTAAACACTGGTCAGCGCCGCAATTCAAACTCAATAAATTGACGATAATTTAGAAGAAATAAGATGTATATCAACCTTCTCTATGAGCTCTACGATATTAATAGGTTTTGAAACACCCAAAATGCCCGCCGTAAAAGCTAAATGTGCGAGCAATTGCTCCGCACTTCCGCCGCCTTGGCGCCACTTTATTGCCGAGACCGAACCATCTCGCTTCGACATGCGCTGGCCTTGATCGTCAAGCATCAAAGTGGCGTGCAAATAATCTATCTTGCGGCGATTCGGCTGCAACAATTGCGCCAGGTAAACTTGCTTAGGTGTACTGTCGACAAGATCTGCCCCACGAATCACTTCGGTCACGCCTTGATCAAGATCATCAACGGTAACCGCCAGTTGGTAAGCGAACAGTTGATCGGAGCGCACAATGACAAAGTCACCAACCTCACTCTGGATAGCGGCGGCGGCTCTTAAACGTATCGCCGGTGATTTTTGCCTAGCCGCAACGATTATGTCACTGGCCGACAAACTCTTACAGGTACCAGGGTAAACACCGGTATTGCCGTGCGGGGCGCTAGCGGCTGCTTGAATGTCTTTGCGCGAACAAAAGCATGGATAAGTTAGCGACTGAGCATCGAGCGAACTCAAGGCATGTTGATAGAGCTCTACTCGCTCAGACTGGTAAACAATCGGGCCATCCCAGTCTAGACCAAGCCATTCAAGGTCTCGCAAGATTTGATCTGCACTTCCA
Source organism: Arenicella sp. (assembly GCA_047625975.1). Lineage (GTDB taxonomy): Bacteria > Pseudomonadota > Gammaproteobacteria > Arenicellales > Arenicellaceae > Arenicella. Next base: position 10,390 of record JBLHRL010000057.1, read on the forward strand.
GCAACCACCCTTGGCAAATCAAGGTCTTCCATCCGCACAATGAATTGCCCTGCTTGAAGCCTTGCATGCAACCAAGCCAATAGCGCCGTTCGAAGGTTGCCAAAATGTAAGTCTCCCGAAGGGCTGGGCGCATAGCGGCCGACTACTTTCGACGAATCTGGGGCTTCACTAAGCAAATCATTGGGAGCGTTAGCCATAGACCGAGGATATCAAGTTATTTGCGCTAGGCCTAATGATGATACTTAACTTGAGTCGCTGCTAGCACCGCTTGATAGCAGGAGCATAGTGCAGACAACCTAAGTAATCTTGGGGAAAGATTAGTCAGAACAATAATCGACCGCTCATTTCTCTTTAAATAGCCAATTATCGAGGGAAATTTTACTGCCTCCTTGAGCCATCAACATGGCTAAGATAATCATCCATAAGTAGTGCTCGTGATTTTCAAAGCCGGGCACAAAGAACTGGATGACGACAGTCATAATCAACAAGCCAAGCGCACCAATACGAGTAAACAAACCCACGAACAACAAGATAGGCAACGCCAACTCACCCAAGGTAGCCAGATAGGCTGGTATCTCAGGTGGTAATGATTCAGGTAAAAAGGACAAGATAAAATCGCCGTCTTCAGCCGGGTCAAAATTTTCTACAGTGCTCTCAAGGTCATCAAACTTGGCAACACCTGAGCGCCAAAAAATTAGACCAACGTAGATGCGAGCCCAAAGGTTAACCAGCGGCAACATGATCACGGCGCTGAATGATCCGAACGCTTTATATAAGTTTTTCATTTTTATCTCAATTTTAGACAATTGAGCCAACACTAAAGACGAGTATTTACTCTAGCGCAAGCTACGGGTCATCGCCGAGTCAAGGTGATCGACGTTAAATAGCCGATGACGCAGAAAACCACGACGGACAAAATAATTTAAAATAAGTATTCAGCTCAGTTTAAGTAAGCGTGTTTCAAAAACCAAGGAAAGCGTTGTCGACAATGCATCTGCCGAGATAGACCCTTGCAGCCCCTCTATTGCTTGCAACAAATTTTGATTTTCTTCTAATCGGCTAATAAATAAAGTTTGTTCGGTATCCAGCACTAGACATTGCACTTCATGACCAAGTTTATATACCAATAGCTGATCTTTGCTTTGCTGCAAATTTACCGATACTTGACCGTCAAAATCCGGTAGCGATTGTCGTTGAATTTCATAAATAGGGTAGTCAGAACAGATGAGTGAAACGCTGTCGTTATAAACCACCGGGCTATTTAAAAGCTGCTCTTGTGGCATTGAATTAGGCTCAAGAGCGTCTGACACAATACTAAAATAGCTATTGTGTAAGGCCCACTCGTAGCGCATTAAATCTAATAGGTAAGGCACCTTTTCGAGTCCTTCAAATGTGTCGCATAGGTCAGCCATTGCTCCGCCGTAAAGGTGTATATTGCCGACTCTAGGTGGTGAAGTCTGAATAAATACTTGAGCCATCTGCTTAAAAAAATCGGGGCCGACTACCCCTCTTGTGGCTGGGTAAACTTCTTCTAGATAGTCTTGAGCCGCGCCAAATACATTGTTTTGATAAATCCAAATACGATGCTGATGGTGCGGGCTGGCGGCGTGGAAGTTTTGATCCAAACCAAGTACACCGTTCAAAAAATCGCTTTGCGATTGCCCTAAGTCAGTCGCCTTTACCGATAATAGATTGACAGGATTAGTACTCGAGGGCGCTTTGTAAGGATAGCTAACTAAAAAGTCATTGGCCTTCTGACACTCGTTTACCAACACCTCAAAATTCGGAAAATCAGAATCCCATTCAAGCAAAGTCGGTCTCACTCCATGAACCGATAAAGCATGATCAAACAACGACCATACCGAGTTGCAAACAGTTTGGTTATGGGTATCGATTAGCACGGCGTCACTCGTGCCTTGGTGTTCTCGTTTTACCTCTGTATAACCAGCCAAATGGTACTGACCAATTGCCGCACTATTGATCGAGTCGATATAATCGACACTATCGCGACCAATATTGCTAGCACTGACATAAATATTATTAACGTCGATCAACAAACCGCAACCGGTTCGCTCGGCTAGGGCATTAAGAAACTCAGGCTCAGGGATTTGCAACTGCTCAAAGAGTAAGTAGTTCGACGGGTTTTCGATCAGTATCTGTCGACCAAGCGCTGTCTGCATTTGGTCAATATGTTGACAAACTAACTCCAATGCCTGGCTGGTCAGTGTTAGGGGCAACAAGTCAGGAAGGTGTCTGTGTGAATAGGCGCTCCATGCTAGGTGCTCAGAGACAAGCATTGGCTCTACTTGGTCAACCAGTTTTTTAAGCTCAGCAAGATGTTGCTGATTTAGGTCATCAGCGCGGCCTAATGATAGGCCAACACCATGTAATGATAGGGGATAGTCTTGGCGTAGCTTTAATAGCTTTACTCTGGCGACAGACTCACCAAAATAATTTTCAGAGTGTGCTTCGAAAAAACCAAACATAGAGTCAGCGGTATTATCGATGGCCTCCACCGAGTCAAATAGCTCAGGCCTTATCCCTAGGCCTGACTTAACGGCGCTAAAAGAATTTCCATTAATCAAAATCTGCACCACCTAATATTGTGCTCACAACCAAATCTCAGCGTGCTTACAGCTATTATTATCAAATAACGCAATGCAGATTCGAACAGCCTAAGGCTCTCTATGATTCAACTTTCTTCTTAGCCGCTTTAATTACGCCACCAACAATTTTGTCACAGGTTCCTTCAGGCACATAAATCCACTCATTTGCATCACTATCTATTTCTGCTTGAGCGGCACAACCATGCCCATTGGCACCACAATCATTCATACCCGCTTTAGCAACACCTTGGCATTTTTCATAACCTTCTTTACCTCCATGAGCTAGCCCAGTATTTGCAACTAGTGCTAAGGCCAAAATTGAGGCCGCTGCGGTCGAGGCTTTTAAATTAGTTTTCATAAAAATACTCCATCCTATTAATTATTAAAAAATTAAAGCTCTTAGCTTTCACAAAGAACTTTAACAGTCATAAACAAATTAGATTATGACACGATTGAACTGGGCTTAGATCGAATCGCCATATTTGTCAACTAACCTGCCACCAGCCACGGTTTCGTCAATTTGATCGGCGATTTTTTCACAGGCTCTTGTTATCTTCTTTTGACTGGTGCCTGCAGGCGCTTCAGCCGAAGTGACACAGATACTTACAATGTTACCGCAAGTGCCAGCAGGGACTTTGATCCAAGCGCCAACGGTATTGTCTGCAGTGGCTTGACCTTGACAAGATGTACCAAGAGTTTTAACCGCACAAGAATTCTTGCCCCCTTTGACTATATCGGCACAACGCTCGGTGGATGCGGCTGATGCTATGCTGGAGGTGCCAAGAAGAGCGGTTGCCATAATTGAAGTGGCGATTACTGCGCCTAAAGTTTTCGGTAAATCCTTAATTAATTTTTCGTTTTTCATAATGTGTATGGCCTTAATAAATGAATGTTTCAGATGTTACACTGTTAAAGAACCATCGATTAAGCGATAGCTTACAACTATATTTAAGCTTTCAACACTGTTTAACGTTAACGTTGAAAATAACTAACATTTTTACTTAGTTTTTCCCCAACAACGGACCCAACAATGCTACAAACTCTGCCAAATACTGATATCTATACTGTTGATGCTTTGTATCACCAGCCCCAACTAGCGTCGATACACTTAATTCGCTCGAATAATCGCATCGCGATTGTCGATACTGGCACTCAATATTCGGTGCCTCAAGTATTAGCTGCACTGGTAGAACTAGACCTAAGTTATAGCGATGTTGACTACATCATTCTAACCCATATTCATCTGGACCACGCCGGTGGCGCCAGCACGCTGATGCAGCTTTGCCCTAATGCGCAACTTATAGTACATCCAAAGGGCGCTAGACATATGGCCGATCCAAGCAGGCTCGTCGCTGGAGCAAGCGCTGTTTATGGGGTCGAAGAATTTGCTCGTCTCTATGGCGAAATAGGTCCAATCGATGAAAGCCGCATTCATCAACCCGCAGATGGCGAAACGATAGATTTTGCAGGTCGCTCGCTGACATTTATCGACAGCCCTGGACACGCCAATCATCACCATTGCATAATCGACGAGCAAACCAATAGCGCATTCACTGGCGACACCCTCGGCGTTGGCTACCGCGCACTTCGTGACGCGCACCATGCCTTCGTCATGCCTACCACCACCCCGGTACAATTTAATCCCGATGCTCTGCATGCCTCAATCGACCGAATTATGAGCTATACGCCAGACACCTTGTACCTTACGCATTATAGCTCGGTAACGCCCAGCGCAAAGATCATCGCTGGCCTACATGAGCAAATCGACGATTACGTCATGCTGACTCAAAAAGCGGCCGATAGCGGTGATCAGTTTGAAGTCGAGTTGGCTATAAATTTGAATGACTACTTAGTCCGCCGCTGCATGAATGAGCTAAGCAACGTTGATGAAGCAACCGCCCGTCACTGGATTAAACTAGATGCCGATTTGAACGCTCAAGGTTTGGTGTTTTGGTGGCAGCATAAAAGAACCGCTTAAGCTAAAGGGGTAGGCCACAGCCACAACACATTTGGGTCGCTAAAACTATCACCTTAGAGCGCTAAAACTGCAGCTTTGATGGGTTAAATCCGTCGCCTTGAGCGTCGCCCAAAGGTTTCTATTGGCCAATTGCTGGGCAAACATCTACGACACCAGCAACTGATCGATTAATAACCCCAATCCAAGGCTATTTTCCGCGTCAATAACACGTTAAAATCGCAGCTTACTAATGGCACCCCGATTAGCCACACATTGGCGAAAAGAGAAAGCAACGTGAAAGACCAGTTACAAGCCCTGTTTAATCAGGCGATAGACCAGCTTAAAGCTGACCAAGTAATTCCCACTGAACACGAGGTTAGCATTCAATTCGAACGCACTCGTCAGAAGGAGCATGGCGACTTTGCCACTAATGTAGCTATGACGCTGGCTAAACCGGCTCGACGCAACCCTCGCGAATTAGCTGAGCTAATAGTTTCCGCCTTGCCAAGTGATACCTTAATCACCAAAGTCGACATTGCTGGACCTGGTTTTATCAATCTTTTTTTGGCACAGGATGCACGTTATTCCGTACTCAGCAGCGTATTAGAGCAAGGTGACGACTATGGCTTGGGCGAGCCTAATTCAAAGCAAAAAATTATGGTTGAGTTCGTCTCGGCTAATCCAACAGGCCCGTTACATGTTGGTCATGGTCGCGGAGCAGCTTATGGCGATGCCCTCGCGCGTGTTCTAGCCGCCGCAGGTAATACTGTAGAGCGAGAATATTATGTTAATGACGCTGGCCGTCAGATGGATATTCTTGCCGTAAGCGTCTGGATTCGGTACCTGCAAGCCAACCATATTGCGGTTGACCTGCCCAGCAATTGCTATAAGGGCGACTATGTAAGTGACTACGGTGAGGATCTAGCCAATACACACGGTAATACCTATGCGGTATCTCTTGAGGTTTACGATAACGCCAACTTAGGTCGTACCGATTCTGCCGCGCTGGCCGAACTTAAATCTATGCCTGAAACGGCTTTCGAAGAACAAAGAAAAGCACTGAATTTGTCAGCTGAAGAGTTTACCCTTAAATTCGAAAAGCGATTTTTGGAAGAAGCTTTAGATCAGCGAATTAGCTTTGCAAAATCACAACTTGGCGAACAAGGCTTTAAGGTTTTCTTTAATCGCGCGCTTGATTCAATTCTTGATGACATACGCCAAGACCTTAGCGAATTCGGTATTGCCTACGACACTTGGTTTTCTGAGCGTTCGCTGTTTGATGATGGCAAAATAGCTAAAGCCATCGACACTTTGAAAGCCTCAGGTGACGTCTATGAAAAAGGCGGCGCATGGTGGTTTAAAACTACTGATTACGGCGACGAAAAAGACCGGGTAGTAGTACGTGACAACGGTCAGCCAACCTACTTTGCATCTGACATTGCTTACCACGCGGATAAGCTTGAACGCGGCTTTGACCTCACTATTAATGTTTGGGGCTCAGACCACCATGGTTATATTCCAAGGGTTAAAGCAGCGCTAGAAGCACTTGGTCTAGACAAGGAAAAGTTAAAAGTTGTGTTAGTACAGTTTGCGGTACTCTATCGCGGCGACCAAAAAATTGGTATGTCGACTCGCAGTGGTGAGTTTGTCACACTACGAGAATTACGCGACGAAGTCGGCTCTGACGCAGCGCGGTTCTTTTACGCACAACGTAAGTCTGAACAGCATATGGATTTCGACCTTGACCTTGCCAAATCACAAAGCAAAGATAATCCCATGTATTACGTACAATATGCGCATGCCCGGATTTGCCGTATTTTCGACAAGGCTGCTGAAAGAGGCATTGATACTAGCTTGATTAAAGACGCTGATTTTAGCCAGCTGAATAGCGACCAAGAAAATGTGCTACTGACCTTATTGCAGCGCTTCCCTGAGTTAGTACAAACAGCGGCGGTTAACTATGAACCCCATCAAATAACCTATTATTTGCGTGATCTGGCTACAGCACTACAATCGTATTACGCTTCGACAAAAATTCTTGATACTGAGGACACACAACGTAATGCAATGTTAGCTCTTTGCTCGGCGACCAGACAAACTTTGAAAAACGGACTTGGCATCATTGGTGTTGGCGCTCCTGAGTCTATGTAACATATAGCCTATTTAAACAAAACTATGCCACAAGCAAGACGTATTAAACCGAAGCCAAAAACCAAACCTAAAAAGACCGAGCAGAACCGGAATACTCCCTGGGGTTTGATGATAATTATATTGATCTCGGGGGTGATCTTGGGAACTCTGTTAAATGGAGCAAGAACCGATGACGCGCAATTCGGTGCGGGTCTGAAAGCCTTGTTTGAATCAACTGAGCCAATAACCGATGCAGAAGACAAAGCAATAGAAGAGCTAATTAAAAACAAAAGTACAGAAAAGGAATTCGACTTCTACACGGTGCTACCTGATATAGAGCAGATAATGCCCGATGATTTACCAGGTGCAACACCCTCTAAACCAAGAAGTGATCTAGATTATTACCTTCAAGCGGCTTCCTTTAAGTCTCATGCTGATGCCGAAAAACTACGTGCACGTTTAGCACTAAAAGGTTTCAAATCGACTACCCAGATACGCTCATCTGAGGCTAAAGGTACGCTTTACCGCGTCCGCCTTGGACCCTACGGCGACAAGCGTAAAGCCAAAACGGCCAAAAGTAGGCTACAAAGACTCGGTGTCCGACCGTTTGTTTTCACCGTCAAGAAAGGCGCATAGGTAAGACTTTTTTACGATGAAAAAACGCTTCCACAAAATTCATATCGAAATCAGTAATATCTGTAATCTGCAGTGCAGCTTTTGCCCTGCGGTAATTCGTGACAACAAAATGATGGACCTTGAGCTGTTTCGAAAAGTTGTCGAACAAGTCGCACCGCTAACCGAGTTAGTCTGCTTCCACTTGATGGGCGACCCATTGGTCCACCCTCAACTAAAGCAGATGATTAAGATATGCGACCAACATAGTGCGAATATTTTTTTAGTAACTAATGGTGTGTTAATGCGACCAGAGAAGTACGACTTGATGCTCCACCGTCGGCTTTATCAAATCAATTTTTCACTGCATAGTTTTTTTGACAACTTCCCCGATAAAGATCCCAGTAACTATCTTCAACGAATTTTCGACTTCACCGAGCGCGCCTTAATAGAGCGACCCGACTTATATTTGAATTTCAGACTGTGGAACTTGAATGACCCGCTTGGCAGTAAAACACCAAATACACAAATGCTAGAGCGAATTTGTCAGCGCTTTGACTTCCAAGTACCTAGCGAAATAGACGTGCGTAAGCGTAAGAGTATCAATATCAAAGGACGGCTTTACCTGCACTTTGATACCGAATTTATTTGGCCCAGCTTAGACTTGCCAGTCCTAGGAACCAGTGGCACCTGCCATGGCTTATCATCTCACTTCGGCGTATTAGCCGACGGCACGATAGTGCCATGCTGCCTAGATAAAGAGGCGGCCGTTGCACTTGGCCACGTCGACGATAAGCCGATACTCGAGATACTCGGCTCGCGCCGAGCTCAAGACATTATCAAAGGCTTCAAGCAGCGAAAACTAGTTGAAAACCTTTGTCAGCGTTGCCAATATATAGAAAGGTTCGATGATTCGACGAATTAGGACCGCCGAAGCCACTAGCTCTCTTGTGGCAAGTACTCAGCAACTGATAAATAGCGCTCGCCAGTATCGTAATTAAAGCCAAGAATAGTCGCATCTTTAACATCGGAACCTTCGAGATGCTTAGCAATTGCGGCTAGGGTAGCACCAGATGACAAACCAACTAACATGCCCTCTTCTGTGGCTGAGCGACGCCCCATTTCACGGGCATCGTCTGCATCAACCGCAATAACACCATCCAATAAGTCAGTATGTAAGTTGCCTGGAATAAAGCCGGCTCCGATACCTTGAAGCGGGTGAGGACTTGGCTTACCACCACTGATGACCGGCGATAACGCAGGTTCAACCGCAATCACTTTAATATTAGGCCAAGCCTTTTTTAGCGCCAGCGCACAACCGCTAAGATGGCCACCGGTACCAACGCCGGTAATTAATACGTCAACGCCCTCAGGGAAGTCAGCGATGATTTCTTTGGCCGTAGTTTGCACGTGTACGTCAACGTTGGCAGGGTTTTCAAACTGTTGCGGCATCCATGATCCTGGGGTTTGATCAATCAGTTGCTGCGCCTTAGCGATAGCTCCAACCACACCTTTTTCTTTAGGTGTAAGTTCTAACGATGCTCCATAAGCCAACATCAAACGTCGGCGTTCGACTGACATACTGTCAGGCATTACGAGGACAACGCTATAGCCTTTAATCGCCGCTACCATCGCCAAACCAATGCCGGTATTTCCTGAGGTTGGCTCAATAATGGTTGCGCCAGGCTTTAGTGCGCCTGATTTTTCAGCATCTTCGATCATAGCCAGAGCAATTCGGTCTTTGATTGAGCCTCCAGGGTTACCCTTTTCAGATTTGATCCAAACGTTAGCGTCAGGACCAAATAGTTTATTAATACGGATATGTGGAGTATTGCCGATGGTCTCGAGAATATTATTCGCTTTCATTTAGGGCCCTCTGTATTTTTAGGTAAGAAATTATTCAATCGAGCCTACTGCCGACCGTTCTTCAGTAAGTATAGCTTAATCAATTCGGGCTGTAATTTGGGTGAGTGTGGGTAGTTGTAGGTAGTTGTAGGTAGTTGTAGGTAGTTG
>JBLHRL010000058.1:0-19253 GCA_047625975.1 Arenicella sp.
CAAGTGCAGTCATCCTCGACCAAGCGCAGTCATCCTGAGCGTAGCCGAAGGATCTCATAGCAAAAAACGTTACTCTATTCGAAATCCTTGCGCTGAGTCGATTTGAGTTTGTTGCCAATAATAAGACATCCAAGATGTCATACTAACCATTTGCTGAACAAATTTACGATAACCCTGAGCCGGCCGCCTATTGGGCCGAGCAAGGTTTTCAAGCCGCGTTAAGAGCTAATTCAGTCATACTTAAACGAGCAGCCAACCGAAAGTCAAAAAAGTGAATAAAGTTAATCCAAAAAAATTATTGAACAGCAAATGGACTGCGGTTAACCCGCAAAATAAAGAAAAACATTTTATTATTGTCGAGGTCGAGTATGACGAAGAGGCTAATGTTATCGAGTGTGTCATCGAAGCGGTGATGACCAAGCGCCAAAGGCCAGTAGAATGGCGTGACTTGAACCAGGCTAGCGAGTGGCTGCCTGGCTGGAAATAGCTGAACGATGTATGCATCTAACTTAGCAGCACTCTGACGCTAAAACTCCTAATCGCCAGTCCCAGTTTGGCGTAATAAGTCGATATCAAAAATCATTTTTATCGTCTTATTGAGGACTAAATTGAACGTATACGTTTGCCAAGATTGTTTTCGGTTTAGGGCGGTAAAAGTGACCCACATGAACATGTTACGCAAGCTACGGATGCCATTGTGTTTGATAATACGCAATCGGTTTTGAGTAGTGAAATATTATGTTCGGTGATGCCGACATACTCGGCTAATGCTGTTAAACGTTTTTTGCGCTTGGTCGATAGGTGTCTAGATTTACGATCATACTGATGGCTTTCCTATGTCAATAATGCGTCTTCATTCGCCAGCGCGAGGCCTTCTTGAAAGCACCAGACGATGGCTAAAAAAGTTGCTGCGATGAATAGTAGACAGAACTCGTTAGAGCCAAAACTAATAATTAGCGCATTTTGATTTGCGCCGTTATCAAAAGTAAGTAATACGCTAAGAATGAGCGTATTTAAAATTTTTGATATTGCGCCGATTAACAACACCATACAAAAATGTTGCAGCGATAGAACACTGGCATCATTAAAGAACTGATCAGCTCTGCAGTTAATGAGCAGTTGCCTGAGTCGAGTTAGCCCGTAGACCGCGACCAAGGTGCTAGCGAAGCTATAGGCATCGGCAGCGACAGCGACAATTTGCGATTGCCAGTGAGTCTAGATTCGTTTGAACATTAATCCAAAACCATATCATAGCGGCGGGCAAAGCTAATGCTAGAGAGCGCAGTTTGTCTAAAACTAGTTTTGAGAGCGGTCTCAGTCTGTTTGAGTTGATTATAATGGGCTTTAATTGCTTTTGATAGAATCCAAAATATGCTGTGAGTAAACTAAAACAATAATTACAAAAACAGTAAATTTAATGTTTTTGTAATTATTCTTTATCGACACATCTTGAGTAAGAAAAGCATTAAAGCGGCGTTCTGTCAGCCGCTTCAGTCGCTTGAATGATGTGTTTGCGGTATCGGGTAATTGAATTACAGTAGATTGATGTTGTGTTAATAACAGCTGAATATGCGCTGACAGCCCTGTTTATTGCGAAAAAGACCCTATTAAGGTTGATGTTTTCAATCTCGCCATCAGATTAAAACAAAACCTAATTGCTGAATAGCATGTCCCAATTCTATGTATGGCATATTCTTGCCCACTGCATAAAACTTTAGAAAACCAAATTAAGATCCTCAGCCAATTGAATAACTAACATGTCTACCACCAATATTTCTTGCCTTAAATGTGCTTCGACCAATCGAGTGCCATCAGAGCGTCTAGGCGATAAACCCAAATGTTCCAAGTGTAAAACCGGTCTATTTCAAGGTAAGGTTACCGAGTTAACAGCCGCCAATATCGCGACTACTTTGAACCACAACGAGATCCCAGTATTGGTTGATTGTTGGGCTCCATGGTGCGGCCCATGCCGAAATTTTGCACCAATTTTTGAGCAGGCTGCGCAACAGCTTGAACCGAGACTTCGCTTGGCTAAACTAAATACTGAAGACCAACAGCTGGTCTCAGGGCGTTGGCAGATTCGCTCTATACCGACCTTGATTTTGTTTAAGGCCGGTAAGGAAATAGCCCGAAGTTCTGGTGCTATGTCACTAACGCAATTGAAGCAATGGCTGGCGAAAAATGGCGTTATTTAGGCGACTGTGGCTTGGCCCCGAGTTAAGGTAATCACTAATCTATAGGACATATTGTTATGCATACCATTGATATTATTTCAGACGTCTCATGCCCATGGTGCATTATTGGCTATCGCTCATTATTATCCGCTTTGCAGGAATTGAATGCAGAAGGTTCAGTGACGGTTTCGTGGCGACCGTTTGAGCTAAACCCTGGAATGCCCGCCGAAGGGCAAGATCGTGCTGAACATCTTCAGCAGAAATATGGCTTTACCGAAGAGCAAGGTCAGGCAAGCCGTAAGAACTTAATTGACCGCGGCGTATCGGTCGATTATCAATTTAATTTTGCTAACAACGGCCGTGTTTATAATACCTTTAATGCTCATCGACTGATCCATTGGGCTAAGGAGCATAGTTTGCAAACCGAATTAAAGCTGGCTCTATTTGATCTTTACTTTAAACAAGCTGGCGACCTTAGTAGCAACGATGATCTGCTCCGTTGCGTTGATTTAGTTGGGCTACCAAAGCAGCAAGCGATGGATATCTTAGAGTCTGATAGATTCACTAATGAAGTTCGTGCTGATCAAAATCTGAGTCAACAGCAAGGAATCAGTTCGGTGCCTGCGTTCATCTTTAATAATAAATTTTTAGTCTCAGGAGGGCAGCCTAAGGAGGTGTTTATGAATGCTATCGCTGAAATGGATAAAGATCTCCCAAGCACTGCTTGATTAGTAAGCTAAATTGGGTTGTTTAGGCGATTAGGTCAGCGAGGTGAAAGCTTATTTCTCTAAACAACAATGCTTATAGCGCTTTGCGCTGCCGCATGGGCAAGGTGCTTTTTTTCGAATTCTTTCGTCAACATGTACGTCGGCGCGGTTCTGCTTATAGAAGCGCTGAAGGTGTCGATAGAGTTGCGGGTGCTCTTTTTTTAGGCGTCTAGGGCGTTCAAAAAAATACTCGCTGGCAACCGACAGAAACTCAGCATTATTGGTAGCGCCATAAGCTCTGATATCACTTTTACCAGTGCGAATCTGTTGTATCTTTCTGCTCACCAACTCTAGCCACGGAAGTGCGTAACCACGCTCAGTGATTTGTCGCGGTAAACCATCAATATCACCATCTGCCATATCTATTAAATGGGCGAATTCGTGAATTGCTACATTACGATTATCAACACTGTTAGCAAACCCATAATGCAACGCGGGCTGGCTTAAAATCATCTTTCCATGTAAGTGGGCGGTTCCGACAAGACCGGTTATATTCGAGTCATGTTTACCAAACTCAGAGCTGTCATTAAATGACCCGGGCACGATATAGACAGTGTCAACTTTGACATAGTGCCACTGCCAAAAGCCCCAGGCCAAAATAACCGAGCCTGATGCTACCAATAGCTTATCAGTATCACTGACCTCAAGTTTATGGCCAATAAAGTCCGTGTTGACTATAAATGCTAAACAGTACTGCTCAAATATTACTCTGTCGCTGCCGTCCAGTGTCGAATAGAATGATACCTTGCGTTCAAGAATGCCTCGTTGCTGCCCGGTAATAACAATCGGAGCCGGCGCTTCTGGAAAAAATGTGGCGCGTAATCTGGAAAATAATTGTCTAAACACAGGTCTCTCTAGTGAGTTAAATAACGAGGTTGGTGATTACCTCGTTAGATTGCCACGGGGTTAGTTAAATCACAATCAGCATTGTCTCTATGTCAGTGTTCTGAGTTGATTTAGTCTCTCACCGTTTTGGCTTATGATGTACTCAACGTTAATACTTTTACAACCCTAGGGCTTTGATATGAATACTTTTCGACTTGTTTCCTGCTTCGTGTTGTTGATGCTGAGTGCATTGCATGCGCTTGCCGCGAATAGCACTGATACTAAGTTCGAAAAATTGATGAATGCCCATTGGGCTGCTCAGCTTAAGCAAAACCCTGAGTTCGCGACTAGTTTAGGGGTCAGAGACTATGACCATTTGTTAAGTGACCCGTCACTCGAAGCCTATGACGCGGCTGTCGAGCAAGCTAAAGACTTTATCACTGAGCTACAGGCGATAACGCTAACTGAGCTGAGCGAGGCCAATCGCTTGAATCACTCTTTGCTGTTGCTCGACCTACGTAACGAGGTTGAAGCATCCAGGCATGGTGGTAAATACCTAATTATGAATAACCGCTCAGGCCCGCATCTAAGCCTCACTGGAATGTCGAGTCGTTTGCCTTTTTTCAAACAGAGTGATTATCAGAGTTATCTTAAGCGTCTTGCTCTGATGCCAGAGTATTTGACTCGAGCCACGGCGCGAATTAACGCTGGACTCGAGGCTGGTTGGGTACAAGCTTGTGCGCCAATGAAAGGTTTTGAGCAGTCAATAGAAATCCATATTGTTGATGACTTTGCCGATAGTACTTTTCTTACGCCGTTCGAAAGTCGTCCAAGTATTATCGATAAAACGAGTTTTACTGAAATGAAGTCGGAGGCGACTACGATAATAGAAACAGGTATTGTTCCGGCTCTTCAGCGTTTTAAAGAATTCTACTTACAACGATACGCTCCAAAATGTCGTCAAAACGTGGGCACCGATGATATGCCAGGTGGCAAAGAGTACTACGACCATCGCGTTGCTTACTTCACCACCACTGATGCTAGCGCCGATGATATTCACAAAATTGGCCTTTCTGAAGTTGCCAGAATAAAAGCCGAAATGCTCGAGGTTATTAAGCAAGCGAAGTTTGAAGGTAGTTTTGAAGAATGGTTAATTTATTTACGTGATACTCCTGAGTTCTACCCTAAGACAGCCGAACAACGAATGCAGGTAGCGTCGACTATTTCTAAGAGAATGGACGGCCAGTTGCCTAAGTTATTTGGCAAATTACCGCGTATGCCATACGGTCTGAAAGAGATTCCGTTAGACATTGCTGAGAAAACTACTACCGCGTATTACAATAGACCGGCAGGTGATGGTTCGCGCGCGGGTTTTTACTTTGTAAACACCACATTGCTCGATACTCGGCCACTGTATCAACTTGAAGCCTTGTCATTGCATGAAGCCGTGCCAGGTCATCACTTGCAAATTGCCTTAGCGCAAGAGCTTGACCTGCCTCATTTTAGAAAATATGGCGGGCAGACAGTCTTTATCGAAGGCTGGGGTTTGTATTCCGAGCGACTAGGTTTGGAGGTTGGTTTTTACCAAACGCCCTTTACTAATTTTGGTCGACTTTCATATGAAATGTGGCGTGCTTGTCGCTTAGTGGTTGATACGGGCTTGCACAGCAAAGGCTGGAGTCGACAGCGAGCGATTGACTATATGGCCGCGAATTCAGGTCTATCGATGAACAACATCACTTCGGAAGTAGACCGTTATATTTCATGGCCAGGCCAGGCATTAGCGTATAAGACAGGTGAGCTGAAGATTCGTGAGCTAAGAGCCAAAGCCGAGAAACAGCTAGGTAGCAATTTTGACGTACGTGAATTTCACGACAAGGTATTAGAGAATGGCGCATTGCCACTATCGGTATTGGAGCAGGTGATCGATCAATGGTTAAACCGTAAAGGCTAGGCGGCAAAGATTTAATTATCAGTGCGTTGATCGTAAGTGTTTGGTCGCGCGCGGTCAAAGAGCCTTGTAGTCAGCCCGCTAGAGTTTTAGTTGGGAGCGCATTTTTTCTACGCTATGATAACCGCCTGACATTTCTGAAATGCGTTTGCCATTGGTGTCTGTAACCACAAAGAAGGGCACACCTTTGGCGTCGATTTGGTCAAAAAAAGCGCCACTTGCGTCAGCTAAAATTGGTGTGTCATAGTTCTTGCTGTAGTCGAGCACCTTTCTCATAGCATCATTGCCTATTATTACGGTAGCTTCAATGCCATCGTTATTTACCTGACTTACGAGCTGGTTGATCATCGGCGTGAGCGCTTTGCATGCTGAGCACCATGGCGAAACGTAGACGATCAAGCACTTATTTTGCTCACATGCGCCGCCAATCTGAACATACTCCTCTACTAATCGAGCCTTATCGTAACGCTCCAAACTTGCTCGAGGCATGTCATCAGGGAAATTGATGAACCAACCGAATAGCGAGATGGCGAGCAATGCTATTATTTTTTTCATATGGTTTTTTGCATCAGGGGCAATGGTTAATCATAATTTTCAAAACTTAGTTTGCGCTATTTAAACCGATCCTTCAATGCCAGCGATAACGGGCACTCAACGATTAAAAATTAAGTCATCGCGACTAGCTAAGCGGTAGTGCAGGATCGCCGAGGTGAGCCCAGTTATGCAATATCTGGTTACCACTGTCGATTTCATTTTTAGCCTTGAATATAGCCTCACCAGTGGCCTTTGAGCTGCTTATATTATTCAGGTATCGCTAAGCAAAGACCACATTTTCTCGATGATTACGCAAGACCGAAGCTCCATCAATTGCTGCTGCACCCTAGTCACCGCCAAAAAGTCATTGATCAGCCGGTGTGTTAATTCTCGGGTTCTCGTAATTTGAGGTGTAACAAACGAGCGGCATACTCAACGTTGGCTTGCTAACGTTATTAAACTTTTAACAAAATCTGAGTTAACCACGCCCTGAAAACCCCACGAACCTAAGCCACCGTAGCCATTAAAGCTGAGTAGTTCTAAACCGTGGTTAAGTTGGCTTTTAATTTCATCTCGTGCGGTTTGAACTGGATTCTCTACACCATCGTCGATCAATTGGTGCATAGAAATTTCAGACACCGTCTCGAACTCTTCAAGTCGACTGAGCTGAATGCCTACGTGCATGTCGCGCTGTTTTGCAAAATCTAGCTGATCGGAATCCGGTGGCTGAGATATCAACAGTGCATTTTGATACGGTGAGTCTTCATGATTAGTTTGCCAGTCTTTGATTTTTTAATAATGGTCGCTAGGTCTGCTTAGGTTTTCACCCGTCAGCGGCCAATCGCAAGGTCTGGAATCTAATCGCCGTTGAGGTCGGCAAACACACTGTCGCTAGCAGTAAAATCAAACAGACTCACCGCTCGGCAATGAGTGGGTATAAAGTTGACTATGGCCTGGTTAAGGTTACTTAGGTAGTCGTAAGTATGAGCGCAGACAAAAAGCACAGGATTGAGCTGCTCATCAGTTCGATCTGCCTACCGATAAGCTTGCGCTAAAAAGTTGTCTAGTGCCTTAGGGGTGTTATTACCATAGCCATAGGTTTCAGCTAGATCGAGCCAATCGACAATATATAAATCGTAGCCGTTCTCTATTTTGTATTGCGCATAGGCCTCGAGTTCCGCACCAATAAAATTAGGGTGAGCGACAATCGATAAGTTAGCATCATCTTTAAGTTATAGGCGGATGTCGGCGAGCCGAAGGTTACTTGGTTCAGGTAGGTCGGCAATGTTTGATACCGAAAATCGCAGATCCGAATTCAGACTGTCGATGCCAGCCAAGCTACTAAAAGTTAACCCGTCAGCGTTGACTGTCCGACACTTGTGTAGGCATAGACCAGTGCAGAGGCTGAGTCATGTAAAGAGACGCTATAAAAATTATCTACATTGCTAAGAAAGTCATAGAACGCAGCTCTACTTAACAACTCCGACTCTGAAAGGCTTACATCATCGACTAAGATTAGGTCAGCAAATAAACCGGTATCGCCCACTACTGTGACGGTAACAATATTATTTTTTTGGGTAATTAACCCTTGTGGAAGCTCAGCGCGTTTGTTGACTCTAGTTGGGCCACCGAACCGTACATCTTCAATCAGGGTGCGATTCACATAGACGTGCACATGATGATCGTAAAGGGGTCAGTAAGGTTGATGCCACCGTGTATTGTGAAATCCAGCATGGCGGTTGCTGCGATGTCGATTGGTCGAGAAAAATCGATAATGTAGTCAACTGATTATAGTTTACGACGGCTGACTATGCGACTTTCATACAAGGTCTGCTCTGCGTGTATGCCCACTAGTAGACTGGCTTGAGCTATCAAAGTAACCCGAGGCTAGCGCCCGAGAGCGATCTAATCCAAGTTGGTAAACGTAGTGCTTTAAGTAAAGACCATATTTACTGTCTGGCGTTAATGATAATTTGGTCATCGCCACTCAAACGCTTGTCATCGCTAATGATGTTGCGAGCCACAGCCTGCCCATTAAGCGTTAAGGCCAGTTTGTTAAGTTTTACGTCGTCCCAATTTGGTTCGATATCTAAAATACTTTGTGCTGAAAGTGCGTGAATTTCGCTAGTCTCAAACGCCATATTAATGATCGACTTGTTTTCGCCAAACTGTTTGTTAACTAATCTTTTCGCACGTTTATTGGACACTTTACGCCAGCGCTGAATGACTTTAACGAAGCCACGAGCGCGCATATTGTGTTCAAATTTGATGCGAGTTGCAGTCCAGTCAACAGGTTCGTTATTAAGCTCGGCGCCGTAGTCGGTGTCTAGTTCAAACGGGCCTAAAAACTCCTCAAAGTCGGTATTGTCGATAGACGAAATACCAAAGAGTTGCATTGTATTGCGTTGCTTGCCGTTTCTAGTTCTAGCGTTACCAACGACAACCGGAGTGCTTTTAAAGCATGTCGGGAAGGTTGCCCCTTCGCCACTGACTGCTCCGTTATCGTGGCCGTTGTCTTTGTCTCCATATATCGCGCTAAAGTCAACCGATGCTGACCCGCTGAGGCTGCTGAAGTCGAGATTCACACAATTTTTTCGCTCGACCGCTAGGCAACATATGCTTTCGCTAGTAGCGAGTAGACCATTGCCGGCTTTCATGCGGCCTAATGACCAGTTAAAATCGGTGGTGCTTAAACTCCCTCCCTGAACATCAGCTTTAAGCGTTTCTGGTTCGCCAACCGCTAATCCTGGCCCGTAGGATATTGCTTGTGGTCAAAATCTGCGTCAAAAAAACACAGGTGGGTTGGTAAATGTCGGTGATAAAAAGGCTTGTGCACCGTAACTTTGGATTGCACCGGGCGCTAGCAAACAATTATTGCATTTAGTCCCAAATTGATGATTACTTATAGTATTGCAGCCCGATTCGAGTCTAACCGTAGTGACACTTGCAACAATCGGAATGTTCAAGGTGCCACTTTGCATCGCTATATCATTGAAATTCACTGCTGGGCTATCTCTGACCTCATGGACTGCTTCTAAACAAACTGCATCAAAGCCTAGGTTATCATTATCACGAATTCTGATAGCACAGGGAGAGTCGGCGGCGCCAGTGCCGAACTCGGGTGTCATCGGAAAAACGTTCGGCACTTTACCTGTCGCGAATTCCTTCGCAAAAGTGATGCCGGTAACTACTGATGCGCTGGTCATGATTATACTCGTTTGCGCCGGTAGCGAGGTAGTTGTGACCTTGAATGCACTATAAGTTTGAGCCAATAATCCAGAGCTGTGGAGGTATGCCGCCAGCAAGCCAAGGCCAAATAATTTCTTAAAATTTTTCGTAATCTTGATTTAATAGCTCCAAAATCGGGCTTTGAAAAAAATAGGCTAAACTGGCAGTTAAATCATTCAATTCTTCTAAGTCATGACTAAATTCTATTTAAAAAACCGGTGCTTAAAAAGTAAACAATCGCGCGCCCAAACTGTATCAGTCTTATAAATACTGACGGAAAAGTGGCGTTACACCGCAGAGCCAACCTAATCCAGTTGAAAAAAAACCTATCTGGAATTAACAAGATAGGTTTTCTAAAGTTGACTGGATTTTAAAAAGTTAAATTTTCATTCTTTTCTTAACTGGCAGATCACGAATTCGAGTTCCCGATGCATGAAAAATAGCGTTAGTGATACTCGGCAGAATCGGTGGTAAACCAGGTTCGCCGACGCCTCCGGGCGCTTCGTCAGAGCTGACTAAATGCACGTAAAGGTCGGGCACTTGGGTCATACGAGAAACCGGGTAATCGTAAAAGTTATTCTGTACGATTGCGCCACTTTTGATGGTTATTTCGCTTTCAAGCGTCATCGATAAGCCCATGATCATCGCGCCTTCCATTTGTGACCGAACTCTGTCGGGCGTAATGGCCAAGCCACAATCAATTGCAGTATGCATTTCAAGTACGGTAACTTTGTCGTCAACAACGCTGACTTTGGTTGCTGCAGCGGCATAAGAATTAAAGCTGGCAGCAACGCTGATGCCCCAGCCTTGACCCTCAGGCAAGGTTTTATCGGCACCACTTTTGGTCACCACTTCTTTGAGAACACCTTTAAAGCGTGCAATTTGCAGTAGATATTCTTTTTTACCCGTCTGACCATAGTGAGTGTAACCCTCAAAACCCTCAGCTTGAGGATCAAAACTGCGATCATCACCTAAAAGGTTAAGCCACATTTGTTGCGTACTAATGCCGGCTTTAGCCGCCAGTTCATCGACAAAAGAACCAAGTGCAAAGGCGTTATTAATATTACCAACCGAACGCAACCAGCCGGTTCTAACGTGGGTTGTAACTTCTGGAGTCTCACAGCTCAAGTTTTTGATATCAAAAGGTATATCAGCAAAGCCGAGTGATAAATCACCGTCTTGTAGATGGCTGGTTTTATCATCGAATATCCAAGCGATAGGGGGTGCTACGACGCGCTGAATCCAGTTGTCGCTACGATTGTCTTCGGTTAGCTCGGCTTTAATATAATTAGCGGCTGTTGAGTGATAAAAACCATGTTTAACATCGTCTTCTCTACTCCAAACCACTTTAACCGGCTTGCCTGAGGCTTTAGCTAATTCCACTGCTTCGATGGTGAAGTCGTTTTTACTCTTGCGACCAAAGGCTCCACCCATCAGTGTGGTGTTGAATTCGACCTTATCGTAATCCGTTTTTGGGTCCCAACCGAGTTCTTCTAAAACTAAGGTTTTGCCCCATTGAGGTGCCTGCGTACCACTCCATATTTGACATCGGTCGCCTTCAATGACCGCCGTTGCTGCCGGTGTTTCCATCGACATATGGTGGTGATAAGGTACTGTATAGGTTGCTTCAATAGTACGAAAGCTGTCAAATTTATGCGCATAGACATCACCTTCTACACGGGCTTGTTTACTCTTGATTTGAACTTTTTTGATCAGCTCTTCCTTATAAGCCTCGGAATCATGTGAGACGTTGGTGCCATGATCCCACTCAATCTTTAATTTTTTACGCCCTTCAATAGCGGCCCATGTGTTAGTGGCTAATACGGCGACACCTGACATTGGCTTCACGTTGACCGGAAAACTTCGATCTTTAAGACGAATAACATCAACCACACCATTAACCTTTTTTGCCTCGCTTGCATCAAAGGATTTAACTTTGCCACCCACCACGGGTGGCCGTTCGACACTTGCAATTAACATGCCGGGAATATGAATGTCTTGAGCGTAGGTTGCTTGGCCTGTGACGATTTTCTCTATGCCTTGTAGGGTAATATCTTCCTTGCCAATCAGCGTATACTCAGCACTATCTTTTAGGGTTAAAGACGCAGCATCAGGCACTGGTAACATAGCCGCAGCGCTGGCAAGCTCAGCAAATGATAAGCTTTTGTCGTGATAGACTACGTGGTGGTTCTGAGTTTTTACTTTGTTCTTGTCAACCCCCCATTGGTTAGCGGCCGCTTGCTCTAGTAAGTCACGGGCAGTCGCCCCCATCTGCCTAACGTGAGCAAAATGAGTACGAATTGACGCCGACCCACCCGTGTTTTGGTTGCCATACTTTGGGTCGGCATTACCGAGCACTGCCGTAACTCGGCTCCAATCAGCGCCTAGTTCGTCGGCAATAATTTGTGGCACGCTAGTGAGAATGCCTTGGCCCATCTCGGCTCGGTGACAAATTATATCGACACTACCGTCGTCTTTGATGGTTACGAATGCTCCAAGGCTATTACCCAGGTCATCGGTTTTGTTAGCCACCGAGGTTGCCGATGATACTGTGGTTAAGCCCACGCTGCCCAGCGCACTGCCAAGCATCAACACACCACCTGCGCGACCGGTTAACGCCATAAATTGTCGGCGATTAAGATTTTTTATTTGACTCATGCTTTCACCTTCTGAAGATTGTCCGCGGCTTCCTTAATTGCCTTCTTAATTCTTGGATAGGTTCCACAACGACAGATATTGCCTTGCATCGCGGCTTCAATTTCGTCATCCGACGGTGAGGTGTTACTTTCCAGTAGTGCCACCGCACTCATTATTTGGCCGCTCTGACAATAACCACATTGCGGTACTTTGTTAGTCACCCATGCTGCTTGCACCGGATGTAGTGTTTGTTCGTCACCCAAACCTTCAATTGTGGTAACCACCTTATCTTTTGCGGCTGATAATGGCGTCACACAAGAGCGAATAGGGTTGCCGTCTAGATGAATCGTGCAGGCACCACACAAACCCAAACCGCAACCGAATTTGGTGCCAGTGAGCTCAGCGATATCTCGAATCGCATACAGTAGCGGCATCGCTGGGTCGGCATCTAAGGTCAAAGCCTTACCGTTGAGAGTGAGTTTAACCATGAAATTCTCCAAGTTTGAATGGGGTGATGCGCCATGGCTTTTCTGCCAGCCATTAACGCTCGAAATTGTAGGATTTAGTACAAAATACTGTATTGCCAAGACTAATTCTGTAATCCACTAAATCAGGTGAATATAGAAATTTAATCACAGACTATATTTGCTGATTTGCAACGTGATATTTATACGCTTCTTCGATCACAATCGCATGCCGTCTTGCCAGCGCTGATTGGTCTTTATCATAACCGCCACCAATTACCGTTGCCAAGGGAATGCTTAGGTTTCGAACGGTTTCAATCACTAGTCTGTCGCGGGCTCTGATGCCGTTAATGCTAATATTTAGCATCCCTAAGGGGTCACTTTCGAAAATGTCTACACCGGCGTCAAAGATCACCAAGTCTGGTTGACTGACCTCGAGTGCTCGCTGTAAGGTTTTATCGACAATACTCAAATACGCTTGATCACCGAGTCCTTTTGGTAACTCGATATCGATATCACTTTTAGCTTTGCGATGCGGGAAGTTTTTCTCGCAGTGAATTGAACAGGTAGTTATCTCGCTAACGTCTTGCAATATAGTAGCGGTGCCATCGCCTTGATGTACATCGCAGTCAAAGATCAGCACTCGTTGAACCTTCGATTGACTAACCAGAGCAAGCGCCGCGATCGCTAAGTCGTTGAGTATGCAATAGCCAGAAGCAAAGTCGTAGTGGGCATGATGTGTGCCGCCCGCTAAGTGACAGGCAATGCCGTGCCGCAGGGCCAAGCTAGCGGTTAAAAAGGTACCGTTTGGCGAGATTAGCGACCGTTTTACCAAACCTTCAGACCATGGTAAGCCCATGCGGCGAACCTCTTTATCACTCAAATTTCCAGTTATAAACTTATCAAGATAAGCCGGGCAATGGGCGAGTTCAAGCAGATCTAAACGCGCTTTTCCTGGACGATACACGTTGCCCGCTTGGGCAATGCCCAGTGTTGTTAGGTGTTCTAACAGCCGGGCAAATTTTTGCATCGGAAATCTATGTCGCTCGGAAAAATCAAAGCTGTAATGTGGGCTAGAGACTAAAGGTAAAAACACAGGCGTATCGGAAAGGCTGATGGTGAGTGGCTGAAACCCGAAGTTGGGCGTTAAGTATTGAACTTCAGAGTAACGCTATTCTATTGTAATTAGAATCACATATGAGATGCTTAACAAATCTAATCGAAAGCAACTCATATTGATACTAGAAGTGCACATAATTATAGTTATCGTTGGCCTTTTTTTACTCGGTTTTTTAGCTCGTCGAGTTATCCATGAACCAGTATATGTTGTTAAATGGCTTAACAACTTCATTATCTATTTGGCCATGCCGGCGTTGATATTGCTTAAGGTTCCGCCGTTAGAGTTTTCGGTCGAAATGATAATTCCTGCCGGTGTTGCGTGGGCATGGCTGTTGGTCGGTTCGATGACGGTATTGGCTTTGTCAAGACTATTGGCTTGGCCGCGAGGCATCGAGGGTGCGATGCTATTACTGGTGACAATGGGAAACGCCTCATTTTTGGGCTACCCGATGGTCTTAGCGTTCTTTGACGACACCGTCCTTGGCTACGCCATTTTCTTTGATCAGCTCGGCGGTTTTCTTATTTTGAGTACCTTTGGGCTTATCGTCGTAGCCCTGTATACGCCTTCACAGAACGGAGAAGCTGGGCCGGTAAAGTTAGCTCAAATAGGCAAACGTGTATTTAGCTTTCCTCCGTTCATTGCCTTATTAATCGCGGTGTTTGTGCCTCTCGAAAGTATTTTGATCTGGATCAGCACGCCGCTCGGTCTGCTAGGCAGCTTGTTAATGCCAGCGGCCTTGTTTGTACTTGGGGTGCAATTTCAGCCGAAGCTATTGCCTGAACATAAGATTCCACTATTCTCTGCAATTGCTCTGAAAATGCTGGTGGCGCCAATCTTAGCCTTACTGATAGTTGAAACCTTAGGCACGAACGCGGAAGTGCGCATAGCCTCTGTTTTTGAATCGGCAATGCCAAGTATGATAACCCCTGGTCTGATGGCGATACATGCCGGTATCGCGCCTCGCTTTGTCGCTACTTTATTGGGTTATAGTACCGTCGTTGCATTTATCACATTGCCAGTAATTGCTTGGCTGCTCACTCTTTAGGTTACCTTCATGACGCTCAAACTCTCTGTACTAGATCAATCGTTTACGCGCTCGCCGGATCAGGCGCCGACCGCGTTTAAAGAAACAATCGAAATGGCAAAGCTCGCCGAAAGATTGGGTTATGAGCGGTTTTGGGTATCAGAACATCATGGCTTTGCAACCTTGGCTGGTAGTGTGCCAGAAGTTTTATTGGCGGCTTTAGGTGCGGCAACTAACACTATTAGACTTGGTTCTGGCGGCATTATGTTGCCGCATTATAGCGCTTACAAAGTCGCTGAAAGTTTTTCAGTATTAGCGAATTTATACCCAGGCCGTATCGACTTAGGGCTGGGCCGCGCCCCAGGAGCTGACATGGTAACTGCAGTTGCCTTAGCGACTGATGGTCGGCCAAAATTTGAACGATTCCCGCAACTTGTCGCTGAGCTGACGACCTTTTTAAGAGATGATGTAACATCTCCAGTGGTAAGTCCAAAGCCACCGAAAGATCTGCCGATTTGGATGTTGGGTTCAAGTGCCGATAGCGCTGAACTCGCTGCTCAGAAAGGCTTGCCGTATAACCTCGGCTTATTTATTAACCCTGAAGCCGATAGTCGCTTAATACGTTTGTATAAACAGTATTTTCAAACCAATGGTGATACACCGAAACCACACGGTATGATTACCATGAGCGTCTTTTGTGCCGACACAGAAGAGAAAGCTAAGGCTCAACAGCTTGCATTTGACGTCAATTTTTATCGTTATATTACCGGTCAACGTGATTCGGCCAGTGGCGTTGGTCTACTAACGCCAGAACAGGCTCAGGCCGTTTCGATGACGCCTCAACTTCAGGGCTTTATTGCTTCGCGTAGTAAAAATCGAGCCGTAGGGTCGCTCGAGCAAGTCCGTAAGCGAGTCGCGTCTATCGCCAAAGACTACGCTGCAGATGAAGTGATGGCGGTGACTAATATGTATTACTTTGAAGATCGTAAACGATCGTTTGAGTTGCTGATGCAGGCGTTTTCGTAAACTAACATGGGTAGCGACCAATAATTTACTGGTCTCTGGTGCTTGATTCGCAGTAGAATTCGCGCTTTACGTAATAATCCAAACCCTAGCTGGCAATAATTTATGTCCAATAAAAACCAACAGCAATCTGCCAATATTCCTCTGGGTCTAATGTTCGCACTTTTTGGCTTTGCTATTTACTCAACTCACGATGCGGTGGTTAAGTCGCTGCAGGACTACCACGTCTTTCAGATCGTATTCTTTGCTATGTTGTTCAGTTACGTGCCGTTCTCGATAGCAAGAATTGTCGAAAACAAGCCACAATCTATGTCACCTGCAAACCCTTTACTGCTGGTGACTCGGGCGTGCTTACATGTAGGTGCTTTGTGTTTCGGCTTTTACGCATTCTCAAGCTTGCCGATGGTTGAAGCTTACGTGATTCTATTTTGTACGCCTTTAATAATTTCGGTGTTAGCTATTTGGTTTCTAGGCGAGCAGATAGCTTTCGCCCGTTGGCTAGCTATTGCGATGGGCTTAGTCGGTGTTGTAATTGTACTCAGGCCATCAGTGGAAACCATTGAATTGGGACATTTTGCGGCCTTAGCAGCGGCTTTTTGTAGCGGTATAACGGCGGTCATATCACGAAAAATTGGCTCAACTGAAAATATGGCAACAATGATATTGTTTCCACTACTGGCCACTATTATTGTTTCGGGTAGTGCCTTGTATTTTGTCTATAAGCCGATGCCGCTGATGGACATGGCGCTGATGTTTCTAGTTGGCGCACTTGGGTTACTGGGACAATATTTAGTCCTAACCGGCTTTCGAATGGCGCCTGCGGCGTATGTCGGGCCGATGCAATATAGCCAAATTGTTTGGGCTATTCTATTTGGCTACGTGTTCTTCGGTGAGACTATTGATAAGTGGGTAGTGATTGGGTCGCTGATCACCGTACTGTCGGGCGTAGCGATAATCTGGCGCGAATTAGCGGTCTCCAAAGTGCAAGCTAATCTAAATACACGCAATGCACGCATGGTTGGCGCGCCGATGATGAAGCAGGCTAAAGTTGATGAAGAAGACTGGCTTTAAGGTCCGTCTTCTAGCTCAATTATTTACCGATATTTTGATCTAGGCATTTAAACAACCGAACATATACTTTGCGTCTACTTTTTACGCTGAAGGCAACATAGCCTGGCCTCCGCTAAGTACAGCCACTCGGCAGGATTGTTGGCCTTCGTTAATGCTTTTCGCACTTTCTTAGCGTGATAGTTGGGTACTCGCGAGTCTTCGTCATTATCTATTAGTATTACCTTGGCTTGTATCTTTGTGGCTTGGATTAATGGTAATTGAGCTTTAAGATCTCGCGTATCTGAGCTTAATACGCGGTTTAAATAACGGCGGCCTCGAAAGCCGGTTTGAATGTCTCCTTCTACCTTCATCGCTTGTAGAACGTAAACGCCAACGCAGCCAATGGCAGATTGGTATAATCCAGGCGTTTTAACGGCCGACATCAGTGCAGAGTAGCCACCCTAGCTGGCACCTAGCTGGTACCGTATATGACACGGTGTCTTCACTTGCAAATCCCTCGTCGCCCCGCCCAACGAGTGGCGCCAATTACCGTGTCGGCCATCACCTTACCCCAGATTTGTATCCAGCTTGTAAACGTTCTTGCCATAGCCGTCGCGCCCCTGAAGTTAATTTGCAGGACGTTATAGCCTCTGTTTGCTAGCAATTGAATCCCTGTATTGTAGTCAGGGTAGTCGCGCATTCCATGCGGTCCAGCATTTGGCAATACGACTAAGCCATTAGTATTTTTGTGGACATCTTTAGGGGTGACTAAGTAGACGTGAAGTATTTGGCCGTCTCTGGTGGTCAATGTGGTGCAAAAGTCTGTGGATCTATCCATGAGTAGTTGGCGGATAAAAAGTCTGCCTTATCAGTCACGGTATTATAGTAAGTAGTACCCGCCAAGATTAATGTCGCTACTAACAGTGATCATCAACCGTTTTCCGTCATGACTGCACGTCTGGATTTGAATCTCTTGGTCGGCAAACGACCTTTATAACTTTTATGCTGCTTTACTAGGTATAGGTTCTAACAACGTCATCCACTTTTTTAACGCCAGTTAAATTTATCCTGCCACTATAGATGTTGACCACTTGTCCGAGTATCTAATACGCCCGTTTTGAGTTAGATTCGACTTTGTCGACGATATTTTTTTGGTAGAGTTCAGTGGCGCCAGCATTGAAAAATAGTGCATGATAGGGATGAATTTTATGACTTTCACCGCATCTATCATAGACTCGATTGAATGTTAAGTTATCGCTTTAGTCTGACCCATGAGTGTGTGATCATTGGTCGGATAAAATAGATTTCGGCAAAAATAATATGAATCCTCGCGCGATAGCGTCAATAGTCGGTTTGCTGGGCAGCGCTTTCAGTTTTAAACATGGTTTTGCGGGCTCTAAATCTATTTCCAACATTAGTCGCGGCGAGCATGTGGTGTTCTTCACTACTCATAGCTGGTATGACCGGCATTTAAAAACTTGGAATATACCCATTCATGGTTGGGTTTATGGATTAGAAAGCCGACCGATTGTGCGCGCAATGTTCAGCGAATTATTAGAGCGTAAATATGGCTTGAAGAAAAGCGCCGACACTGAAAATAATTTTTCCTATCGCACCCAATTACTCACCGCTGATAACGAGGGCGGTAAACGGATAGTAATTAATTTGTTGGGTCGTCGTTACCCACTACCTAAGAGTGAACCGAACGGCCACTTTAAATCAGTCATCGCAATCGCCGAGTCCGAGCTTGATGAATATTTTGCAAAAACAAGCGACTCTCGTAAAGAGGAACTAGCGTTTAGCTTAGTGTTACGTCCTAACGATACTCGAGAGTACATCGGTAAAAGCTTACTAATTCAGAGTAGCGGTGTTTCGATTATCAGTGACATTGATGACACGGTTAAACTCAGCTATGTAACCGACCACAAAAAGCTATTTGAAAGCAGCTTCTATAAAGATTTTATGCCGATAAAAGGGATGCCCGAATTGTATCGAGGCTGGTTACAACAAGGTGCTAAGTTTCATTATGTATCATCGTCACCGTGGCAGCTTTACGAGCCGCTTCAAGAATTCATGCAGGAGCATGATTTCCCTCAAGCGACATTTTCACTAAAGATGATTCGCTTAAAAGATCAAACCTTCTTCAACTTGTTTAAGAGCGCCACCAAGACAAAGCCGCAAGCGATAGAAGCAATTCTGAAGCATTATCCCGACCGTAAATTTGTATTACTCGGGGATAGTGGTGAGAAAGATGCACAGGTGTATGCGCAGATTGCCAATGACCACCCAGAGAAAATAGCTAAGATTTATATTCGCAATGTTAATGGCGATCAGGGGTTAGATGAGCTGTACTGCGATGTTTTTGATGGTCTGCCAAGAATTCTATGGCAAATTTTTGAAAACCCAAGTGAAATAGAAACTAACTTGCCTAGGGCATAGGGCTGATTTAAAAGCGG
>JBLHRL010000059.1:0-19072 GCA_047625975.1 Arenicella sp.
GCAATACTTGACACTCAGTGAGCAAATCAATGGATCATGACGACAGTGCCAGTAGCAACGATACAAGCAGCATTAAAACCTCAGCACTGCTGGCAGAAGCACTGCAAAATATCGACGACACTCATGTCAGCATTGGCGAATTAATGACCCAGTTTCAGCGCAGATCTTACGGCGGTGTATTATTAATATTAGCACTACTAGCAATAGTGCCAGGCATTTCGGTGCTCGCTGGTATCGCCATGATAGTGCCTGCATCCCAGCTGTTTATGGGTTTACCGGCGCCGGTGTTTCCGAATTTTATTCAGCAACGGCAGATTGGCGTCGCCGGCTTAGTGAAGTGGGGCATGACGGTAAGTCGCTGGGTAGAGCGTCTTGAGACATTGGTGGTTCCGCGGTGGCCGTCTCTAAGCAACCGTCTAGCACGACGTTTAATTGGTTTAGTAATTCTATTCTTAGGGATTGTCGTTTCTATACCATTCCCGTTTAGCAACTTCCCACCAGCGCTGGCGACTATTTGCTTTGCTTTAGGCTTATTGGAACGTGACGGTTTGATGATAATTATTGCGAGTGTATTAAGCATAATCGCATTCACCATCGGTTTTACTGTCTTTTACATCATAGTTCTCTGGGTCATTCAGTTTTTGGGTCTCTAACAAGCGTTTAAGAGACTGCCAAACTAGCGACCGTCGATCTCACGGGTATCTGTCTAACGAAAAGGGATACCAACATTACACAACTCGATTTTTCCGGTCGGCTCTAAAAACCACTCTTCAGATCGCGTTGTCCGCTTTGCCACATGATCCTTAAAAGCCCTGCTGCTGGTGCTCATAATTTGCCTAGAGATGGTTTTATCGCTAAGCGAACTGGCTAATTTTATGCTTTGGATTGGAACATATTCTTCGGCTGTCTCAAAAAAGCCTAAAGCGCCAGTACCCCTTGGCAAACTAGTCAATAGCGACATGCCCGCGATAACACGACCAACTAAAGTCACATTACGATCAAGGTGTCTTGGTGAATGGCCCGTCACTACGTAAAGCCCAGATCCATTACCGCTGTCATCACCCACCCCTCGTGACACGCCGACCATACCATAGCAATGCGCCAACCAGACTTTTTTGCCATCGCTAGCGGCTGGAAAGCCTGCAACAAAACCAACTTTATCCGCGTACGCATCGCGACTTTCAATAGCCTGAAAATCAAGACCGTCGATATCCGCAAAGAACTCTACCTTAATATTTTCTTTGGCTTCGCCAATAGACTTGGCTTTATCAGAATCCGCTGCTGGGTCTCCCCACTGGGTAACGTAATTGTCTTGCGAGCGAAGTATTGCGGCCCCATCAAAGTAACGATCGCCGACTAGGCGCTTGATATTAGCAACATGATTTGGAGCAAATTTTGGCGCCAACTCGATTACTATTTGGCCGGAGTCTAGTTGCACTACTATCACTGATTCAGCCTCGGGCGTTCTCCAAACTTCGGCCTCAGCTTTATCCGAGGCGCTAAACAGTAAGCCGCTAAAACAAAGACTGGCTAGCACCAGTAAGGCAATGTAATTTCTCATTATCAATTCCAATGTACTGAAGACCGATACAGCATAGCACTTTTATTCATCGATCCAATCTGCCCGGCTTTGTAGAACTCTTACTCACCAAACACGCTGTATTGACGTGGCGCTTTAGCGACTATCTAAACTTCAAATAATATTATTGTGAGTAGATAATTATAGTATCGAGCCATTGCTTGTTACAATTGTATAGAAAACTGATATAACAAAGATGGCGGCAATAATAATAAGCAGTCGCATATGAACATACTTTAAATCACAAGGAGACAAAAAATGAAAGAGCTTTTTTCATTAGGACATGCACCCTCACAATTGCATAAAAAGACATTTAAACTTTGCGCTGTAGCAATCGCCGTGGCCGCTTTCTTACCAGCACATTCACAGGCACAAAGCAGTATTGAAACCGAATTAGAAGAAGTTGTTGTCACCGGTACCTATTTAAGCAGACTTCGTCAAAGTGACGTCCCCTCGCCGACCACCGTTTTAGGCGCAGATTTTATTTCAGATATCGGCGCGGGCAACATTGGCGACATCGTACAGAATCTTACAATTAATGCAGGGTCGCAAAACAACCCTGATGCATTTACGCAAAATGGCACGGTCGGTACCTCAAACTTCAACCTTCGAGGTCTTGGTGTTGCCTCTACATTGGTACTTCTAAACGGCCGTCGACAAGTAAACACGGCGGCGCTAACGAATGATGGCGTCAACTTTGTCGATACTAACGCTTTGATACCTCAAATCGCCATCAAGCGCGTCGAAATTGTAAAAGACGGTGCAGCCGCTATTTATGGCACAGATGCGGTGGCCGGTGTAGTCAACTTTATTACTGATAATGATTTCAGAGGTTCGGCCGTAAATGTACGCTATGCCCAAGTAACCGAAGATGGCGATCAAGAGGATGTCACACTAGAAGCCAAATTTGGTTGGGGAACAGACAAAACTGATTATGTGGTTGCCGCAAGCTACTACGATCGTAGTGAACTGACGACCAAGGAACGCCGTTTAAGTCGCGCGCGTGATGACACATCATCGCTTGGTAATCCTGGAGCCTTCTTCTTGCTGGGCGCATTACCAGTAATTGACCCAACCGGCTGTGCCTCAGAAGGTGGTCAGCCACTGCCTAGGGCTGACCTGCAGCCAATCATTAACGGCATTGGCCTACCATTCCAAGCTGGGTTTTGTGGCTTTGATTTTGGTGACTTCTTTACACTAGTGCCTGAGGAAGAACGGATTAATTTATTCGGTTCGATGACGCATGATTTCGACAACGGCGACGTGCTCCGTGTCGAAGCAACC
The DNA here is from genome assembly GCA_047625975.1 of Arenicella sp. Classification (GTDB taxonomy): domain Bacteria; phylum Pseudomonadota; class Gammaproteobacteria; order Arenicellales; family Arenicellaceae; genus Arenicella. The sequence continues at coordinate 2,864 of JBLHRL010000059.1, forward strand.
TACGCCAAAAATGAAGCTTTACGTGGCAACTCACCTACCTTCCCATTCCTTCAGCTGGGCAATGCGGTAGTGCCAGTCGACAACCCTGGCAACGTATTTCCAGCAAGTCTTGGACCAATCCTGTTCTTTGGTAGGGTAAGCGGTAATGGCGGCACAGTATCGCCGTCAACTACTGAGTCTGATACTTTCCGCCTAAGCGCTGAGCTAAGCGGCGCATTCAGGGGTTCTAATAACTGGCAATATGATGCGGGCCTGAGCTATTCGAAGAATGAACATATCACCTCAACTGAGGATACGGTTACAGAGCGCTTCTCAAATGCATTGAACGGCTTCGGTGGCGCAGGATGTGATCCAGCAACCGGCACTCGCGGACAGGGGCCTTGCCAGTTTTTTAACCCCTTCTCGACTAGCTTCAATGTACTGCCAAACGACCCAGCGCTGCTAGACTTTGTTATAGATACGCAAACGATCGACAGCGGATCAGAACTTATTGTGTTAGACGCGGTTTTATCCGGAGCAATAGGCTCTACTGCAGCGGGGCCAATTGGTCTCGCGGTTGGAGCTCAATATCGAAAAGAGGATTTTTCGAGAAACTTCGATGACATTTCAAACAACGATGGATTCGCGTTTATCATTGGTAGCGCTGATTTCGAAGCAGATCGTGACATTGTTGCGGTTTTCGCTGAGACATCTATACCCCTCACACCACAGCTAGACCTAGGTGCCGCGATTCGTTATGAGGATTATGGTGGTAATATCGGTGACACAATCGACCCGAAAGTGTCGTTATTATACCGCCCAAATGATTCGATCTCAGTTCGCACGAGTCTTTCGAGTAGCTTCCGCGCTCCGAGTCAATTTCAAACTAATGGCCAAGGTACTTCACTTAACCAAGTATCCGACCCACTCGGTGGCACTGCATTTGCTGCGGTCCGAAATCTGGCTCCAGGTGCTGGCGGTCGAGACATTCAACCTGAACAAAGCGACGCATTTAACTTTGGCGTGTCATTCAACCCAGGTAACTTTAGCCTAGATGTAGACTATTGGAGCTTTGATTTTACTGACGCGATAATCCAAGAAAACTTTCAAGCAATTGTTAATGCTGACCCTAACGGCCCACGCGTTGTACGCAGTCCAGCAGGCACAATCTTGTTTGTCTTCACTGACTATGTTAACGCGTCAAGCATTGAAACCGACGGTCTTGATATAGCCGCTAAGTATGATATTGAAACTGACGCTGGCATCTTCACGCCATTCTTGGATTACACCCAAGTATTCAATTACGATATCGACGATCCACAAGCAGGCCAAGTAGAAGGCGCGGGCAACCGTAACTTCACTAACTTTGGAAGCCCATCACCTGAAACCCGCTACACTTCGGGTGTTAAGTATGCGGGTACTCGCTTCACTGGTCGTATTGCGTATCGCTATATTGATTCGTATACCGATGATCAAAACGATGTTGAAGTCGACTCGTTTAGCTCAATTGATGCACAGGTAAACTTTAACCTAGCGGATAACTATTCAGCAACTATCGGAGTAACTAACCTTAGTGACGAGCAACCTCCGCAAGTTTTTACCAACGGTGGTTTTGATTCTCGAACTCATGATCCGCGTGGCCGTTTGCTGTATGTACAGCTTTCTGCCGAGTGGTAAGTTAGTTAGAGCGCTGTTGTAGTTAACAACAGCGATGACAAAAAAGCCGAGTCAGTTTTGACTCGGCTTTTTTATTGCCTACTACCTCAGTCTAATTACCTATTTAAGCAAATAATCTGGGCGAATGAAATCAGGCTTTACTGGGTAGCTATAACTGCGATACCTCGACAAGTCTGGCGAACCTGCTTGCTGCCAAGCAAGCAACCATAGTTGCGATAAGGTAGCGGCGCCAACACTCAATCGTTCTACCGCAAATTTTTCATAACGGGTTGCTATTTCACTAACAGGTTTACGGACAGCACGCCCTTTTTCCCCCTGGCTATTCTCAAGTAGTGAATATTTTCGGTCAAGCTTCAATAAAGCAGGCAAGCGACTATGGCTATTGCCAACCAAGGCCCAGACTAATTTATTCGGGTCTGACAAAATCGCCTTCTGCTCGAATTTAGAATAGTTCTTTAACCAATTCTTTTTGGCCTGCTTTGCAATACGAGCACTTAAGGCGAATGATAACTCCGACACAACCTGACTTTCAAAATAGGCGTGTAATCCGCGCTGGCCAGTAAGCTGGCCATCATAGTTGGCGGTAGTGTGGTGAGGATTAGCCAAATCACCGACAAAGTGACTCATTATACCGCCCATTAATAAAGCTTGATTAACACTGTCTTCGAGTGCCATTTTATCTTCAGCTTTACCGGCCACTACCAGCGCATCGACCATTCCTTTATAGAGCTGGATGACTCGCCAAGGCGCAGTGCCAACCTCAACCGCGGTATGTCCATTTTCCTTGGCGTCTTTACTGTAAAGCGCGAAGTCTAAGGGTAAGTCGCTCCACAGTGTTACGCCTAGATACACTTTTTCTAGATTGATAAAGTGCGTGGAGTAGTTTTCTTTACGCTCAAGATCAGACATATAAGCCGCGCGCCAAACTATATCGGGAGTATTAGATAAATGTGCCAGCATATGGTCACGCGCCACAAATGGCTTTACCAAGGCTTGTTTATCGCCCGACATCAGCCGCAGGTTTTGCACCGCTACTCGAGTAATTAAATCGTGACCTCGCTCAGCCCAAGCATAAGCACTAGTAACACAGGACGACAAAATTAAAGCTAATAATAAGTGACCAAAAATTGATTTTTTCATAAATACACAGACTCAAAAAAATTAAACGTTAACATATCTTTGTGTCGAACAGATGTAAACGTAGAATGAATTATGAAGCAACCAATCAGTCAATAAATTTAGCAACACCATCATTAAAAAGTTGTTTGGCAGCGGCCAGATCGTCTTTGATCAAACATCGGCAAAGGGCAATAGTTCTGGTCGCTGCAACCTTACTAGACCACATATCGAGCATTCGACGATTACCTGCTTCACCCATTGCGAGTATTCCATTGCGACCTAGCTTAGCTAAATTATCGAGCTTGGCCTCTAACGTTTGCTCGGTGTACAACACGCCAGACACGCCTTGCTCAACCAGCCAGACCGCCGAGCCGAGCTCTTGGCTAGCAACCACTCCACAACCGTAACTTAAGGCTTCATTGACAACCAAACCCCACCCCTCTCCGTGATGACTAGTCATCAGAAATAGGTCAGCTTGGCGCATATGCGCCCTCACCTCATCTTGAGTCTGCCAGCCAGTAAGCCGAATTGAGTTACCTATGCCGCGGGCTTCAATCTCCGCTTCTAAAGCTCCTCGCAGCACTCCATCACCAATCATCGTAAGATTCGCCTTAATACCTCTCTGCTGCAGCCCAGACAAAATATCTAATGCCATATTCGGCTGCTTTACATCACTTAACCTGGCGCACCAAAGAAGCTCAACGGATTTTCGCTCGGGCCTAGCTTGATACTCGGGGGCATCAATGAAATAGCCGAATTGCCAACTCCGGCCTTTGAAGAAACCCATCTGATTTAGATCTTGTGCCGCATAGCCGCCAATCGCCAGAAAGTGATAGTTAGGCTTGTTAACCGAGATATAGTTTTTGTAAAAGTGTCCGAGCCTAGATAACTTACGGCCTAAGGTGGGTCGTTTTTTCCATAAACGCTCTTGGCAAGCAAGAGTCAATTTTCCCGACTTGATACGGTGTCTAATAGCGTTGATTGGAAAGCGACCTTGAATCACAACATCGGCCTCATCAATCCAGCTGGCGACCTCTGCTTCAGACTGCCACAATCGCAGGATATAAGGTTCGACATAACCGTCCTTCCAACCCATTTCAGCTCGTGCGGCACTAGTTGGCTTTTGAAACACGATTCGAAAATTGGCCTCACCCAGTTCGGCTGCCATGGCTCTAGCAAAATGCATTTGATGATAGGACGCTTGGTTAGTAAGAAATAATACTTTCATAGCCATTTGATTGGTTCGGTTAGGGCATGAGGCTCTGCAGTCGTCGGTCTAAAGACCAGGAAATATAGATATAAACATCGGTCGACGCTTAACCAAGCAATGCTGCCAAACGTCGCATCGCTTAAAGAACGGCGCTAAGGATTGCGGCGTTCAGATCTACTTTAGAATTTGCAATAAACCTTGCGCATGCTCAGCGGCAGTTCGACCAAGGCTGGTCAAATAACCACCATCTGTTTGTGAGGTTAAACCTTTGTCGAACAGACGCTGAGCGGCTGCAATTTTGGATTCGCCTGCTGAGCTATGAACTTTTATACCTTCTAGGTCAGTGTCGAGGTTAAACAAAGAAAGTACATTGAGTTCTTCAGTGAGATCGTTTGAGTAAGGCATTCAGTATTCCTATTTTTTTGGTCTATCTATTTTTATCATCATAAACAAAAAATGATGTCTTTAACTAAATTCTTAGCGCGTGAGTCGCTTTAAGTTCTTCGAGGCCGAGTGTAATTAATTGCTTAAGTATCTCTAAATATTTTTAAAGGTATAAGCACTGTTCACTAAGTTTGTGAAGGCGGAGTATGGAGATTAACAAATTAACTTTGGGTTGTCCGTCATGATGTAAAGCTTCAAGCCGCTTTTACCTATTGAGAAGCCTGTTGCGCGCATAAGAGCTTGGTCGCCATTGGCTCTGTAATTAATTATCTCACCATAAAAAATAATAGTACCACCCCACATTTTTACTTTTTCAGGGGTGGCTTGCGCAAATATTTCGGCTAATTTTTTTACATCTCGGCGCGCCAGTGCTATCAATATTATCTAAACAATCACTGACTCGAATAATGCTTTTAGTGGTCTTGATAATGACTTTTCGGCATTAGCTTGGCGCTATAAAATGCGATTTTATCGTAACTATATTTACCTGACTATATTTACCTGACTGTAATTGCCTAACGGTATATCGATAACTGTCTCGAAATAATTATAAAACTCGATCAGGCTTAAGAAGATCGAGAACTACTGTCTCAGAAATTTTATCGTGAATTGCTTGTCGATTAGGGTCCCAGATGATTTGTAAAAAACCCAACAAGCCGGTCGCCAAACCCGCACTATAGCCACCATATCGGCCAAAGCTGTCCCACAAGCTCAATTCTTTACCATCGATTTTGAGCACCCGTATGCGAAACAGTACTTTGCCGAAAGTTTGCCCATTAAACCATGCTGTAAAGGTACTGAAGTAGATTGCGGCCCAACCAAAGCTGGAACCAAGATTCATCAATGTGTCTTGCAGCCAAGCAACAACATCAAGCGTTTTTTCGACTTCATTACCGACTTGCTCTTCGACAGTGGCCGCGATATTAGCGGGAGCCGATCCTGAGTCAAAACCAAACGACGAACCAATTAGGCTAGCGCCTAAAACAATCGCCGATATCACCGCGGCCGCGATAAAAATCCGTGGCACCCAAGTTTGGGTTCCATCATGAGCATCCTTATTACCACCCTTAAACAAGCCAACCCCGGAGACAATAAAAATGCTTGCCGCCATTATTGTAGTGCTCATTAAGGTTAATGAGCCGACAACAGCCATATCAACAATAAACGAAAACAGCCTGCGTGAAGGGCTGGCCAGAGCTTTACCTAATAGAGAGTCGTTTACTCCGAAGGCGTAGGGCGTCACATAATTCTTGTTTTCTTCAGTATCATTCATTGCAAGCTAACTATTTTCTATTGTTCCCGATAGACTAACAAACTATAGCCAATAGATCGAAAAATTACTTACCCGAGACTGAAGTAAGCGACGATATTCATTCACACCAAGCTACTCTAAATGGTATACGTTGTGTCCATTAGAAATTATTTAATATTACCCAATGACTGCACCTCTGAAATCTATTCCCGGCGAAAACGGATTACCTATTTTTGGCCATGTTTTTCGCTTTATCAAAAACTGCAATCACCTTTTCGATGAGATGTATCAAAAATATGGGCCGGTCTACTATAATAATTTTCTTAATACTAAGGCCATTCATTTGCTAAGCCCTGATGGCAATGAATTTGTATTGCTGGATCGCGAGAAAAATTTTTCGAGCCGAAAGGCATGGAATAAATCCCTCAATAAATTATTTCCTAATGGACTCATGCTGAGGGATGGCGATGAGCATCGTTACCATCGCAGACTTATGGGTGCGCCGTTTAAAGCGCACGCACTTGAATCCTATGTCGAAAGTATGAACCCAGATATTGTATCGACCATGGCCGGATGGGGCTTACAAAAAGACTTTCACTTCTACCCAGCGATCAAAGGTCTTACCCTAAGCCTAGCGTCGAAGATTTTCATCGGCGAAACTCTAAGCAATGAATCGGGCAAAGTAAACACCGCTTTTGTTGACGTTGTCGACGCCTCCATGGTAGTTGTACGCTACCCAATACTAGGCAACAAATATCAAAAAGGCTTAGAAGGTCGTGCTTTTCTGGAGCAGTACTTTGGCTCTCGTGTAGAAGCTAAACAGCAGTCGCAGCAAACCGATATGTTTGCCGAAATCAGTCGCGCTCAAAGCGACGACGGCGAAGGCTTTAGCAAGCAAGACATCATCGACCACATTATATTCTTGATGATGGCCGCTCATGACACCACCACAAGCTCGCTTTCCAGCGTTTGTTTTGCTTTGGCTAAAAACCCAGAGTGGCAAGATAAAATTCGCGCAGAGATTCAAGCACACGGTAGTGACATACTCAATTACTCAGAGATGCCCGAGTTTGAAGCGGCTGGGTTAGTACTAAAAGAAGCGCTAAGATTGTACCCGCCGCTACCAACAATTCCTCGTGTCGCGATCAAAGACTGCGAGTTTGAGGGTTACCAAATCAAAAAAGGTGAGCAGGTATTTGTGTGTCCTTCTTTTACTCATCGGATGCCAGAAATTTGGTCAGAACCGAACAAGTTTGACCCTGAGCGCTTTAATAAGGATCGCGCTGAAGATCGAAATCATAAACATGCCTGGATACCATTCGGCGGTGGCGCACACAAATGCCTCGGAATTAAATTTGCTGAACTTCAAGTAAAACTAATACTTTTCCATCTACTGAAAAACTATCAAATCAGTGTCGAGCCAGGTTATGAAATGCCATATACGCCCGCGCCAATTGGTAAGCCGTCTGACCTGTTGCCCCTTACACTAACCGCCATCTAGATAAGGTATCAAAACTTGCAAATGTCGATTAGAGTGATTAGCTGCTTTGGGCTTAACACCGATGTTAGGCTTCGAGCACAATGACCAAAGTTAACACTGGCATACTTAAATAATACACTCCCCGGCTCGCTTAGCATAACCGAGGGTCTCGAGGGTTCGAGCGCTTTTCTTCATTATCGTTTTTCTCCATCGACGCTAGCAAGCGGGTAACGCCTGATACGCTGATTCCAACGCAGTCGGCTAATTCAATACGGATAGGGGTTTTTCTGGCGCATTAGCCAGATGAGGCACTATTTAATACTCAGTGAAGCTGATGCCATGCAAGCGTAAATATCGGTCAACACCTTCCTGTATTTTACTCTGTAAAAATGACTGGGCGATTAGAAAATCTGCGGCTAAATTTGATTCACTTATATCTTTATTCTTAATTTATCGTTAACAACTCAAGTACATATCAACAATAAAGACAGAAAAAGTATTAAGCTTTAATGCCAGATACCCTTTTCAGTCTTGCCCTGCACTTCGCATTCGCTCGGCGAAAAAACGACGTCTTCCTGGTTTTTTTGATGCTGATAATTTTTCAGTAGCGCGAACACCGTCGGGCTTAATGCTAAAACGGCCGACACATTGATCAAGGCCATAAATCCAAACGCCATATCAGCGGCTGCCCACATCGTCTTTAATTCTAATTTGGTTCCCAGAAACATCATGCCTAGAAAAATCACAGTGAACATGGCGCGCCCAGTTTTACTGTCCAAATTAAAAAAGTGCAAATTACTTTCTGCATATGCGTAGTTAGCAACAATTGAGGTAAAACCAAAAAGGGTTATGGCAATTGCTACAAAATAACCCCCAAACCATCCAAGGTGAACGCTCATTGCCGCCTGAGTAATGGCAATGCCTTCGGTTACTCCATGATCGAGGTCACCCGCCAGTAAAATAACCACCGCCGTACAGGTACAGATAATCAAGGTATCAATAAACACACCCAACATTTGTATATAGCCTTGCACTACCGGATGATTGGGTTTTGGCGATGCACACGCTGCCGCTTGAGGCACGCTCCCTGCACCAGCTTCGTTAGAGAACAGTCCACGTTGTATGCCTATTTTTAAGGCGGCGGCAAAGGTGCCCGCGCCAGCTTCTTGAATGCCAAAAGCCGAGCTCACGATTAATCCTAGTAAACGCGGTACCTCAGTAATATTGATGATAGTGATTGTCAACGCGGTCAGCACAAAGACAAAACTCATTAACGGTACAATAATCTCAGAAAAGCGTGCAATAGAACGTAAACCGCCAATCACGATGATGCCTGCCAACAACACTAATACAATCGCAGTGGCGTCTTCGGATATAGCGAAACTATGATTCAAGGCATCGGCGATGGTATTGGCTTGAGTAGCGCTAAATACAAACACATAGCCAAATAATAGTGACACAGAGAATAACGCCGCTAACCAAGGCCGATTTAAGCCTTGTTTAATATAGTAAGCTGGGCCGCCGCGAAATTCACCACTGCGGTCTCTAACTTTGTAAACCTGAGCTAAGGTCGATTCAGCAAATGCAGTCGCCATACCAAGTAAGGCAATAACCCACATCCAAAAAACCGCGCCTGGCCCACCGAGTGAGATGGCAATCGCGACACCGGCCAGATTACCCGTACCGACCCTTGCTGATAAACTTGTACACAAAGCCTGAAACGAGCTTATTCCAGATTTATCTGATTCACGGCTGGTGCTAAGCAGGCTGAACATGTGACCAAAACTGCGAAACTGAAGAAAGCCTAAGCGAACGGTAAACCAAGCGCCCGCTATCAGTAATAAATACACCAAGACGTGAGTCCAGAGCACACCATTGACGGCGCTGACAAATTCATTTATCACGGTAATCTAAATCCCTAAATTGTTATCGCTAAGTACCCGATTAACATAGTGGCCGTAGAATCGAGACACAAGCATAAGCTAATCGGTAAATAGCTGAGAAATAAACAAAAAAACTTCGCTACAGACACGGCTTCTAATCGAGCACAAACGTAACCGCCACATTAGCATTTATTTTAGTCGTATCGTAAAGCGAAATATTAGTATTGCCTTGTTTGATCAATAGACCAATCTCGGTACAACCCAAAATAACGGTTTGGGCTCCGCGATCGGTTAAGCTTTGAACTATGTCTAAATATGCTTTTTTCGACTCGGGGTTAATAAGCCCAAGACAAAGCTCTTGATAGATCACCGAATGGACTAAGTACCTTTGCGCTTGAGTTGGAATAAACACCTCAAGGCCCTGCTGCGCAAGTCGACCTTTATAGAATTCTGGCTCCATGGTGAAGCTGGTTCATAACAAGCCAACGTGACTAAGCCCATCTAACTTTAACACTTCAGTCGTGGCGTCGGCTATATGCAGCAATAGCATTAACACCTCAGGGGCTGTTTGGTCGGCTACCTTGTGCATTTGTATTGGTACAGATGATAAAGCCGTCAGCGCCTGCTGCCTGCAAGCCACTTGAATTAGAATCTCAGTGGTCGCAGCCCAATCGCCAAGCTGCTGCATCTTTTCAATCTCAGCTAAGTCAAAATTCACCATTACAAGTTTAGCCGAGTTGAGACCACCGAGACGTTATTTAACTGCGAGGTTAATCGCTTGATAATAACAAGAGGCGCTTTCCAGACTCATGCCCCCCTATCAGACCAATTGTTTTCACTATGAACGCCCTTCACTGATAATTTAACTGCTAATAACAAACTTTACATTAAGTCTTCGCGTTTATTCAAGGTTTGACTGCACAAGTGAAATTTTCAAGCCACTAAAATAATCGTTAGTTTTTAAACAATAAACTTATAGGCCATGTGACTGACCGCTCCAACCTAAAGCTTATCGGTAGAAGTATTCTTTTGCGCAAGACCTCCATTTGCTCAGTATTTTCAGGACTTACCTGATTAATTAACGGGTCAACAGACGTCAAACGCCAGTAAAGTCGATCGGTCACTTTTTGATTAGAGATACTCAATGCGCGATTTTGATCAGCTACTTTTTACAGCACATGCTCAAGACCAAAAGGCTTCAGCTTTAGCTCATCTAGATTAATCTGCATAATGTGAATTTGAAGTTGAGCATTTTGTTGTTACAAAAACATAAATACCGAAACAATCCGAACAAATGCAATTGAAGTCGCTAATGCGTAAATAGGTTTACTCAGATGAGGTTGCTGGGCGAACGTTAACCTAAGCATGTTGGTAGTCGAATAATGCGCATGCTCAACTACCGAAATAGTATCAATCTGAACATAGCTAAAATGCTCTATTGCATTAACTAAACTCCTAAGTCCGCGACCAAACCACCCTTCTCGATGGATGCTTTATCCCGCTATTATATGCTTGTTTAACACTTAGACAAAGCAATCAACCCAAACACTCAGGCCGCTAATCATAGACCTGAGAAATAGCCTCAAATGCAGCCGCTGATTCTGGGTAGCGTGTTAAAAACTCATTGTCAGCCGAGGTTTTAACAATCACTAAATTACGTGCAGGGTCGACCCAGATAAATTGTCCGTAGACGCCTGATGCAAAAAATACACCCTCTCGCTCTGGCAACCAAAAGTGATGGCTATAGCCGCGACCCGAATAATTTTCACCGCCAGGTTTATGCGCCGCTGTTGCCGGTTTGGGTAGACTTTCGACCCAGCCCTTGGGTAAAGTTGATACCCCTAAGCCCTTACCTTTTGATGCATTCAGATAAAACTCGCCAAACCTAGCATAATCTCTTAGGCGAGCGTTCAAGCAACAATAACCGAGGGCAATGCCTTTTTCATCATCTCGATGTTGCAACCAAGTTGCGTCTGCTTCCATACCCAAAGGTTGCCAAATTTTCTGGCTCATAATCTCAGCGACCGACTTTTTATAAACCCCACGCAACACCGCTGATAAAACATGAGAATTGGGAGAGATATAATGAAAATCACTAAACTCATCTCGACTACGTTTAAACGGCATCAGTAAATTGTCTGGATCTTTACCCAGAATAAAACTATTAAAAAAGAAGGGTCGCACATCGGAATCATCGGCGACATAATCTTCATTGAATTCAATACCGGTAGACATGGCAAGCAAACTTTTTAGCGAACTTGAGCCAAAATCTGAGCCGCTGTATTGTGGCGCATATTTTTCGGCTTTGTCGTCGAGGCTGTCAATCAGTCCCTCTTTCTGGGCCATTACAATAACAGTAGCAACAAAACTTTTAGCCACGGACCATGAGGTAAATAGCGATTCTCGCGAGCCACCGTTTCGATATTGCTCATGGCGCATTACACCATCTTTGAGCACGATTAAGCCTGTAGTACTCGATTCGTCTAAAAATTGACTTAGGCTTTTACGCTTCCCGCCAAACTCGAAATCAAGTTCTAGCGGCTGAAGTTGTTCAATAAAGCCTGATGACTGATCGGCCTTACGTACAACCTTGTTGGGCACGATAGAGCTCATGGAAGTAAAGCTCTTTGATATTTGACTTGGATCTTCTAACACCGCCATTCTCGCTGGCGAGTAGTCGGACCATGGTCGGTAGAACCACGACGCCGCAGCAATAGCCACTGACAACAGAAGTAATAAAACTACTTTTATAATTTTCATTTTTATATTTAGTCTAAAACGTTTTTATTCTTAAAAACTAGACTAACACACGCGAGTTGGTTTTCTTCATGCCGATAACCGACCTCATACAGCGATACAATCACCAATAATTTAATACGACTCCAGCATTGAATAAGGATAGACTAAGCCAAAATATTTCAATAATAATTAAAATTATGAGCTCAAAACTGTTTACTCCTTTGACTTTACCGAATGGCGTCATCGTGTCTAACCGTATTTGTAAAGCGGCGATGGAAGAAAACCTTAGCGACATAGGTCAGTTGCCTGGCGAACGACTTTTTACACTATATCGGGCATGGTCAGAGGGTGGCTCGGGGCTATTGCTAACAGGCAACGTAATGATAAGCCCTGACGCTCTCACTGGTCCAGGTGGGGTCGTTTTAGAATCAGCTGATCACTTAGATTCATTTAAGCAATGGGCCACTGCAGGCACCGTAAATGGCAATCAACTTTGGATGCAAATTAATCATCCTGGTCGGCAAGTGTATGAAGCGATGGGAGAGCAAGCCCTATCTCCGTCGGGCATCGCTCTAAACATTCCTGGCTTCTCTAAAATGTTTGCACAACCTAAGGCGATGACTGAAGCCGAGATACTGAATATTATAGAACGCTTCGCCAACACTGCAGCACTGGCCGAACAGGCTGGTTTCACGGGTGTACAAATTCATGCGGCACATGGCTATTTATTAAGCCAGTTTTTATCGCCATTGGTTAACCATAGAACCGACCAATGGGGTGGCCGCTTAGAGAATCGCGCGCGACTTGTTTTTGAAGTTGTGAAGGCGGTTCGAACCAGAGTTAGTAAACAATTTTGCGTATCGATAAAAATCAACTCGGCCGATTTTCAAAAAGGTGGTTTCGATACAGAAGATGCTAAATGGGTGGTCACTCAGCTAAATGATTATCAACTCGACTTAGTAGAGCTTTCTGGCGGCAGTTATGAAAGCCCAGCCATGTCAGGTAGCGCAGCTGAACCACTAAATGGCAATAGTACAACTCAACGAGAAGCCTACTTTGTAGACTTTGCCCGAGAGATCGCCCAAGTCGCGAGCATGCCGATTATGGTTACTGGCGGCATTACTAAACGAGCGGTTGCCGAAGATGCGGTAAATGAACGCAGTGGCATTTCAATAGAGATGCTCGGCATAGCTAGAGCTTTGGCCTACGAGCCAGCGCTTGCAAATAAATGGAAGCAGGATAAAGAGCTTGAAGTGTCACTACCCATCGTGGTCTGGAAAAACAAAACCCTAGGCGCATTAGCAAGCATGGCAATCACCAAGGCTCAGCTCACCAGAATGGCCATTGGCAAGTTACCGCAACCCAATATGCACCCTTTATTTGCACTGATTAAGGGACAAATAAAAACCAAACTCCGTACTCGTCAATATCGAAAATGGCGCGATAATTAGTATCTATAAGGTCCCTAAAATATTAACTTTAATTCTATAACGACCCGACTGATCGAATCTTGTTCCAAACCACAAGGATGAGCTTGGAACCTAGTTAGTCAAATGAAACAATGCCGCACACTCTCCTTAAAGCTGCCTTAATTTAACTCAACTCTTTATATTATGATGTGCATCATTCCGATTTGTATTTAGATTAATGATTGTTATGATCCCGTTTCAGCTAAGGGTTGACGGAGTAAAATATCGTCTGTTTTATTAGGATTCAATCATTGGCAAATATCAGTAGCGTGAAGTATCAGTGGCCAGAAACTCAACAGAAAGATAGATCATTGGGAAGCCTTAGCGTGTGCCATTCCGGTTGTAATAGAGATCATAAGCGGCGTCTTGTTATTGCTGAAAAAAGATTTTGACAGGATCCGCCAATAGCGGGTCATAGGCTTGTTTAGAAACAGGCAGATAGTTACCACCAATACTTCTAAAAGAGTAGCTTAATAAGTTGAGCACGACTACCCACCAACTCGATCATCTTTAGTAGCTGATCGCCAGATTGGCCTACAGACCCGTGAGTTACCGAAAAGCCAACTAGTTTTTCTAGCCCTTCGATCGCTAAGCATTGATTAAAGACTTGTTCCACACGGTTTTCTCCCGCGGCTTACAAATCACCGCAGGGGCCTGTAGATGTTAGCTCAATGGTGCCCTCAAGTGCCTCCAATAAGTCATTCGCGATTAGTATTTAAGCAATCACTTGCTCGACCTATTGCTTGTCAAGATCACGATTAGCTAAAGGGCCACGGCATGAGTGTTTTAAACTATGGTTCCGTGATACGCCACTAACCGCCACTCGTTTAGGTAAGAATCAAAAGTTTCAGAGACCGATATTTCTATGCCTGCACTGGATAAAAGGAAGTTTTAAAACCGTCTTTATTTAAACACGGTATCGCGTCTCCAAGCTGAGAATGCTGGGCGTCGTCATCGGACAGGCTGAACGACGCTTTAGCTTGTCGCCAAACAGAGTCTTTGGCTAGTAGCACGCCAAAGCTGAAGATATAAATCAAAGCGGCTTGTATCGCCAATACTAATTAGTCGTTTTTTTATCATCGCTAACCGACTATCACTGACCTACCATGATTTTGAAAGACTAAAAAAAGCCCCTCACTAAATGCGCAAGAGGCTTTGATTCTAATCGCAAAAAGGTAACAACAAATCGCTTACATCATCGACTGCAAGTAATTTTGCTCGCCCACTTTGCCAAATAATTCAATCTGAGTCTCCAGCCAATCATAATGCTCTTCTTCGCTTTCTAGAATCTTAGCCAACAAATCACGAGTCACATAATCGCCAACCTCTTGGCAATGAGCGACGCCCGCGGCGTACATAGGAATAGCTTCCTCTTCTAAACGCAAATCGCATTTTAGAACTTCTAATACATTCTCACCGATAAACAGCTTACCTAGATCTTGTAAGTTCGGCAGGCCTTCGAGCATTAAAATACGCTCGATTAGCGTATCGGCATGCTTCATCTCATCGATTGATTCTGCGTATTCCAATTGGTTAAGTTTTTCTAAACCCCAATTTTTGTACATCCGGGCATGTAGGAAATATTGATTGATTGCGGTTAACTCAGCTCGTAGTGCCGTGTTCAATACGGCTATTACGCCTTCTTTTGCTTTCATGATGCTTAATCTCAGCTTATTAGTGAATAATCTAAGTATAACAAATTAAATCGTTTTATATACACATAAAAACCACTAAGCCATTGTTTTTAATGTGTTTTATGAATAATAATAAGTATCATTTAGTTTCGCATTAGACGTTAACCATTGGCATTTCTCTGCCAAACTACGCATTGGTTATTCGCAGGCATAGCGTAATCTACAAGCAAATCAAAGCCTTGCGTATGCGCTAAGCCATTGACTAACTCGAAATCTCGTATCGCGCTACCAACCCCTCTTGACCTTAGGCTAGCATCAAAATTTTGATTACTTTCGCTAGTATATTTTCCTTGGTACTTAAACGGCCCATAAACGATTAGATAGCTGCCATGCTGAGTCACCGCCGGCAAACCAGAGAAGAATCGCTCGACATCATTTTGGCTCATAATATGAAACGTATTGGCCGTATAAATAGCGTCAAAACGCTGGCCATTTTTGATCCAAACAGCTTGGTTGACGTCTAGTTCTATTGGCGGTTCGACAGTGTCTAAACAGTGTCCAATAGCCTTAGCATTATTCAGCGCGGCATTGATCCCATCTAAATATTCAAGCTGATCGCTAGTCTGCCATTGCAACGAGCTTAACTCCTGTGAAAAATGAATCGCATGCTGCGCGGTACCGCTACCGACCTCTAATAGCGACGCCGCTTGTTCTAAATAAGGCTTAATAGTTTCTAGAATAACGTCCTTATTACGCTCACACGCGTCAGAAAATGGGATAGTAATGGTCATGGCCTTTTGCTTCGCATTGGGTTCTATAATTAACTCAATTATAGACTGTTGAAGAAAATAGAGTGTCAGAAACACTGACTAAAGCCTAGCCCTCTTCGCAATCAAAATAAGTAGTTAATAGCCTCACCGCCGATTCGACGCGAAGATCAACAAAGCAATCTTCTTGCTCGGTGACTAACATCGTCACTTCTACCTGCTCACCATTAGGCAAGGTGCATAAAATAGACTCAGGCAATTGACTGGCAATGATTATCATCTGGATTTCATATCGTGACGTATTTCATCATTCTACAAATTGAATTCGTCTTTGGATTCACCTTAGAGGGTGATTTTTTGTACAAAAACACTAGCGCATTTTAGAGTAGTCGCACTAGTTGATATCAATTAAATACTGTTTCTTATTATGCGCAATAGTGTTGCCCACTGTGCCTATGAGCTGTTGCTAAGAGATTGGGGAGCAAACCGTATTCTTAGTATTTTCATCACGGTTACAAACCATCACTTACAGCACGAAAAAGGCAATGCCAACTTC
>JBLHRL010000060.1:0-18844 GCA_047625975.1 Arenicella sp.
CTGAGGCCTGTCACCCTGAGGCCTGTCATTAGAGCGGTTACGGTTGCGATTACGATTACGATTACGATTACGATTACGGTTGTTATTGCTACCGCCTTCGTTGCTATTGTTGTCACTGTTCGTATCGTCGCTTTGCTTTTCTTCTCGATCTTTTTGAGGTTTGTTGCGATTGTCGGTACGGTTATCGGCCGATTTCTTATCGCCGCTTGGCTTGTTATTGCGATTGCGTGGGTTGTTGTTGCGACCGCGACTGTTGTTGCGGTTAGCTCCTCGGTCCTTATTGCGATCGTTGTTGCGGCCACGAGTGTTATTTGACTTCTTACCGTCTTTTTTGCCGTCTTTCTTCGGCTGATCTCCTTCACCTGCACCAAACAAAGCACGCCATAGCTTTACAAAGATACCTGGTTTAGTTGGTGCAACGGCGTTAGAGACAGCTACTGGCTCCAATTTAGGTGCAGGCACATCACCCATCTGCACAGATTCAATACCAACGGCCGGTGCCGTATTCGGTGCAATCACAACATTGCTTGCTTGGTTCTTTTTCTGATACTTGGCTTTGCGAGGATCTTCTTTAGGTTCTTGAATTTCAGTTTTATAGCTAGGCAAGTTTGGCATTTCATCCAAATCTTCGCTGCGCAATCGCTGAATCTTGAAATGAGGAGTCTCTAATTCAATTGTTGGTACGATCGTGATATTGGTACCGAGACGGTTTTCCAATAAGCTCACTTCGTGACGCTTTTCGTTCAACAAATATGTGGCAGTTTTAATCGGTAGGTGAGCAACAATTGCTTCAGTATTTTCTTTTAACGCTTCTTCTTCAATAATACGTAATACGCTCAGAGCCGAAGAACCGACACTTCGTATATGGCCGTTACCTTCGCAACGCGGGCAGACATGATAGTTAGAATCACTAATAGATGAGCGTAAACGTTGACGCGACATTTCCAATAGTCCAAAACGTGAAATGCGACCAACTTGAACACGTGCACGGTCGGCTTTTAGTGCCTTTTGTAAGCATTGTTCGACCGCTCGTTGGTTCTTGTTAGCAAGCATGTCAATGAAATCGATGACGATTAGACCACCCAAGTCACGTATGCGCAGTTGACGAGCGATTTCTTCAGCCGCTTCCATATTAGTTTGCAGTGCGGTTTCTTCGATGTCACTGCCCTTGGTGGCGCGAGCTGAGTTTACATCGATTGAGGTTAATGCTTCGGTTGGATCAATAACCAGCGCACCACCGGCTTGTAGTCGTACTTCACGGGCGTAAGCCGATTCAATTTGATGCTCTACTTGGTAACGAGAAAACAATGGAACTGTATCTTCGTACATCTTCAATTTAATGACGTTGTGCGGCATTACTTGATTCATAAAGCGTGTCGCGCGATCGAATATTTCTTTGTCATCAATGATTATTTCAGTAATATCACTGCGGAAATAATCACGAATAGAGCGCACAACTAGGTTGGTTTCTTGATAAACCAAGAACGGTGCTGGCTGTGCATCAGCCGCACCGTGAATTGCATCTGACAATCGTTGTAAATAGTCTAAATCCCATTGCAGCTCTTCGGCACTTTTGCCAATGCCTGCGGTACGTGCGATCAGCGCGTGTTCACGAGGAACTTCGAGCTCCGACATAGCTTCACGTAATTCTTGACGCTCTTGGCCTTCTATTCGGCGTGAAATGCCACCGCCTTTAGGGTTGTTTGGCATTAATACCAAATAACGACCGGCAAGACTGATAAAAGTGGTTAGTGCAGCACCTTTATTGCCGCGCTCGTCTTTTTCGACTTGAATCAATAATTCCTGACCAGATTTCAGAACATCGGCAATATTGACCTTTGATATAGGTGTATCAGAATTATAATTTTGAAAGTAAGTTCGAGAAATTTCCTTCATCGGCAAGAATCCTTGACGATTACCACCATACTCTACAAAAGCGGCCTCTAGACTTGGCTCGATGCGAGTGATTTTCCCCTTATATATATTGCCTTTTTTAAGTGCAGTACTGGCTGACTCGATATCCAGATCAACTAATTTTTGACCATCTACAATTGCAACACGCAGCTCTTCAGAGTGGGTTGCGTTGAATAACATTCTTTTCATGTCTTCTCCTATGCCAATTTATCTGGCATGTCTAAGAAAACGGCTTTTAATCTGAAAGTGCAGATAGTGACAAGTCGAATATGCAGAAATTATGATTTAATTACAGGCTTTTGCTGTAATCGGCAGTTTTTGCCTAGCCTAATTTACTTATAAAACTACCGATCGTCCGTGCTAGGAATTCTCTTCACTAGAATAGGTGGGCTTTTCGGTATCTATTGTAAATTCACAGGCAATTATTATGCCTTACTTGAAATCAATGTTAACTTGATTGAAACGCGGTTAGGCGCTTTGAAAAATCAAGCCATGGTGCTGGTTTCGACGTAATATTTACAATCGATCATAACGATAAGCCATCGTATTAACATTATGACTCAAACATTAATAGCGTTACCAAATCACCAGCAAATTCTTTCTGCGAGGGCTAAGTCAAAGAGGCTAATTGTGTTGGGTTAGCGTTTGATAGCGCTTAATCGCTAAATCACTACTACTATTCTTTTTAATTAGTAGCCGTTCGTATTTGCCAACAATGGCCGGCGGTCATATTTAGAGCTCACTTGTTACGGAGTTAACCGAAAACTGTAAAGCGCCCTAATTACAATGACTCAGCATCAGAGTTGGCGATGTGCCTCATAATTCAGGGTGAGGTACATTGCCCTGTTACACAGCACGTTGAATGGAATACAAATAAAAAGGGTCAAGCCGAAGCAATTATAGTAATTTCGAATGGGTCGTGTGTTACCCGATCGGTTTGCTAAAACTCACTAGAATGGTGCTTTTAGTATTAAAAAACACACCTATGTGAGACGCTTATGTAGTCATTTATTCTCAGTTTTCGCTTTAAAAAAAGCGCTAATCTGAGTTAAAAAACTAACTGCATTTTTAAACCGATTTCGATACTATTCTTGCTTTCGATTTCTTACCAAATTAGCGGCCAGATAACGTCTGCAGTATCCTAAAAATTATCGAATCTCACCACTTTCATGGCTCTGTTCGTAACTCGTTAAAATTTTTGTGATTACTTAATTCTTTTAACCAATCAAACCTTGAATGGTTGGGTTAAGTTTAACAGTAAGTTGGCGCTTTAGCAATCGACTAAAAACCCCGTCATTATTAGCTTTTCTAGACATTGGGTTAGGCCGCAATCTACTCTATAATCGCCAGTAGTCAGCCAAGAGCGTTCCCGTGTCAAAAAAAACAAATTCCAAACCTAATTCGAAAAATAAACGGAACTCGAGATCGAAAGATAGTCGCAACTCCGTTCGTAGTTCGACATCTAAGTCGACACTCGAGTCGAAAAGCAGTAGGCGTGAGCCTAGACCCGGTCGTGGGCAATCAAGTCGCTCGCAAGTTAAGTCTTTACCTATAGCGTCCCTTACCGAGAACAGAAACTCTGAGAGAAGAGCGTCGGAAGATAGGTCTGCGAATAACGGTCGTTCTCAAAATCGCGTAACGCCAACCGCTGATGTTAATAGTGCGGCTCGTAAGATACGCAACGCAGACAAAGGTGTGGAAAGCAAAAACTCGGTCGGTTCACCAACCCATATCCCCAATAAGGTTAGTTTTGTCGAGATTGATGAGAATCACGATGGACAGCGTCTCGATAATTTCTTGATTACGCATCTTAAGGGTGTACCCAAGACTCATATTTATCGAATTATTCGAAAAGGTGAAATTCGGGTTAACAAGGGCCGAGTTAAGCAAACTACTCGGCTTAAGCAAGGGGACTCGCTGAGGATTCCACCAATTCGTCTTAGTGAAAGGTCACTAGATGATTTAGATGGTCAAAAATATAGCTTTTTGGCTAATACCGTCTTGTTTGAAGATGATGCTTTATTGATCATTAATAAACCCAGCGGCATGGCGGTTCATGCAGGCAGTGGAATAACCGTCGGTGTTATCGAAGCGTTGCGGGCGTACCGTAGTGATTTAAAATATATTGAGTTAGTGCATCGGCTTGATCGAGAAACATCAGGGGTACTGGTTTTGGCCAAAAAGGCTAGCGCATTAAAAATACTTCACGATGATTTCAAAACTAATTCGCTGAAAAATCCTCGCTTAGATAAGCGCTATTTGAGTTTGCTTAAAGGGCATTGGCGACATGGTTCCAGACGAGTGACCAAACCACTAAATACCAACGCCAGACGTCATGGCGAGCGCTATGTTGTGGTTGATCCGAACGGCAGCTATGCCAGTTCAATCATGACACCCATGGCGGTCTCAGAGATCGCTTCACTAGTGGAGGTTAAGCTCCTTACCGGGCGTACCCACCAGGTTCGAGTGCACGTATTATCTGAGAATCACCCGGTCGCTGGTGATCAAAAATACGGCGATCAGGAATTTAATAAGCAGATGAAGTTGCAAGGGTTGTCGCGTCTATTTTTGCATGCGGCAAAACTCACCTTCTTTCATCCATTGACAAAGGAGTCGACGACCATTAAAGCGCCGCTACCAATCGAGTTGGTGGCGGTTTTGAATAATTTATCTTTAGAGTTTAATTAAGCGATGTATCAACTCATTATTTTCGACTGGGACGGCACCATTATGGACTCGGCGCAAAAAATTTCTAATTGCATTCGCGCCTCAGCGCGAGACGTGGGTTTAGAGGTTCCAACGACAGAGCAGGCTAAAAGCATTATCGGTCTCGGTTTGTCGGAGGCTATGCGGCGTCTTTTTCCGGCGGCCAAAAACGATCAATTAGTCGCTATGGTTGATGCCTACAAATATCATTTTGTTACCGCCGACGGTACCGAGCAAAAACTATTCGACGGCGTAGTCGAGGGCTTGCAGTTACTCGAGGATGCTGGTGCAGTGTTGGCTGTTGCAACTGGAAAGTCGCGGCAGGGCCTTGATCGGGCGTTCGCCGTGTCCGAGCTAAAGCATCATTTCATTACCTCACGCTGTGCCGATGAAACTCGCTCTAAGCCTCACCCGCAAATGCTTCATGAAATTCTTAATTTCACTGCAATTGAACCGCAAAAGGCTATTATGGTGGGCGATACAACATTTGATTTGGATATGGCAGCGAACGCCAGAATAGCCGGCCTCGGCGCTGGTTATGGTGTTCACTCTGAGCAAATGCTGCTCGATTCTAAAGCTTTGTCTGTACAGCAACAGTTTAACGGTGTTATTGCCTGGTTATTAGATGGGCGCGTGGAGAAGGCATATGCCTAGTAAGCTAATCGGCTCGATTGAGAGCTTAGAAGAAGGCGGTAAGGGTTTACGTTTTGATGTTAAAAACGCCAGCGGCGAAGTAATGCCTGCGTTCGTTATTCACTACGACTATCAGTACTTTGCCTATTTAAATAAGTGCGGACATATCGCGGTGCAATTAGACTATATGCCAGGCGAGTTTTTCAGTGATGACGGGCAAAGCTTGGTATGCGCGACGCATGGAGCCGAATACGCCCCCGACACTGGCGCATGTCAAGGGGGGCCTTGTTATGGGGTTGGCTTAGAGTCTTTGCAGATATCTCAAGCAGAGGGTCAGCTATTTCTTGAAAGCGAGACTTTAAATATTGTTGAGAAACAATAAATTGACCGCTGGGCGATTGTACCAAGCAAAGTGATTTAGACATTATTGAATTAACATGAGGTTTTAGAATGTTCGGACGAAAGAAAAGTAACACTGCATTGCCAGGCAGTAATAGCGCACCTGTCACCTCGGGTGTAGTGATGGAGCGCTTAGCTGAAGACTATATGAGCGACCGTAAGTGGCGGCGATGGTTTAAGTTTATTCTGCTCGGATTGTTTTTATTTTATATCGTCAGTGCTATTTTTATTGCCGGTGGAGGCGGTGCCGGAGTTAATGCAACCCAACCGCATACCGCGCTGGTAGAACTAAGGGGCGTTATCAGTGCTGCCCAAGGCGATGTATCGGCAGACATGTTGAATGCCAGCTTAAGGCGCGCATTTGAAGCGAAAATGTCCAAGGGAGTTGTGCTGCGTATTAATAGCCCCGGTGGATCACCGGTGCAGTCGGACGAAATCAATGCTGAAATAGTTCGTCTCCGAAGTCTTTACACAGACAAGCCGTTACATGTAGTTGTCTCGGATGTATGTGCCTCTGGCGGCTACTATATCGCCGCTGCTGCCGACCAAATTTACGCTAATCCGTCATCAATCGTCGGCTCTATCGGCGTTCGCATGGACAGTTTTGGTTTTGTTGACGCGCTGAAAAAGTTGGGTGTGGAGCGGCGCTCTCTAACGGCCGGTACTAATAAAGCGATTCTGGATCCATTCTTGCCGATAAAAGCCAGTCAGCAAGCACATGCGAAAGAGATGTTGTCTATCGTTCATCAACAATTTATCAATCGCGTAAAAGCCGGTAGGGGCGATAGATTAAGCGACAACCCCGATATTTTCAGTGGCTTGTTTTGGAGCGGCGAGCAGGCATTAGAGCTCGGTTTGATCGACGACTTCGGCAGTTTAGACTACGTTGCTAGAGAAGTGATCGGCGAAGCGGCGATCGTTGACTACTCGTTTAAACCTGACTTCTTAACCCAATTTGCGCAAGATTTAGGGGTGTCGATGGGTGCCAAGATGGCCAGTGTATTTGGTGGGCAATTGCAGCTCAACTAAGAGCCCAATACAATCTATTAAGTAGCTTGTTCAGCAACCTTACTGATAAAGCTATTTTGATTTTCCGCGTTTTAGATTCACTCTTGCGACCTGCAGGTACACTTCGGCAACTAGTCGTTGCCAAGTGTACTCGAGACCGGCAAAGCCACTGAGCGCCAAGCCTTTGACGATTAGTGTATAAGGAATTACGGCCAATGGTGCGATTCCCCAATAACGTAAACGGTCGGGCCAAGATAAACTTCGCCAATCCCTGCCAGCCAATTTTTGCGCTTCTTGTGCCGCGTACTTCCGTTGTGACGCTAACCACCGACTATAAGGTTTGCGGTCGTCGTGCTGCATGCGTTGCTTTAATGTCAGAACCAGGCCATCAACGGCGACTCGCTGAGTGTGTCCATCGCGTTGATAATGCGCCGATTTATGGCGGTAGAGCGATATTCTCGGTGGGTATAGAGAGCCTCTAAGTGGCTGGCCGTTGATTAGGTATTCGAAACTAATTTCAAAGCCTTTGACATCATCATTTGGCGCCAACGCGGTTAGCTCTTTAACAAGTGGCGGTGTCACCACGTAATCGGCGTCCATCGACAAAACCCAGTCACTTTGAATGTCCTGTGCTAAGGCGAAATTACTTTGTTCGGTTGGGCCAGCATAGCTATTTTGAATAACCCGAACGTTGTCGAATTTGGCGCATATTTCTAGCGTTTGATCGGTGCTATAGCTGTCGATAACTAATACTTCAGTCGCCCAGGTCAAAGCGCTCAACGTGCGCTCAATATTTGACGCCTCGTTATAGGTGGAAATAATTGGAGTGATTTGTTCGAGCATCAGTGTTTGGCGCAGTTGATAATGACTACTTAGCCGTCAAAGACATCGAAGCCTTGATTTTCTAGCATGGTCACTAAGCGTATTAATGGCAAGCCGATCAACGCATTTGGGTCATCGCCTTCAAATTTCTCGAATAAGGCTACGCCAAGGCCTTCTGAGCGGACACTTCCTGCGCAGTTATACGGCTGCTCTTTGCGTAGATAGCGCTCGATAGTGGACTCGCTTAATTGCTTGAAATGGACTGTGAACGGAACTACTTCTGATTGAATGTAACCGGTTTCTGAGTTTATTAATGCTAAACCTGTAAACAGTTCTATCTTTTTGCCCGAGGCCGTTCGCAGCTGTTCGACCGCTCGTTCATGGGTATGCGGTTTGCCTACTATCTCGCTACCATGCAGGGCTACTTGGTCGGAGCCAATGATTAAAGCATCAGGGTTGCTCTTGGCGATTTCTTTTGCCTTGGCGATGGCTAAGCGTTCAACCAACTCGATTGGCGTCTCATTCTCTAGCGGAGACTCGTCAATGTTCGGATTAGCGGTATCAAATGGCAACATTAATCGCTCTAGAAGCATTTTTCTAAAGGGTGACGACGAGCCGAGTATAAGACGAGGATTTGACATAGCGTAGTTGACTGAGCTTGAGAATTTAACAAATTGAATGTTGACCGATTATGCGATAATAAATGTCTAGATGCACTATCTGACTATCTTGCTGCCTAAATTTGCTGATTTTTTGCCGCGGCTTGGTGATAATGCTCGGGTAATAATTAGAGTTTATCGTATGTTAAATAGTATATGTTTGATTGTCGTTGATTAGTAAGCCAAATTTAGAAAGAGTTATGCCGAATAAAATCATTAATTTAGCAATTGTCGGGGTTGGCAAAATAGTTCGCGACCAGCACTTGCCGTCAATCGCTAATAATAAGACCTTCAATCTGGTGGCCACCGCTAGCCGCAACGCCTCGGTAGTGGGTGTTGAATCGTTTGCCGATATAGCCACAATGTTAGACGCCACTGAGTTAGACGCCGTGGCGTTATGTATGCCGCCTCAATATCGCCAAGCGGCGGCGCAATTAGCGCTAGCGCATGGCAAGCATGTGTTGTTAGAAAAGCCCCCCGGCGCGACCGTCTCTGAGGTAGAGCTTTTGTCTAAATTAGCCGATAAAAACGGCGTTTCTCTTTATGCCACTTGGCACTCTCGGTACGGCGCCGCGGTCGAAACGGCTAAGGCTCTATTGGCGCAACGACAATTGAAATCGGTCTCGCTAGTGTGGAAGGAAGACGTTAAGAAATGGCATCCGGGGCAACAATGGATTTGGCAAGCGGGTGGTCTCGGTGTGTTTGATCCCGGCATCAACGGTCTGTCCATTTTGACTCATTGCTTGTCGTCATCGGCCTACGTGACTAGCGCCCACTTACAGTTTCCATCCAATAAAGAGTCACCAATAGCGGCTGATATAGACTTTCGAGATGCTGACGGTGTTGAAATAAACGGCCAGTTCGACTGGCGTGTTAGCGGTGGCGAAGCCTGGAATATCGATTTTCAAACCGACCAAGGTTTATTGCAGATAAAAGACGGCGGTTCTCGATTATTACTCGACGGCAGCGAAGTCGCGGTCCCTGAACACTCAGAGCATGGCGAATATGAGGCGATTTACGCGCGCTTCGCTGATGTGATTCAAAGCGGCCTTTCTGACGTTGATTTAGCGCCGCTCAAATTGGTGGCCGATGCATTTTTATTAGCCAGTCGTGAACAGGTGAGCGCATTTCAATAATACCCAGCAAGCCAGCCAAGGTAAGTGTCGATAATCAGGATCACATTGACTTATTCATTGATGCTATGTGGCTTGAGTCAGGCTTATCGAAAAATACCTTGAGCGCTTATCGCTCGGATCTAAATCGTTTTGCCAAATTCATTACTGAGATGTCGCTGACTATGGTGGGGCAAGCCGAAGTACAAAAATTTCTCGGTTTGATGTTGGCCGAAGGAACTAAGGCCAGCAGCAGTGCTCGTGTATTATCAACCTTGAGACGATTTTATCGCTATCAAATCCGCGAGAACAGAATCGGCAAAGATCCATGTGCACAGGTACTCTCCCCTAAGCAAGGGCGGCCGTTGCCTAAATCAATTAGTGAACAACAAGTTGACGATCTATTAAACGCGCCTGATATTCAAACATCGTTGGGCATAAGAGACCGAGCGATGCTCGAAACCTTATATGCTACGGGTCTCAGGGTAAGCGAGTTAGTTGGCCTGACGTTATTGGAGATCAGTCTGCAGGTAGGCGTTGTGCGCATCATCGGTAAAGGAAACAAAGAGCGCTTAGTGCCCCTGGGCGAGCAAGCGATTGATTGGGTCGAGCGCTATCAACAGGGTGCCAGATTAGATTTGCTCAAGCAGCGACAATCGGATGCCATGTTCGTTACCGCCAGAGGGTCAGGCATGACTCGTCATGCGTTTTGGCATATCGTCAAGAAGCATGCTCTAAAAGCGGCAATTCCGCCCCCGCTGTCACCGCATACCTTGAGGCATGCTTTTGCTACTCATTTAATTAACCACGGAGCAGATTTACGCTCGGTACAGATGTTGTTGGGGCATGCAGACCTCTCTACCACTCAGATATACACACATATAGCGCGTGAGCGACTGCAGTCGATGCATGCGCAACACCACCCCAGAGGCTAATACTAAAGATTGAAATGTTAAATTGAGTCATACTCGCCTCAAAAGTGATAAAAAGACTGGTAACAATGGCTAATATTGTGCAGTATCAACATTCGAATATTTGTTTAGCCGCGCTTCTCATAGTAGAAGTTCTAATGCCGTAGAAATAATGTAGATTCTACATACCGTGCATTACATAAAATCGCCGTTACTTATATCCATAGTAAGCCTCCAAAACTCTCAGTTGCCGGATCAATTTTCTGATGAAAATTTTAAGCTAACGAGTAGGTAAGTAGGCCAGTACAATGCCAAAGGCATTTAGATTTAAAGCTGTGATGACATAAGGGTTTGTCTATCAGTATTTTATTATTTCCATACTCATATCATTAATGCCTTTAACATTATCGATATAAGTAATATAGACAAATAGTCATAGAAGATTTGCTTACGCACTTTAATAATCCAAACATAAATAGATAAACGATCGCCATTGCCACTCAGTACGTTACTTCGTAACTGTCGCGGTGCTTAAGTGCGAACACGTTAGTTTCCTAAAGAAGAAGAGACTCGCCTTGACCCAAAAAAAATTACAAGCCACGATCATTTCAGCCGTAGAAGCTGGGATCAGTAACAAAAATATAAGCCCCAAAGCACTCAAAGTGGTTGAAGGCCTGCAAGATGCCGGCTATCAAGCATACTTAGTGGGCGGCTGTGTGCGTGACTTAATTATCGGCACCAAACCGAAGGACTTTGATGTCTCAACCAATGCAACGCCGGAACAAATTAAAAAAGCGTTCGGACGCAACGCCAGAATAATCGGTCGCCGCTTCAAAATAGTACACGTTCGCTTTGGCTATGAAGTAATCGAAGTTGCTACCTTTCGTGCCGATGCCAACGACCGCGAGCGAGTTGGTCAAAACGAAATGAGCGAGGGCGACCAAGGCCAGCTATTGCGTGATAACGTTTATGGTCAAATAGAAGAAGATGTAGTACGTCGAGATTTCACCGTTAACGCGATGTATTACGACAGTGTTAAAGGCGAAATTCTCGACTTTATGAACGGCATCGATGACCTTAAAGCAGGTAAGCTTAAAAGCATTGGTAAGCCAGAACTTCGCTTTACCGAAGACCCAGTAAGAATGCTTCGAGTGATTCGTTTTGCTGGCAAACTCGGTTTTGAAATGGAACCTGAAGCGCTGACTATGATCGAAGAGCAGGGCAAGTTGCTCTCGCATGTATCGAATGCTCGTTTATTTGAAGAAGTTCTTAAACTTTTTCATGGCGGAGCCGCTTATGAAACGTATTTGCTATTACGTAAATATGGTTTATTTAAATATCTATTTCCGTTTACCGACCAAACTGCAATCGATGGTGTCGAGGGTTTACCGGAGCGCGCTCTACAAAACACTGATAAACGCGTTAAAGAAGGCAAACCGGTCATCCCCGCGTTCTTATTTGCCTGCATGATGTGGGATCCGGTTAAAGCCGACGCTCAGATATTAATGGATGACGGCGCCAATGAAGTTCACGCTTGGCGTGTGGCGATGAATGATGGCTTACGCGATCAAAATCAATACGTAGCGGTGCCGAGACGTCTAGCCGAAATTATTTTGGATATTTGGAATATTCATTTTCGTCTAATCAAGCGTAACCCGCGGATGGTTAAGGCATGTTTGAGTAACCGCCGTTTTCGTGCAGCCTACGACTTTCTCTTGCTGCGAACCATGATGCATGAGGTTGACGAAGAAATTAGCGAATGGTGGACTGAGATTCAAGAGTTAGAGCCAAACGATCGAGAGACTATGATCTCGGACCTGAACGCCAGCTACAAACAAGAACGTCAGCCTCGCCAGAGCAGTAATGAGCCAGACGGCAATAGCGTTGACTACAATTCAGTTGGTAACGACGATAATTTTGGCAACACAGTGTTTGGTGATGGCTACGAGGGTGGATTCGGTAAACCTGGTGCGGCTAAGAAAAGTCAAAACCAACAGAACCGTGGACAAAATAAGGGTGGTACTAACTCTTCAGGACGAAGCAGCAAAGCAAAACCCGGCGGTCAGCGAGGTAGGCAGCAGAATGCCGCCGGTGGACAACAAAAAAATACTGGCCGTGGCCGTAGGCCGAACAATCCAAACCCAGGCAATGATGGCCAAACTGGCAATACTAATGCCAATCCTGGTAACAGTGATCAACCAAGCAACGCGCGTCGCGGAAAAGCGGGTAAAAAGCGTTCGAGCAAAAAGCATACTAATAATGGCGGTCAGCGTGGCAACGGCCCGAATGCTAACCGTCAAAGCTCTAGGGGGCGAACGGCCTCAGAGCCTCGCTTTCAGGAAGCTCGGCCTGCCGATGAGTTCGGCGTTACGTCATCGGCTAGCAGCAAAAAGGTTAAGGTTAGACACAAACGTAAAGTTGTCGGCCCATCGGATAACGATGATAAGCCTATCTTGGGTTAGTTGATGCCAACTGTCGCCTATTTAGGGCTTGGCGCAAATTTAGGTGACCCAATTCAGCAATTACTTGATGCGCGACAAGCGCTGACGGTCTTGGCTGCACCTGGGCCGCTACGATGTTCTAGTTTTTATGCATCTTCGCCAGTCGGTTATGACGCACAACCTGATTTTATTAACTGTGTTGTTGAACTTGAGACTAATAAGAGTGCACTCGAATTGCTTGACGACATGCAGGCGATAGAGAACTCCTTGGGCCGTCAGAGAATTACCAGCAATCAAAATGCTCCAAGGTCTATCGATATAGATCTATTGCTGTATGGCGAGCAAACGATTACTCACAAGCGCTTACAAGTACCTCACCCAAGAATGAAAGATCGATTATTCGTGCTGCAGCCGCTGCTTGAATTGACCCAACTCGAAGTGTATCGTTCAGCGCTAATGAGTGGTGACTTCGAAGGCCAATGCATTACTAAGCTGAGGGTTGGCGGATAAAAATATGGCGCAATTTTTCCAAATTCACACTCAGAATCCTCAGCATCGTTTGATTCAGCAGGCGGCCGAAATAGTCCGCAATGGTGGCTTGGTGGCTTACCCTACCGACTCGAGTTATGCCTTGGGTTGCCACTTGGATGATAAACGAGCGGTTGATCGTATTCGTCGAATTCGTAAGCTCGATAAGAATCACAACTTCACTCTAGTGGCTCACGATTTAAAGCAAATATCGCAGTTTGCCAAGATTGATAACGTGCAACACCGACTGATTAAATCGCTGACCCCTGGCCCTTACACTTTTATTCTTGCGGCTAAACGTTTGGTGCCGAATCGTTTACTGCACCCAAAGCGCAGAACCATCGGTATTCGTATACCTGACAATGCCATTGTGCATGCCTTATTGGTTGAATTGGGGGAGCCTATTATGAGCTCTAGCTTGATTTTACCTGGCTCTGAATTAGCCATGGCCGACCCTGAAGTGATAAGACAACAGCTTGAACACGATGTGGATCTCGTGATTGACGGAGGTCTGGGTACCTTAGAGCCTTCTACCGTTTTAGATTGGCACGATACTCGATTGAGAGTTTTGCGTGAGGGCGCAGGCGACATTGCATTCTTGAACAATTAATAGCTGGAATAAACCTCGTATACACTGGGCTTGAGCGCTAGTCTTTAAGCAGCCATAAATGTACACTTTAACTTTAAAAATAACGCGTTAAATTAATGATTTCTAAGTCTGGTCACCCAAATCGTGTCGTTTCGGGCATGCGCCCAACGGGCCGTTTACACCTAGGTCACTATCACGGTGTTCTGAAGAATTGGTTGGACTTGCAGCATGAGTTTGACTGTTATTTTTTCGTCGCTGACTGGCATGCCTTGACCACGCATTATGAAGAAGATTCGGCGACTATTAACGATAATGTCTGGGAAATGGTGATTGATTGGTTGGCGGTCGGTGTTGATCCTAGCCGCGCAACCTTATTCATTCAGTCTCGAGTGCCTGAACATGCCGAGCTTAATTTGCTGTTATCAATGATCACGCCTTTAGGCTGGTTAGAGCGCGTACCAAGCTACAAAGATCAGCAAACTAAATTGAGCGAACGTGACCTTTCGACTCATGGTTTTTTGGGTTATCCAGTACTACAAGCGGCCGATATCTTGTTGTATCACGCATCGCAGGTACCGGTTGGCGAAGATCAAGTGCCGCACATAGAACTTACTCGAGAGATAGCTCGGCGTTTTAACTATCTTTACGGACGTGAAACTGGGTTTGAAGAAAAGGCTGAAGAAGCGATCAAGAAGCTTGGCAAGAAAGGTGCTAGATTATATCGCGACCTACGTAATGGCTACACCGAACGTGGCGATCATGAGGCGTTAGAGAAAGCGCATGCCTTATTAGCTAGCAATCAAAACCTCACCAACGCTGAAAATGAGCGTTTGTTTGGTTTCTTAGAGGGCGGTGGCCGATCAATATTGACCGAGCCTGAGGCAATACTTACCAAGGCGTCTAAACTGCCTGGCTTAGATGGCGAGAAGATGTCAAAGTCCTACCGCAACACTATCGCGCTGCGCGATGACCCAGCGCGTATTGAGAAAAAAGTGCGTGCTATGCCTACCGATCCAGCGCGCGTGCGTCGTAATGATCCGGGTGACCCAGATCGTTGCCCAGTTTGGGAATTTCATCATATTTATTCATCAGCTGATACCAAGGTATGGGTCGAAAAGGGTTGCCGTAGTGCCAGTATCGGCTGTGTCGATTGCAAGCAACCATTGATTGAAGCTTTATTGAAAGAGCAAGTTGAAATTGCTGAGCGTGCACAGCCTTATATTGATGACCCAACACTGGTGCGATCGATTATTGCCGACGGTTGCGAAAAAGCGCGTGACACGGCTGATGAAACTATGGAGCAAATTCGCTCGAGTATGAATTTGGATTACTATTAATTTGGATTACTATTTAGCCTTAGCTGGCATTAGCTAAGTTGAGTAATTAATAACATGAGTGACGATAAACTAAACCATCAGCGCGACAAACTTGAGCAGCCTAATATGGCGCCAACGAGTGACCGAGATGCTGACCTCTTGATGGCGACAGTTGTTGATGAGGATACTGACTCAGTCGGCTCTGAAACGGTGGTGAAAGAGGCAAAGTACAGCGAGACCATGCGAGCGGTGGTGATGGGCGAGGTCATGAATGAGTGGCCGCAAGACCTATTCATACCTCCAGATGCGCTTAAGGTTGTACTTGAGAGTTTTGAAGGGCCACTGGATTTATTGCTCTACCTTATTCGTAAACAAAATCTCGATATACTAAATATCCCCGTGGCCGATATTACTCGTCAATACATGGGTTATGTTGAGTTAATGCGGGCTGCAAATTTAGACCTTGCTGCCGAATATTTGGTAATGGCCGCGTTGTTATGTGAGATTAAGTCTCGTATGTTGTTGCCAAGGCCAAAGAGTGAGCTCGACGACGATGAAGATCCTATGGCGGCTTTGATTCGGCGTCTGCAAGAGTACGAGCGGTTTAGCCAAGCCGCTAATCAGATGGATGACCGCCCAAGGCTTGATCGCGATATATTTAAGTCAGAAGTATTGTTTGAGGACCCCTCCCCCCCAGAAGTTAAGGCACAAGTAGGCTTAGATCAGCTGGTTAAAGCGTTTCAATCAATCGTTGACCGAGCGGATGCCAATAAGCACATGTTCGTTACCCGTGATGCCTTGTCGCTACGCGAGCGAATGACCAATATCTTGCAGCTTCTGCAAGAAAAAGAATACCTAAGTTTTGGTGATTTGTTCAGTGTCTCAGAGGGCCGTTTGGGCGTGGTAGTGTCGTTTATTGCATTGTTAGAATTGTTCCGTGACGATATGTTGGTGGTAGTACAAACCGACCATTTGGCGCCGATACATATTAAACGAGCGGCTTAGGCTATAGCTTGTTACTTAGTGAAATTAGATACCATGAAACAAAAATATTTGAGCATGCAAAAAGATGCCGAAGCAGATCAACTGAGTGTTGATTTACGCAATGACACTGTGGACAAAGGCGACGCTGAGGACGACCGTGGACCGGTTGACAGTGAACTTGAAAACATTATTGAAGCGGCTCTCTATGCTTCTAAGTCTCCACTGGGTATTAAGCATCTTACCGCACTGTTTCCTGACGATGCGCAACCGAGTAAGGTTGATATTCAAAATGTGATCACCGGCTTACAGAACAATTGTGAGCACCGAGGTATTGAGCTGCGTCGAATTGGCAATGGCTGGCGCTTTCAAACCAAAGAAAAGTACTCTCCGTGGATGAGAAAGTTAGGCGTTAATAAAACGCCAAGGTATTCTCGGGCGTTACTAGAGACGCTGTCTATTATTGCCTACAGACAACCAGTGACGCGCGGCGATATTGAAGAAATTCGAGGGGTGGGTGTCAGCACTGACACCATACGTACCTTAGAAGAGCGAGACTGGGTATCACAAATTGGTCATCGAGATGTACCTGGCCGTCCCGCATTGTTCGGTACCACGCAAGGTTTTCTTGAATACTTTAATATGACCAGCCTACGCGAGCTACCTGAGTTAATGGACAAGCGAGCGCTGGGCGAAATTGCCAAAGACATGAACTTGACTTTGCCGATGGACGGCGTTCAAGATAATGACGAAGCGGCGAAACGTAAACAAGAATTGACCGACAAGGCAGATGTTATCGAGCTGCATCCAGAATTTGAAGAAGCTGACGAAGAGTCAGTCTCCGGCGATGAAAAAATATCTGAAGGCGACCAAGGCGCGCTCGACGATTCGAATAATGAGAGTTTAGAAGACGTATCAGATCCCGATGAATGATAAATTACAAAAACTACTAGCCCATGCTGGTTTGGGTTCTCGACGTGAGATAGAAACCTGGATTACTGATGGGCGTGTGACGGTAAACGGTAAACGAGCAAAGCTTGGAGATCGAGCCAGCGCCGCCGACCGAATCTTAGTAGATGGCAATATTATGAGCCTCAGTGACGTTGATGGTGAGCAGATCAAAGCGCTCATTTATCATAAGCCTGAGGGTGAAATTTGCACTCGCAAAGACCCAAAAGGTAGGCCTACTATTTTTGAAAATTTACCCGCAATCCCCGGAGGTCGTTGGGTTTCGGTTGGGCGTCTTGATATCAACACCAGTGGTTTGATTCTGTTGACTAATAATGGCGAATTAGCGAATAAATTAATGCACCCCTCAACCGGCGTAGAGCGAGAGTACTTGGTACGAATTCGTGGCGCCGCTAGCGAAGAGACAATTGCTAAGCTTACTAAAGAGGGTGTCGATATTGATGGTAAACCGGCAAAATTTGAACGAATTTTGGCATCGGACATGGCCGACGAAGGTACCAATCATTGGTATAAAGTGGTTATTAAAGAGGGGCGTTACCGCGAAGTTCGTCGTATGTGGGACGAAGTCGGCCATACTGTCTCGCGTCTTAAACGAATACGCTATGGAACGATCAAGCTAACGCGTGAAATCAAACGTGGTCAATGCGCCAAGATAGCGCCAATGCAATTGGAGAAATTAATTGCGTCGCTTGGCATTGAAGACGAATTCGCGACTCAGCTACATTCGTCGCGCAATTCAAGTTCAACCTCGGGCGCTGGTAAACCTAGATCAAGGCCATCGGGTGACCGATCATCGGGTGACCGATTATCAAGAGGCCGTTCACCGAGCCTAGGCGACAGTCGAGATTCTAGAGGTAGCCGTGGTAAGCCTCGAGGTGAGCGCAAGTCAGGGCCAACATCGGCGCCAAAGCCGACTCGTAAAACCTCACTTAAAAGAGGTAAAAGTCGACAGTCCGAAAGTAGCTCAGCGTCTCATTCTAGCGGAGTGCCTACAAGGTCACGTAAGCGATAGTACCCCAATATGAAAGTCTCAATTATTACAGTGGTGTTCAATGCTGAGCAAACCATCAGTGATGCATTGAAGTCTGTTGCCTCGCAAAGCCATTTAGATATTGAGCATATCGTTATCGATGGTGCGTCTACCGATCGAACATTAGAGGTAATTGAAGCAAATTCTGAGTGTGTCACGACGCTAGTAAGTGAGCCTGATGACGGTATCTACGATGCTATGAATAAAGGGCTAAAGCTTGCGACCGGTGATGTTGTTGGTTTACTCAATGCAGACGACGTACTGCAAGACGATAGTGTTATTTCGCAAGTAGTAGAAGCCCATCGAGACCCAGACTTAGACGCTTGTTATGCTGACTTGGTGTACGTCAAGGAGCATGACCTGGCACAGGTGACGCGCTACTGGCGTTCTCAACGTCATCGAAAAGGTCTGTGCTTTAATGGCTGGATGCCGGCTCACCCGACCTTTTATTTGAAACGCAGGGTTTATAAGCAGGTGGGTTTGTTTAATACCGATCTGCGTTACCAATCCGACTTAGAGTTTTGTGCAAGAGCGTTCGAGTTGCACTCGATCAACAGTCTATATATTCCTAAACTGTGGGTAAGAATGCGCCTCGGCGGGGTTACCAATAACAGCTTTAGCTCTATGCTTAAGGGCAATTGGGAGTCTTATTTAGCACTTCGCAAGCTTGGGCTTAAGAAAGACCCTATAAGTTACTTTGTGATTAAATTCGGCTCGAAGATACCGAGTTTTCTGAGTAGAAAGTAGCTTACTGTTGATGGCTGTATGACATCGAGATAAAGACCAAGCCATCGTCATCGGGCCAAGCCCTCGCCATCAAAGTCAT
>JBLHRL010000061.1:0-17861 GCA_047625975.1 Arenicella sp.
CCTTGTATCTATGATTACTACTTCGAGGCGTTTGACAAATGGAATGATAAATACGGTCAAGCTTGGGAAAACGCTAGCTCTGAAGAGTCTCGATTAGACTCGAAAAATAACAGCTCTGGCGCCAAAAATTAGATCGAGATTTAGACAATGTCGCTCGAAAATACCGGCCAACTATGGTGGTTAATTTTACCATTGCGAATTGTTCGTAACACACCAAATTGTAAGAATACAAATTCACTTTGGTGGGGCCGCAAGAAGACGAAATCGTCTACTTTTAGATCGACCAAATTAGACGCACTAATAACTTGTTGGTTGGTGCTCAAGCCAAGGATTTGGTTATTAGCAATTCCACTAGGCGAAACATAGTTCGCTTTCCACTTGCCACCATAGATCGCCAAAGTTTGTTGCTTATTCGGATCCCACGCTTCAATAACACCCGCCAGCTTTTCACCAGCAGGCAATAGCGTTCCGGCAAACTGCTTTAGCACTGGAGTCGAGATAAACGACGCTGGTAGCATCATCTCTAAGGTATCAATATCAAAATCACTTGGCTTAACAATGCACGATCCTGCCGTTAGGTCATTGCAAACAGTATTATCTCTATGAAGTAACAGTGTTGGGCTTCCTGAACCATTGAAGGTCAAGTTTTCAATATTTAGGTTTATCTTATGTGAGAGCGCCACATCAATAAACGCTTGATAGGCTGACTGCGAATCGGCGTAAGCGTCATCAACACTTTTGAGAATACTTGGTAGCTTCACCACATGTGGGTCGTAGCCCATAAAACCGGAAAATTCCAAGAACTCGGGATGATCATTGATTAGGTCTAATAGTGGTATCAAGCTCTGCGGCTGGAGTAAACCGCCACGATGCAAACCGACGTCTATTTCAACGTTGATACGCATTTTCTGATTTAGCTCTTTGGCCAACGACAAGTACTGATCTAAACGCTCTTTAGTGTCGACTAACCACTGTAATTGAGTTGCCGAATCGAAGGCAGAATTTGGGTCAACTGTTTGATAGTATCTCCTGGCCAAAGCAACTGGCATCGGCTTGCCGAACAGTACGTCTGAGTTTGGTAAACGCTGAGCGATCAAATTGAGAAAAGGTTGATGAAACACCATTAGTCGATTACTTTTTGAGCGGGTCATTACGTACTCGAGAAAATCGATACTGGGCAACGATTTAACCGGAATTCGATAGCTCGCCTGAGGGTTTAGCATGTTACTTATGTTGTCGATATTGCTATCCACCGAATCTAAGTCGATCAACATCTTCGGCTTATACAGATTATGTCGCTTTAGCTCGTTACTAAGCGATTCAAAATACGGCTGGTGTGGCGCACCGACTTGACGTGGCTTCAACGTAATCGCGGCGACTACCGCCAAGGCTACTGCCGACCCTAAAAATACTCGTCTCTTCATTAGATAAAAAGCTCCTTGATATGCCGATTGAGAAACAGACCTTTAGGATCTAGCTCGCTACGAATACGCTTGAAGTCTTGCCATCGAGGATATTTCTCAGCAAAGGTGTCGGCCGTCAAAGTATGTAATTTACCCCAGTGTGGGCGACCGCCGTATTTTAAGAACACCGGCTCAATAGCTGCAAAATACTGACTGTAGTCTCGATCTGAAAAATTATGGATACTGATAGAGCAAGAATCACGCTGATAGAATTGGCTTAGCCAAATGTCATCACCTTTGACATAGCGGTATTCGATTGGAAACACCACATCAATTTTCTGCTTCTTGATTGTGTACAAAACCTCTTGCAGACACTCCATACCATGTTCGGCGGCAAGCGAATATTCCATTTCATTAAAACCAACATTGCGAAGATTACCAAACACTTTATAACTTCGATTAATGCGTTGCGACAACGGGCCTACCGCATCTTGCAATGCCGAGTTAACTAGAAAGCCACGTAACCATGGTAACCGTTCGGTCCATTTCTTAAGCTCGAGGAGGCTATCACCAGAGTCAGCCTGGTCATGCTTATCGTCAATTGGCTTATCTGTTTCGTCTAAAGTAATGATCATTGAGTAATCACCGTATGGAAACGCGTACAACTCAAAGCGCCGACCTTCGGCAAAATATTTTTCGGCTAATGGATAAGCCTCTTGGTTCGGTAAAATCCACTGGTTTTCGTCTACATTAAACGCATCTCTGACGGTCAAAGTGACTTCGGTTACAACCCCAAGCGAGCCTAAGTTGTTGCGCGCTGCATGGTAGATCTGAGGGTTCTCGGTGGCACTGCAATTTAGCCTTTCACCGTCAGCCGTAATCATACGCAGAGCCACCACATCATTTGATAATGAGCCATAGCTTGAGCCAGTACCATGAGTGCTGGTGGCAATCGCCCCAGCCAGCGACTGAGTATTAATATCCGGCATATTACGTAGAGCAAGACCTTGGTCCCAAAGCGGTTCGCCGGTTTGACCCAACAATGTACCGGCGCCAAAGGTAGCCTGCTTTTTTAGTTGATCAACAGTGTTTAAACCGCGAAAGCGAGCAAGCGATATCAGAGTATCATCTGTTGGCACTAAAGGGCTAAAACTATGACCGGCACCCACGCAGCGAATCGGCTGCTTAGACTCTTTGATTAGCGCCACCAGTTGCTCTTCTGACCTTGGCACACTTCTCTGAGTCGGCTGACTACGCTGATTGCCTGACCAGTTGCTCCAGGGCAACACTGGGCGACCATTTGGCCCCAGTACCGGTGGCGTATCGGAAAAACGTTGCAGTGGTGTGGCATTATCACCAGAGCATGCGGTTAGTGCCGAACTGGCGGCAATACTCGTGCCTACAGTTTTGAGCATTGCTCTGCGACTAATATGCGGTGTGCGGTAACTCATCTTGCTTTTCTTCCTTTTATTGTAAGCCTTAAGTGCTGTCAGCCTGAAGTCTATGGTCGTCGGCCTAAACCACTATTTCACGTTCGACATGTAGGTGACTAAATCTTCAAAATCTTCATAGACACATTCTTGGCAAGAGCCCTGAGCAGGCATATTGCCAACCCCGTTAATTGCACTCATAACGACTTTGTCGAAGCCTTTTTCGATTCGCTTTTCCCAGTCGCTCAGCTTAAAAGCCACCGGCACACCCGCGCCCGCAACACTATGACAGGCCTTGCAATAGGTTTCATAGAGCTCAACCGTGTATTCATTTGTGGCGAAAGCCGACGACGTCGCAAAAAGCATTGTGGTAAACAACCTAGCGGCACGCACTGGCGCAAACAAAGATTTATGCACGACCAACTTAAGGGTCAAAATATGAGATATAAAATTCATGCACTCTCCGGACTATCATCAAACATCCAACGGTATTAATGTGACGTCGATCAAAGCGACAGATACAATAATATGACAAATTGTCATATTTAACAAACTTTCGACTTCGCGTTGTTTTACACTAGCCCTATCAAATCAAGAAAACTTACTAGATACCTATCTCTGATGCCCTACGCTGCGAAAATTAAAAACCCGAAGAAAAGGCGAATACCGATTCAGGCGCGTGCCATCGAACGAGTAAATATAATACTCGATACCGCATTGTTCTTAATGAATGACCCTAGCCACAAAAAAGTTACGACTCATTTAATCGCCGACAAAGCGGGAGTCTCCGTTGGTTCTGTGTATCAATTTTTCCCAAACGTAGAAAGCGTGAAAATTGCGCTAATTGAACGTCTATTAGATCAATACTATGATCATTTCGCTGCCACCCTTGACTCGCAGCCGAGCATCAATGACTTACGAGAATTCAGCTTAGTATTGGTTAATGCCACTCACGACTTCTATCAAGCACATCCGGACATAGTTGCTCAGATGGTTGCAAGTCGCAGTACAGAGGAGTTTAAGCAAGTAAATGAACGTCTAAACCGACGGCTTCAAGAACTTATGATGGGTTACTTCAAAGGCAATGCTTTTGCCTTAAATGAGAAAACGCTGAAGAGAAAAATTTTAGTAGCACTCGCCACCGGTGACATGATGACGATGTTTATTTGGGCCGCGACAACACAACAAGAGCGAGATGACTATCTTCAAGACTGGAGAGATATAGTTAGCTCCTATAGTTCTTAGCTAGCACCTGTTGTTTAGTAATTTTTTGCCTACAAACGTAGATTGTTGATAGGCTGATATAAACATAAGAGCTTCAAGACAATAACTCACTCGGTGAGTTTTCAGGAATAAAAATATAAATGCACTTTTTCCCTAAATTCCCAGAAGATAAATACCTTAGTGAACAGGTTAGACTAATTCAGGAAAATTTTATTCCTGGACATTTCGGTTTTTTATCGATGTCAGCCATGGCTGCGATCATAATATATATTCAAATCAGTAGCATGGAGCCCCTCATCTGGCTCGCCTGCGTTTTTATATTAGGCATAACTTCTTTATTCAGGTACCGGTTCCGTCATAAAGTTCGTAACAACAACCCGCGTCAAAAGGCAACTATAGGCGTTATTTCAGTTCTAATTTACGGATTAATGTGGGGCTATTTATCGCTTAGATTCATACCCGATGCATCGCCAACAGTTCTGATAACTATTAGCATAATTTCCAGTGCCTTAACCGCAGGCAGTGTGTCAATGCATGCGAGTAGCTTGCCTACATTTATAGGCTTTACCTACCCCAACGTGTTGGCGCTAAGCTTAGGTTTTTTTCTCAGAAGCGACCCCGTTTATGCCGCCTTTGGTATCGGCTGTATTGTATTCTTAACGGCTGCCACCTGGTTTGCAATGACAACCGAGGCCAGCGTTCGAGCATCT
The DNA here is from genome assembly GCA_047625975.1 of Arenicella sp. GTDB lineage: Bacteria > Pseudomonadota > Gammaproteobacteria > Arenicellales > Arenicellaceae > Arenicella. Next base: position 4,768 of record JBLHRL010000061.1, read on the forward strand.
ATCGACTTACGCTTTGAAAATAATGCCCTGATTAAAGATCTGCGTGCTGCGCTAAATGAAACCGATGAAGCTAATCGAGCAAAGTCCATGTTTCTAGCATCTGCCAGCCATGACCTACGACAGCCTCTACATGCACTGGGCTTATTAACAGAAACCATGGCCACCACCAACATGAGCGATAAACAGGCTGAGCTTCAGGCTTATATGATGTCGGCGGTGGATTCTACTCGGTCAATGCTCGACTCGCTGCTTAACATTTCACGGCTCGAGGCCGGCGCGATTGTTCCGGTTACCAAACCATTTTTAATTGAGCCGTTACTGCGTAAACTCGAAGACGAGTTTACGCAAACTACTGATCCACAAGGGCTGATCTATCGTACCAAAGGAAGTATTGCCGCGATCGACTCAGATCCTCTTATTGTCGAATTGATTCTACGCAACCTGATTGCAAATGCGATTCGCTATACCAAAAAAGGAGGTGTGCTTGTTGCTTGCCGAGATCGACGGCCTGACCATCTAGTGATCGAAATTTGGGACACCGGCATTGGCATAGATAGTGATGCCGGTGAGACAATCTTCAAAGAGTTTCAACAACTTCGTAATCCTGAACGTGATGGCAAAAAAGGCTTTGGCCTTGGTCTATCTATTGCGCAGGGTTTAGCGAAAACACTTAACAGTAAAATAACCTTTAATTCGATCAAAGGTCGAGGTTCCGTTTTCCGTGTTCAGTTGCCGAAATCAAATGCAGCAATAATCGAAGACCTGCCGGCGCATTTTAGGCCGTCTCGATTCGATGGGCTAACCGCGTTGATTATCGACGATCACAAACGAATACGAGATGTCATGAAAACTTTAATGCAAACTTGGGGGTTCGAGGTGATATCGGAAGAATCAGCCGAGCATGCCATCACCGCACTTGGCAAGAACTCCGCTGATGTAATGTTAGTAGATTTTCGATTGCGTGAAAATCGCACTGGACGTGATGCAATTGAAGAGCTGCGGGCACATCTAGAATACGAGGTGCCGGCGATAATCATCACTGGCGACACGGATGCCAAGAGAATAAGTGAGGCGCAGTCAGTCGCCGCTCTATTACTGCATAAACCAGCCTCTACGATTCAATTACAGAGAATGCTTCAGCGTTTATTAAAATAGACACTGCGCAATTGGCTCGCTTGACTAATATAGACGCTATTCGACGATACATAAGCCAGCTGATTTGCATTAAATTATTGTCAATTAACACAAGGTGCCGTTGCCAGTAGAACACCAGCAACATGGGTAAAAGCGATTTAACCATTTTCCGAATCGCATACTCCGTTAGACCCACCAAGGGTGCCGATAAACTTAAACATAAACCTCTGATCCCAGAATTTTAACCATATTGCACCTGAGTTATTAGCCAAGAACCACCCGTCGATTCGAAAAAAACATTTAATTATGATAATTACTAGCTCAACTATGATCTAAAATGCCGCCATGGCCGACTCTATTTTTATCTTTGTAATCTTTGCACTAATACTATCGGCCTTTATTAAAGGCTCCCTTGGCATGGGCTTTTCAACCATTTGTCTGGCTATGTTAGCTAATGTCATTGAACTCAAGACCGCCATTTCAATTGTCGTTCTACCGTCGATGCTATCGAACGTTATCGTTATGATCGAAGCCGGTAATTTAAGAATCAGTCTTAAACTTTTCTTGAGTATGATACTAGCGTCTATCCCCGGTATGGTCGTTGGCCTACAGCTATTGAAGCAAACTGATAACACTCTCTCCGTTTCAATATTGGCCTTAGTCCTTATTGTCTACGGCTGTTGGGGCTGGGCAAACCATCAATTTAGAATTGATGACAAATTCATCTCCAAACTTAACCCTCTCGTAGGCTTTACTACCGGTATAGTCAATGGCGCTACTGGCTCACAAATATTTCCAGTAATGCCCTACCTACTCTCTTTAAACATCAGCAAAGACGTATTGGTACAAACTATAAACCTATCATTCACTCTCAATAGCTTGATTATGCTTGGCTTCTTATACAAAATGAATAGCCTAGATACCGATTCAATTTTCACTTATGCGCTCGGAATCGTACCAGTCGCAATCGGTGTGTGGCTGGGCGGCAAAGTACGCAAAAGAATACCCGAGGCTCGTTTTAAAAGAATAGTAATGGTTTTGATCATAAGCCTAGGCCTCATGTTACTAATCAATTAAGGCGGCTTGTCGAATAAAGTTGCTCGTCACCTAAAGTAAAATTTTACGCTAGTATCAGGTCTGCTACAGCGGCGATTAGACGCTAGTGATGAGCATTCCAATTGTCACCTCAAGCTTGTTGGTCTACGAAAAAAAATTTACCCTGAGTTTGAGCGGCTTTTGTTGATAAGATTCAAACCGCGACCACCCAAAACAGTAGCCGCGACATAGCGATGAATTCTGTAGCGGCAATGTTGAGAGCAAAGCGACCATTTTTAAACTCAATTTAGATCGCTGGCGTTGTCAGACTATTTCCAATTTGTCATTTCAGCCATAAAGGCTATAACCAGTGCTAACGTGATCGCATGAGAACCATTCTAGAGTACCTTCGTCTAAGCCTATTTGTTGGCGGCGCACTGATTGGTGTGCAAATTCCAAGCTTGGTTGAACAATACGGTCAACGGCTAGAATCACACCTGCTTGAATCTCAAACCAGTCTCCAAGGGTTTCAGCAAGATGCAGATAAATATTTCCAAGGCGAGTTAGACAAGCTTATTCAGCACTACGCAAAAAATACCGACCCAGTGATTAATGACGGCGCTGAAAGTATCGATCACTTAAGCTTGCGCGCGAAGTTCTTAGACCAATCTTGGAGCCAGTTTAATGCTAGTTTTCAACAACGATATTGGCATGCATTTATTTCGCCAGTTAAAACAATTCGTGCTGAAACTTGGAACGGTTACGACTTCGCGGTGAGGCTAGATGCCTCGGCGATTGCATGGGCACTAAGCTTAGGATTTATTTTATCAGCTCTAATCGAGGTCTGCTTTCAATTAATTTTAGCGCTACTGGTCCTGCTTAGAGGCACACTTTTTAGGTCTGCTAAAAATAGCAAAAAATCATCGACACTGCATATCAAAAAACCACCTGCTCTAGACTAGTTAAGCACTAGAATTAGTGTCATCAAAAATTACCTAAAATAATACTACGAGTATAAAATGAATAACAATATCGACCCCACAACAGAACAATTCCAACAGTTCAAGAATTTGCCTCGTGACACACCCATCATGATGCTGAACCTAATTAGCCTCAATCAACAAGCTAGTTATAAGGACGGACGAGTCGCTACCGGCGCCGAGGCATACCAGTTTTACGGTAAAGAAAGCGGGCCAATTTTCGCCCATGTCGGCGGAACCATATTATGGCGTGGTCAACCAGAATGCGTTGTTATAGGGCCAACAGATGAGCATTGGGACATCGCCTTTATCGCGCACTATCCAACCGCCGGCGCGTTTTTAGCAATGGTTGTGAACCCTGACTACCAAGCTATTGTATTTCATCGGCAGGCCGCGGTCAGAGACAGTCGATTGATTCGCATGGGTGAAGCACCAGAGGGTACTGGGTTTTCTGGCTAAAGCGAAAGACGCCTAAACAAGGATCAATCCGGGAACACTTGATCAAGTTGGAATCGTTCGAATTTAGCCTTAGGTGCGTTGCTCAGCATTACCATTTTTTCTGCCACTTGGGTACCATGAATTGGCTTATAGCGCCGCAATAAAGGTAATTTACAAATAATCGGAAGAAGCTTGCCGGCTAAGCTCTCGGCTAGCCGTGATTGTTCGCGCTTACCGAGCAATAAAGAAGGTTGCAGAATACTAATATGATCAAAGCCTAAGCTTTGAATTTTGTCTTCTAGCTCTCCTTTCATCTTCAAATAGGCACTTAGGCTACCTTGGTCAGCGCCGCTCGACGACACCAAAAGGTAGTGACTAACTCCTTGCTCAAAGGCAATTTTTGCAGCCGTATATTGATAGTCTAAATCCACCACCCTTTGTGCCAAGATAGAACCTGCTTGCTTAGCCGTAGTTCCCAAGCATGAGAATAAAATGTCGCCAGCAAAGAGATCTTGATGCTCGCTAAGCTGATCAAAATTGACCACATGATTGTCTATTTTTTTAGAAACGTACTCAATCGGTCGGCGTGTAATAACAATTACTTGACTAATATGCTCAGCTTCATCCAATAACGTGATCAGGTTAGACCCTATCAAGCCGGTAGCGCCGATAACAACGGCGGTTTTATTTACGCTAGTTTTATTCATCTGCTTAACTTAACATCTAGAGCACGGTAATTATGTAAATAACCTCTATTCGAGGCTAAACCGTACACTCGAGTCACTTGATGGTTTAATCACCCTTAGAGTGACTGAAATTAATTGAAATTGAGATAGGCAGATAGCATCAAAACGAGTTTAAACATAAACATACTTTTAGCAGCCATTGTGTTTCTAAGTTCATGTGCCGGTCAGCAACCTCAACACATTGGTGTAAAAGATCAGTCCCTAGCTCAATGCAAAAGCACGCCAAATTGTGTTTCGAGCTTTGCCAATAAAGAACGTCATCAAATCCCCGCACTCGAGCTGGAGTTGTCCGCAGAGCAAGCGTGGCCAATAGTCAACCAGCTTATTAGAAACAACTCGGCAGCACAGATAATAAGCCTTCGTAAGGGCTATTTACACGCCGAATATACCAGCCGCACTATGCGCTTTATAGATGACTTAGAGCTTTTGGTTTCGCCTGACACTAAGCGCATTGATGTACGCTCAGCATCACGAATTGGATATTCAGATGGAGGTGTAAACCGAACAAGAATTGAATCGCTAAGAGCCGACTTAATCAAACTCGGAGTGGTTAGAAAATAGCATTCGCCTGTATTTAACAAAGGCTATCGACCAAAGTCCCTAACCACTGGTGTCACGTTCTTGGGCCTTTCTTGGTCGTTGAATTGGTTGGCACGCTAGTATATTCTCTGTATTTGGCGGTACGACGCAACTACCCGAAACAGCCCCTCGGCGGCCCTCAAACTCACAGGTATTTCCTTCGGCAAGGTCGCTACAAGCCTCAATCGCTTCAGGTGGAGCTGTGCGTTTGCCGCGCTGCTCGTCGTCACCATGATGCTTGGCCGAAGAAACTGAAGACACACTAGCGAGGCCAATGAAAAACATAGCGCTTAGAACATGATTGATTCTCAGAGTTTTTATTTTAAAGTTCATTTTATAGTTTCCTTTAGTTTTGAATAAAAGACGAATTAGTTAATGCTGAATCAGGCGACGCCACTAGAAACTGTATCTAAGCGAGAACGTACCTTGCGTTTGATCTTCGTCAAGTAATGTAATACAACCGATGTCAGCTTGAGCATCGCTATGGTTGATGCCAACATTGAGAGACAAACCACGCGCAATATCGTAACGCAAGCCAGCCGAATATGAGTTTTCACTTTGCCCATCTATATCGCCAAAATGAGCCTCGCCAGAGAAGGTAAACACGCCAACTTTGTGCGCCGCACCGAACGAGAATGCTTGGCGATCAACCGACAAACGGTTGTTGCTTATCTGCTCTAGACTTAGCCCGAGATCAACTACGGTGCTCCCATAAGTAAGCTCTGCCACTAAGCCTAAGGCCTGCGAACTTAACTCTACGATTTCATCCTCGGGAGTAAACTTAGAATCGCGATAACGCAACGAAATGCGATAGTCCTTATTGCCAATTGGGCGTTGATAAATGCCACCGACTTCAAAGCCATCTTGGTCATCAATTGTCGCCACTAGTTGAGTCGGGCCGAAACGACCAAGGTAGGCAATGCCGCTATCACTGAGTTGACCTAGATGATCATCGACACTTAGCGGCGCATTGCCGACGCCTCGTGAACGTCTAGTTTGCTCTCGCACTAAACCGGTTACATTGCCGACCGAAGCCGTACCCAAAAAGCCGCCAAGATATACCGCCGCGTTGTCTAAATAATAGTCGTCGTCAGAATTAGAATACTCGCCGAAATATGCAGCGCCTAAAGTCCAGCTATTGGTCAATTGGGTTTCTGCACCAAGCTGAAAATTACCAAGCAATAACGAGTCACTGGTGTCGCTATCGTGATCCAAAGCGGCGTCAACTAAGCCAGTGAGAGTAAAAGTCACATCTGCATACTGAGCCGCCAAAGGTTGCTCTAGTGACGACAAGCTTTCATAATTAAGGTTTATTGCGTAGGCTGGCACCGACGCTATTAATGTCGCCACAAATAACGTTTTAATGGCCATTTTGGCCAGCCTAAATTTTTTCATGACTACACCCTCTTCTGAAAGAATGTGCTGAATGCTTGCTGCGCAATATTGCGTCCAGCGACCTTTGCTTGAGTATGATCTAACTGCCAATGTACGCCCCCGTATAACCGGCTCATGCCATTCTCTTCAGCGATTGCGCTCAAACTGGTCCAGTGGCGATTAATGTCACGTAACTGCGGCCATATAACCAGGTCGGGTGACTGACCAGTCAATGAAATTTTGTCATCACCTTGAATAAGAGCGATCGTCTCTGTACCCGCAGCGCCAAAAGTTGAGTGGCCAGACGTATAAGTTGGAAAGTTTGGGGTCGGTATATAACTACGCCAATTCGCCTGACGGGTTACTCGTTGGTCAGTATTGCCGAATTGTTCAGCTCGAACGCGTATTGCACTTTCAGGGCGTACTACATCATAGAAATACTTGCTGTCCCAGGCCGCTATTGAGGCATCACACTGAGTCATACCAAGCAATGCAAAACTGCGTGCCAATTCGATCAAGCTCAAGTTCTGGTTTTGCAAAACTTGCATTCCAATATAAATAAAGTGCCCAGGCGGTGTTAGCCCCCAAGGCCCGTCTTCCCAGAATAAGGCTATCTCAGATTGGTCCTTAGTTCTTATTGCGCTGTCAGCGCCGCCTAGTAGCCTAATAGTCTCAAACTCTTTAGCAAACTCCGGACTTGCAGGGTCATAAAATTCAGCCGCCCTAAACTGTGACCCCGAACTCATGGTCCAAGGTCTAATCTGACCTTGCCCAGGAAATAGACCTCGATCAAATGAGTCGAATGCTGGGCCAGGCTGGGCACTATAAAATGGACCGGTCGGGCGCCACTTCAAACTATCATCTCGACGTTGGTATCGACCCAGGTAAAAATTCACCTCACTCGGTTCAGCACCATCGTTATTGCGCATTCTCACCACATGACGGCCAACTTTCTTGCCCCAGACAATGGCCAAAGACTTGGCTTCACTGTTTTCAAAGCGTTCTAGAAATTCACTTTTTTCAGCCATAAAAGGCTGTTGAAATACTTCCGCTGCGGCAACCGCGAAAGCGATGCCATAAGCAATCTCAGGGTTTGCATTACTCGGGCCCTTACCGAGGCTATAGGGCTCTTGATAGTCTTGTGTAATGCCATTGGCGGCTAGAAAGCCAGCAACCATTGGCATCGCCAGATTATAGGCTGCGCGTGGCGGAGTAACTCGTTGATCTCGTATCTGCTGAAGAATAACGTCGATCCAATGAAACACCGTATTCTGATTCTGAGGCTTAATTATTTGACTCAAGTATGAATGCTTACTGCCAAATGGTGCCGTACTGCATGCCGCAAGATTCACCAGTGGCGCAGCCGCAATACATTTCAAAATCTGTCGCCTACTTAATGACATTTCATTTCTCCAAAGAATGATAATTGATGCTACCTTAAAACAGATTGCAACAAAAAGTTTCTCGAATTTCACTTATTTTGTAGTAAAAAATTACTCTCACTACATTTGAAATACAACTCCAACATGAAATTTTGTAATAAAGTTGGTATAACCGAGAAAATAACAATATTAGTGGTGAACGATACAGCCGATATACGCGAGCCACTGTGCGAGCATCTCGAATTGAACGACTTTGCAACACTCGCAGCCGAGAATGCAGAATCGGCCTACCACCTAACTGCCAATGTTAGTATCGACTTGGTTGTGCTCGACATAACGATGCCGAGAGAGAGAGTGACTTGGGCGTATGCCGAACACTATCCTAAATTAGCAAAATTCCGATAATTCTACTAACCGCTCTGACCGATGACACCGAGCGAATTGTTGGCCTCGAATTAGACGCTGACGATTATCTGGGGAAACCGTTTAACCCACAAGAATTAATCGCACGCATTAGGTCTGTTTGCGGCGCACAACAATACGCAAGCAAACACCAACTGATCTTATCGAGCGATTTGGCGAATGGCGTCTGAATAGCAACCTCGCTGAATTGCATAAAAACGACGACACTGTCGTTATGTTCAGCACTGGAGTGTTCAAACTGCTCAAGACATTCATCTCCAACCCTAACAAAATATTATCTCGAGATGATCTTATTTTGCTGACCCAAGGTCGAGACGCATTTCCCTATGAGCGCAGTATCGATAATATGATCAGCCGTTTACGCAGGAAAATTGAAACCGATATCTCCAAGTCTATCTGTATTAAAACAGTCTGGGATGGCTGTTATAAATTTATAAATAATGATTCCTAATCAGCGATTTTTAAAACCATAAAATCATTCGAAAAGCAAAGCATGCGACCATGGGGGATGAGCTAGTTATTTCAATACAGCTTGATGATCGCCGTTGGTTCAGTGCAATCATGCCTCATTCGTCGATTGAAACGCTGACGCCACCAACTCTGTATGCCACTGGGGCGCTATTTTTAATTATTCTAATCATCGTCAGTTTTTTATGCGCCGCATCTCAAAATCACTATCTGACTTTGCAAGCGCGACTGATAAATTTGCTAGGGGCAATATGCCTACCTCGATAATAAATTGAAGGCAGCGCATTGCCTTAACGCTGTTAACGCTTCAATTGAATAGCGACTAACGCTGATAACTGGGAGCGAATTTGCAGCAAATCAGTCGCGCTAGACAAGCGGTGATCGGCAGATTCGATTTTTAGCAAACTGACCTGCGTTGAAAGCAAACACGTCATAACTTGTGCAGAGCGCTGCCACTCGATAACATCGTCTTTGAGTCCGTGAACCAGTCGCACCGGAATATCGAGTTGAATAGGTGCATCGAGCAAATAATGGGACGCACCGTCATCGATCAGCGCTTGATAGAGACGATAATTTTGTTGATCGTCGTATTGATTCTCGACCGAATAATAGATTCTCAATTTACCATCGACCTGTGTCGGCAAACCTTGTAAGCGTTGTCTATAGGTCTTAGTCATGTCTGCGGCACAAGCAATTAGCAACAACCCCTTAACCCTTTTTGGGCGTTGCAGGGCGGCTAATAGTGCTATCCAGCCACCCATTGAACTGCCAACAATAACCACCTCACCGACGGTAACCTTGTCAATAATAGCCAAGGTGTCGGCCAACCATTTAGAAATACTTCCATCGGCAAAATCACCGCCAGAATCACCGTGACCGCTATAGTCAAAACGAACAAATGTCCAACCTTGTGCTAAGCAAAATAAGTTTAGATCTCGAGCTTTATTGCCCTGCATCGTAGAATTAAAGCCTGGGCAAAAGACAATAGTCGGATTTTCCCCAGGCGGCCCCTTAACTGCCGTAACTTCATAGGCTAATTCACGGCCATCTAATTGCAATTTCATGGGCTAAACTACTGATTTAACCTTCAGCCGATTATTAACGTCTCTACTTTGCAACACAATTGAATCGTCGCATTCTGAAGTCGTCAATTTAGCCAAACGATCGTAGAGCAAAACGTTAACACTTGCGGCCAAATTCATACAACCTATCGTCGGTACATAAACCACATGATCGGCACGGTCTATAAGTGCTTGAGGGATCGACCCATCTTCAGGGCCGAATAGGTACATAGCTTGCTCTGGGTGATCAAACTCAGGCAATGCTATGGCGCCTTCGACTAACTCAACGCAGACCAATTGCATTCCCTTGGGCATTGCCTCATACAAATTTTCAATCACCTTCAATGGCACTTTTAAGTTGGTATTGTTAGTGTCTGTTTGATACTTGGAGGCTCGATCAAAGCGTTCGCCAGTGTAATACACCCGATCGGCCTTATAGCACCCTACGGCTCTCATCACTGCACCCACATTGGTCGGACTTTTGGGGTTGTATAAGCCAATAAATACGAGCGATGAGTGCGGCATTTGGTGTCGATCAGTCAGTAGGCTGCTATGGTTGAAGGGGCTCAATATCGCTCCAGTGCATATCCAGAGCATCTTCTATACGAGTTATTCGGGCTTCAAGTTCAGCCAGTTTACTCGCACTTTTGCCCATACTTTTATCCACACTCGGCGCTTTGGCTTGTTTAATCGCCACAGCCGACAAATCAGGCTCGCCACTCAGAAGGTGGGTATATCTTTCTTCTCGTTGGCCAATCGCTACCGGTAGCTCAATCACCAGCGCTGGACTGCGAGACATTAGTTGCTTAACAGAGACTCCGACCTGCTCAATATCATCAAAGCTAACCATCTTATCGGTTCGTGCCTTAATATCGCTTAGCGTAAGCGGCTCTCGCAACATTAACATGGCTAATACAGCCTGCTCCTCGCGCGTTATCTTTAACATGCCAGGCGCACGATGTGAAAATTTTACGATCCTATCACCATAATCAATACTCACATAACCCAGTTCTTTTAGCTGTTGCGCACTACCCACAACTTTGCCCTCATCTAAGTCCATCACTGGCGAGCGATTAGATTTTTGATTACAGGCCAAGGTTAAGGAGTTTGGAGTGAGCGGGTAATTTTTTGGTGTTGCCAAGTGTTTCTCCATCAGGCTCGCTAGGACACGCGCCTGCTCTACCGTTAACACTTGCGTTGTTTCTTCAGTCATTTCCATGCCGCCATTAAAGCTAAAGTTGTGTGCTCGATAAGGATAACAGAAAGCGAAGACACTAATTGAAATGGGCGTTAAGCTGTTACCCGTATTGGCAGAAAACTAGCGATTTCTTATGCGCTGATAACTGTTCAAACCAAGTTGTGGCAGGTGCACGAATCCGCTTCTTAGAGTAACCGGCAGCACCACACCAGCAAGCTCTTTTGTGCACTGCTCAATGCTAAATTCCTGCTCAGGCATTAAGGCCATATTAGTTTCAATAATCACCTGCTCTTGCACGTAGATACCATCGCCTGAACTTGCATTCCAACGTACGTTTAAGTCGTAGCTACTGTCGATATTTTGGCTGTAATCAAACATTGGGCTAATGTCCGGAAAGACATTATCGGCGCTCAAAACTTGGGTGTCCGACCAACCGATATCAAGCTTCCAGCTTGCAAAAAACACATCGTCATTGCCTCTTTCATCTGACGTCCAAATAAGAAACACTTGACCCGAAATTGAACGTATTAGAAGCGGTTGAGTCTTTTCACCTTTGCTTACGGTTAGTTGCCTGGACCCGGTTAACCATTTGCCAGAGAGGCTCTTTACACGGTACATCAACTGGCTCAAGCCACCACTATCTTCGACCCAAACTACGAGTAAATTACCCTCGGCATCAGAAGTCGTCGTGGCGACATAGCTAAGACCAACGGAATTTGAGTGAATTAAATCTGAACCACTCCATTGACCTTCTGCGTAACGCTGATATAGCAACTGATTTTTGCCTTGTTCACGGGACCTATAAACTAAATGCATGCCACAACTATAGCTATTGGAAACTGACTCAATAGCTTCAACGGTAATATTTATCAGCGGCAGAGATGCCAAGACAAAGAGTAAAATACTATTTAGTAGCCCTTTAAACACCGAGATCAATCGCTCAGCAATAGGAGGTACAGCGAGGCGGGAATACTATTGATTGAGGCATCGGATCCCACCCCGACCAAGCCCATCTGCTGAAAATATAAATCGGCTAGTGTTTGGTCACCTAATGGCCCAAGATGCAGGCCGTCACCCGAGTGAAAACTACCCCAATTATCCGTCATCGCCGCACGAGCGTCGGCTAACAAGACATTATTACTATCCGCATAGTTACGAATGTCCTCAGCATATCTACCGGTAATCACATCATACATACGCCCGTTGCTAGTATTTCGAGTCACTGTGGTGATCACTGGAATCATTCCACGACTTTTCACATCATTAACAATCGTTTTGAGGTTAGTCAGCACAGTACTCCGTGAGACATTGTCAACAGCGTCATTTGCACCGCCTAGAATCAACACGTACTGTGCACCAGGCGATGACAAAACACTGCCTCGTCGAGATGACATTATGTCAGTCGATATTCCCGAATAACCGTAATTAGAAATTTTAGGCGTGAAGCCGGCCGCGCTTAGCGCATCAACTAAATCAGTCTGATAACCACCAACGTTTAAAGCACCATTGCCATAGCAAACTTCACGAGGGTCGCCATACCTACCTGGCTCCACGTCAACACCTTGTGGGCAAGTTACAACACCCGAAATAGTCCGCTTTAAACCTGCCGTAATGCTGTCGCCATAAGTTATTACTGTCACTTCTGATGCGGTCACTGCAGACATGGTGATGCCATTCAGCAGAATACTGAAAATGATCAACATTGGTGTTTTTTTTAAGGCATGTGCCAGTGGCATAAGGATAAGGATGTGTTTTCTTTTAAGGGCGCCAAGTTTACGAGTTAAGCCAGCTTAGTTAAAGCTAATTTTAACTATATTGATAGCATTTAACGTGCTTTTTCACCCTACAGCAGTCTAACTAAAAGACCACCTAACCCGTCTTAAACGTAATTCTACCCAATATCGGTAATATAGACCCAATTATTTATTCAGTCGTCTCAATATTACAGTTTGGGAGATCATTTAGCAAAAGTCGATTAAGGCAATTACAGGTTTGTCATTGGAGACGTAATCATTTAATCTAATTACAATATCGGCAATCTAAAATACCTCTAATTTTTAGTTTTTAAGAACATACCCGCATGAAAAATTCAGTCAGTCTCAAAGCCGGTTGGTTCATCGTCGCCACTCTTATTTTGGTGCTGGTCGCCTTTGCGATAAAGCGGGCGTTAGAGACTTATACCGGCATGACACATGAGAACTTGTTCGAATTACGCTATCTAGAGCACCCTGTTGTCACCGCCGTGACTATGCTTAGCGGCATCCTTTTTATCACAC
>JBLHRL010000062.1:0-17169 GCA_047625975.1 Arenicella sp.
TCAAATAAGCTCTACTCAAAAAGGTTCTACCTCCATAAGGTTTATTCGCGATGAGTGAAAACTCAGTAAGCCTATTATTAAGACAGAATAAAAGCTTAATAATGGGCATTATAAATACCACGCCTGATTCTTTCTCAGACGGCGGTCAATTCAAGCTACCGCTACCGGCAATTGAGCATGGACTTCGCCTGATAGAGCAGGGTGCAGACATACTAGATATTGGTGGTGAATCGACACGACCCGGTGCCGAAAAGGTGTCGACCGAGCAAGAGCTAGATCGGGTGTTACCGGTGATTGAAGCATTGGTAGCGCAAACTAATATACCTATCTCGATTGATACTCATAAGCCAGAAGTAATGCGTGCCGCCTTGGCCGCTGGCGCCCAGATGATTAACGACGTTAATGGTTTGAGAGCCGAAGGCGCGATTGCGGTTGCCGCCGAGGCGATGGTGCCAGTTTGCATAATGCACATGCAAGGCCAACCGCAGACTATGCAAGCAAGACCCCAGTATCAAAGAGTAGTTGATCAAGTAATGGATTTTTTCAAGCATCGAGTTGACGCCGCTATTGAGGCAGGTATTCTAGTCAGTGACATTATTCTTGATCCTGGAATTGGTTTTGGAAAAACCTTAGAACATAACCTAGAATTGCTAAATTCAATATCACTAATGCGAGAAAACTTAGGCCATCAAATATTGATCGGTGTCTCGCGAAAATCCTTAATCGATACACTTTTAGGCCGACCCGTCGATAAGCGATTGCCGGCAAGTCTAGGATTAGCCGTGCAGGCCGTTTTAAATGGCGCTAAGATAATAAGGGTACACGACGTGCGAGAGACTTTCGACGCAATAAGAGCGGTAGAAGCTGTGCGTAGTCGTTAATCAGCCAGCACATTCTATGCTGTCCTACGCAAACAAATAAGCAGAAAAACTATGACTAAATCTTTTTTTGGAACCGACGGTATACGTGGAGCCGTTGGTGTCGAGCCAATTACTCCTAAGACTATTGTGCACCTTGGATGGGCGCTAGGTACTATCGTCAAGCGACGTTATGGCAAAGGAAGCGTGCTGGTAGGCAAAGACACTCGTGTTTCAGGGTATATGCTGGAGTCAGCGATGGAAGCTGGTTTATCGTCGGCAGGGATGGACGTAACTATGCTTGGGCCGTTACCAACGCCGGCGATCGCTTACCTAACCCAAACGGCTAGGGCAAACGCAGGCGTGGTAATTAGTGCTTCGCACAATCATTATTCAGATAATGGCATTAAGTTTTTCTCGCCTAATGGGTCAAAAATATCAGATGAGGTTCAGGCTGAAATTGAGGCATTGATGGCTGAACCGATGACGGTGGTCGATTCGCAAGAGCTCGGTAAGGCCTATCGGATGGATGATGCGGTAGGGCGTTACGTCGAGTTCTGCAAAGGTACCATACCGCGGCGCATGAATTTTAAAGGTTTAAAAGTTGCTATTGACTGCGCCAATGGTTCCGCATATCAGTCGGCACCGGCGGCGTTTCACGAGCTTGGCGCCGATATCCATGTGATTAATAATCAGCCCAATGGTTTTAATATTAATAACCATTGTGGCTCAACTCATATCGAAGGTTTGCAGAAGCTCGTATTAGCCGAAAATTGCGACGTTGGTATCGCTTTTGATGGTGATGCTGACCGAATATTGATGGTTGATATGCATGGTGATGTCGTCGATGGAGACCAACTTCTTTTTGTTATCGCCGATAGCCTGCGTAAACAAAAGCGCCTCAAGGGAGGGGTGGTCGGAACATTGATGAGTAATTTCGGTATGGAAAAAGCTTTACTTGAACGCGACATACCTTTCGTAAGAGCGAGGGTGGGTGATCGTTACGTGATGCAAGAGCTAAAAGCACGAGACTGGGTGATTGGCGGTGAATCGTCGGGGCATATAATCTGCTTGGATAAAACCACCACTGGCGACGGCTTAGTGTCGGCGTTACAGGTATTGACGCAAATGAAGTTTATGGATCGACCCTTACATGAACTCGCTTCAGAGATGCACATGTTCCCACAAATAATGATCAACGTAGGCTTACCAATAGGCACCAATGCGGCTTCAGTTGTAGAGCTCGACGCGGTTAAAAAAGCGGTTGCTGCTGCTGAATCAATCCTGGCCGAAAATGGCCGAGTATTGCTGCGTCCGTCCGGCACTGAGCCTGTCATTAGAGTGATGGTCGAAGGCCGCGATGAAGCATTGGTGAAATCGACTTGTGAAGATATATCGAAAGTGGTCGACAGCCAATTATAAGGGCTTATTAATTGTAGTGATTTTGTTATCAAGATTCCTAGTGCAAAGCTAGGGGCTATGCTAATATCCGCCGCTCACTTGATTCTGAATAAAGAGGTCTTATGCGGCGTTTTTTAGTAGCAGGTAATTGGAAAATGCACGGTGGCTCAGAAATGACGGCCGATTTGATTTCTGGGGTTGCAAGACGCGCGCTAGATGCAGCCAGATTAAGTGAGCAAAAAGAGCTAGGGTATGACATTTTAATATGTCCGCCTGCGCCGTATCTTAGTCACGCTGTTGCTTGCTCAGAGAGCCAACCTATTTCGGTAGGTGGGCAAAATGTTAGTCAACATGACTCAGGCGCATACACTGGAGAGGTTTCTCTTTCGATGTTGGCCGAAGTTGGTTGTAAGTATGTATTGTTAGGTCATTCTGAGCGACGCGAGTTGTTTAAAGAAACTGACCAAGTAGTCGCTGAAAAATTTGCGGCTTGTGTTAATGACTCAGCTCTAATAATACCTATTTTGTGTGTTGGTGAGACATTAGCGCAAAGACAAGCCGGGCAAACCGAAGATGTTATCGCGGCTCAGTTAGGCGCGGTTATTGATAAGGTTGGTATTTCCAGTTTTGCTGATGCGGTTATCGCTTACGAGCCAGTATGGGCAATTGGGACTGGCGAAACAGCGAGCCCCGAACAGGCGCAAGATGTTCATGCGTTTATTCGCGCCAAGCTTGATAGTTTGAACGCTGATGTCGCACAAGCAGTGAGAATTGTTTACGGTGGAAGTGTTAAGCCTAGCAACGCTGATGAGCTATTTGCTCAAAAAGATATTGATGGCGGCCTAGTTGGTGGCGCGTCATTACAAGTAAGTAGTTTTGCAGGAATCTGTGAAATTGTACAAAAAATTATAGAAAAGACTTGAACGCCAAGCTTTTAGGCCAATATTAAGGTTTTAAGCCGTGTTCTACGAAAATAGAGTTATAAAATGAACATCACAACTATTCTAATACTCGTCAATGTATTTACCGCTGTTGCAATCATTGCGCTAGTGCTAATGCAACAAAGTAAAGGCGATATGGGCTCAGCGTTTGGCGGCGGCGGCTCATCGAGCATGTTCGGCAGCAAAGGTTCGGCTAACTTCCTTACTCGTTGCACATCAACGATGGTGACACTGTTTTTCGTAAGTAGTCTAACATTGGCATACATATACTCTCAGCGTAACGCAGCAGAGCAAGAAATTGTCCCAATCAGGGTTGAGCAAAGCAGTGAAGTACCTACGATTGACGCTCCTGAGGCTGAAGGAGAGGTAAGTGAAGGCGAAATACCGGTAATCCCATAGTCGAAGTAATGAGGCTTAGTCTGGATTAGGTAGACTAAGTAACGAAGGCAAAGAATAAGTCCAGGTGGTGGAATTGGTAGACACGCTATCTTGAGGGGGTAGTGACGCAAGTCGTGAGGGTTCGAGTCCCTCTCTGGACACCAAATTAGAAGAAAAAAGCTGTAGAACGCTAGGTTTTTTAGGGCTTTCTTGATTGAAGATACCAAGGTCTGTTACTTTGGCCAACTACTCTGGTCGGTTACTATGAGCAGGCGAGCTGCTTCCTACATAACCCCACTAAACACGGTGTTTATTATTTTTAAATTCGAGTAACACCAGCACAAGGAATAAAACTTGGTGGCAAGTCTCCGCTGTTTAGGAAATCCCTTGGTACGAAGGACAGGAGCGAAGCCCTTAGCATTGCCAGAAGATATTAGGTTAAAATAGAACCGATACTACTACTAGGATTAACTATACCCAATAAGAGACTAGACATTAGCTTGGATCAATTCCTTAGAAAGCAAGAAGACGATGAGGCTTTAAGACTTGAGGAATCGATCAAAGTTCGAGTCGCAAAGGACTTTATTCGAAGATACAATTTGGTTCCTGAATAGGATGAAAAGCAGCATTAGGAAAAGCTGTTAGTTGTCTAGGATAATAGAGGCTTGCCACTATCCGGCACAGATCATGCCGATATAAATTAGTTGTTTTATTGCACTGATTTAATTAATTTAAGTCGAATGTATTTGTAAACTAAATTGACATCTTAATGTCTAATTTGTCAGAGAATTTTACACTTTACTTAGCTGACCATGCTGTCTGGCCCGCCAATGTGGATTGATTTTAACTCTTGATAGTGAGCTACCACGAATGGCCCCATTCTGTTTTTTCTTTTTCCGCCCAGTGTTGTGGTTTATTTCAAAAGCCACCCTACTAATTGTCAATATAATACTGTCTGTAGCTAGAGCCAGCGTTTGGTTCCTGAATTTAAAAAGAGAGCTTAGGGTTTTGCTTTTGATTGAATACGAGGTTAATTTTTAGAATGGCAGTAATGTGCCAAGAGTTGCCTAACAACCCTGAAATAAGAATAACCAGTATCATGTGTCAGACAGCTCAATTTTCACGGCTAAACAGCGTAATGATTCAACCGATATCACAGTCGATAGAGCAGTCCTTTTATAATGGGAAAAAAGTCACTTGTTAAGGCCTTACAGGCAGCGTTATGAGCAACTAAGCAAAAAAAAGCCACCTCAGATGAGATGGCTCTAGCCTTAGGTCAATATGTAAACCGTTGGCAGCGATGGGTCAAGGCCGGCATATTGGCCCGGCTTCTTAAAATCAACGACTATAGCTAATCCACGAAAGCACCGACCAATGATGCGCGGCATGCATCGGCTGCCGCTGTTGTCCATTCACCGTCCGCCAAACCATTTGAGTCAAGATAAAAGTAATCCCAAGGCTCCGTTTGTATCCGATCAGTATACGCCAAAGGTAATGCGCTGCCGTTGGCTATATAAAACGATACAGCAATACCTTTATTATTCTCACCCATCACATACATCATTCCGTCCTGATCAAGGGAGACAACGGAATTATATGAAATCGACGCAACATTATCCAAATCCGCCGCACTCCATAATGGGCAGATCGCATCGGGTAACGGACAACCTCCTTGCGTCCAGGTAGGCTGACCATCGCAAAATGACAAACTATCGGCATTTTCAATAGGTGCTGACACCATTGTCCATTCATTTCCATCCCAATATTGCATATCACCCGGTGCTTTTCCACTCACACTGCTGCTACCACCCCCATCCCAGATGGTAGCAGTGCCGCCCACACCGCACTGGATAGTGGCATTACCATTACCTTGTGAGACAGTACAGGCGCTTCCGTCGGCTCCGTCTTTACCGTCTTTACCGTCTTTACCGTCTGCCCCAATAATATATTCATTATCAACGCCAATTACAGCGGCTAACGCTTCGTTTACTACCGCTAATAAGGCTACGGCTGCGGCTTCTTCCGCGGCCAGCTTTGCAGCTAACACTGCAGCGATACCTTCTTCGGTTCTCGCAGCAGCTTCTGCTACACAACCAAGAGCGTCTGCGTTGGATAGTACTACGTTACCGTTGGCCATCACTCGGCCTTTGAGAGGTGAGTTTGATGCCACACCCGTTACGGTGACCGCTTTGCCAGCGAGAATATCGCCCTTGAAATCACCTCGCGTCAGCGTTACCGCATCCGCTACCCACCAAGTGACATTGCAAGCGTCTGCATCACCGCTCATCTCCACCACAAAATCGGTACCAGTTAGCGCCCCGGCGCCTGACGAGCCGATTTTGAAAAGCCAAGTATCGTCCACATTACCATCAAGGGTCAGAACGCCTCCTGTGTTGGTTGATGCTTGATCGACACAGTAGGTGCCAGGCGCGATAGTCTGACCTGCTAGTGTTGTCAGGTAGTTACCGCACTGTTCGTCTGCCAGAGCCGAGTACGCAGTGCTAAAATCTGCTTGGATATCTGACGAAACAGGTGCGATAACTTCCCCAGTTTGCATGCACCGGGTTTGCGTGCCCGCTACCGCAGAGCCCACATCACCCTCAATCGTCGAATTAGTACAGTTGACAGTGCCTGAAGCGCTTAACACAGTGAATGGTGACGCCGAGCCCAGTGGTACCGAGCCTGCATTAGCTAAACCAGCTACAGACAAAGCCAAACCGGTAAGGCATGTTTTAAATAGTTTATTTTTCATTATGGTGATCCAGCTAATCCCATATTCATTTGAGCCGTTAGGGATTATTTTCAAGTGAAACCAATTTACGCTATAGATATCAACCTTTTAATATAGTGGTTAATGGATTGTTATCTTAAGGTTATTATGATTTCTGGTTATAGGTGGTAGTAATCAGAAATACTAAGTCTAGGATTACAGAATGTGTAAAAATTTTTATTGATGCCAAAATAACGATCAATAGAATTACGACCATACGTGAGAAAATCTATCTGTGCAATGCCAGCACTTTTCATTCTTAGGGCATTGTAGATCTAAGTTTTCCTCTAGGTGTTAAGGTTGCCTCAAACATATTTAATTTTTTTTCGCATCTAGTTTGCCGTTTAGTTCGAGCCGGTGAGCGTTGTGTATTAGCCGATCTAGAATGGCATCGGCCTGCGCGTTATCGCCGACGCTGGCGTACCATTGATTGACAGGCAATGGGCTGATGACGATGGTCGACGCTTTGTTGTGACGATCATTCATGATTTCCTATTTGGTTCACACGTTGGCCAACAATAGTGATTTTGATGGTTCTGCTGAGCTATTTTTGCTGCAAGTTATCAAGATATTATCTACTGCATTGGTTTTAGACCTGATTTTTCAAAACAAGCGTGTTTATATAAAGAACAAAGCCAAGCTCAGCGTATAATTCAACATAATCAAAAAAACACCGATCAGATGCTTCAATCGTCATCATCGTATTGTGAATATATCGAGAAGTGGTTGGCCAAGACTAAACCAGTCGTTCAATTTAGGTTTTCTTCTGTTACCAACGAAACCCTTAACGGGAGCACAAAATATTAACTGTGTTACCGCTCGAAATAGTAGACGGGTAACAGAGTTACTTAAAACTGATCCCAACATTTTCTATTGGTTTACGATCTAATAATGCCAAAATCAAACACTCCTGAACTTGAAGAATACTACGCACTCGCTTGAGGCGTTGCGCCCAGGCCATTTCCCTATGCACGTCCGCCGGTGGCTCTTTCTCCTTCTCGACCTTTGACGCCTGTTTGTTTGCACTGCCCTTACCACGCCATGACCCCGGTGTTTGCTGGCTACGTCCCGCGATTTTGTTCTTGGTGGCCTGCTCGACGCCTGCCCTCTGATCTTGGTGCTATTGTGGCAGTGCATTGCTATGTGGGCAGGTATCTGAGAAGCCTTAACAAAGCACATCTAGGCAGAATATTTATCAATGGCACCTTTCGGCACAGCCTGGGCACATAACGGTCGTTCACGAATTTATTTGATCACAGGAATTCGTTATGCATATTGAGAATATTATGAGAAATTAAGTACTGTCTCCATGGAACGGAAACAGACCTCTACCACTCATCGGTCCTCAAGGAAAGTGCGCCACTCCAACGCCCTTATGAACGACATCGTCCAGAAAAAACACGCCTCTATCGCATCATTGACCGGTACTACCTGGAGTTTCTTGCTTACATGGCGGAACAAGGCCAGTGGTTACCCTACCACCGATAAAAAGAATTCGATCAATTCATCAAATGTGGCCGACTGGAGCATGGGGTTTTGCGCGTACAATGCAATACCTGCCAACATGAACGGTTGTTTGCGTTTAGCTCTACAAACAGTAGGCACCATGAGGCGACCGACGAAGTTTCTGTCCCAGTTGCGGAGCCAGAAGCATGGCTGAGAGTGCGGCCTTGGTGGTAGACGAAGTCCTGCCGCATGAACTCATCCGTCACTGGATGTTGAGTTTTCCTTTCCAACTGAGATTCCTGTTCGCCAGTCGCCCAGAACTGATGAGCAAAGCGCTGGGCATCGTCCACCGAGTTATTGCATCCCACCTCATTAACAAGTCAGGGAAGACTCAAAAAACGGCAAAAGCCGGTTCAGTCACGCTCATTCACGGGTT
This sequence comes from Arenicella sp., assembly GCA_047625975.1. Taxonomy (GTDB): domain Bacteria; phylum Pseudomonadota; class Gammaproteobacteria; order Arenicellales; family Arenicellaceae; genus Arenicella. The sequence goes on from JBLHRL010000062.1 coordinate 8,230, forward strand.
TGGTAGTGCACTAAATCTGAATGTGCACTTGCAGATGCTGTTCCTTGATGGGGTTTATGCAAAAAACAAATATGGTAAAGCAATATTTTAACGGACAAACGCGCCGACTCAGGAAGAACTTGCCTATCTCGTACACATTATCAGCCACTGGGTATTATGCTTCGTATACTTGCCCGAGATGACGCCAAAGTCGAGTACTTGTGATGATACAGTGACTACCCATAGCCGTATGTTTTAGATGCCGCCTGAGGGCGTATACCTTACTTATTTCTCTGTAGAAAATTTCTCAAGTGAGACTGGGAACGCCTCAACTTTTTCCCTAAAGTAAACTTGATACCTCTCTTCAAATCCAGCGCGTGGCGGAATTCGCCCCTCGAGTAAAGAGGGGTGCAGGCCATCTACAAAGTACATGGCGACGTCTTGTTTGTCTTTAGTTTTGATCGCGCCTCTTGGCACAAGCTTAAACAAGTCTTTTACATGCGAGCGTGACTCTTCAGAAATATTAATATTATTAGCTTCACCTGAAGCCTCTAATCTAGCCGCTCGATTTACCGTACTGCCCCATATATCGAAAGCGAATTTTTTTATGCCGACTACGCCGGCAATAACCGGCCCTGAATGTATGCCGATACGAATTTCCCAATCTGGATAACCTTCGCGACTACTGAGCTCCTTGGTAATCTCGATGCATTCTAGTGCGGCCAAAATCATATCGGCGCAATGAGATAAATTACGGCTAGGAACGCCAGAAACAGCCATGTAACAATCGCCGATAGTTTTTAGTTTCTCGACATTATATTTGTCACATATCTTATCGAACTCGGTGAAATATTCATTTAATACTTCAACCAGTTTATCAACTGATAATTTCTCTGTCGAAAGTGTAAATCCTTTAATATCAGCAAACATAACGGTTGCCGCTGAATAGTATTGTGGTGCTACTTTACCGTTATCGACTAATTCATCGGCAGTCGATTTTGGTAAGATATTTAACAATAAATGTTGTGATCGCTCTCGTTGTTCATTGACGATTCTATATTGCTCATCCAGCTCGTCTCTTGCTTCAAGTAAGCGGCCGCCCATTTCGTTAAAGCTTTCAGCGAGGTCATGCAATTCATCTTTTGATTTATCATCGATACGATGATCTAAATCGCCCGACCCAATCTTTTCAGCACCTAAGCGAAGGCCTGTTAAACGACTCATTAAGTCCCTAGAAAACCAGATTAGAATTAGCATTAAAAATAATGTTGATCCTAAAAACACTGATGTTGAAAGTTTATTAGTTAGTGCTGATGTAGCCGCGTAATTTTCTCGGGCTAATTTAATTCTAGTCTCTTCGGCATGAATTAATGCGGGTAAATAAATTTGCATGACCTCGTTGGCAAGAGGCTCTGCATTAATCGCCAGCTCCATTAACGCTTCAGTATGATCGCGGCCAAAGTAAAGATAGAAACGACGCCAAGACTTAATCAGCGCCTCGTACTTAGCACTCAGTTCAGTCAGTTCCTTACTGCTCTCAGAACCTACACTGCTAGAAACCCGGTCAATACTCTCGGCCACCACATTAGTTTGTGTGTCAAATCGCTCGATATCTTTAGGGTGTAGAGCTAAGTCTTCGGTGCCGCTAACGAACTGCCCCATAATCGTATTTTGCTTGCTAAGGTCATTCAAGCCGCGCTGAGTTTCGCCTAAGGCAATCTGCACCTCGGTAGCCTGTCGTAACTCTTCGATGGCATTGTTACTTTTACTTTTACTCCAAAAGTAAACCGACAAATTTGCTCCAGAAAATGCCACAATTAGCGCAAAAATCAGAATCAGTTTACCGCCGATAGTCATAATTAATAGTCGTGTGTATTGAGTCGAGAACTATTTAAAGACCAACGGATAAGCTTCGTCGCCAGGAAAAAAGCCATCGACTTTTAAGACCTTCGCATCCGGTGGTATTTCAGCGTCATCTACGAAGGCTATGGCTCCCGGAATTCGGCTGACTAATATTCCCGCCATTTCATTTGATAACACAACTTTGGGGCCTGACGCCGCTTCAGTTCGAAATACCTTGGATATCCAAAATTGCCTATATTGCGGTTCACTCATCTCCATTACTTTACCAAGGACAGTATCTCGCTCCCATGATACTGGGGCTTGAATCAACAGGGTAACACGTCCGCCACTGTCCCAAAATCGAATATCACCCAATAAGATAAGTCTAAGATCTTCAGTGGAAATAGTGTCCTGTGGCACACTTGGATTAACGATAATGACTAAGCTTCGTTTTTTTCCAGCGTTAGTATCTTTTCCCTGGGCAAAACTTTTGCCGACCGTGAATAACAATAAAAAAACCAATAGCACTTTAAAATGTTGCATTGTATAACTCTCAATATGGACTAATCTTATGAACGCGAACTAAGTCAAATAGAGCCTAGAAAAAGGCTGAAAACTGACCATGAATACTCTCGATAGAGAGATCATCGTCTTTCAAATCGTCATGCCTAACTTCAAATTTAATCGCCGAATTGTCGGTAACATCATAGCGAATACCTAAGGTCTGCCGCTGCTTCGATTGAAGGCCTGAAAACACATAGTCCTTTTCATCAATGTCGAGATAATCTAAACGGATATAGGGCCTCAAACGGCCTTCTAGAACATTAAGTCGGTGACTGTATTGAAGGTAGGCGCCATAGCTGCTGGTGTTTTCTCGACCACTCTGATAATCATGCTTAACCGTAGAAACTTCGGCAAGAAAATCACCGACGCTGCCCGCATATCGAAAATGAGCTGTAAAAACTTGTTCTTCGAAAACCGAACCGTCACTATCTTTAAGATCACCTACCCAGGTTGATCCGCCATAGTTAAGCTTACGATTTTTATTTGGCGTTATGTTTACTTGCGCTACGAATGCCTCCTTACCTTTAACTGTAACCGGGCCTGAAAAATCTGGGATTTTCAGATCAGCGTCTCTACCTTCACCTAAGCCGATATCTAAGTCTACAGTCAGGCTTTCGGTGCGAATTTTTCGTTCATACATTACGCCAATGTAGTGAGCCGGAAGAAAGCCTAAGCCAAAATCGCTTTGAACCGGCCTATCTTTACTAATTTGCAGCCATCGACCATGATGATAATGCTGATTCCAATAGCCGACTGGCGCATGGTATCGGCCAGCCGAAATTTGGCTGTTGTTGTCAATGTCGTATTTTACTACCCAGCGTTCAAGGCTATCTATTGTATTATCTTCTGTGACAGTAAGCTCAGCTTCAAAAAAAGTGGTGACTCGTGAGCTGAGCCGAGAGGATAAATGTAACGCTACTCGCGCGTCTTGGAAGCCATCATCGATTTGTGTGTTCTGCTCTTCAGGCGGCGAATTAAACTGAGCAATATCGACATGACCAAAACCAATCACATTGACATTTCGAAGAGTGTCATCACTTTCCCAGAGGGTGGCTGCGGTGCTTGGTAATGAAGAGCTTACTATTACTGCAAGTACTATTTTCTTCAACATTCTATTTTTTCTCACTGAGGATGCTCAATAGTTCGATATCGGTGCCCATCTTTACAACATCCACAATGCTATCTTCAGAGTCGACAATAAATATTTTCATACGATGAAATACGTGATCATCAAGGCGTGTAAATTGATAACCTAGCTTTTTCGCAACGGCTCCTACCTGTTGCTCAGTGCTGGTAAGAAGGTGCCAGTTACGGTTAACTAAACCATGCTTGATTCGGTATGCTTTTAAGGCCGATGGAGTATCATTATTTGGGTCCAGCGACATCAGTATAAAATTCGCTGATATGTTTCTGCTAAGCAACACTTTTTCCAATTGTTTGAATTTTTCAATGGTTAGATTGCACGTGTTTGGGCAGTCAGTATAAAAGAGCGAAACAACTTGGACTTCTCCAGAGATTGAATTATGCAAAAATTGTTCGCCATAGTCGTTATTCCAAAGCTCCGAATTAAACTTAAACTCAAGGTTAGAAGCTGAGCTGACTGAACTAAATGCCACTAAAAAGAGGGTAATTAGACTTTTTTTGATACCGCCAGTATTGATTGTCATCTTTTATTGAAAATTTTTAAGAATTATACATGTTCAATTTTGTCGACAAATATTACCACAAAGTAAGGTTTGTAAACGAGGTTTTCAACACGGCAGTCGATTAGTTGACAATGAGTACCGAGTTTGGCTCGGATATACTCGCTATCTTAAAGTTTAATCGCCGAGGACAGAAACCAACAACGATTTAACCTAGACTACCATTAGGGCATAACCATAAGCAAAGCTCAGACTTGATCAATCGAACTTTACCTAGAGCCCATCAGATTTTCGTTGCAATTAACTAACTTTGGCTACTTTAGTAGACTAATTAGCTGTATTTAAAGCCGTTCACAATGATCTATGGTGTCTCGCCTTGCGCCTTGAGATATCTCCCCGTAAACTCACCAAGATTTTTTAGATTAACACGCACTGAATGCGTCTTTGGCGGAGATTGATATGCCTAAAATTACATTTATAGATTTCGAAGGAACTGAGCGGACTATTGACGGCTCAGTTGGTGATAGTGTCATGGAAGCAGCGACTAGCAATGATGTACCTGGAATTGACGCAGACTGCGGCGGTGCCTGCGCGTGCGCAACCTGTCATGTCTACATTTCAGAAGACTGGATGGCTATAGTCGGCAAGCCGGACGACTTAGAAGCAGAGATGCTTGATGTTGCTGAGGACGTAAAAGACAACTCCCGTCTGTCATGTCAGGTGAAGCTTACTGAAGAGTTCGACGGTTTGGTGATAACAACACCAGAGAGCCAGTTTTAGAGCATTGCTTTAAATCGCCTTAACTATTCGCCAGTCCAACGCACAAGAAAATCATTTACGTGATGCGTTGGCAGCGGTTTAGTTATTTTAGGTGTCCCTAAGTAGATGAAGCCAACGACCTTATCGTTTTTACGTAAACCTAAGCCTTCACCAATTTCATCGGTGAACATTAAACTTCCCGATCTCCAGATTGCTCCCACTCCTTGTGCATACGCGGCGGTCATCATCATTTGAGCGGCCGCACCTGCCGATAAAATTTGTTCAAGCTCTGGTACCTTAGCGTCTTCCTTAATCGCAGCCACTACAACTAAAATGGTCGGTGCACGCATTGGCTTGCTTTGTATCTTTGCCTTGAGCTCGGGCGATATAGGCCGCTGATCGGCGGCCTCTTTAGCCTTCGCCATAAGCAGTCCAAACTTACTTCGTGCTTCTCCCTCTATTAATAAAAACTTCCATGGCGTTAAAGAGCGATGATCACATGCTCGTAGACCCGCTTTAACAATGTTTTCAAGCTGTTCAGAGCTCGGTCCAGGCTGGCAAAGCAGGTTGACAGAGGTTCGTGTGTGTAAGGCAATTAATGCATCCATTTTTTTCGAATCGAGTATAGAAAATACAATTCAATTATAACAGAACACAATTAAGGACGATATAAATGCTAAATTTACCTCTAATTAGTGTCGACTCGTCACTTGTCAGTAGTCTTTTGTCAAATAAATTGTTATTAACAAAAAATAAACCGTAAATACGCCGCATGACAGATGAAAACCACCACCAATGTGATATCTTTATTTTGACGTGAATGTACCACGTTAAAGTTGGCTGAGACTGGTGGCCCTTTAAGATGTCTCCAATTTAACCACCATTCAAGGCAAGGCTCAATTAAGACAAGATGTTATTTTTGAGATAAGGTAGGTGAGTTAGTCTGAAGGGACCAGCGATCCTGTTTTATTGGAGGCTCTTGAGTTAGTCGCTCAGGAGCCTTTATCTTATCACCTTAAGTTTTATCCTAAGTAGGGTCGTCAAGGCAACTGTCTATTTTTCGTAGCGCCTGTTTTTTATTTAGAATGTGCGCTATTTTCTTATTTTGGCGGAAAAATTATGATTTTTCTTAGTTCTCTCTTTGATCTTTTATAGATCCCCATTACCGAGCTTATACCCGATGAACGTTTATGTTTTCCCTGCTCTAACTGCATTGTTGATCAATTTCACTGTTGTTTGCGCGGCCTTTAGGGGGCAGAAGAAGACGAGTTTCTTTATTCCACTAGTGATTGGTTTTAGTTTACTAAATCTGTGTGAAATCGTGGCGTTCCAACTGCTTGGTAAACCTGAGTATTTAGACTACGCAATTCGAATTTATTACGTGGCAGCTGTTTTATCACTCTCTTTAGTGTGCCTTTACTCTGCCGAAGTTTCGAAACTTAAACACAAATTGCTTCTACTAGCAGTGTCTTTAGTGGTTGCTAGTTTCACTATATTAACGCTGTTTACCGACTTGGTTATTACGGGTGTTCGGCCTATCGATTATGCCGTGACGGCTATTCGTGGCCCGGCTTATGAGCTGTTCCAATTTTTTGGGCTAAGCATGCTGTCGATTATTTGTTCGATGCTGGTGTATGGTTACCGCAAGGCTGAAACGCATCAACAGCAAATTAAGTGTGCTGGTACCTTACTCGCGATACTGCCGAATGTATTAGTATGTTTGAGCATATTAGTATTAATGGCCTTAGGTTTTGAGATTAATGCGGTTGGTATAATTCCACTGACGATGATTGTCTTCATACTGATCACTTTGGCATTAGAAGAACGTCACAATTTGACCGACGTTCGGCGTTTCATTCCAGGTTCGGCGGAACGCAGTTCAAGCAGCGACGTTATGGAAATTTGTACGAATTACGCACGAGATGAAATAAGTTATCGAGATGCGATTAGTAAAATTGAGCGTGTATTAGTGGTTCACAAATACCAAAAAAATCATAAAAATGCCTCGACCACTGCACAACTTATGGGGATGCCAAGGTCATCACTATATTCAATTCTTAATCGACTCGAAATCGACTCGAAAAAAGCTGAATCAGAGCCTTAATTACCCTTTACTAGGGTTGCCCTGTATCGACCTTGTCTAGGATAATTGCCCTTATCGAAGCGATTATTCAATAGGCGGCCCGAGTTCGGATTATACGAAACGTCAGTAAAGTCTGTCGTACTATGGCTACCTGTTGGGCCGATCCAACCACTTGAGTACAAGGTCGGACAGGCAAACCGTTTTTATGAAAATTTTGGTGTGAGAAGAATCTATATTTTACTCGCTAACCAAAGCTTTGAGCGCTTGCATAAGCATATTGCCAGCGTACAAATAGTCGTCGAATTCTGTTCGATGATACCCTTTTCTATAGACGGTTAGAGATAAAAATCAATAGCGGCGCTATTGTTAAAGTCACAGAGCTTAAGCAGGTAGCTACTCGCAATGGCGAGCTGACAGTCCAGATGCCGTAATTTTGTAAGCTTTGCTGCCCAATGGTGAGCTGTCGTATGAGACAGTTGATACCGCATTGTTAGCCGAAAATTCTTGTAAATTATTTTTTGGTGAGGCCCTGTATTGAATTGAATTCTGACATCACGGTCACGGAGAATAAACAGATGGAACTAACTGGTAATCTATGATGGCGGTGAATCATTATCTTGAGGGTCGGCGTTATTGGCGGTCTAGCCCGGCAATTACTTAGAATTAGTAAGCATACTGTCATGTTCGACAAGTGCTAAACATGTAAAACTCCATAGACTTAAGTTCAGCCTTAATGCTATTGACCAAGATCATGCTCGGGTATCAAAAGTTTTCCCATTTTCTATTCATATTATTCAGTGATAATCGCATCTCATGCTCGTCAAATTAAAGAAAGATTTTGCCATCAGCTTTTGTCTGACAATGTGTTTGAGTATTGTGTTCACAGCTGCAGCACAAAATGGTAAATCTGAGGCTAAGGCCTCACCAGTAGGTGTCAATGAAATAGCTAATACGTCTCGAGTTGAGCTCTCGTTCAAAGGGGTCGATGGCGAGATTTTAGCCAATATCAAAAAGCATGTAAGGTTGCTTGCCCGCCTGCAAGACCCTAAGCCACTCTCGAACGGCGAACGGCATCGTCTGAAGCGGCGCATTCCAAAAGAAGTACAAGAAGCGATTCAGCCGTTTGGCTATTATCTGGCTAAGGTTAGTTTGATGCCGACTGATTCAGTAACTAAATTGGTCTACAAAATTGTACTAAATCAGCCAGTTCGTATCGATAATATCTCGCTGTCAATTAATGGTAGCCCTCAACAGCAAAAAGATTTTCAATCATGGTTATCCAATTATTCATTGAAAGTAGGGCATATTCTCGATCAGGCCAAATACGATCAGCATAAAAAGATGCTTTTAGCTCAAGCTCTTAGGCTTGGCTATTTCGACGCACAGCTGACTCGCAGTGACATCATAATTAATCAAGCTCGCATCGGTGCCGAGATTAATATGGACTTTAATACCGGCAGTCGATACTCGGTAAGTGAGATTAAAATTGTTTGGCAGCCTAGTAGCGCGGTTGACAGTGAGTTTACGAGGCGGCTCAATCAAGGTCTACTTGATTCTTTGATTCCGATAAAGGCAGGGGCCGCCTTTGACTCTGATGTATTGGCTAAGACCCAGCGAAGCTTACTCACAACCCCTTACTTTTCGACCGTGTCGGTACAAGCTGGTGAGACAAATTCGGCGACCATAACATTGCCGATTCTAATTAACTTAAACGCTCGAAAGCGCATTGCCTTTTCGGCTGAAATCGGAGCTGGCACCGATACTGGCATCCGCGGTGGCGTGGGCTATGAAAACAGGCGCATTAATAGCCACGGCCATAATTTAAGTGTTCGATTAGGGGCCGGAGAAATAAAACGCTCATCGATCGTCAGTTATCGAATACCAAGGCAGCGTTCAGCAAAAGATAGTCTTAGTTTTTTTGCTGCATTAGAAGAGGAGCTTGGTAATAGCCGTCGCTTTGAATCGACTAAAATCGGTATCGAACTGCTAAGCAGTTGGAATGATTCATTATTAAGTTTCGGCCTTACTGCAAGCCGTGAGACTTTCTCTCGAAACATATCTGACTCTTCG
>JBLHRL010000063.1:0-16368 GCA_047625975.1 Arenicella sp.
TTGTTCGCCATTGCCGTATTAATCGCGTTGGACTTGTTACCCATGGTGTCCATGCTGCTTGCTTTAGGGCCAATGAAGTTCAAACCGTTAGCGCGACAAAGCCTTGCAAAGCCAGCGTTCTCAGACAAAAAACCGATGCCTGGATGTAAGGCATCAGCACCTCGGTTTCGAGCAATAGTGACTACCGACAAGCCGTTGAGATAGCTTTCGCCGGGCGTTTGACCACCAAGACAAACCACGTCGTCTTGCTCGGTTAGCATATCGCATGCAGCTGAATCCATGTCTGGGTCAGATTGAACCAATAGTACTTTGTGACCTTGCTCTTGAGCAACTCGGATCAACTTAACCGCAGTACAGCCGCGAGCGTGTATCAACACGGTATCGATCTTACCCATCTGGTCTACTGCGCGGAATATGGCAGAGTCTTGCTCGGCATTATCAACCCCTACCGCACCTGAAATCACTTTGCTCACCACATCGCCGATACTTTGCGTTGGCAGTGTAATGCTTGGGTCTACTTCACGTAATTTTTCATCTAGGCCGTCCGCAAAAGGATGCGATACCAGACCTTGCATTGCGCCTGGGTTATTGGCTAAGTAGTTCGATGTTGTCGCCATTGAAGGCAAGAACGAAGGCACTACCACTCGCCCAGCAAATGGCATGTCGGTACCACTGAAATAATAGGTGTGCACTAGAGGGTGAGTTACAAAACTAGCTTGCGAGCCTCCGGTGCAATCGCCGAAACCGAAAATCACAACCGGTAAACCAGTCTCAGCAATAAATGCCGTAATACGGTCATTGACGATCGCCATTGAGAATAGCGAGCTTGGACCTTCTTTAGTTTGCATGCCGCCAGAGGAAACAAAGCAGACTACTGGCAAGCCTAAGTCTGCCGAATCAATTAGCAGTGAGCAGAGCTTTTCAGCTCCCGCCATATCGAACGCTCCAGCTTGGAACGCAACGTTAGATATAAGGGTGCCAACTTTGGCTGTCTCACCATCATCATTTAGCGTTAATTTGCCGATGCCGGTAACCACACCACATGGGGTAATACCATTGTTCAAGGATTTCTCGATTGATTGACGAAAGCCAGGAAAGGACACCGGATTAGCGGTCATGCGGTTTGCATTGGTCTCTTCAAATTCGGTAAATAGCGCTGATTTGAACGCATCTACAGTGGCGAGTTTTTGACGCTTGTAGGAGGCGAGTACGCGTTGGATCATCAAGTCTTGATATGCGACATTGAGTTGATTCCAAAAATCTTTACGTTTACCAATACGACCAGGATTGATCTGACCATTGTACGATTTACCGGTCATTTGTGAGTCAATAAATCGTGGCACTAAGGTTTCAAAGAAATAGGTGATCAATACCAGTAGTGAGTCGGACATACGCGGAAAATTAACGCGCTTCCACTCTTCTACGTCGGCCAAAAACTCGCCGCGTCGATCGTATTTAACGAAGTGTGACAGCCATTTAGCAAACTCAGCTTTGGTATCACTTTCTACGGCGCCTTCTGCACTGCTGATACTGGTGGCCACGTTTTCAAGCGACGTATCTAAAATACTGCGTAGACTTTTCTCTGATATTGATTGAAACGCTTTTGACTCTTCGGCAATCTCGCCGAAGTTAGTCACAATATTATTATAAAGAGCATCAAAGACTAAAACGTTTCGAAATTGATCTTGAAGAGTATCGCTAATCGCCGGTTCGAGCAGCGTATCTAGTAAGGTTAGGTCGGCTTCTGGCTTATCTAGTGCGCTTTCTATGCCCTCTGGTACTGGGATAAGAGCGGCAACACGCCGACTCATTTCAACAAAGTTAAAGGCGGCGTCCGACTTCCATCGGTTGTACAAATACAAACACAATATGAAGCAGAAATTTTTCTGTGCACTAACGTAATTGCTCTGAGGGTCACCTAAAATAAAGGCGGTAAGCTTATTACGCTCAGTATTTAATTCATCACGACGCTGTTTCAGTGTTGACCATGCTTTGGCAAGTTGATCGTTGTAAACCAGCTTCTCAGGATCAGATAACCATTGCTCAAAGGCTACTTCACGCAGTTGCTGTGTTCGAGTATTTAAGTCGCCTTTGGGTATCTCTTCATCGGCCAGCCGGCCATAAGCTTCTACGGTGGTTGAGTGAATACGGCAACGCATCGACAACGAGCGTAAATAGGTCATTGCATGCGAGTAAACATTCGGGTACTCGCTCAGTTCTTTATAAAGTTCAAAGTTAGCGGCTTTCTGAAGAGCATCGAACGAATGCTTATGTAATTTTTCAGAACGAACGTTGCCGAAGTAATCAGCGGCTACTTTCGGGTTCTCAAGTACTTCACGTTTGGCGTCGGCTTCAATCTCGCGGATACCAGTGAAAATTGATGCGACTAAATTAGTGTTTTCAGTTACTGCTTCTTGGCTGTCACTAGGGTCCCAATCGATTACCCCGTCGATAGCACCACTGCGATACAACTCAGATGGCGAAACGCCAACGTAACGAGCGCTTTCTTGCCATGATAAATTGTACTGTCGAGCGATGTTTGCCAAGCCTTTAGGTTGAATAGTATTAAAGGCACCACAGCGCACCGCCAGTAACAAGTTGGTGGTAGCCAGTGGTATAGCGCCGCCGGAGTAGCCAAGACCATAGATCACACCGATGCTTGGAACTTTAGAGGCCGCCATTACAGCGATTAGACGCGATATTGAATGCGCTTGGTTTGTCTCGTTTGCCTCAGTGCCAGCATCGGCCCCGGGCGTGTCCATGAAGGTCACAATTGGAACCGCACGACTGGCGTACTCTTGTACTAAGCGGCAAGCCTCTAAGTGGTGCTCTGGTTTCCAGACACCGTTGGCGATGCTTCGGTCCTGCGCAATAAACGCTAAGCGACGAGTTTTTCCATTGTGCTCTAGTGATAGTTCGACCGAGTAAAGCGGTCCTAATTCAAATTCGCTGTGGATTTTGCCGCGTAGTTTACTGACAACGTCTCGGGCGCTTGGCCGACTGGTCGACTCAGCGGGGTCTAGAACTTTTGCGACATAGTCGTCAACGGTTAGTTTTTTTAAAGCTTGTCGAGTTTGCTCAACCGCGTCTGGGTTCAACAAGCCTGAGATATTTTGATGCCACTTAAACGGATGCTTACGGCCATTGAGCGATAAGTTTTTCGCTCGGCGTTCAATGTCTTTAAATAAACGTATTTGTTCTTTGGTATCCAACGGTACTTACCCTTAAAGTTGCTTACTTATGCAGTTATACATGTGGCCTCTACTCGCTACTTTCTTTAGCTAACATTTAAATTTCTAAGGCTATGGCCTTTTAAGCTTTCACAACCAGCGTCTAGCCGATACTAAAAAGTGCAAAAAACCGACTTATTACCACTTATGAGCAACAAATTAGTCACTTCGACTAGTAATTTAAAAGAATGCTTGAGTGAGGTTAATTTTTTTTGTTGATCGCCCAGTATGCCATGAAACTACCTAATATTCCGAGCAGTAAATCACTGCTTTCGAGCCCGCGGCCGATCATAAATTGAAAACCCTCCGCGCTTAGACAGAGTATTGAAACGGCTAAAAATACAGTCAACGGCCGCGATTCGAAGAAAAATAGCTTTGAACCGAAAATTAGTAATGTGAGTATCATTGCACCAAAAAAATGCATTGCGATATCGGCATTTTGTTCACCCCACAAAATAGTTTCGTATGACACACCTATTTGCCTTAGCCATCGGTGTGGCACCCAGTGGGAAAAATTATAGCTATCACGGCTAGCAACATAGGTCATGACGGCCATTAGCAGCACAAAAATGCCTCGGCATATCCATTTGCCTAGCTTTACATGAAACTGATTCAACTGACGGTTTGATTGATTCACCGTTTTTCTAATGCTTAGCGCAACGGCCGAATAAGTGGGCAAGGAACAAATTTCTTAAACCTCATATTAAACATCATGTTTGAGCTTAACCTTAAGCGTATTAGCCGACTATTGCTGAACTTTTAACAAAATAGTAGAAACTATTAATCATTTTGGGCTGTGCTGACGTTATGCTGAGCCTTGATCTACCAATTGACCTCATGAGTTGACTATAAAAGTGACTGAACTGCAAATAAAATCCCGCGCTTCTCAAAACACACCGCCGATACCCGGTTTGAGCCGAGTAATGTCGCAAGTGCTTCTAAGTCGAGGTGTCAACAATGCCAATTCATTGCAATACAGTTTAAAGCAATTACTGCCGCCTCAAGGTTTAAGCCATATCGGTGCGGCGGCGGATATGCTGGCTGAGGCCATTACCGCCGGTGCAAGTATCGTTATTGTAGGTGATTTTGACGCAGACGGAGCCACCAGTTGCGCCTTGGCTATGCGCTGCTTAAAAGCGTTTGGGCTTGAGGATGTAAGTTACCTCGTGCCGAATCGCTTTGAATATGGTTATGGCCTGTCGCCCGAAATTGTTGGCATGGCGGCGATGAGGCAACCCGATATTATCATTACTGTTGATAACGGTATTAGCAGTGTTGCTGGCGTTCATGCGGCTCAAGCCTTAGGCATGTCGGTGCTTGTTACTGACCACCATTTACCAGGCGATGAATTGCCGACTGCCGACGTGATCGTTAATCCCAACTTGGTGGGTGACCGCTTCGCCAGCAAAAATCTAGCCGGTGTCGGGGTTATTTTTTACGTGATGTTAGCGGTGCGCACGCAACTTAGGAAAATCGGCTGGTTCACGGATAGTGGTATCACCGAACCAAATATGTCGCAATTTTTAGACTTGGTTGCGCTTGGTACGGTTGCCGACGTGGTGCCTCTAGACCAAAATAATCGTATTTTGGTACAGCAGGGCATGCAGCGAATTCGTCAGGGCCAAGCCTGCGCTGGGATTCAAGCTTTGCTAACCGTCGGTAAACGTAACCCCTTAAGGTTATCGTCTAGCGATCTAGGCTTTGCGGTCGGGCCAAGATTGAATGCCGCTGGTCGTATGGACGATATGTCGGTTGGTATCGAATGCCTGCTCAGTGATAGCTTCGAACAAGCCATGGTGTTAGCGACCGAATTGGATGAGTTAAACCGAGAGCGTCGTCAGGTCGAGCAATCGATGCAGCAAGATGCCTTGGAGATTGTCGAAAAAATAACCATCGACGATGCAACCTTACCGAGCATCTATTGTTTGTCTGACGAAACTTGGCATCAAGGCGTTGTTGGCCTCGTAGCTTCGAGAATAAAAGAACGTCTGCATCGTCCGGTGGTAGCGCTAGCTCCAGGAGACGGTGACGACGAGTGGAAGGGCTCGTGTCGCAGCGTTGAAGGTGTTCATATTCGTGACGTTTTGGCACGCGTTGAGACATTATATCCTGGGCTTATGGGTAAATTCGGTGGCCATGCGATGGCGGCAGGCTTGTCTCTGAAAGGTAAAAATTTACCGCGATTTAAAACCGCAATCGTTGACGTGATGGACCAGATGACTAAAGGCCACGACTGGAGCCATGTGCTGTGGACCGACGGGGCCTTGCAAGCCGGTGAACTCAGTATGGAAACTGCTGAGCAGTTGCGACAATCGACTCCTTGGGGGCAGGGATTTCCTGAACCATTATTCGATGGTCAATTTGAGGTCATGGAGGCACGAGTGGTTGGCGACACACATGCAAAACTTAGGTTGAAACCGATCGACGGAAGCCAGTTGATCGATGGTATTTGTTTTGGTTATCTTGATACTCATGAGGCACTACCCGACGGTATTGTTAGGGTAGCGTATCGCTTAGACGTGAACGAATTTCGTGATCGATTAAGCTTGCAATTAATGATTCAACATATTGAATCACCGCCGCAAGATTAAATGTCGTCACTGTGTAAAATATCGTAGCAATCACATGTTATATTTGTGTTTTAAATACACTAAGTTTTATTAAAACGGAGCACCGAAATGAGTTATCTAAACGTATCATCTGGCGCAGTAGTAAGTGAATTGCCAGGCGAAGCCCGAGCTGGTTTTATTCGCAAGACTTATGGCCATTTGGCGGCGGCCATAGCGGTATTCGCTATGCTGGAAGCGCAGTTAATATCAATGGGCTGGGGTGAACAGGCGATGGCGTTACTAGCGACTAGCAAATGGAGCTGGCTAATCGTGCTTGGCGCTTTTATGGGCGTTGGTATGTTGGCTGATAAATGGGCTCACAATGGCGCTTCTCGAGAGCTCCAATATGCTGGTTTAGGTCTTTATATAGCCGCCCAGGCGATTATCTTTTTACCGTTAATCTACATGGCACAGAACTTTGCGCCAGGCACGATTGAAAACGCTGGTTGGATTACCATGGCACTGGTTGCAGGCATTACCCTAATTGTATTTACAACGCGCAAAGACTTCTCGTTTATTGGTCCTGCTTTGTCTATTGGCGGCATGGTGGCAATGGGTTTTATTGTTGCCGGAATCGTATTTGGCTTCCAGATCGGCCTGTTTTTCTCAGCGGTAATGATTTTATTTGCTGGCGGCTGTGTGCTTTACTCAACGTCGAACGTACTGCATAGCTATCGAGAAGATCAGCATGTGGCCGCATCACTGGCGTTATTTTCATCGGTGGCGCTGCTATTTTGGTATATTTTGCAGTTCTTAATGGCTTTTGGTGGCGACGATTAGTCGACTAATAGACCCTGAGAATAAATGAAATAGGCCGTCATTTTTGACGGTCTATTAGCTTTATCGGAAGCAAAACTAGGCAAATAAAATACCGTGCAATACAAATATCTAGAAGATCTTGTAGGCAATACTCCGCTAGTCAAAGTTAAGCGGCTTTGGCAAGGCGAGCATGTCACGGTGCTTGGCAAGCTTGAAGGTAATAATCCGGCGGGCTCGGTAAAGGATCGGCCAGCGTTAAATATGATTACCAAAGCTGAACAGCGCGGCGAGATTAAGCCTGGCGATACCCTGATAGAAGCAACCAGCGGTAATACTGGCATTGCACTGGCTATGGCGGCGGCAATGAAAGGTTATAAAATGACCTTGATCATGCCCGATAATATGAGTGAAGAGCGTCGCGCTTCGATGCGTGCGTTTGGTGCTAAAATTATTTCAGTATCGCAAGCTGCGGGAGGTATGGAGTTTGCGCGCGATATGGCTAGTGAGATGCATTCAAACGGAGAGGGTGTTGTGCTCGATCAATTTGCTAATAAAGACAATTGGCTCGCTCATTATGAATCGACTGGCCCTGAGATTTGGCGTGATACGGATGGTGAGATTACCCATTTTGTTAGTTCGATGGGCACAACTGGTACCATTATGGGCGTTTCTGCCTATTTGAAAGAACAAAAGCCGAGCGTTGAAATTATTGGCGTTCAGCCTGAAGGGAAATCACAGATACCCGGTATTCGTCGTTGGCCAGCCGAGTATTTACCGAAAATTTTTGATCCGTCGAGAGTCGACCGAACCCTCGATGTGGATCAATCCTTAGCCGAAGAAACAATGCGGGCGATGGCGACGCAGGAAGGTATCTTCGCTGGCGTATCAGCTGGCGGCGCAATGGCAATTACTTTGCAAATAGCCGCTGAACAAGAAGCACTGGGTAAAACCTCGGTGATCGTCACAATCGTCTGTGACCGTGGCGACCGTTATCTGTCGACCGGCGTTTACTAACATACTGGTAGTTTAATAAATGAACATACTTGCCTTCGATATAGAAACTATTCCTGATGTAGAGGGCGGGCGAAAGCTACTCGGCCTTAAAGGCCTGAGTGACGATGAGGTAGGTGAAGCAATGTTTGCTAAGCGACGCGAGAAAGTCGGTCATGATTTTATTGCCACACACTTACAGAAAGTTGTGGCTATATCCGCGGTTTATCGAAATGTACAAAAAGATCAATTCTCGGTTTGGACGCTGGGTACTGAAGGTAGCAGTGAAAAGGAAATTGTGCAGAATTTTTTCGATGGAGTTGATAAGCACACACCAACCCTTGTTACTTGGAATGGATCGGGCTTTGATTTGCCAGTGTTACATTATCGAGGGCTAATCAATGGTGTTCAGGCACCACGCTATTGGGATCTAGGCGAGGACGATCGCGATTTTAAATGGAATAACTATATTAGCCGCTTTCATTCACGACACACTGATTTAATGGACGTGATTGCTGGTTACAATAATCGTGCGTTCGCTCCGCTGGATGAAATCGCGGTGTTACTGGGCTTGCCAGGAAAGATGGGGATGAGTGGTTCCAAAGTATGGGAGCAGTATCAAGCGGGTGAGATTAAGGAGATTCGTGACTATTGTGAAACTGATGCGTTGAATACGTATCTGGTTTACTTACATTGGCAGTTTGTGCGTGGCAATTTAACGGACGGCGGGCTTGCCGCAGAGCACCAAATTGTTAAAGACGCACTGGAGAAGGGCGAACCACACCTGCAAGAATTTTTACAAGTGTGGCAAGACGATTAGAACGGCCTAGATAATGCTCATAGCGACACCATAGAGACCGCAGCCAATAAGGATTACGTTGGCTAGAAAACCGATCATAAAGCCTATGCCGCGAGACTTAGGATCTTTGATGTAAGAGTATGAGTAAACAAAGCGGCCAATGATGAATACCCCACCTGAAATTGCGGCCACATCTGGACGGAAGTAGTGCGCGCATATCAGTATTGCTGGCAAGGTAATTATTAGCTGTTCAAGGGTATTCATTTGTACCCGAGATTTACGCTCATACATCTCATCGCCGGTTGTCGCTGGTGCTTCAACGGTATCTTTACCGCGAGCCGATCCGGCTTGCAGCATAAAGAAAAAATACTGAATCAAGATTACTAAGGTGACGAGTGCTACGTAGGTCATTGTTTATTCCTCTGGTTAGTGTTTTGTTTTCGTTATGTGGCCGAATCATATACCCAAGAGCCGACGCTTGCACTAAAATGGCGCCCGCTACATTGGTTGCGAATATTCGCAACCAACTTATTTGAAAACCATATTTTTGAGACTCAATCATGGCCAGACGTTCACGTAGTCGTAAGCAACTAGATCTAACTCCGCGGGAGATTCAAATCGACTCGATGGCTCACGACGGCAGAGGGGTAGGGCGCGGAGAAGACGGTAAAGTTGTATTTGTTGATTTTGCGCTGCCAGGAGAGAAGGTTCTCTACGTTCCTGTAATGAATCGAAAGAGCTACTTATTTGGTACCACTATCGAAGTGTTAGAGCCATCTGAGCATCGAATTGAGCCTAAGTGTCCCGTGTTCGGCGACTGTGGGGGTTGCGTGTTGCAACACTTAGATGAGAATGTGCAAATTAAATATAAGCAACAGCAGCTGCTAGAAAATTTTAAGAAAATAGGTGGTGTTCAACCTGATGCCTTGCTCGAACCAATGACTGGAAAACACTGGGGTTATAGACGTCGAGCACGTTTAGGGGCTAAATTTGTACCGAAAAAAGGCGGAATGATTATTGGCTTTCGAGAACGTAATACCAGCTACATTCAGCCGACTGATAAATGCGAAGTACTATACCCTGAAGTATCTGCGATGTTTCCTGACTTGCGTGAAACTCTCGAAAAGACCTCATGCAACGATAAGATCCCACAAATTGAGATATCGGTTGCCGATAATGCCGTGGTGATGATTGTTCGTCACCTCGACACCTTTGTGCAAAACGATCTCGATCTACTAACTGAATTTGCGAAGCGAAATAATGTGCAGCTTTTCTTACAGCCGGGTAATTTAAAGAGCGTTCACCCTCTGTATCCAGAAAAGCCCGATGCGTTGTTTTATGATTTCGAGCAATTCGATATTCGAATCGAGTTTTTACCAACTGACTTTATTCAAGTTAACGGAAGCATTAACGAGCCGCTAGTCGCTCGTTCAATCGAGTTGCTGGATGTTCAAAAAGACGACCGTGTGTTGGACTTATTTTGTGGAGTAGGGAACTTTACCTTGCCACTAGCGCGTTTTTCAGACCACGTGGTCGGCGTTGAGGGTGACCAGGCATTGGTAAACCGTGCAATTCATAATAGGCAGATAAATGGTTTGGACGGTGTTGATTTTCATTATGGGGACCTGTTTAAAGAAGATATGAGTCCAAGCTCGCATGGAGATTGGCTGGAGCAAAAGTTTGACAAGATTTTGCTAGACCCACCGCGCTCTGGTGCGGCCGAAATGATTAAGCGGCTGCCAGCCTTCGGTGCGTCTAAAGTTGTTTACGTTTCATGCGGCCCAGCAACTCTTGCGCGAGACGCAGGCGTGATGGTTAATGAGCATGGTTACCGCATGACTTACGCTGGCGTAATCGATATGTTTCCGCATACCGCGCACGTAGAATCTATTGCGGTTTTCGAGAAATAAGTAAACTGTGTTTAAATGAGGCATCGTTAACCAGTAAAGCGAGACTCTCCAGATGAGCAACGAGCAACAAGATAGCGGTTTTGACGCAGGCCAATTATTAGAGATAATATTAGCCACTGGCAAACAATACCTTGAAAAGGGTCGTGAGGTGGCTGAGCAAAAGCTTGATATTCCTGGCGGCGGCGAAGATCGTGAGCTAATGCTTGATGGCCTTAAAAAAGGGGCTATGGCATCGGCTTTGTTACTTGGTTTACTGGGTACTCGAGGCGGGCGAACATTAACCACTACTGCTATTAAACTGGGCGGTCTAGCGGCTCTCGGCACTGTGGCTTATAAAGGCTACCAGAATTGGCAGCAGACTACCGAAGCTGCCATTTCGGCCGAACAGTCGGTGCATAAGCTTGAGGCTGATGCGCTTGAATTTCGAGGTTTATTATTAATTGAGGCAATGGTAGCTGCCGCCAATGCAGACGGCTATGTCGATAGCCAAGAACAACAAGCAATCAAACACCGTGCACTTGAACTACACCTGCCTGGCGAGATGGCAATGATGCTTGAAAACATCATTGATTCTCCATTGAGTGCGGGAGAATTAGCACAAAGAGTCACCAGCCAAGTACAAGCCAGTGAGGTATACGTCGCCACTCGCTTATTAATTGGTGATGATTCTAGCTTAACCGAAACCCTCTATAAGGATAGCTTAGTTACTGCGCTGGGTTTAGACGATCATCTCGTAAGGTCGTTAGAGGCACAGATTTCTTAGCTTTGATGGCTTTCTCGAGCGTGAGTTATGATCGCTTAGAAATAGTACTGGAGAGCCTGCATCTTCACTGATATGATTTATATGATTATTAGTAACCCAGTCATAGCTTTATTGTAAGGTAAAGTGTCAAACGTTTTCCTTTTACACAGAAGTTATGCTCAGGCCGCTTATCAAAATAATAAAAAAACTGAACCGCAATAGTTTATCACTCACCATTAGTTGATGATTAAATAGCGACTTGCTATTGGTGGAGTCTGTTTGTATAAATTCGGAGCCAGCTAACTCGGTATACCCGAAGGCTTGATTCTGATAACACCTAACTAGGAGAGCACGCCATGTCATCAGCCACGCTGCAAGTCGGTATTTTTGTCTTTATTACCGCACTAATCGCTTTTTTAACGTATATCAAGTGTCGCTCAGCGATTCGCGCTACGGACCATTCAGTTGAAGCAGACAATAAAGAAGTTTTCCTTGCTGGCGGTGGTCTCACATGGATATTTGTTGCCGGTTCGATAACCCTTACCAATCTAAGCACTGACCAATTAGTTGGTATGAACGGTAACCAGATGCTATTGGTTGCTTGGTGGGAATTTGCCGCAGTTATTGGCTTGATTGTACTGGCTAAGGTATTTTTACCGGTTTATTACAAGTACCAATGTACGACCACTACCGAACTTTTAGAAAAGCGATACGGTGACAAGCATATTCGTGCGCTAATTAGCGTGTTGTTCTTACTTGGAAACGTGGGCATTTTCATCCCAGCAATGCTTTATGGTGGCTCGAAATTTATGGTCACTATGTTTGGCATCGAGAGCTCGGGTATGATTTTTGGCGTTGAAAGTTCGATTATCTACATAGCCATCGCCTTTGCCCTCGCAGGCGCAGCCTATGCGGTGTTTGGTGGTTTGCGCGCAGTTGCCGTGTCGGATGCCTATAGTGGCGTATTGTTGCTTACATTGGGCTTGGCAGTGGTGTTCTTGGCACTAAAAGCGATCGACTTTGATTTTTCTGGTATTCCGGCTGAGCGTTTAACCTTGATTGGCGATAATGCCTCAGCGATCCCGTGGCACACTTTGCTCACGGGGATGTTGTTTATCCAGGTTTTTTACTGGAGTACTAATCAAACGATTACACAGCGAGCGATGGCATCCCCAACCGTTCAAGAAGGCCAGAAAGGCGTCTATGCGGCGGCTATTATTCGGTTATTGATTGTGCCAGCGATCATCGTTATTCCCGGTATTGTTTCGTACAAGTTATATGGTCGTATCGAAAACGACGGTGCTTATGGGCGCATTGTCGGGGATGTGCTACCTGTTTGGTTGTCGGGTGCATTTGCCGCGGCAATTGCCGCCGCCGTATTGACCAGTGTCAACAGCATCTTGAATGCGTCTACGGCTCTATATGTTTGCGATATTCATGAAAAGTACTCATCTCGTAAAGCTAACGTTAAGAAATTGAATGCGATTATCACCATCACTATTGTCGTCATTGGTCTGATTTTAGTACCAACATATGCGAAGTCATCGAGCATTATTGAAACTATTCAACAGATGTATGGTTTGCTGAGTATGCCTATTTTGTCGGCTTTCTTGGTGTGCCTAGTATTTAACGACGTTGATTCGCGCGCAGCTATTATTGCGGTTATCTTCGGTGTGGCGCTATACGGAATTTTGTTTTTTAACGCGCCCATCCACTACATTCATTCGATGTTCGTAACTCTTATCAGCTGCATCGTATTATCGCTTACGGTCAGCCGGTTTGGTTTTGGTACGTCACCAAGCCTAGTCGCACGAGGCGCATAAGCTGCTCATGCTAGATAAGCCAAGCGGGGCCTACAGCGCGCCCGCTTATGGTTGTGTTTTGCCATGCATAGCGATGAATTAAAGTAAGGTTCGATTAAGATCGGTAACGGTCTCATTTTTGATTAAGCTAGAACTCTACAAGCCTCTCTATTTAACTTTCTTTATGCGGCCCATCGTCAACCGTGGTAAGCGAAAGGTAAAGTGACTTTAGTTGCTTAGATATACTTGGCCATGAGTAGTGTTGCTTGGTATAGCGATGCGATCTTTCAGCCATGGCTTTAAGTTCTTTTTGATTGGCGAAAGCATAACGTAGTGCGGTTTCGATTTGCTTAACATCGATTGAGCAGACGAGACCAAGTTTATGGTCGCCAACAACTTTTGATAGTGCTACACCATCGCTTATTAGTGGCGGAAGTCCGGTGGCCATTGCCTCTAAGACCGATATACCGAAGTTCTCCGAGTAAGAAGTAAGTGCGTAAAGGTCTGAGTGATGCAAAAGAGAGTCCTTTATTTGACCGTCAACATGGCCGAGAAAGTGACATTTTTCAGCGATTCTTAGCTGCCGACTTAAGCGGCTAAGGTTTTTCTTGTAGCGAACCTCGCCGTCACCCGCGATTAGCAACGAAAACGCCGTGTCGTCAATTCGCGACAAGGCTTGCATCAGAAGTTCAAGGCCCTTCTTATGATGTAATCGTGATAGGTATAACACTATAAAGCGGTTGCCTTCAGCGGCAATAGCAAAGTGTTGCAACAGCTGCTCTTTGCTTAGCGTTGATCTTTCAGCAAAATCAACGCCAAGTGGAATTACATGACCAGCGAGATCGAATTGTTGGTTTGCCTCTAATTGTTCTGCCTGAGAGGTAAAATGTACGGCGTTAGCCGACTCTAAATTTGCTTTTTCGACGGCCCTCAAATACAAGGATTTCTTAACTTTGGCCTGTTGTAAAGACCAAGACTGAAGCTGGCCAATCGGGCGTACTAAATAAGGCACTGCCCTTTTTCGTGCCAGAAACATAGCAACGCTTGAGCAATACGAAAATAGTGCATGTACATGCACGACATCATAGTCGGTGATATGGCGCCTAAGCCATCGAGTGAAACTTGATGAATATGAAAATTCTCGAATCGCGCTGATAGGTGGCGAGGCACGCTTAAAAAAGCGCACAGGTACTCCCTTGTAGTCAATAAGCTTATTAAGACTGACCTCTAGATCGTTCAATCCATCATCATTTGTCGTGGCTATCTCGGCATCTATTCCGAGAATACGCAAGTTTAGCACCATCTCCAGAACAGCTTTGCTGGGGCCTCCTCGACAAGTGGCGACTGAAGGAATAACGTGTAGAACTTTCAGACCCTTAGCCTTAACGTGCATGCCGCGCTTTCCAGTCGTTAAGTACCGCTAGGCTCCAACGGCGATACCACGGTTTTAGAGGGATCCATTTTGGTGTAAGTGGCATTGGCATATCATTCCAGCTTGATTCAAACCATTCATCAAACGGAAATCTAAACCCCTGCTTGGGCCGATTGACGACCCATGAGGGCAATTCTGGTACACAGTCTATTAATAACTGCTTACCGTATTGCAGGCGGATATCGGCTGATATCGAACCAATCTGCTCGATAAACATACGGTCGATGAACGGAACACGTAATTCTAGCCCCCAAGCCATGCTTGCCACATCGCTATCGCGCAACAACTGATTGCGCAAGTAGCTACTTAATTCGAGGTGGCTAATATTGTCTGCTTCTGACGCGTGTTTGGGCTCGCTAACGACTATTTCTTTAGGCGCCTTGCTGCAGATGATATTGGTGAGCTCATATGCTTCAGAAATAGAAAATATTCCTCTAAAACTCTGGTGTGCGGCGGTTAACGAGAGCGAGTTGTTAATTGCATCGCCGATTCGTCTATGACGAGGCGATAGAAACTTATACAGGGCTTTGCTGAGTGGCTTTAGAATAAAGCCTATTGCTTTCAGTCGTTGGCTTTTGCGCATCATCTCTGGAAGCACTTCGAACGACTTATAACCTGCGAATAACTCATCGCCACCAAGGCCTGATAGAACCACTTTTTCACCGGCCTCACTGGCTAGTTTTGATACGCAGTAGGTATTAAATCCGTCTATGCTTGGTTGGTCTATATCAACTAAGAATTTACTAAATAATGGCTTAGCAATTTCAGCCGTGATCAAAAACTCTGTATGTTTGGTGCCGAAATGCGCAGCGACACGTTTGGCAATATCAGCCTCGTTCCATTCAGGCTTTTCAAAACCGATAGAATAGGTGTTGATCTGCTGTTTACTGAGTTTGCTGGCAATCGCCACCAACGCGGTGGAATCTATTCCGCCGCTTAGAAAAATACCCACTGGCACATCACCAACTAGGTGAGCGCGGACGCTATTCTCTAGCGCCATTCGAGTAATCTCAACTGCTTTCGGGCGGCTTGATTGGGTCACTGAGAAGTCTAAGTTCCAATATCTATTAAGCTTGGTCTTGCCCGACTTCCAGGTCAAACAAGTACCGGCTGGCAGCATTTTAACGTTCCTAATGGCCGTATCTGGTTCAGCCACAGTTCCTTTTATTAAATAGCTCATAATTCCACGGCTAGATATTCGCCGTGAGCTGTATCCGGAGGCCAAAACAGCCCTCAATTCCGATGCAAAAACAAACGAATGGTTCGCTTTTAGGTAGTAAAAAGGTTTTATACCTAATGCATCTCGAGCCGCGAATGCTTGCTGTTCTTGTTCATCCCAGATCAAAAAGGCAAACATGCCGCGTAACATTTGTACGCAGGCAGGCCCTTTATTTATATAAAGCTTGAGAATAACCTCGGTATCCGAATCGCCGCTAAATTCTTCGCCGTCTAATTCTAGTTGGGTGCGAAGCGTTTTATAGTTATAAATTTCGCCATTAAAGGTAATGGTGTAGCGGTCATTGACCGCGCTCATTGGCTGATGACCACCTGCACTCAAATCAATTATCGACAGACGAGTATGAGTCAGAGCTGCTTGGTATGAGGGCGAAAAGAACGTGCCTTTATCATCAGGGCCACGATGAACGAGGGCGTCCTGCATGGCTTTTAGTTTTGATGCTCGTTGCTTTATCAACTCGGGATCGAGAGCGATTTTGGTTTGCTTGCTTGACCAGTGCGAGAGAGATTCATCACTCTGATGCGATTGAGCTTGGATTGATGAGGCCTGGGCCTGAGGTGATAGTATTCCGGCGATGCCACACATAGTTGCTAATTAGATTTTTGTTTGTATAGGGTCGTAACGACTAACGGCAGAGAAAAGTAAACTTCACTCTGCCGTTAGTATAGTTTCTCCCAAGAAAAACAGCAACTTAGCTGCCGTATTTGACGCTACTCGGAAGTATTGCCGTCAACTGGTTTAGCCGTAGCTGGCTTATTAACCGCTTGGCTACCCTGTGAGTTGCTTTGCCTTTGCTGGTTATCATTATTTTCGCTACTTCTATTATCACTCTGAGGCCTGTCACCCTGAGGCCTGTCA